>JACSRX010000091.1 GCA_014879535.1 Chthoniobacterales bacterium
ATCCCCATCAGCAACTGCCTCAACGCCGGGGTGCGGGACATCTACGTGCTCACGCAGTTCAACACCGCATCGCTTCACCAGCACATCAGCCGCACCTACAAGTTCGACATCTTCAGTTCCGGAAGTTTCGTCGAGATCCTCGCCGCGCAGCAGACGCCGACCGGTGCCGGCTGGTATCAGGGGACTGCGGACGCCGTGCGCCAGAACCTCTGCTACTTTCTCGAAAAGCCCTGGGAATGGTTCCTCATCCTGAGCGGGGACCAGCTTTACCAGATGGATTTCCGCGAGCTGATGGCCGGCCACGTCGCCACGGGCGCCGACATCACGATCGCCACGCTTCCCGTCGGACGCCGCGAAGCCGAGGGTTTCGGCATCATGCACACCGATGCGCAGAGGCGCATCACGCGCTTCGTCGAGAAGCCGACCAAGCCCGAGGTGCTCGACAGCCTCCGCATCCCCGATCCGCTGCTTGCCGAGCTGGGCCTCCCCCCCGGGAGCGAACACTACCAAGCCTCGATGGGCATCTACCTTTTCAACCGAAACGTGCTCGTGCGCTGCCTCGACAACAATTTCGACGATTTCGGAAAGCACGTCATCCCGGCCGCCATCGGCCACAGCCGGGTGCAGGCGCATGTCTTCCAGGGATATTGGGAGGACATCGGCACGATCCGCTCGTTCTTCGAAGCCAACCTCGCGCTTGCAGAGATCGAGCCGCCGTTCAGCTTCTACCGGCCCGGGGCGACGGTTTATTCCCGCCCGCGCTTCCTTCCGGCAAGCAAGATCAACAGTGCCTCCCTCAACCGCGCCGTGGTCTCCGACGGCTGCATCATCACCGGCGCCATGCTCGACCGCTGCGTGATAGGCATCCGCAGCATCATCGAGGCGGGGGCCGAACTTAGGAATGTGGTCATGATGGGCGCGGACTTCTACGAATCCCAAACCTCGGCCCCGACGGGCGCCCCTCCGATGGGCATCGGACGGAACACGAAGATCACCGACGCCATCGTGGATAAGAATGCGCGCATCGGGGAGAACGTCGTCATCAGTCCCGAGGGCAAGCCCCAGGAACACGACGGGGAGAACTATTTCATCCGCGACGGCATCGTGATCATCCCCAAGAACACGGTCGTTCCGGATGGCACCAGGATTTGAGGGGACGTGGATGCGGCGCGAACTGCGTCACTCCTCGATCTTGACCGGTGTGCCGGTCTTCACGCGCTGGTAGATCAGCGGGGCGATGTCCGCCGGCAAGCGCACCGCCGTGTCCGCCGAGGGGAACCCCGGAAGACGCCCGGCATGCAGGGCGAGGCCCTCCGGTGTAAGCTGCATGAAATATTGGACCGGAACCACCCGGAATGTCGTCCCGCTCGGCGCGGAGTCGATGCGCGTGCTCACGCCGGAGCGCAGCACCCTTCCCGCCTTGTCGATGAAGTCGCCGTGCATGTTCGTGCGGTGGGTGGCGGATTTGTTGATGATGGAGTATTCCCCGGAAGGAGTGAGCCCCCGTCGCTTGCCGGTGGAGACAGGAGTGTCGATGGCAACTTCGCCGTCCACCAACAGATAGGCCCGCTGGCGGCCGAGGGAAACCGTGAGGCGCGTGTTGTCCGGCTTGCCCTTGTCCAAAACCCGCGGGACAACCTTGGGAGGATCCTGAACAACGATGAGTTCGGAGGGGGCCACAAGCACCGGCGATTCGGCCGCCGCACCGCACAAGACGGCAACCGAAATCAGACCGGCCAGCCAGCAACGTTTGCCCTGAGCCATGGACCGCAACGTAGGGTTCCGCTCGCCATTTTCAATCTCATTTGCTTTGTTGCCTTCGTGCGTGCCGGTCTTGTGTGCTTGGCAATCGCCGCATCCCTGCCATGGGCGGCATCCCCTGCCGACGCGGCCCCGAAAAAACCGCCCCCCGCCCTGGTGGTGGCGGAAAGCCCCACCGTCGAAATTCCGCGCGGCGGACAAGGACGCATCATGCTCAAGGGCATTGAACGCCACAACAACCTCCTGCGCTACGAGATCATTGCGCCACCGCGCCACGGGAGACTGTCCGCACTCGACGAGCCGGACCCCAACCGCCAGGGACCGGCCCATGTGGTTTACACCCACGGTGATGATGAGACATCACGCACGGACGAGTTCAGCTACCGCGTCACCGCTCCGATCAGCGGACGGGGAGCCACGGGGACGGTCACCGTCAACATCACGGACGAACCGCCTCAGCTCGGTGCTCCGAGCCTGCTCGAATTCACAGCGGTGGTCGGCGAGTCGTCCTCCGGGGTGCTGGCCCTGACAAACCTCGGTGGAGGGGTCCTGCGCGGCGAGGTGCGGACGCCCGCCCCCTTCCACATCGAGGGGAACGGCCATGTGGAGCTCGGACGAGGGCGCAGCACCAACATCGCGATCCATTTCACGCCGCTCAAAACCGGCCTGACGGCGCCGGAGAGAATTCAACCCGCTCCCCGCGACAATCCCGGCGTCTCGGTCGCGTTGGTCGGGGAAGGAATGCCGCCGTTTGCCGTCAAGACCACCTCAAGCGAACTGCGCCTCAGGAGCGATGACTCGCGAGTGGCCGCGATGGAATTGGTCAACCTTTCAACCAAGCCGCAGACGGTGACCATTTCCGTGCAGCCGCCCGGGCTTGTCGAGGCACCGCAGGAAACTTCCTTGGAGCCGGGAGGACTGCGGGAGGTGACACTGCGCATCCCTTCGGAAAAGCGGGGCGGCACGGAGGAATTCAAAGTGACATTTTCCACGGCGGTTCATGGGGAATCGCGGAGTTTCTCGGCCCCCGCCGTTCCCCCGCGTTTGGAGGTGCGCACGCCTGTTATCGACTTCAGGACGGCGGGGGAAACGGAGTTCGTCGTGGAAAATACCGGCGGCATGGAGGGCCGGTTCGAACTCACGCTGCCGGATGGAGTCAGCTCGGCGGAGGGAGCAACCAGCTTCGCGGTGCAGCCGGGAGCCACAACCACGGTTCGTCTCCGGCACGAGCAGACCGTGGAGGGGGAAATCCAAGCCGTTTTCCAGCAGGGCACCACCGAGCCCGGGCCCATCCCGGTGCTGGTCGCGCCCAAGG
>JACSRX010000025.1 GCA_014879535.1 Chthoniobacterales bacterium
TCCGGCGATCGCGTGATGTGCGGCATCCGTTCCGTTTTGATCGTGCTCCCATCGGAGCCATCTGCTATTCGGTCGGACATCAATATCAACGCGGCGAACATGTTTTGATCGTGCTCCCATCGGAGCCATCTGCTATTACGTCCAACAGGCCGACCGCTTGGGCCGGAAGGTTTTGATCGTGCTCCCATCGGAGCCATCTGCTATTACAGGGATCGACACGGACACGGAGGTGCTGACGTTTTGATCGTGCTCCCATCGGAGCCATCTGCTATTGGGATGGAGGTAGCAAACCCGCACAAGACCAAGTTTTGATCGTGCTCCCATCGGAGCCATCTGCTATTGCCGATGACCATGTTGCGGATGCCGGTGATGAGTTTTGATCGTGCTCCCATCGGAGCCATCTGCTATTGCGGTGTCCTACTACGTCAAGCCTGCGCCGATGTTTTGATCGTGCTCCCATCGGAGCCATCTGCTATTGCGGAGGGACGAAGTGTGTCGGCGGTGACGGCGTTTTGATCGTGCTCCCATCGGAGCCATCTGCTATTGTCGGAACTGGCTCAACTCGTGATCGACTACGTTTTGATCGTGCTCCCATCGGAGCCATCTGCTATTGCAGGCGGGGCTCGACCAGGTGCCGTGCTTGGGTTTTGATCGTGCTCCCATCGGAGCCATCTGCTATTGTCAACCCCGCCGCCATCCTCCCGCCCGCTCCGTTTTGATCGTGCTCCCATCGGAGCCATCTGCTATTAGGAGTTCCAGACCTGTCGCGCGACAAGTGTCGTTTTGATCGTGCTCCCATCGGAGCCATCTGCTATTCTCGACGGTGTAGCGGTAGATGCGCACCTCGCGTTTTGATCGTGCTCCCATCGGAGCCATCTGCTATTAGCCCCACGGACTCGAGCAGTTCCGGAAATACGTTTTGATCGTGCTCCCATCGGAGCCATCTGCTATTGATGTCCAAGCTGGGGCTGAACGCTTTCGAGCGTTTTGATCGTGCTCCCATCGGAGCCATCTGCTATTCGACAGTTCCAACCTGTTGAATAGCAGCCTCTTTCTAATCCCACACGATCACGAATTTCTGGAGTGTGGCGACTCGCTGGGTGTTAGCAGCGATTTCGGCGATGACGATCTGGGCGTCCCAGATACTTTCCTCCATGGGGAAAAGGCGTATGTCGCCAGGAATCTGCCGGGCGGCGCGGCGCATGTAACGGATGATTCGTTCGCACTCGTGAGGTTCCCCCCGGAAGAGATAGATGCTGTATTGGACGCGCTGGCCGCCAACGCGCTCAAACTCCTTTCGGAGGAAGGTTTGGTGCCTCTGCTCGGGCACGTCATACGCAAGCATCACGAGCATGGAGAACGAAGGGGTGGAAGTCGGCACGACCGGAAAGGCTGGCCACAAAGGATTCGACCATGAGGCGTATGATCGTGCGCAAACGGTAGTTGCCATCGCGGTATCGGAAGGGGGTTTCCAACATCTCGGCAAAGCGTCCCGCGAGCAGGCGCGGCTCTTTCACTTGGTCAAGATGGCGGACGACGGTGAGCTCGACTGTGCAGCGCAGGGGCTCGATGAGATCGCATACGAGGCTCGGGCGGTTGCGGCGGAGCCGATGGATGAGGCCCACGGTCGGCTCCAAGCCGCTGGCGAGGCATTGCCACTCGATGGCGTGGTAGAGAAAGCCGTAACCGTAATTGAGAGCGGCGTTGAGCGGGCGGGTGGGCTTGCGTTTTTCACGCTGGAAAAGGTCGTCCGAGAGCGCCGAGAAGTAGCGCGGCCAGAAGTAGCGGGAATATTGTGCCTCGAGCCGGAGAATTCGGCTGAAGGAATTCTCCTTCAGGCGGGGTTTTTCCGGCAGGAGGGGATCGAACGAGCGCAGCATCTGGTGCTGATTGCAAACCTTGGTCCAGAGAAGGGCATTGGCAAGTTGAGTGGCCTGCGGAGGGGACAGGCGGCAAAGCCTCCAAAGGGCGTCGGGATTGACGTGCCTCGCACGCCGGGCAAGCGAGAAGGTGCGCCACTTGGCCGTGTGTTTGTCCCAACGCGCCATGATGCATGGACACTGCGAAGACAGAAATTCCAAAGCGCTTTGCGACCAACGGGCCTCGGCGGAAAAGCACTGGACGCTGCCCAAGCTCTGGATTGCTATTCGGCGCGAGCCGGAGACCAGCTTTCCGTCCTGAATGTGGAAGACGGGACGTTCGCCGAGCAGGACGAGATGGTGGATCACGGCCCGCGCAGGAGCATGGCAAGACTTGAGGCGCTTTGCTGCTCCTTAACGAACGCTGCAGCAGGAAGGTCTGGGAAGGGCCAGTTTTCGAGAGAATTTGTAGTGGGCGGTTTAACGGTGGCTAATTTGAACTCCACACTGCCCTTAGATTTCAGCGCCGTCACGCGATACCAATGGATGACGTAGGCACCTTCGAACGAATCTGCCACCGCCCCGTCTTTCTTCAGCGGGACTTTCAGGACCATGCCCTTCTCAAAATGGCCGATCTTCTTTGAAAATGGCGGCAGCGGGCCAGATATCCGGCTGCGCCACGTGCCGCCGTCGGGGTGTTTGCTGCGCCAGACGCGTTCACCGTGCGTCCGGCGGAGGTTCACGAGACAGCGCGGGTGGGGGATTACTCGCGTGGCGAGTTTTTCCTGTCCATTTTTGACGGAGCGCCACACCTCAATTCGCCAATTGGCCTCGGTAGCCACACGCATGCCGATGGCTTTCCCGTGGTCGTTGCGATGGGTGATGCGGGTGACGTCTGTTCCCGCCTTCTGGGCAGCCAGCGGCAGTGATCGGACAGGAGTTCCATCGCGGAGCTTCAAGGGCTCGGCACCCTCGTCGGTGAGCCAGCGGTGAATCGCCTTCACCGACGGAATCTTGTGTTCTGGAATCTGTGCAAAGCGAAGAGCTTCAGACAAGGCGTGTGCATCGTGGGCGGGCTTCTCGCCTTTCACCAGAGGTTTGCGGATGAAGTAACGTCCGGACGGGTCTTTGCCGTAGATGGACTTGTCGAATCGGCTCTGCTTGGAATTGGAACGCCGAGGGTGCTCCACGGGACACTCGCTGTTCCGTGACTCCGGCGCAGACAAATCGGGACAGAGCGGCAATGCGCGCATTTTAGTGCTGGAGGCATCCTCCGGATTTGCATGGTAGAAGATGCCGCCGTAATCGATGGTGTTCAGACCCTTCCCGGGCGGAATGAAGCTCACGGTGATGGCATCCCAAAGGTGATGGGTGAGGTCACCACGGTTCTTGGAAGGAATCTGGTCGCGCCATGCACGGCGGCAAACCGCTGTGTGCAAACCTGTCGGCGTGCCAATGCGCCGGGCCGTGGCGGAGACATCACCGGCGATGCCGAGCCACGCCGCAGTGGCTTCACGCAACTCGCGGGCAATCTGGCTCTGGCGGGTGAGATTGCCCCAGTCGGGACATTCGCTGCTGACCCGAAGTTGCTCGAAGATATGGCGCTTGCTGCGCGGGAGGCCTTCGGGATCGATGGCGCCCCATTTCATCGGCTTCACGACTTCAAGGATGGCCGCCCAATCAAGCGGCAGGAGCCCCGCCTGTGCCGCCTCGAAGGGGAGGCGCCGTCCTTTGGCGGCGTTGCAGGCGCGGTGCGCGAGGACCAAATTCCGCCGTTCGCTGGTTCCACCCTTCGTGTTTGGAAAGATGTGATCGAGGTCCAGTCCGTGGTCTTGTGGAGAACCCATGGTTTTGCCGCAATAAGGACACAGGCCGCGCTGCTGGTCAAAAAGGTCGAGCTTCAAAGCCGTCGCTCCTCTGCGCTCACCGGGATCGATTCCAAACTCGGCGGCAAGCTTCTCCTTGCGCTTGCGCGCATCTGCTTGGGCTTTCTTGATCTCATTGGCTTCCCGCTTGTTCCGTGCGGCGCCGCCAACCACTTCGATGACGACATAGTCGGGGCGATCGCATCCGGCGGCTTCCCGCACGGAGGGCATCGCAAACAAACGCTGCAGATAGCCCTCCCTCCGGCCTTCGCGCCCAAGCAGGAATTCAACCTGCGGCGAGGTGATGTGCTGCCTTTGCTGGCCGATACGAGCCTTTCGATAGTCAGCCAGATGCACCGAGATGAAGTCCTTGGACCAATCTCCCGCGGCTGCGATCGGAGCAACCAGCGTCTCGGCAACCTCCGCAGACAACCGGGCGCGCTTGTCCATCGCGGAGCGGCGTTGCGCGAGCAGGTCCTTCAATTGCTTGAAGTAGTCTTCGTTGACCACCGATTTGGGCTCCAACTTCAAAGCCTGCCGGCCGGTCAACCCCAGGATGCCATTCAGCACCTCCACCAAGGTCTTCTTGAGTTCCTTCAGGTCGAGCTTCGGGCGCGGCTGGCCCGATGCCACGGCAGCAAGATCGGTATCCAAAAGGGACAATGCATGCCCGTTGAATGTTGCCGGGGCGTGGTGGAGCATCCCGTCGTTTGCCGCAAACCGGCGCGAGGCAAGAAAGTCGAGCAGGTTGAGCCGGCGCACCGCAGGATCGCCGGCCATCGCACGGGGAAGATCATTGCGACCGAGCAGTGCTGGAGCAAATCCGCAAAGTCCCGCCTTGGATCGGGCATGCGCGAGGCGCTCCGCTTCATTTTTCCGCTCGTGATTGATGATGGCACGCAGCTTTGGCAGGACGGCCTCCAGCTGTTCCGGTCCTCCGAAAAATGCGGCATGACGCCGGCAGATCGTCTCGAGATGATCGAGCACATGTTCCCTCGGCCAGGCATTGCCACGAAAGCGTGGGCGTTCGGATGCGTCGCGCGAGTTGAGATGGCGGTTCAACACATTCTCGATGCTGCGACCGCTGCTTTGGAGGATCACATCGACAAGCAATCGCTCGAACTCATCGCGTTCTTCATCTTTCCATTCCAAGTCCTCGGATTGCAGACGCAGCAGATCGGCGACCTTCTCGTCGCAATAGGCCGCTTTCAACCATGCCTTGGCAGCTTTGTAGGCAGGCGTGTCACCCCACAGGAACGCGCCTTCCCCGTGCATATGGTAGGAAAAGCCACGGTGCGCCACGATGTGCCGCAGGCATTGGACCAAGGCATGCGGGCTCGCAAGCCGTCCCTGCAACCCGCGCCAACGGTGCTCCAGCACACGCTTCGTCACCGGCGTCCATGCGCCCGGCAGATGCTTTTCACAAAAGAGTCTCAGCAGAAAATCCCGGTGCTTCCGACGGCGTCGGCAGCGGCGCGATGAACGAAGGAGTCGCCGTCCTTCCAGCGCCGCGGAATCTTCCAACTCACGGATGAGTGTGCGTCGAAAGATGATTTGTGGACCGCGCCGCACACACACACCAATCCCTTCAAGGCCGATGTCGATGCCCATGACGACCGCATCCTTGTAGAATTCATCTTCCCGCCAGCGGCGCGCTGCGATTTCGATTGGTATAGGCATGTTGACAGAACCTCGGGTTGGAGTTATGAAACGTTCAGATCAAAACCTGTGGGCCCTTCGGGGATAGTTGGCAGAGGGCAAAGCTCAAAACCCACAACTCTGCAACGGGCCTTTCGCAGGCCCTTTTTTTTTGCGATTCCGGTGGGGCGAGGCTCAGGGTTGAGCATGCCGTGAGCGTGGGGAATCAGCTTATTGCTTGGCAAGAGCAAGCGGAGTTTATGACATAGAAAATCGAGGTCCGCTTATTTCTCCCAAAGGCATTCGAAATTGACAGATTCGGCAGGAATTCCTACCCTTAAAGTATGAACGCCACGTTGTCTGAGAAGGGGCAGGTGACCATCCCCAAACCGCTGCGTGAGGCGCTGGGCTTGCATGCAGGCAGTCGATTGGATTTCCGCGAGGAGGCCGGGCGTCTGGTCGTCACCAAGGTTTTGGCCCAGAGCCCGTTGGACAAGTGGCGTGGGCGCGGCAGCCTCCCTGCGGGGGCGGCCAATGTGGATGCCTACCTCGGGAAAATTCGCGACGCCGGATGAGGACGGCACTGGATTCCAGTGTGCTCTTGGATGTGATCGTGGACGCTCCTCTCTGGGCAGCCCGATCGGGGCGCGCTTTGTCGGCAGCCATGCAGGAAGGTTCTTTGATCATCGGCGAGTCGGTGCTGGCCGAGGTCGTTCCCGCGCTCGGGACGGAATTGATCGGCGAATTTCTGGCGGACTGGCAGATTCAATTCATTCCGTCCACGGCGGAATCGGCGCTGCTCGCCGGGGCCATGTTCGCAAAGTATCTCGAGCGCTCCGGTCAGGCCCGCAGGGTTCTGCCGGATTTCTTGATCGGTGCGCACGCATTCATCCATGCCGACCGCCTGTTGGCCCGTGATCGCGGGTATTACCGTGATTATTTCGATGGTCTGACGGTCATCGAGCCCAAGGCCGCCGGAAGCAGCTAGTTTCAGGGACTTGCGCGCGGGACCCTCACCGGCTTTGAACTTCCTCGGGGAGGTAGCCGGTTCTATTCTTCATCGTGGTATCGACGATGGACGGTTTGAAATACTGTGGCCCGCTTTTCGTGCTTCGTGGGGTAAATCGTCTCTCCAGCCGCCTCCTCATCCAAACAGACCAGTCCAACCAGTTTATGTCGTCAAACGCGGATCACCTGCCGCGGTTCCGGCAGTCTTCGCAAGGAAACGCCGGACGAGGAGGGCGGCGGCCACGAAGAGGCCGAGCGCGAGTCCGGACCACATGCCTTGCGCGCCATAACCTTTGGTGAAGGCGAGCCAGCTTCCCAACGGCAGGGCGATGAGCCAATACGCCGCGATGGTGATCAGCATCGGTCCTCGTGTGTCGCGCAATCCGCGCAGAAGGCCGGAGCCGACGACCTGCACGCCGTCCACGAGTTGGAATATCCCGGCGATGACCAGGAGTGACGCAGCCAAACGGATGGTCTCCGGGTCACGGACGAAGGCGGAGGCGATGGACTTGTTGGCCACGAGGAACAACCCGGCGGCGGCCGCCATGACCGCAAGTCCGATGCCCCAAGATCCCGCGGCAATCGGGCGCAGCAGATCCAGCCGTTGTGCCCCTGTGGCCTGTGCGATCCGGACGGTGGATGCCATCGCGACACCAAGCGGAATCATGAATGTGGTCGAGGCGCAGGTGATGGCAATCTGGTGGGCGGCCAGCGGCACGGCACCGAGACGTCCGATGAGGATGGCTGCAAACGCGAACGCCCCGACCTCGCTGAGAAGCTGCAGGCCGGCAGGCACCCCGAGGCGGAGCAAGTCAATCTGGCTCTTCCACCAAGCCGCGTTCATTTGCAGTGCCTCCACGGGCCGGGAGCTTCCAGACCACACAAACACCACCAGCGCGACCATGGCGGCGACACGGCTGATCAAGGTGGCCCAGCCAGCCCCAGTGAGACCCATGGCCGGAGCGCCGAGGTTGCCGAAAATGAGCACCCAGTTGAGGACGACATTGAGGAGCACGCCACCGAACATGATCCAGAATGCGGGCCACGGTCGCGACTGGGCCTCGAGGTAGTTGCGGGCCGAGGTGGTGAGAAAGGCGGGGATCAGCGACCATCCGACGATGAGCAGATAGTTCCGGGCTTCCTCGACGACGCCGGGAGCCTGGCCAAGGTGATGGGTCAGCGGGTAAACGGCATGGAGGAGCAGCGCGGCAGCCAAGCCGCCGAACACCGAGACGCCCACACCGGCATGCAGAGCCCGCGCCATGGACTGCGCCACGCCTGCCCCGTGGGCATGGGAGACGCGGACGGAAACCGCCGTGAGGACACCGAATCCGGTCACCGCGACAACGATGAGGATGTTGTTGGCAAACGAGCAGGCCGCCAAGGCCAGGGTCCCGACATGGCCGACCATCACGGTGTCGGCCACACCCATGAGCATCTGCCCGACCTGGCCGGCGGTGATCGGAGCCGCCAAGCGCAGGGTCGGGCGCAGCTCATGCAAGACGGACCGGGCAAAACTCATTCGCGAAAGGGGTGCATGCTGCCCGAAGCAGGCGTCCGCGTCGAGGTCTTGCCCCGGATGCGGACGGCCCGCATGATGTTTCCATGCAAAAGGCCCCTTTGAAGTTCCTGGAACGCCTCATCGCGACGCCGTCCCCGTCCGGTTTCGAGGCCGCGGCGCAACGCGTCTGGGCCGATTACGTTTCGCCCTGCTGCGACGAGTTTTCCAGCGATTCCTACGGCAACGCCTTCGCGCGCCTCGGCGATGCGGACAAGGGACCGCACATCGTGCTGGCGGGGCACATCGATGAGCTCGGGTTCATGGTGTCGCACATCAACGATGACGGATTTCTCTTCGTGCAGGGCATCGGGGGCATCGATCGTGCACTCTTCCGCGGACAGCGGGTGCATGTGCACGGCAGGAAGGGCACCATCCCCGGCGTGACCGGATCCCTCGCGATCCACTTGCAGGAACCGGATGACCGCAAGAAGGTGCCGGAGCTGCACGAGATGTATGTCGATATCGGGGCATCCTCGAAAGAGGAGGCTGGGAAGCACGTGCGGGTGGGGGACGCCATCACCTACGCGGACGGCTTCGAGGTGCTGGAAAACAGCCGCGTCGCCGCGCGCGGCTGCGACAATCGCATCGGCGTGTGGTCCGCCGGCGAAGCCTTGCGCCAGCTTTCCGCAAAGCGCCCCGAGGTCTGCGTCACCGCCGTGTCCACCGTGCAGGAGGAAAACGGCCTCTATGGGGCGACGATGGCGGGATACAGCCTGAAACCCGATGTGGCCCTTGTGGTGGACGTGACACACGGGACCGACATCCCGAACTGCTCGAAGCCCAAGCACGGTGATGTCCGTCTCGGCAGCGGGCCGGTGATTTCCTTCGGCAGCTCGAATCATCCCGTGGTCGTCCAGCGCCTGCTCGACGTGGCGGAGGAGGAGAAAATTCCGATCCAGCGCGAGGCAAATCCGCGCCGCACGGGCACGGATGCCGATGCGTTCTTCCTGCAGCGCGGGGGAATCCCCACGGCATCGCTCGGTCTGCCAAACCGCTACATGCATTCGCCGGTCGAGGTGATTGACCTGGTCGACCTCGAGGCCATGGCCCGCCTGCTGGCCGCATTCTGCCGATCGGTCAAGCCGGGCGAGTCCTTCCAAGTCAAACTTTGAACCCACCGTCATGAGCAAACCCGTATCCGACTTCATCCGCCACCATTACCGTCATTTCAACGCCGCCGCCCTTGTCGATGCCGCGGACGCCTACTCGCGCCATCTCGACAATGGCGGGAAAATGCTCGTCTCGCTCGCCGGCGCCATGAGCACGGCGGAACTCGGCCTTTCGTTGGCCGAGATGATCCGGCAGGACAAGGTGCACATCATTTCCTGCACGGGCGCGAACCTCGAGGAGGACATCTTCAACCTCGTGGCGCATGACTATTACGAGCGCGTCCCGCATTACCGCGACCTGACGGCGGCCGACGAACAGGCGTTGCTCGACCGTCACATGAACCGCGTCACCGACACCTGCATCCCGGAGATGGAGGCCATGCGGCGCTTGGAGAAGGTGATGGTGGACCAGTGGACCGCAGCCGACAAGGCGGGCGAACGATATTTCCCGCACGAGTTTTTCTTCCGTGCCCTGAGCTCAGGCGCTCTTGAAAAATTCTACCAGATCGATCCGAAGGACTCGTGGATGATCGCCGCGATGGAGAAGAACCTGCCGATCATCGTGCCCGGCTGGGAAGACTCCACCCTCGGCAACATGTATGCGGGGCACTGCATCTCCGGGGACATCAAGAATGTCCACACGGTGCGGACCGGCATTGAATACATGACCTCGCTCGCCGGCTGGTATCAGGAGAAAGCCCCGAAGGCGTCGGTCGGCTTCTACCAGATCGGCGGCGGCATCGCGGGCGACTTCCCGATCTGCGTGGTGCCCATGCTCCATCAGGATTTGCAGCTGCCCGAGATTCCCGTCTGGGGCTACTTCTGCCAGATCAGCGACTCGACCACGAGTTACGGCTCGTATTCCGGCGCGGTGCCGAATGAGAAAATCACATGGGGCAAGCTCGCCGAGGACACACCGAAATTCATCGTCGAATCCGACGCCACCATCGTGGCGCCGCTGATGTTCGCCCTCATTCTCGGCTGGTAAGCCCATGGCTGTCCGTGATCTGACGCAGGGTGATGGCGGCGAAAAGGCTCGCAACGTCCTGGGCGGTTCGCTCAAACCGTGCAGCTTCGACCCGATGACGGGGTTTTTCCGTGATGGCCACTGTCACACCTGTGTGCAGGATCACGGATCGCACACGGTCTGCGTTGTCCTGACGGAGGGGTTCCTGGCTTTTTCCGCCTCCTGCGGGAATGATCTGTCAACCCCGCGACCGGAGTTCAACTTTCCCGGACTCCACTCCGGCGACCGGTGGTGTCTCTGCGCTGCCCGGTGGCTGGAGGCATTCCATGCCGGTCATGCACCGGAGGTTGTCCTCGAGGCGACAAATGTGGCCTCCCTTGCGATCGTGCCGCTCGAACTGCTCGAACGGCACGCGGTCTGACAGCCTACTTCGCCTTTTTCACCCGCACGCCCTTGAAGCGTCCAATCTCGGGCAATTCCCCGGCGAGCGGTTTGGCGTAGGCGATGAATGCGGCGGTCACATCGTTGCCCGCCTTGTTGATGAACTTGCCTGGCATGTGCCGGGTCTCCTTCGAAACCTGACGCAATTCCACAAGACCGTAAGTTGCGGCATATTTCTTGCCGGGTTTCCGTCCGATGGTGACCGAACCGCTCTGCTTCTCGCCCGCCGTGGCATGGCGGACCGCCAAGGTGCCGACCGCGCGGGCTTCCTTGCTGTCCACGGGGGACGCGGTATCCGGGAACGAACGCTGGAGGTAGCCGAAGGTGTCGGCGCGGACGCGGGAGATCTTGGTTTGTCTTTTGACGATCCCTGCCAGCAGGTCGCCGAGCGCGCCGGAGCCGCTGAGCTGGACGTTGCCGTGCGAATCGACCTCCTTCGAGAGTTTTGCGGCGATGGCTGTGCCGTTCTTGTCGCAGATTCCCTCGGAAACCGCGACCAGGCAGCGCCCGAACTTGCGATAGACGGCATCGACGTCCTTGGCGAAACGGTTTTCGTCGAACGGCCGCTCGGGGAGGTAGACGAGGTGCGGCCCGTCGCTGGGATGGATGCGCGCAAGGGCGGCCGCCGCGGTGAGAAACCCCGCGTGACGTCCCATGATGATGTTGATCTTCACGCCGGGGAGGGCGCGGTTGTCGAGATTGTCGCCCATGAAGGCCTCGGCGACGAAGCGCGCCCCGCTGCCGAAGCCCGGCGTGTGGTCGTTCTCGCGCAGGTCGTTGTCGATCGTCTTCGGAATGTGGAAGCAGCGCAGATCGTGGTTCGCCGCGCGGGCAGCCTCGTTGATGATGTGCGTGGTCTCGGCCGAGTCATTGCCGCCGATGTAGAAGAAATAGCGCACGCCGTATTTCTGGAGGACGCGGAAGATGGCCTGGCAATCGTCCTTGGTCGGCTTCTTGCGCACCGATCCGAGGGCCGAGGAGGGGGTCCTGGCCACCCGTTCGAGCGTGGCCGCATCTTCCTTGCGCAGATCGATGAAATCCTCGCCAAGAATGCCTGCGATCCCGTGCAGCGAGCCGTAGATGTTCCTGATCTGCTTGTGGCGCTTGGCTTCGAGGATCGCTCCGATGAGGCTCTGGTTGATGACCATGGTGGGGCCGCCGCTTTGTGCGATGACCATGTTTCCGACGGGTGCTTTGCGTTTCTTGGTAGCCATATCAATGCGGGTTGAATCGTAGCGGAGCGACGGCACCGCGTCGAGGTCGGGTGATTTGTCAGGGAGCCAGACGCTCGATGGTCCATGCCCCGCCTCCGGTCCGGACATAGCGGAACCGGTCGTGAAGACGGTTTTCACGTCCCTGCCAGAATTCCACTTCCATCGGCACCACCCGGAAACCGCCCCAGAACGAGGGCAGGGGGATCTCGCCCTGCTTGAATTTCCGCTTCATTTCGTCCCACTTCATCTCGAGCAATTTCCGGGAAGAGATGACAGAGCTTTGCTGCGAAACCCATGCACCGATCCGGCTTCCGTGGGGACGGGAGGCAAAATAGGCCAGCGACTCCGCGGGGCTGATGCGGACGGCCTCTCCGAGAACGCATACTTGGCGCTCGAGGGGATACCAGGGAAACAGAAGGCTGACGTGCGGATCCGCCGCGATATCGCGCGCCTTCCGGCTCTCGTAGTTGGTGTAAAAAACGAACCCGCGTGCATCGAAGGCCTTGAGCAACACCGTGCGCGAGCTGGGGCGGCTCCCGTCCGTCGTGGAGAGCACCATGGCATTCGGCTCGACCAGCGCTGCCGCAACAGCCTCGTCGAACCAGCGCCGGAATTGGGAGGACGGATCGTCGGCGAGATCGTGCCGCCGCAGGCCCTCTCTGGCGTATTCCCGTCTCAGGGCGGCGAGATGATGGGCGGCGGTGTCCATATGCCCCCGAATTTAGGCTGCGCCCCGGCATTCGCCAGACGATTTGCGACCGGAGGACCAGAGAGAGATTGACGGTTGCACCCGGAGGGGTTCGGATGGAGGGCGAGTCATGGCGAAAAAGTCCTCGGAATCAACGCGTGAACGCATCCTGCGCGCCGCCGAACGGATTTATGCTGCGAGCGGCTTCCACGGGATGTCGCTGCGCGATGTCACGTTGCTTGCCGGAGTCAATCTCGCGGCGGTGAACTACCACTTCGGGTCGAAGGACAAACTGATCCTCGCGATGGCCGACCGGCGGATCGCCCCGATCAACACCGAACGCATGGAGCGGGTGAAGGAACTCCGCACCAAGCACGGGGACAACGCCATTCCGCTGGCGGACCTTGTCTCGGCGTTGGTGGACCCCATGTTCAAGGGGCTGCGGCACAGCCGCAACAACCGTGCGATCATGGTGCGCTTGGTTGCGCAGATGATGATCGACGACCAGAAGCGTTTCTCCCAGATCCACCGTGTTTTCTACAAGGATGTGCTGGATTGCTACCACAGCGAGCTGCAGAGGACCCTGCCGCACCTCACGGCACACCAGGTATACGCGCGCTTCTTCTGTGCATTCTCGATGGTTCTGGGGCTGAGGTTGATGCACGAAAGCATGGATTGGTTCCTGAAAATCCGCTCGGAGGACCGGCAGTTCGATCTGCTGGAGCAGGAATTGCATTCGTTCCTCCTCGGCGCGCTTGCCGCCGGTGCCCGCGCGAATTAGGGACATGCAACAGCAACACTCCGGCGGTGAGGGCGGGAGGCCTCGGATTGCAATTCTCGGGGCGGGCGGACGGCTCGGAGCGGCCTTGGCCCGGGCATTCAAGGAGGATTCGCAGGTGCTCCCCCTCGGGCGGCTACAGGCCGATCTGTCCAACCCCCTCCATGTCGTGGAGTTGGTGCGCCAGGCGAACCCCTCGATAGTCATCAACTGCGCCGCCATGACCAATGTCGACGCCTGTGAAACCGAGCGATCCCTGGCGGCAACCGTGAACGCCGAGGCCCCCGGCACCATCGCGGCGGCATGCACCGAAATCGGGGCGCGGCTCATTCATATCAGCACGGATTACGTGTTTTCCGGGGAAGCAAGTTCGCCGTATGCCGAGGATGCCGCCCCAAGACCATTGTCTTGGTATGGTGAAACCAAGCTCCAAGGCGAGTTGGCCGTGCGCGCCGCCGGCGCCCGGCACGGCGTCCTCAGGGTTTCCTGGGTGTTCGGTCCGGATCGCGACAGCTTCATCGACAAGGCCCTGCAAACCGCACGGCAAGGGGAACCCGTGAAGGCCGTGGCGGACAAAATTTCTTCGCCCACCTACACTCTGGATGTTGCGGCGGCATTGCGGCCGCTTTTTGCGGATCAGGCACCCGGGGGCATCTATCACGTTTGCAACCGGGGAGCCTGCACATGGCAGGATTGGGCCCAAGCCGCCTTGGACGCCGCGATCGATGCAGGCATCAATATGCCCATCCGGAACGTCGAGCCCATCAAACTTGCCGACCTGACAGCCATGGTGGCCCGGCGGCCGGTTTACAGCGCCATGTCCTGCCGGCGGATTGAAGCGCTGATGGGAGGCCAGTCGATGCGCGCTTGGCGGGAGGCCGTGGGGGATTATGTGCGTTTGCTGGTCGCCGAGGGGCGATTGTCCTGAGGCGGAGGCACGGCGGACAGCGAGCGCGCGTTCCACCAAAGAAACAGGGCGCCCGGCAGTAAAATCAGCACCATCTCCGCAACCCAGACCAAAAAGAACACGGTTGCCGATCCGGGCGGGGCTCCGGACCGTGCAAATGAACCTTCCAGCCGCAGAAAGTTCAGACGCCAGATCATCTGGACCAATCCCACGAGCAATGGTGAGGCCGCGCCGCAGAGCATCAATTCATCGCTTCGCGGCACGCCTGCAACCAGACCGAGGCAGCCGATCAACCATACCGCGGCAAGGACAAGGGCCGCCACGAGCAAAACACTTGGGGCCGACGCCATATTCGGCCACAGCACAAACCCCGCAAACAGCAGCACATAGGCCATCTGCACACCCGCGCGCTTTTTCAGGCCTCGGAGAGCTTCAGACATGGGAAACAAAGGCGCCAAAAGGGAATTTCACGACCTGATTGGCTTCGGTTACACTGTTCGATATTATACATGACATACACGCGAACGCGAGCGTGCGGACAGAGAGGGCGGAAAGCGACGAAAAAAGGGGCTTTGCGGGAGGGTTTTCGAGGCGCAAAAACACCGGGTTGGCGAGGGTAGCGAACGAGGCCCGCGAGCTTGGGCGCGGGCCGTGGAATTTGAAGCCATGCGGTCCTGAGCACAGGGGCAAGGGGAGCGAAGCGCACACAAACGGGGATGCGGGTGGCCGAGCAGATGGGCGTCCGGGTCGAACTCCCCGGCCTTTGGTTTCCCTTGCCCCCACCTCCCGGCTTGGGCAAGGGAAGCCGAAGGCCTGCCCCCAAACCGCGCGGGAGTTGGCAGGGCCAGCGGGGCAGCGGAGAGCAGGGGGCGTGACAGACCCGCAGGGACTGGCGCGAGCCCCTGCCGATCAAGATTTCTCGTGGCAGCCGTGGCCGGGGAGCCTCGTTCCGGCGTGGCGTGCGGAGATTGAGCGATGGGCGCGTGGCCGGATCGTGGTCGCCATGCTCTCGCTCGAACTCACGGGCCGGGCGCATGTGGTCGTTCGCATCGAGGAGGGCGGCGAGGTGGCCATGGTCGTGGGATCGGAGCACGCCAAGGGCCTGCGCGACGCGGCCAAGGCCCAGCAATGGGCCAAGGACATCGTGCGGCGCCTCATCGCGTCCATATCGGCCACGCCGCTGGTAGCGGCCCCGAATGCCAGGGGAACGCCGGCAGTCAGCGGGGAGCCGATGGGTGGCGCGAGCGAAGCGAGCGCCACCCTCGGCCCCCGTTACCTTGTCCTCTATCACAACAAAATTCCTTCCTCTGAAAAACTCGTGGACAATGAGGACGATTTCGCGCACGCTCAGGGCCATGGACAGAGAAAACCCCGATCCGCGCCGGGCCTACAAGACCGCGTGGCAGCGCGAGAAACGGGCGAAGGTCAAGGCCGATCGGGGCGAGGAAGTGACGCTGTTTTTGCCCCGGAAGCTTTCGCGGGATCTGCGGGCCACGAAGCCCAAGGGGCTTGCGCTCAATCAATGGCTGGTGGCCGAGCTGCGGCACAAGGTGGCGACCAAAACGGCCCCGCCGGAAGTGCCACAGCAACCGGTGGCCAATGCGGAGGCTTCGTCTCTGTAAAAGGTGTCATGCCAACTATACATGACATACATTGTATGAAGTTATAAGTTATTGCCTCCAAGACAGGAAATTGCCGAACTGTGGATAACTTGGGGACACTTTTTGGAGGTCACCAACGGCTGCATGGGTGCACCGCCAAACGGGCATTGAGATAGCGCGAATCGTCCGAGACTTCCTTCCCGATCCACGCCGGGAGCTCCACCGCCTCATCTTCAGAGTCCAGTTCGATCTCGGCCACGACCAACCCGGCATTGCTGCCGCCGAAGACATCGATCTCCCAGACATGCGGTGTCTGCGGCACGATATGGCGGACTTTTTCGACAACTCGCCCCCGGCACAATTCCATCAGTTCATCCGCCTCGGAAACCGGAATGGCGTATTCGAACTCCGCGCGCCGGAGACCTTCGGCTTTCCCCTTGATGGTTATCCAAGCCTCGTCCCCGGCGATCCGCACCCTCACGGTGGTTGTGTCGTCAGTCGCCAGATAGCCCTGACGCACCATGCGGTGCTCCGTGACGCCGGAACGCCAGCCGTCGTCCCGAACAAGGAATTTGCGCTCGATTTCCACGCCCATAAATGAGCGCAGGCATTCTTTCCCCGCAGCTTGCGTTTGGCGAGCATGGGTTGCAAAGCCTGCGTTCTTGCCCGCCCGGCCCCGGGCGTTCACTCTTGGCCCGCGATGGACAACTTCCAACAAACTCTCGTGCACATCGGCACCGGGGTGGATGCCATGGGGGTCGCCGTGATCGTGATCGGACTGGTGGTCGCCACCGTCAAATCGCTGTTCACCGCACCCCCGGCCGGCCTCGACCGCTACTCCGTTTACCGCCAGCGCCTCGGCCGGGCCATTCTGCTCGGCCTCGAGCTGCTCGTGGCAGGAGATATCATCAAAACCGTCGCCGTGGCCCCCACCTTGGAGAACATGGCCGTGCTGGGCGCGATTGTGGTCATCCGCACATTCCTGAGTTTCTCGCTCGAGCTTGAGATCAACGGACGGTGGCCCTGGCAGCAGAAGCCGGCATCGTCATGAGCAGCGGCCCTGCCGAAGGCAAATTCTGGACCCGGCTGGAGCGCTTCGCCCCATGGCTCGGCACGCCCGGCGTGCTCAAGGCCGTGGTTTTGCTGAATGCCCTGACGTTTCTGCTCGTCAGCATGGAGCCGGCTTATGCCGCCAACCTGGCCCTGATTCCCGAAAAGATCATGCAGGGCGAGGTTTGGAGGCTCGCGACCTACATTTTCGTGCCCCAGACGCAAAGCTGGTTCTGGATTTTCTTCCTCCTGCTGTTCATGTGGTTCCTGGCCAGCGCACTTGAGCAGCATTGGGGCCCCATAAAGCTGAATACCTTCTATCTGCTCGGCATGACCGGCTGCACCATCGCGGCCTTTTTCTTCGGCGGCGGTTCCTCGAACACCTTCCTCAATCTTTCCCTCTTCTTCGCGTTTGCGACCATTGCGCCGAACTACGAGATCTTCCTGTTCCTGATCGTGCGCGTGAAGGTGAAATACATCGCTTGGGTGCTGGTCGGGATTTATGCGCTGCAGTTCGCCCTCCTGCCCCTTTCGGCCAAAATGGCGATGATTGCATCCATGGCCAACTACGTGCTGTTTTTCGCCCCCGGTTTTTTTCGCGACACCCGTGAACGCCAGAGAAATGCGGCACGCCTGCAGAAGTTCCAAGCCGATCTGCCCGAGTCCGTGCACCGTTGCACCGTGTGCGGCCGCACCGAGCTTGCCGCCCCTGAGACGGATTTCCGGGTGGCTGCCGACGGCGAGGAATACTGCACCGAGCATCTGCCGAACCGCCCCGGCTGACCTCCTCCGTCACATCTTCCGGGACGTCCGGGTGTGCTGGAACATGCTGTCGATGTGCGCTTGGTATTTTTCCGTGATGACGTGCCGCTTCGGCTTGAAGGTGGCTGTCAGCTCGTCGCCAACCTCGAAGGGCTTGCCAACCAGACGCCAGACCTGGACGAATTCGAACGCCTTGAACCCCTGCTCCCTGCTGACCATGCGGCGGATTTCCCCGCCGACCAGTTCGGACACCCGCTCATCCGCGGCCGCTTCCTCGAGGGAGGTGAAATCGAACCCCTGCACCTTCAATTCGGCGAGCGCGGGAACCACCAAGGCGCCGAGTTGCTTTTCGTCCTGACCCACGACCATGCATTGCTCGATGAAGCGCGATTCGAGCATCTGGGCCTCGATCGGCACGGGCTCCACGTTTTCCCCGTTGAGCAGCACGATGGTTTCCTTCGACCGGCCGAGAATCTTGAGGCAATCGTTGAAAGTCACCATGCCGATGTCCCCGGTGTTCATCCACTCGTCCTTGAGAACGCGCCCGGTGGCTTCGGGATCCTTGTAGTAACCCTTCATCACCTGCGGGCCCCTGGCATGGATCTCGCCCTTGAGTCCCCTGCCCCCGCCGCGCGAGAACTTGGCGGGGTAAAGCACCTTGCCCGTCCCCGTCTCCACGATGCGGATCTCGGTGTGCGGCCACGCGGGACCGACCGTGCCGATGATCAGCTTGCGCCATGTCCTCACGGCGAGAACCGGCGATGTCTCGGTCATGCCGTAGCCTTCCAGCACGGGGATCCCGATGTAGTTGAAAAATTCATCCACATGCGGCGGAAGAGCGCCTCCGCCGGAGACCGTCCCGCAAAAATTGCCCCCGACCACCCCGCGGAGCTTTTTCAGCACGAGCGCATCAAGCACCGCATGGGGAATGGCATACACCGCCATCGCCGCCAGGCTTCCCACGGCGCCGACCATGGATTGGATCCACGTCCGGCCTTCGAGATCAAGTTTGCGCCCGGTGAGGAAAAAGCGCGCCGTCTGGAATTCCCGGGAGCAATGGTAGGCGGCATGGAACAAGGCGCGCCGGAGAAGCGGTTGGTCCGACACATTGTTCAATATCCTCTGGTAAAGTCCCTCCCACAGGCGCGGGGCCGAAGCCATCCACGTCGGACGAACCTTGCGCAGGTCTTCCCCGACCGTGCGCAATCCGGTGTAATACGTGCAGGCACCGCGGCTGATCGTGACCATCTCGAACACCCGCTCGTAGCTGTGCCAGACGGGAAGAATCGAGAGGATCCTGTCCTGCGGGGTGAGATCGAACGGCAGATAACGCACTTGGGACAGCATGTTGTCATGCGTCAGCATCACCCCCTTCGGTGTGCCGGTGGTTCCCGACGTGTAGATGAGGGTGAAAATGTCATCGCCCTTGATCTGGGCGATGCGCTCCTCGATCACCCGGTCCCCCGCGGCCCGCAAATGGCGCCCCCGCTCAAGCAGGTCCGCCAAGCGCAGCACCCCCGACCCCTCCGGAGGCTCGCCCTCGATGAGAATGATGTGCCTGACCTTGGGTAGCGACACCTGCGCCTCGAGGATGCGCTGCAGGACTTTCTTGTCCTCGGCGATCACCAGCACTGAATCGCTGTGGGCGACAATGTAGGAGATGTCCTGAACGGTCACATCCGCAGCCCGCGGCACATCCGCGCCGCCGCACAGGAGCACCGCGCAATCGCAGAGCATCCATTCGGCTCGGTTGTCGGAAATCAGAGCCACCTGCTGGCGCGCCTGGAGTCCCAGCTCGATGAAGGCCGTCCCCAGCGCGCACGCCTGGTCATACAGCTCGCGGTAGGTCCGAGCCTTGAAGTCCCCGCCCGCCGCCCTCGTTGCCACCGCCGGCTGCTGCGCATAAACCTCGCCGGCCAACCGGTAAAGGTCGGCGATGTTCTTCGCACGATCGTAAATGTGACGGTCTGTCGTTTGCGGGGAGGCCATGACGAACGCTTAAAGGCAGCGGAAACCGCCCGCAGCCGCAAGGGAAACATTTGCCTTCGAGCCCCCCCCATGTAAACAAAATGGGATGTTGCAGTGGCGCGCTCATTCCCGGCTGCCCGCTCCTCCCGCCTGTTTGACGGCGGTTCTTCCCGTTGCGCTGCTGTTCGCTGGCATCTCTCCCCTCGCCGCACAATCGAGCCTGTTCCCGGGCCAGCTCGGGGCCATTGTGGAAAAAACTCCCGCAGGCAAGCCCAAGGGAACAACCTTCCGCGTCTGGGCGCCCAATGCCCACAGCGTTGCAGTCACCGGTTCATTCAACAACTGGGACAAACGGCGTGATGCACTGAAGCAGGAGGGCAAAACGGGCATCTGGTCGGGCGATGTCCGCGGGGCCAAACCCGGGGACGAATACATGTTCGTCATCAACGGAAACCTTGAACGCAAGGACCCCCGCGCCCGCCAGGTCACGTCTTCCAACGGGCGCGGCGTCATCTACGACCGCGATGCATTCGACTGGGGCGACACGGCGGATTACCAGTCATCGGCGTCTCTCAAGGACCTCGTCATCTACCAGCTGCATCCGGGGACATTCTTCGATCCGGATCCGCGCGACGACGATCCGGGCACCCTGCGCGACGCCATAACCAAACTGGATCACCTCAAGGAAATGGGCGTGAACTGCGTGCTGCTGATGCCCGTCAATGAATTCCCCGGAAAGCACAGCTGGGGTTACAACCCGAGCGACCAATTCGCCGTGGAAAGCTCCTACGGCGGTCCGGACGCCCTCAAGGAGTTCGTGAAGGCCTGCCACGAGCGGGGCATCGCCGTGCACCTTGACATCGTCCACAACCACTACAATCCCGATGGCGCCGGCCTGTGGCAATTCGATGGCTACGAGGGGGGGGACACGAAAGGCGGCATCTATTTCTACACCGACGGCAAACGCGGCAACACACCATGGGGACCGCGCCCGGACTTCAGCCGCCCCGAAGTTCGCGAGTTCATCGCCGACCAAGTGCGCATGTGGTTCGACGAATACAAGATCGACGGTCTGCGATGGGACTCCACAGTCAACATCCGCGCCGTGGACAATGGCGCCGAGGTCAATCCGGACGGCGAGCGTCTTCTCCACCGCATCTCCCGCATGATCAGGCAATCCTATCCGGGCAAAATCAGCGTCGCCGAGGACTCGGTGGGCGACCCGCGCTTTGACAGCTCCTGGGAGTATGACTTCCACCACGGAGGCGACGGCGGAGTCGTGCCGCAACTGGTGAAATCATCCGATGCCGCGCGGCAGGTTGACGACATCGCGCGCCGCATCCCCTCCGGCCTCGGCTTCCGCCGTGTCATCTATACGGAGAATCACGATGAAACCGGACGCCTCAACGGCAAGCGACGCATCATCACCGACGTGGATGAGGATCACCCGCACAGCCTGGTGGCGCGCCGCAAGCACGCACTCGCAGGGGTGATCACGCTGACGGCTCCGGGCGTCCCCCTGATTTTCATGGGACAGGAGCTTCTCGAGGACAAGGAGTTCCATGACAGCAATCCTCTCGATTGGCAACGCGGAGCCGACGCATTCCACGCCTACCAGCTTTTCAGGGACCTCGTGCACCTGCGCCGGAACCTCGACGGACGCAGCGCCGCCCTCACCGGGACCAACACGCGCGTCGTGAGGTCCGACGAGCAGAGCAAATTGATCGCCTTCCGCCGCTATCTCCCGGGGAGGCCCAAAGAGGATGTCTACGTGGTCATGAATTTCTCCGGCGATCCGGTCGAAAACTTCCCCCTCACCTTCCCCAAGGCCGGCGAGTGGAACATCCTGCTCAATACGGACGATCCGAAATACGGACGCGAATTCACCGGCGTGGCCACCACGGGCATGAGAACCGACAGCACGCAAAAGATCGCCGTCTCCCTCGCACCCTACAGCGCCCAGATATTCGGCCTCACCAAAATCGAGCCCTCCACGGTGGATCTTGCGGAACTTCGCGACGAATGGGACGTCACCCACGGCATGGCCCAGGAGGCACCGGCCGGGGACGAACCCGAGAAGGAATTCGTCTTCGAGGAGCCTCAATACGAGGAGGTCGCGTTGGAATCGAAGGCCAGGAAACTGGTGGTGACTGCGAACTTCACGCAGCCGAAACCTTGGGATGCGGGGAACGACGACATGCGCATGGGACTCGTCGAGGACCACATCTGGCAGGCCGAGATGGGATTCACCAACGGCCGCAACATCGAATTCAAAATCGTCAACCCCCTCACCGGCGAAGAATACGGCGGCACCGGGTTGGACCCGGGAGTGCTGCCGGTGACCGGCACGGCAACCGAGCAGGGTGCACCCATCCTCGCCGCAGGCCCCCTCAACGGCGACTACATCCTGTCCTTCAATGACAGGACCCTCCGCTACCGCTTCGAGCGGAAGGCGGCCAGCCGGTTCGGCCGAATGAACATCATGGGGAATTTCAATGGATGGAGCAGGAATGCGGACCCCCTCTACATGGTTGATGACCACATCTGGCGCGCGGAGCTGGAAGTCGAGCCGCACGAGGGCCTGGAATTCGTGTTCATCGCCGACGGCTCGCTCGAAAAGCAGTGGGGCGACGACCAGTCCTCCCACGGCAGCCTGCCCGCACGCGGAACAGCCGCGGAAATGGCGGAGACGATCAAGATCACGGCACCCGTGAAAGGTCCGCACCGTTTCACCTTCAATGAGGAAAGCGGCGAATATTCGGTGGAGCCCCTCGATGCCGCCGAGATGGCTCCACTTCCCGACGTGCCGGCGCCGCGCCCCGTCGAGGAAATCCGCCGCGTGTCAAAGAAATGACCGGTGGGACGCGTTACCTTTTCTTGGCAGACGGATTTTTGGGTGGTTCGACCGGCCGCAGCACAACCTGGACAATGGTGAGAGGCTTTGATTCGCCCGCCGAGGCGATATCATAGACCCCCCGCTCGAGAGACTCTCGGAACAGGCTTTCCGCGGCTTTCGGGACATTGGCCACGATCCTCACGCTCTCCCCGTCGTTCCATGAGGCCGCGGTCCCACCAACCCCGTTGGCCAAGCGCACCACACGCTGCAACTCGGCCTCGAATTCAACAATCGGAACATCGCGCACGATGACCTCCTCACTCAAATGAGGAACAGGCATCGCCACATCGGCCGCCCGCTCCAGGGAGGCCTTCAGCGCCTCCTTGTGTTCAACCTCAAGACGACCCTGCTCCCGGTATTCCGTCCACATTTTCCATCCGCCCGTCACCATCAGGGCCAAGGGCAGCGCAAGCGCGGCCAAAACCACGGCGACAGCGATGAGAAGTTTGTGATGTGAACCTGTCTCCATACGGGCGGTGATTGTCGCCCAAGTCCCGCCCGTCGGCAATGCACTCCACGAGGTATTTGACCGGAGGCCGCGTCTCAAGGATAGTCACTCCCCCACCGTCATGCGTAACACGCGCAATTTCTGCATCATCGCCCACATCGACCACGGCAAGACGACCCTGTCCGACCGCCTGCTGGAATCCACGCGGACCATTTCCGAACGTGAAAAGCAGGACCAGTTGCTCGACTCCATGGACCTGGAGCGCGAACGCGGCATCACCATCAAGGCCCATCCGGTCACCATGACCTACCGGGCCGAGGACGGCCATGACTACAAGCTGAACCTGCTCGACACGCCGGGCCATGTGGACTTCGCCTATGAGGTCTCGCGCAGCCTCGCCGCCTGCGAGGGCGCCCTGCTTGTGGTGGACGCCGCCCAAGGCGTGGAGGCCCAGACGGTGGCCAACGTCCATCTGGCCCTGAAGCAGGGCCTTGCGATCATTCCCGTGATCAACAAGATCGACCTGCCCAACGCGGATGTTCCCACGGTGAAAAAGCAGTTGGAAGACATCCTCGCCATTCCTGCGGAGGAAGCCGTGCTCGCCAGCGCCAAATCCGGGATCGGCATCGAGGGCATCCTCGAAGCCATCGTCCACCGCATCCCCGCGCCGCCCGAGGGCGACGGGACCCTGCGCGGTCTGGTCTTCGATTCCGTCTTCGATACCTACCGCGGGGTGGTCGCCTACCTGCGCGTATTCTCCGGCTCGCTCAAGGCGGGAACCCCCGTGAAGCTCATGAGCACCGGGCGCAACTATGAGGTGAAGGACATCGGCGTCTTCACCCCCGGCATGTCCCCGCGAAAGAGCCTCGGCGCGGGTGACGTCGGCTACTTCATCGGCAACATCAAGACGACAGCCGAAATCAAGATCGGCGACACCCTCACGGACACCGTCCGCCCGGCGACCGAGCCGCTCCCCGGCTTCCAGGAAATCCACCCGATGGTTTTCAGCGGGATCTACCCGATCAACACGGCGGATTTCGAGCACCTCAAGGCGGCCATGCAGAAGCTGCAGATCAACGATGCGGCCTTCGTTTTCCAGTCGGAAACCTCGGTCGCCCTCGGCTTCGGCTTCCGCTGCGGCTTCCTCGGCCTGCTCCACATGGAAATCATCCAGGAGCGCCTCCGCCGGGAATACGACATGGACATCATCGCCACGTATCCCAGCGTGGTTTACCAGGTGCTCAAGACGAACGGCGAACTCCTCGAGGTGGACAACCCGGCGCACCTGCCCGACCCGAGCGTCATCGAGGAAATCCGCGAGCCGGTGGTGAAGTGCTTCATTCTCGTCCCCAACGAGAACATCGGCGACATGATGCAGCTCATCCTCGACCGCCGCGGCATCGTCGATCACACCGAATCGCTCGACACCCGCCGCGTCATGCTCACCGCGGTTCTTCCCCTCAACGAGATCCTTGTCGATTTCAACGACAAGATAAAGAGCCTCACCCGCGGCTACGGTTCCATGGATTACGAACAGGACGGCTACCGCAAGGACAACCTCGTCAAACTCGACATGCTGGTGAATGGCGAGCCCGTCGATGCCTTCTCGTCGATCGTCCACCGCGACAAGGCCGAGAGCCGCGGGCGTATCCTGGCAGCGAAGCTTCGCGACGTGATCCCAAAGCAACTCTTCCAAGTCGCGATCCAAGCCGCCATCGGCGGAAAGATCATCGCCCGCGAGTCGGTCAGTGCCATGCGGAAGAACGTTACCGCCAAGTGCTATGGAGGCGACATCACCCGCAAGCGCAAGCTCCTTGAAAAGCAGAAGGAGGGCAAGAAGCGCATGAAGAGCATCGGCCGCGTCAACATCCCGCAGGAGGCCTTTATCGAGGTGCTCAAGGCGGGGTGATCAGGACGCCATCAGCTCCCGCAGCACGAAGGGCAGGATGCCGCCGTGGCGGTAGTAATCGACCTCGATCGGGGTGTCGATGCGGAGGATGACGGGGATTTCCTCCGTTCGTCCATCCCGACGGGTGATGCGGAGGGTGAGCTTCTGCCTCGGTTTGACATCCTCGGAGAGACCGAGCACGTCGAAGGTTTCCGAGCCGTCCAAGCCCAGAGACTGCGCGCTGACACCGTCCTCGAACTGCAGGGGCAGAACCCCCATGCCGACGAGGTTGGACCGGTGGATGCGCTCGTAGCTCTGGGCCACGACGGCTTTCACGCCGAGCAGCATGGTGCCTTTGGCGGCCCAGTCGCGGCTGGAGCCCGTGCCGTATTCCTGGCCGGCGAGGATCACAAGCGGGGTTCCGTCGGCCCTGTAGCGCTCGGCAGCGTCGTAGATGGCCATCTGCTCGCCCTCGGCCGCGCCGTCTGCGAAATGCTTCGTCACGCCGCCTTCGATGCCGGGAACCATGAGGTTCTTGATCCGGACGTTGGCGAAAGTTCCGCGGGTCATCACACGGTCATTTCCGCGGCGGGAGCCGTAGCTGTTGAAATCGGGCGGCTCCACGCCGTGTTCGAGGAGGTATTTGCCCGCAGGCGAAGACGGTTTGATGGCGCCGGCGGGCGAGATGTGGTCGGTCGTCACGGAGTCCCCGAAAATGCCGAGAGGCCGCGCGCCCGCGATCTCCCCAATGCTGCCAGCCTGCATCGAGAAGTTCTCGAAGAACGGCGGATGCTGGATGTAGGTGCTCTTGTCGTCCCAGTCATAAAGCTGCCCGACAGATCCGGGGATTTCGTTCCACTTGGGGTTCTGTGCGGAGAAGTCGGTGTATAGGCGGCGGAAAATTTCCGGTTTGAGGGCGGACTCCATGACATCGCGGATTTCCTCCAGCGTGGGCCAGAGATCGCGCAGATAAACATCGTTCCCGTCCTTGTCCTGTCCCAAGGGCTCGGAGGTCAGGTCGATATCGACACGTCCTGCCAGTGCAAACGCCACAACCAGCGGCGGCGACATGAGGAAGTTCGCCTTCACATTCTGGTGCACGCGGGCCTCGAAGTTCCGGTTTCCAGAGAGGACCGAGGCGACGACAAGGTCGTTCCCCGTGACAGCCTCCTCGATCGCCTGCGGAAGAGGCCCGGAGTTGCCGATGCAGGTGGTGCAGCCGTAGCCGACGATCTGGAAGCCAAGTTGGTCGAGGTAGGGCTGAAGACCGGTTGCGTCAAGGTAGGCCTGGACGACGCGCGAACCGGGGGCCAGTGAGGTCTTGACCGCTGGCGAAACACGCAATCCCCGCTCCACGGCCTTGCGGGCGAGAAGCCCCGCCCCGAGCATGACGCTGGGGTTGCTCGTGTTCGTGCAGCTTGTGATGGCGGCAATGACGACGCTGCCGTGACCGATCACGGCGGAATGCTCCGCATGGTCCACGACCCTATCGGGCGTCGGCCGGTCCTCCTCCATTTCCTCGATCTGCTTTTTCTCATCGGCAGGAATATCAAACCGGGGACGCTTCACGGTGACTGAAGCCGACGGAACTCCCCCGGCCCTGGGCTTGTTGTAGCCGCCCTCGGCCACGGGCCGCTCCAGCAGAGAATTGAACGTGCTCTTGAGATCGGGAAGATCGATCCGGTCCTGGGGGCGCTTGGGGCCCGCCACTCCGGGCTGGACGCCGGCGAGGTCCAGTTCCAGATCGACGCTGTAGTCAATTTCGCCGCGCCGGGGCATGCCGAACATCTGCTGGGCCTTGAAATACGCCTCGAACGCCTCGCACTGGGCATCGGTGCGGCCGGTCGCCCGGAGGTATTTGACCGATTCCTCGTCCACGGGAAAATAGCCCATGGTCGCCCCGTATTCCGGCGCCATGTTGGCGATGGTCGCGCGGTCGGGCAGCGGCAGGGACGCCGCCCCCTCGCCGTAGAACTCGACGAATTTGCCGACAACCTTGGTCTTGCGGAGCAATTCCGTCACATGCAGGGCGAGATCGGTCGCCGTGACGCCCTCGCGCAGGCGTCCCGTGATGTGCACGCCCACCACCTCAGGCGTCAAGAAATACACCGGTTGGCCGAGCATCCCGGCTTCAGCTTCGATGCCGCCGACCCCCCACCCGACCACGCCGAGGCCGTTGATCATCGTGGTGTGCGAATCCGTTCCGACCAGCGTGTCGGGGTAATAGAGGGCGCCCCCGTCGCGCGGCTGGGAAAGGACGCCCTTCGCCAGATGTTCAAGGTTCACCTGATGGACGATGCCGATGCCCGGAGGCACCACGCCGAACGTCTTGAACGCCTGCTGGCCCCATTTGAGGAACTGGTAACGCTCGCGGTTGCGCCGGAACTCCATGTCGAGGTTCAGCCGGAGAGCATCCGCACTGCCGAAGAAATCCACCTGCACCGAGTGGTCCACCACGAGATCCACAGGCACCAAAGGTTCGATCATGGCCGGATCCTTCCCCGCTGCGGCCATCGCATTGCGCATCGCGGCGAGGTCCACCAGAAGGGGGACACCCGTGAAATCCTGCAGGACGATCCGGGCAACCACAAACGGGACTTCCTCGGCGGCCGGCTTTTTCGCGTTCCACGCGGCGAGCGCGCGGACGTCCTCCTGGCGGACCTTCTTCCCGTCGCAGTTGCGGAGCACGGATTCCAGAACGATGCGGATGCTGACGGGGAGGCGGGAGATGCGGCCGAGACCGGCGGCCTCGAGCCTCGGCAGCGAGCAAAGCCACCCGTCCCCCGCCGAACCCGCGTTGAATTTTTCCAAGGCGCCAAAAACGTCTTTCATGCGCCTGCAAGAAAACGAGACGGCGGCGCGGCGGCAAGTTCTAATTCACCTCCCCCGGCAACTTCGCCTTGCCAGAGGTGCGCTTCATTGCCTTTTCTGTTTCATGCGCAAGACCAAGATCATTTGCACCCTCGGGCCGGTCACAGACTCCCCGGAGATGCTCCAGAAGCTCATTTCCGCCGGCGCCAATGTTTTCCGGCTCAACATGAGCCACGCGCCCCATGACTGGATCAGGATGATCGTCCCGCGCATCCGCGAAGTGGCGCGCCAGACATCCGCGAACATCGCAATCATGATGGACACCCAAGGCCCGGCCATCCGCACCGGCGATGTGGCCACACAGCTCAACCTCCGCCCCGGGGACACCGTCGAGTTCACCGTCCGCGGGGCGACCAGCGAAGAGCAATATTCCGTGGACGTCAATTATGACGGGCTCATCGACGACATCTCCGTGGGGGACGTCGTCCTGGTGGACAACGGGAACCTCCACATGAAAGTGCTGGCCAAGGACAACAACCGCATCCGTTGCGAGGTCCTGACCCAGGGTGTTTTGGGATCGAGACGCCACATCAATCTTCCGGGTGTGAAAGTCAACCTACCCCCCATGACGGAGAAGGATCTCCGGGACATCGCACTCGGCGTGAGCTTGGAAGTCGACTACTTCGCCCTGAGTTTCTGCCGTGAAAAAGCCGATGTGGAGGCCATGAGGGCGGAACTTAAGCGCCTCGGAAGCGACGCGCACATCGTCGCCAAGATCGAGGACCAACACGCCGTCAAATTCGCGAAGGACATCATTGCCGTGGCCGACGCCGTCATGGTCGCCCGTGGCGACCTGGGCATCGAATGCCCGATGGAGGAATTGCCGATCATCCAACGCCGCATTGTCAAAACCTGCATCAAAAACGGCACCCCGGTCATCGTGGCCACCCACATGCTGGAATCCATGATCACCAATCCCCTCCCCACCCGGGCCGAGATCACCGACGTGGCGAACGCCATCTTCGAACAGGCCGACGCCATCATGCTCAGCGGCGAAACAAGCGTCGGAAAATACCCGGTGCAGTGCGTGGAAATTTTCGACCGTGTGGCGCGCCGCATCGAGCGGAGCGGCGGCGCCGGTTTCGCCCGCGAGGCGGTCATGGAGGGCCCGCGCCAGAAAACCGTGGCGGCGGCGGTGAGTCTGGCGAACAATTTCCCACACGCCAAAATCGTGGTGTTCACCCAGGCCGGGAACATGGCCAAGTATGTGGCCCACCTGCGTCCCCACCAGGCGCAGATTTTCGCGTTCAGCCCCGAGGAAGCGGTCTGTCGCCGCATGGCCCTTCTCTACGGGGTGCGCGCGCAGCGCATGGGATTCCTTCCGGAACCGGACAAGAATGTTTTTGCGGCCGAGGCCGCCCTCCTGCTCAAGGGACTCGTCGAATCCGGCGACCACCTCGTCGTCGTTACCGACATCGTCGAAGGCGATCGCCGGCACGAATCCGTGCAGTTGCGCATCGTGCCCTGAACCGGAAAGCAGAGCGGATCCGCCGGTTTCCCGGCGGATCCGTTGTCCACCAAACCACCCTTGAACCGTGCCGGCTACGCTGTCGCCGGCTGGCCTTCGGGAAATTTCAATTCCTCGCGCTTGCGCAAAGCCTTGCGCATTTTCTGCAGCGCGATGTTCTGCAGTTGGCGAATCCGTTCGCGGGTCACGCCGAACTTGCGGCCAACCTCCTCCAGAGTCCGTTCGCGACCGCCGCCGAGGCCGAAGCGGAAGGCGATGATTTTGCGTTCGCGGGCATCGAGCGCCTCGAGCAGGTCGCCGACTTCCTCGTGGAGATCCTTGTCCCGCAGAACCTCGAACGGGTCTTCGGCTTTTTCGTCGCTGACCAAGTCGCCGAAGGGTGTCTCGTCGTCCGCGTTGATGCGCGCGTCCAGCGACGCCGGGCGGACCGCGACGGTTTTCAAATGCGCAACCTTGGCCTCAGCCAACCCGAGCTCCTCGGCAAGTTCCTCATTGAGGGGTTCGCGCCCGAGCTCCTCGGTCATTTTCGCCGCCACGCGACGGATCTTGCCGATTTTGTCCACAAGATGGACAGGCAGGCGGATCGTCTTGCTCTGGTTGGCCAAAGCCCGCTTGATCGACTGCTTGATCCACCAAGAGGCATAAGTGCTCAACTTGCCACCTTTCTTGGGATCGAAGCGCTCGACGGCTTTCATCAACCCGATATTGCCTTCCGAAATCAGGTCCAGAAGCGGGAGTCCGAAGTTGCCGAAGTCGTGGGCGATTTTCACCACCAGGCGGAGATTTGCCGTGATCATTTTCTCGCGGGCCTTTTTGTTGCCCCTTTTGATCTGGGCCGCCAACTTGATCTCCTCTTCAGGAGTCAAGAGAGGGACTTGGCTGATTTCCCTCAGGTAAAGCCCGATATTGGTGTCTGGTGATTCCATGATGGTGGGGTGTCGCTTGGTTGTGGTGGCGATGAATGTTTTGACAGGCAATCCAAACGATCGTTCAATTTGGTTTGCAAAAGGTGCATGTTGTGCACTGGAGGCGGCTGCGACCCGCTTCATTGGCGCGGGGGACATTTCTGCGCCGTGCAGTTGTGGAGCAAAACTGCTTGCACGCGGATTCGCCCAAGGCGATAAGTGACGCCCGCTCCTGCAAAAATTGCCTGCAGGCGGAAACGACGGGCTGTGGCTCAGCTTGGTAGAGCGCTGCGTTCGGGACGCAGAGGCCGTGGGTTCAAATCCCACCAGCCCGACCATTTCTGCCCCCTCAACACAAATATGCCGTCCGCACGGACAATCGGGGCTTTTCTCGCCCCCCGCATCCTGTTGATATCCGCCGCATGTCATCCCCCAGAGACGACCGCGACTACACGCCCATCGTCGGCGCACAAACCGACATCGCCCCGCTGGGACGAAGCGGACCGAAACCCGAGCACGAGCGCACCGCCGACGAGGACAGCGATCCCATCGACTGGACGCAAATCGCCGATGACCGTGATTTCAAGGCTCTGGTGCGACGCAAGGCGCGCCTCATTGTGCCGGCGACGGTTTTCTTCATCGTTTACTATTTTCTTCTCCCCATCAGCGTGGGGTGGTTTCCCGGGTTGATGGAGAAAACGGTATGGGGCGATGTCAACCTCGCCTACCTTTATGCCCTTTCGCAGTTCTTCATGGCGTGGCTCCTCGCGGCGATCTACGTCACCGCCGCCGCCGGTTGGGACCGCAGCGAGCACGCCCTGCTGAGCAAATTCGGCGTCAGCCACAAATGAACACCGCCTGCCCGTTCCCCCTCATCGCCGCCGGATCCCAGACTTCGCTCTGGATGTTCCTCGCCTTTGTCGCCGCCACGCTGGTCATCACGTGGTATAGTGCGAGAAAATCCTCCGGAGCCAGCGCCTACTTCGCCGCGGGCCGGCGCATCACGGGCTGGCAGAACGGACTTGCCGTGGCCGGCGACTACATGAGCGCTGCCAGTTTCCTGGGCATCGCCGGAATGATCGCCATGAACGGTTACGACGGTTTCATGTATTCGGTGGGTTTCCTGGTCGCCTACCTTACCGTCCTTTTCATTGTGGCTGAACCGCTGCGCAACGCGGGCAAATACACCATGGCCGACGTGCTGGCCTACCGGCTGAAGCCGCGCCCCGTGCGCGCCGCGGCCTCACTCAGCACGTTGACTGTCTCGATTTTCTACATGATCGCCCAGATGGTCGGCGCAGGAGTCCTCGTGAGGCAACTCATCCCCGGTGTGTCTTACGAGGTCGCCGTCATCGGAGTCGGCGTCCTCATGGTCGTGTATGTCGTCTTTGGCGGCATGCTCGCCACGACCTGGGTCCAGATCATCAAGGCGGTCCTCCTCATGGGCGGCAGCATTCTTCTCAGCGTCTTGGTGCTCCAGCGGTTCCATTTCAATCTCGCAGAATTCTTCTCCTCGCTCACGGCGATCTCCTCCACCGCGGCCGACGGACAGACCGTGACCCGCAATTTCCTCACACCCGGACTGATCTTCAAGAATCCTTGGGATCAGATCTCCCTCGGGATGGCACTCCTGCTCGGAACAGCCGGATTGCCGCACATCCTCATCCGCTTTTACACGGTGCCCGACGCCAAGACGGCCCGCGCGAGCGTGGTCTGGGCGATGCTCATCATCGGGCTGTTCTACATCATGACCACGTTTTTCGGCTTCGGTGCGGCGGCGCTTCTCGGCCCCGATCACATCGCGGCCAATGGCGGGACGAACATGGCGGCACCGGAATTGGCGCGATTCCTTGGGGGCGAGATCTTCTTCGCCTTCATTTGTGCGGTCGCCTTCGCGACCATCCTCGCCGTGGTGGCCGGGCTGACCATCAGCGCGAGCACGAGTTTCGCCCACGATTTCTTCGTCAATGTCATCCACCATGGCAGGGAACAGAAGCCCGGCGAGGAGGTGCGCGTCGCACGCATCACCGCCTTCATCGTGGGAGCGCTCTCAATTGTCATAGCCATTGTCCTCGGTCCCTCCGTCAACGTGGCCTTTCTCGTCGGTCTGGCCTTCGCCGTGGCGGCCAGCGCCAACCTCCCCGCGATGGTGTTCTCCCTTTACTGGAAGCGCTTCAACACCGCGGGGGCGGTGACCGGACTCCTGGTGGGTCTGACGTCGAGCATCGTGCTCATCCTGGTCAGCCCGGATTTCATGAAGGATCCGCTCTTTCCGCTGAAGAACCCGGCGCTGGCAAGCGTTCCCCTCGGATTCCTCGCCGCGTGGCTTGGCACGGTCCTTTCGAAGGAAGTCCCCTCGGGGGAAAAATTCACCGAACTCCAAGTCCGGGCCAACACCGGCCTCGGAGCCGAGAAGGCCTCGGCGCATTGAGGCAAAGTGGGCGGGTGGCCGTAAGCCGGATTCTGTCGGACGGCGGACCGTCCGGGCGGCCATTTCTCTCATCCCGCTTGCGCGGAACGCCCCGCTTGCGCGGGGTGCGACTAATACCCGGAATGTGTCCCGCTTTCGCGGGACGGCCGGGGCGGGCCGTCATTCCTGTTCTGTCTTGCACCGCACGGGGTTTGTCCTGCCCCCGCGATCACTCGCGGGGCGGTGGGCTCTTACCCCGCCTTTTCAACCTTGCCCCCCGCAAGCGGAGGGCGGTGTATTTTCTGCGACACTTTCCGTGGCGACGGGCTTGCGACCGTCGTCCCCGCGCTTGCGCGCGGCGTGCTGCCCCGAGGTGTCCGGACTTTCCTCTGCACGGTTTCCCGCACAGCGGCCGCCGACCACCCGCCGTGGAGAGGTTACGCCGCCTCCCCGGAGTCCGCAACCTCCGGCGCTTCGAACCACCGTCCGTGCTCCTTGATCAGATCGACAAGGCGCCCCACGGCCTCCGCTTCGGGGATGTTGAATTTCACGGCCTTTTTGCCCACATAGAGGTTCACCTTGCCCGGTGCGCCTCCCACATAGCCGAAGTCCGCATCGGCCATCTCGCCCGGACCGTTCACGATGCAGCCCATGATGGCAATCTTCACGCCCTTGAGGTGCTGCGTGGCCGCCCTGATCCTCGCGGTGGTCTCCTGGAGGTTGAAAAGGGTCCGCCCGCAACTCGGGCACGCGACGTAATCGGTCTTGAAAATCCGCGCCCCGACGGCTTGGAGGATGTTGTAGGAGAGGCGCAGCGACTGGCCCGGCGCATCCTCGGTGCGCAACAGGATCGCATCCCCGATGCCGTCGCAAAGCAAAGACCCCAGTCTGGCACTTGCCGCGAGCAGCGTGCGGACGAAAGGCGCGTGCGGGTCCGGCTGCGGATGGAGCGAGTCCTTGAGCAGAATCGGGTGCCTTGCATCCGCACGGGCTGCAAGCAGGCGGAATGCCGCGATCACCGGGAGATCGACGCCGTCTTTCACCGTGATCAGGCAGGCTTCCGAATGTCTGTGCAATGCCTCCACCTCTTGGCTGTTCCGTGGATCGATCTCCACGATTTCCAAATCCTCGTAAACCAGCTCAGGCTGGAAATCCCCGAGTGCGGACAACTTGTGCGCCACCGCGTCGTAATGCCTGCGGCTCACCACGACCCGCGGCACCTCGTCGCCCCCGAGCGGAACATCTTGGATGGTCAGCTTCCGACTCTCCCGACGGGCGTAGGAAAACGGATCGAAGGAAAGCCGGAGATCCTCCCCGATCCATCCCTCGCACGGTCCCTCGAAAATAGCCGCCAGCTCCCTGGCCACGGGAATCTCATGCACGCTGTCCTCGGTGAGGCTCACGCGGATCGTGTCGCCGATGCCGTCGGCCAGCAGCGATCCGATGCCCGCCGCGCTCTTGATGCGTCCGTCCTCGCCGTCGCCGGCCTCGGTGACACCGAGATGGATCGGGTAATTCCAATCCGGTCCCTCCGCCGCCAGGCGGGCGACCAGCAACCGGTAGGCCTCGATCATGACCTTCGGGTTCGAGGCCTTCATGGAAAAAATGAAATCGTGGAAGCCGAGATCCCGCGCAATGCGGGCGAATTCCAAGGCGCTCTCCACCATTCCGAGCGGCGAGTCGCCGTAGCGGTTCATGATGCGGTCGCTCAGCGAGCCGTGGTTCGTCCCGATGCGCATGGCGATGCCGCGCGCTTTGCAGAACTCCACCAAGGGAGCAAACTTCTCCCGGATGCGCCCGATTTCCGCGGCATATTCCCCATCGGTGTATTCCCGGACGGCGAACTTCTTGGAATCCGCGTAATTGCCCGGATTGACGCGGACTTTGTCCACCCACTTTGCAGACTCCATCGCCGCCTCGGGCTTGAAATGGATGTCGGCGACCAGCGGCACCTCGCATCCCATCCTTCCCAATTCATCGCGGATCGCCTCGAGATTGCGGGCGTCCTTGACCGTTGGTGCGGTGATCCGGACGATTTCGCATCCGGCCTCCGCCAAGGCCGCGGTATCCCGCACGCAGGCGGCCGTGTCCATCGTGTCGCAGGTCAGCATCGACTGGATCCTCACGGGGTTGTCCCCCCCGACTCCGACCCTCCCGACACGCACTTCCCGGCTGCGACGGCGTTCCGGAAAAAGCGGAGCCGGCAGCTTCTGCGTCATGGCTCGCCCTTCACCGGAGCCGGGGTGAATTTCAACTCGGTTGGCACCTTCTCCGATGTTCCCCGCCAGGGAAGATCCTGCACATCGTAAAAGGTGATGTAGAGCATGTAGCCGATGATCAGCATGGCGAATCCCGTCTGCACCACCTCAAGGAGCCGGATGTTGATCGGCTTGCGGCGGATGGCCTCAATGATCGCGAGCGTGATGTGACCGCCATCCAGCACGGGGATCGGGAGCAGATTGAGCAGCGCCAGATTGACGTTGAGCACCACGCTGAACCATATCGCAAGCCTCCAGCCGTCGGGCGACTCGAAGAGCAGGTAGTAAATGCGCATGATGCCGACCGGCCCGCTCAAGTGCTCGGCCTTGATGTCGCTGCGCGGCGAGAAAACGGCAGACAGCGTGTCAATCATGGTGCGGACGCTGCCGACCACGAGTTGCAGGGGATTGGGGTGCTCCAGCGTGGTCACCCCCCTGTCGTCCCAAAGAATGCCCACACGGGGTTTCTCCTGCCCCTCGGGAACAAGCGGCGTCACCTCGAGTTGGAGCGTCTCGCCTCCGCGCTCGACCGTGACTTGGATGGGTTCCCCCGCAGGATGAGTGTCCAGATACTCGGACAATGACGCCAACCCCCACAAGCGCTGGCCGTCCACGGACGTGATCAAATCGCGCGCGTGAATCCCCGCCGCCGCGGCGGGGCTGTCTGCCAAGACACGCGCCACCATCGGGGTCTGCGCCGGGAGGATCCCGATCTGGCGAAGCTTCCTCCGCCCCCACCCTTCGCGCACCGGCAGGGTCGGCTCCACCTCGACGGTGCGAATCTCGCCCGCACGCTCGAATTTGATCGGGATGAGGGGCTCTTCGCTGCGGACGATGTTCCACGTCACGCTCTGCCCCATGTTGCCCATGCCGGAAAACCTCGTCACCGGCTGCCGGTTGACTTCCAGAATTTTGTCCCCCGCTTGCAGTCCGGCCTTGGCCGCCGGGCCGTCCGCCAACACATAGCCGATGACCGTGGTGGTTTCGGCCTCGCTTACCGGACGCCCCACAAACCATACGATCACGGCGCAAATCAGTGCCAACGCCATGCTGGCGACCGGCCCCGCGAGGGCGACGATGATCTTGTCCATCGCCGAGACCCGGGGAAGCTGGGCGCGATCGTGCCCGCTCCGGCCCTCGACGGCCTCCATCGGCGCAAGTTGTGGCAGAGCGACGAAGCCACCGGCGGGAATGGAACCCAAGCTGTATTCGACACCGCCTATGGTTTTCTTCCAAAGCGGCTTTCCGAACCAGATGCCGAATTTTTCGACCACCAGCCCGCGCCAGCGTGCTGCAAGGAAGTGCCCAAGTTCGTGGGCAATGATGATCAGGTTGAAAAGCAGCAGGACTTCCAGAAGGATGCCCGCCACCCGCAAGTAATCGGCCATAAGAGCCGGGAACCATAGCACAGAACCTGCGGCTTTCACCCTCCAAATCCACGGAAGCGTCCGGAGCTATGCACCCTCGGGCTTGAAGAATCGCCGCCGCATCTCTCCACTGGCCGCCACGTGAAAGCAACCCCGCCCCCCAACCGTCGCCGCGCCAGGCGTTTCGCGCTTCTCGCGGGGGCATTGGTTGGTGTTGTGACTCTGATCTTTTTCGCCCGGGATTTCCGCCGGAATTTCCTCGAGCGCTGGGTGGGCAGCCCCGGTTTCCAGCATATGCTGTCCAAGGCGGTTTCCTCCGCCCTGAAGGTGGATGGCACCTTCGGACCGATGCATTTGGACACCGGCCTCTCCGTGACCACCGAAGGGTTCACCAGCACAGGGTGGCCCGGACAGGCCATCGGCGCCCTTGATACCGGCGAGGCCACGGGTTGGTTCGAACCTTGGGCGGTGTTCCGTGGGAAATGGCAGGTGAACCTGATCAAAATCGCAAAGGCGGATTTCCGGTTGGTCCAACCCGATGACGCACTCAAGGCCGAGGACCCCGTGCAGCCCCCGAAGCCGTGGTATGCGTTCCTCCTGCCGCGGCAATTTTTCTGCCGGTGGATTTCATGCCCGGACATGCAGATCGAACTGCCGTTCGGGCAAGCCCTCGTCCGGGGCTCCCACCTTGATGTCGGCGCCACGATGATCGGCAAGAACTTCAAATACTTCGGCAAAAACGGAACCCTCCATTATCCGGGCTACATCGATATGGAGGTGGATGCCCTCGAGGTCTATGTGACCCGCGAGATGATCGACATCGGCTACCTTTACCTGCGTGAGCCGGCATCCCCACGCAGCAACATCAAGCTCTCCGGCCGGCTCGGGCAACATGCCGACAAAAGCATTGCGGCCGCTGCGGAAATCACCGACCTCGACATTGTGCCGTTCCTGCCGGCGGATCTCGCGAACATCCTTTCCGGTCGCCTGTCCGGAACAATTTCCTACAACACGGACGCCTCAGGCAAACAGGCCACCGGCAGCGGCACCCTCTCCTTGGAGGAGGCAAGGGTGCACCATTGGGACTATCTCCACGGACTCGCCAAGCGCGCCGCCGATCCGACCTTGGGCGAGGCGCGCTTCCGCGAGGTGTCCATCGACTATTCACTGGCGGATGACGTTTTCGCAGTCAGGGATCTCACCATCCTCGGACAGGAGCGCTTTGAACTGCGCGGACGCGGCTCATGGGACACGAAGACATCGCAGGCGGACGCCTCGCTGTCCGTCCGCCGCATTCCGCTCTCCGCTTATCTCCCCGCCTCGCTTTCCGGGAACATCCACGGCGGCGAGTTGGGGGGCACAGTCGATTGGGCGTGGCGCGGCCAGGACTTGGGCAACGGGCATGGCGGGGGCTCGCTGGAACTCGGTGGCGCCCGGCTTCAGGGCTTCAAATTCCAACATTTCTTCGGCCGCTTTCTCAAGGCAGACACCTACGACGTCATCGAGGTCTCCCACGGCACCAGCCAATGGAGGCAGGATGCCAAGGGACTCCTCATCCACAACCTCGACATTCTCGCCCCCGGGCAGGCGGGGCTGCGCGGATGGGCCCATGTTGCGCCGGATGGAGCCCTCACCGGATCCGTCCTTGCCGGGCTTCCCGAGTCATCCCTCACCTGGCTTCCCGACGCGACCACGACGGTTTTCGCCCATCAAGATGAAGGGCTTCATTGGTGCACGATCCGGTTGTCGGGCACGGTCGAAAAGCCGGAGAACGATTTCACCGCCCAGGCCATGCGGCAACTGCGCAGGCACCCCGTCGCCATGGCCCGGCTCGCCATCCGCGGCCTCAGCTGGTGGCTGGGCGACATGATCCACACTGGAACGAGTGACTGACAGGGGGGACGACTCCCCCTTCGGGCAGCAGCAGCTTGCGTCGGAGGCCGAGGCGGGCAATTCTTTTGGCGGAGGCAACCCCATGCTCCGCAATCCCAGCTCCACAGTCCTGCCGTCTCACGCGCAGGAACAAGAGCGTCTCGCGCGCTTGCGTGACTACGGCATCCTCGACACTGACCGGGAGGCGGTCTTCGACAAACTCATCGAACTCGCCTCGTTCGTCACGGCGTCACCCCTCGGAGCCGTGTCATTCGTGGACGGAGATCGCCAGTGGTTCAAGGCGACCTTCGGTTTTGAAAACAGTCAGACCGACCGCAGCTTCGCCTTCTGCTCGCACACCATCGCCCAGCCCGGAGCTCCATTCGTCGTGGCTGACGCTGCCAAGGATGCGCGCTTTGCAGACAGCCCGCTGGTCACCGGGCCTCCCCATGTGAGGTTCTATGCCGGCATCCCGATGCTGAGCATGGATGGTCTGCCCCTGGGCAGCTTCTGCGTCATGGACCGGCAGCCCCGCACACTGACGATGCGTCAGATGCAGATGCTGCAGCACATCGCCGGCGTCGCCATGGATCTTGTCGAAGATGAGAGGCACCGGAAGATCCTTTCGCGGCACGTGGTGTTCCATCCTGACCAATCGAAGGAACTCTGCACGCACATCTGCCGTCTGACGGCGCCATTGGGTGCGGTGTATTCGATCATCTCCGACATGCTCCACCAATACGAGTTGGTCTTGCCGGGCATCTGCGCAAGGGTGAACCGCTTCCCCGAGGAGGGATCACCCGAGGTCTATTATCTTCCTGCCGAGCTCGCGCCAACGCAGGTTGCACTGTGGCCGGTTTTTGATGCCAAATTGAGGAGTCTCCGCGAAACCTCGGGTTCCGGAACCCCCGAACATGTCCATTCCGAGGACTACGAACATCTCCTTGCGAGTGTCCCGTTGCGCTTCAACGGCCGCATGTGCTCGCGCGTGGATTTCATATGCCCGGTCCCATACGAGCGGAAGCTGAACCGGCTTTTCCAGCTCATGGTCGCCGCCTTCGCCAACATGGCACAGACGGAGATCCATACCCACGAGCTCAAATACGAATCCGAACACGATCCCTTGACCGGGCTCAGCAACCGCAACGTGCTCATTGCGGAGATTGACAGGGCCCTGCGTCTGTTCCCGCACGGCGATCCAGGGGCGGTTCTGCTGCACCCGCACCTCGAAAGCCTCATCGAGGTGAATGACAATTTCGGCTACAGCGCCGGTGATCGCATCCTGATCGAACTGGCACAGCGCCTGCTGCGTTTGAACCGCGGGAACAATTTCACCTCGCGCGTGAGCGGCAGCGAATTCGTCGTGCTGGTGACGGGATTGGGGGGCGGCGACGATTTCGCCACCGGGCTGGGGGAACTGCTGGACGAGGCCGAAAAATCCCTGAGCCTTCCCTACATCCTCGGCAAGCAGGAACTCCTTCTGCAGACCAACATCGGCTGCGCGGTCATGGATGATCCCTCGGCGCACCCGGTGGAAATGCTGAGACGCGCGGAGGCGGCCGTGCGCGAAGCCGGCAACCGGGAAAGCGGGCCGCACAACCGCATCCACATCTACAATGAACCCCTGCTGAGCGAGGGGAAAAAACGCCACCACCTCAACCTGCTCGTCCGTGAAGCCTTCCGCGAAAGCCGGTTTTTCCTGCTTTTCCAGCCCGTCGCCGACCTGATCGGCGACCGCATTGCCGGCGTCGAAGCCCTGCTTCGCCTGCGTGACAAGCAGGGGACCGTGGTCGAGGCGGCGCGCTTTCTGCCCGCCGTCGAGCGCATCCGTTACCAGGCTGCCATGGACCGCTGGGTCTTCGCGGAGTTCATCAGGCGCGCCGGCAGCGATGCAGACCTCCGGCAGCTTTTGGATACCGGGAATTTCACCTTTTTCCTCAATGCCACGCCCACCATCCTTTCCTCCCCGGGCTTTGCAGACGAGTGGTTGTCGCAACTTTCCGAAGCCGGCATTCCGCCGACACGCCTGGTCATGGAGGTCGTCGAAAATCCCATCATTGTCCGCAACGAGACCCTCCTTGAGAACCTCCGGCAATTGCGGGCCGGAGGCATGCGCATCGCTGTGGACGACTTCGGATCGGGCTACAGCAACCTCCGGCACCTTGCCGGGTTGCCGGTGGACATCGTCAAGTTGGACCGCTCGCTGATCGCCGGTCCCGCGCGGAACCGCGAGAGCGCGAATGTCGTGCTTGCCGGCATTGTGAACATTTGCCTCTCACTCGGCTACCAACCACTCGCGGAGGGGGTCGAAACCGAGGAGCAGGCGGCCATGGCACGGCAACTGGGATGCCGCTACGCCCAAGGCTTTCTCTACGGAAAAGCCTCGCCTCTGGAAGAGGTTATGAAAGCGGTTTGAGCGGCGGGAAGATGGCGGACGGTTGAACGCGCGCCCCTATCCGAGTCGGAGGTAGGCCAGAAGCCCCTGTTTGCCGCCTTCCCGTCCGAAACCGCTCTCCTTGTAGCCTCCAAACGGGCTCGCCGGATCGAATTTGTTGTAGGTCTCGGCCCAGACGACACCCGCCCGCAACTTGGTTGCGAGCTTGAAGACCTTGCTGCCCTTGTCGGTCCAAACCCCGGCACTCAGCCCGTAGGGCGTGTTGTTGGCACGCTCAAGCGCCTCTTCCGGCGTGCGGAATGTCATCACGCTCAACACGGGGCCGAAAATTTCCTCCTGCGCGATCCGGTGCGAATCGGTCACTCCCGTGAAGAAACTCGGCGCGTAGTAGTAGCCCTTGGACGGCAAGCGGCACGCCGGCTGGAACAACTCGGCCCCCTCCTTCTTCCCGCTGTCCACCATCTCGCGGATCTTGTCCAGCTGCTGCCTGCTGTTGATCGCCCCGATGTCGGTGTTCTTGTCGAGCGGATCCCCCACCCTCAACACATTCAGGCGGTTGCGCAAACGGCGGATCACCGGTTCGACGACACTCTCCTGCACGAACAGGCGCGAGCCGGCACAGCAAACGTGCCCCTGGTTGAAATAGATGCCCTGGATGATCCCCTCGATGGCCTGGTCGATCGGCGCATCCTCGCAGATGATGTTGGCCGCCTTGCCCCCGAGTTCGAGGGTCAACTTCTTGCGTGTGCCGGCCACCGATTTGGCGATCAGCTTGCCGACCTCCGTCGATCCCGTGAAGGCCAGCTTGTCGATGTCCGGATGATTGACGATGGCCGCTCCGGTGTCCCCGAAGCCGGTGACGATGTTGACCACGCCCTCCGGAAGGTCCGCCTCGGCCAAGATTTCCGCCAAGTGCATCGCCGTGATCGACGTTGTCTCCGCCGGCTTGAGCACGCACGTGTTGCCGCACGCGAGGGCCGGGGCAAGCTTCCACGCCGCCATCAGCAGCGGAAAGTTCCACGGAATGATCTGCCCGGCCACGCCGAGCGGCTGAGGCTTGCGCCCCGGAAAGGCATAATCGAGCTTGTCGGCCCAGCCCGCATGGTAAAAGAAGTGGGCCGCGACCAGCGGAAGGTCGATGTTGCGGCTTTCGCGGATCGTTTTCCCGCCGTCAAGCGATTCGAGCACGGCGAGGTCGCGGATTTTTTCCTGCAGCAGGCGGGCGATTCGGAACAGGTATTTCGCCCGTTCGCGACCCGGCATCTTCCCCCACGTCTTCTCGTAGGCGCGGCGCGCAGCCTTGACGGCACGGTCCACGTCGGCGGCATTGCCGAGGGCCACCTCGGAAAGCTGCTTCTCCGTCGCGGGGTTGATCGAAGGGAAATACTTCCCGGACGATGGCTTGACGAATTTGCCGCCGATGAAGAGTTCGTAGCGCGGATGAACCTTGACGTCGGTGTGCACCTCGGGGGCCGGCGAGTAGTTCCATCGTCCGCCGAAGCGGAGCACACGGTCCCTCTGGGGGATGAGTTCGCCGTGGGTCGGCGGGGCAAGCACCGCCACCCCGGTGGTGAAGGCTGTTTTTTTGGCAGGGCGTTTTTTGCTCATGGGAGGGAGAAGTAGTCGCCGCTTTGGTAGCGTCCGTCGACGCTCTTGGCGATCTGCAGGAGGATGTCGTTGGCCAGGGTGCTGGCGCCGAGACGGAACATGTCGGGGGTGAGCCAATCATCCCCGAGGGTCTCGTTGACCATGACCAGATATTGCAACGCCTGCTTGGCAGTGCGGATGCCGCCGGCCGGTTTCATGCCGATGCGGCGCCCGGTGGCGAAAAAGAACTCCCGGATGGCATCGAGCATGACAAGCGTGACCGGGAGCGTCGCCGCCGGGCTCACCTTTCCGGTGGAGGTCTTTATGAAATCCGCACCGGCCTGCATGGCAACCATGCTCGCAGCCCGGACATTGTCATAGGTGATGAGCTCGCCGGTCTCCAGGATCACCTTGAGATGGACGTCCCCGCAGAGTTCCTTCACCGCGGCGATCTCGTCGTGGACGCGTCCGTATTCCCCTCGGAGAAAGGCCGCACGGTCGATCACCATGTCGATTTCGTCCGCCCCGGCCTGCAGTGCCACCCGCGTGTCCTCCATCTTTGTCTTCATCGAACTCTGCCCGCTCGGGAAGTAGGTTGCGACAGCGGCCACCTTGACGGTTGATCCCCGCAGGAACGCCTTGGCCGCAGGGACGAGCTTGGGATACACGCAGACGGCGGCGACCGGGCCGACCCCATAGCGTTCGGGCGCCGGATGCATCGCCTTGTGGCACAGGGTCATCACCTTGCCGGGTGTGTCGCGCCCCTCCAGTGTGGTCAAGTCGAGCATCGAGAACGCAAGCCGCAGACCCTGCAGCTTGGATTCCGTCTTGATGCTCCGCTTGGTGAAGGTGGCGGCGCGTTCCTCGACCATGATCTGGTCCACGCGGCCGAAGGACGGCGATTGCCGTGTCATGGGGAATAGTGCACTCACGAGAAACGGAAAATATCGCGTAAAAACTGGAACCACAAGTAAAGCATTCCGCGCCACGAATATCGGCCATGCCCCTCGTCGGCCCGCTGGAGCAGCCCCTCCCGAAGATTGTGCTCCATCTGCGTTTCCATATCCTGCTCCACGGACGCCCGCACGGCGCCCGGATCCACCGCTTGGAGGGCGGCCGCGGACACCCCTTCCCTCTGCAGGAACGCCCCGTGCTCGCCGACCAGGACGGCAAACGGCGCCTCGGCGGGCACCCGGTGGACGCGCACGGTGGGCGGGGTCTTCAGACTCGAGGAGACCGGGCAGTTCCACGTCGTGAAAACCAACCCCTCCCCGGAGCGCGACGTCACGCTGACGAAATGGAATCCGAGTTGGTTCTGCTCCACATAGGTGATCGCCGCCTCCTCATTCCGCGTCGGATCGGCAAAAAGCCGGAGGAACTGCCGGTAGCCCTCCATGTCCCAGCCCAGATCGGCCACATGCTCGAACCCCGCGGCCTCGATCTCCTCCGACAGTTCCCCCAATTCCGGGAAATCGTTCCGCGCCGGTGGCGCCGACTGCCGGAGTTCCTTCCGCAGCGGAAGGCGCAGATGCCGCACGCGCAGGAGAATCTCGACCCAAGGCAGCAAAAGCCACGCCGACACGCAGGCCAGCCCCACCCAGACGTTCCCGGTCGGCAGGTAGCCCGCGGCAAACGTCGTCAGCCCCACACAGAGGATGCCCAGCCTCCGGATCACCCGGTGCTGGTAGGTGAACAGGCCCGCCGTGAGGACGAGGAGGCCGAGGAAAATCAGCGCCTCCTTCATGGCCTGATTCCGTTCCTCGCGAGAAACTCCTCCAGCTGCCCGGTGTCGAAGTCCGCCAGCACCTTGTCCCCCACCTCAAGTGTGGGCGTGAGGGATTGTCCCGAAATTTGCCGCATGCGGGCTCCCGCTTCTGGATCCTCGAGAACATCGCGCAGCTCATAGGCAAAACCGCGCTCATCAAGGTATTCCCGGGCCTCGTGGCACCACGAACAAAAGCTTTTCACATACAAGATCATGGACGGCGTAACACTCCTCTATGAACCAACACAGGGGCGCTCTCAAGCCCCCTGTTGAGGGATCAATGGTAGCGCAGCTTCAGGATCAAGATCGTCGCGGCAAGGAGAAACGTCAGGACGTTGGCCGCAATCACCGGGATGTCGGCCACCAGGACCCCGTAAACGATCCAGAGGAAGACACCCGTGCAGAACATCAGGAACATGCCCAGCGAAATGTCGCGGGTGGAACGCGACTTCCATGCCTTGAGGACCTGCGGCAGGAACGACAATGTCGTCAGCACCCCGGCCAGAAGCCCGAGCACGGTGATCCACTGCGATGCCGGAGGAAGCGCCTCTACCATGCCCCGATGCGCGTGAAGGGCGCTGTGATGCTGTCGGTGTCACCCCACTCGAAGGAGGAATTGTAGGACTCCACCCCGGGAGTATCCAACGTCGCGCCGTCATCCTGCGGCAGCGTGTCCATGGTGGACATCGAGCCCGCCCCGATCATCACGCCGACGCCCTGCGATTCGAGTTGCGCCCGGGTGATGCCGAGGAACGCCAGCGGGATCTTGATTTCGTAGAACGAGTCCCGCGCCGTGTTGTGCCCCGTGGTGAGAAAATTGCGGTAGGGCGCGTCGGAATGGCGGCGGTCGTCGGCGTCGTTCACCCCCCACAGGCTGGTGCCGGCGAAGGTCGCCCCCTTGGCAGCCGTGATGCCGGCCGCAGCGGTGGTGAAGTAGTTGACCCCTCCGTCGTCCACGGGGAAGACGCCTCCGACAGCCCGCGAGACGAAACCCTGCCACAGGCTGCCCGCGAGGTAGATCTGGACGTCGGGTTTGTTGGGGCCGCTCCAAAGCGGCTGCCCGTTGTTCTTGTTCCACATGTCCTTCGCGGCACCGGTCGCCGGATTCGTGTCGATCGCGATCCACTGGAGGATGCCGTCGTTGGAACCGATCCTCCCGCTGCCCGCGCCGCCGGCATTGGCCGGGTCGATGATGTCGGTGACATCGACGAACTGCCACGCGATGTAGAGGTGCGTGTCGTCCCACACCGCCCACATGTGCGTGAGGTTGATCGGTGCCTCGTGCATCGTCCAGTTGCCGCCGAGGCTGCGCGGATCATCGTTGGCCATGCCCATCGCGATGAGGTTGCTGTCGGTCCATTTGCTGCCCGTGTTGGTGCCGTTGATCGTGATCGAGCCGTTGGACACCGCATGCCCGAGCGTCGGGTTCACCGAGTAGGGCTTGCTTGGGCCGAACTCCTGCGTCTGTCCGACCCGGACCTCGACCGTCTTGGTGTCGGAACGGTTGCCCTGGTTGTCGATCGCGAAGAATCGGATCGTCATGTCCACCCCGGGACCGTTGTCGGTCACGTTGATCGGGCCGCTGTAGGCCGGGCTGCCGGTCGTTGGCACCGCGCCGTCCGTGGTGTAGTGGATGACCGGCGAAGGATCGAGAGCGTCCGTCGCCGAGAGCGTCACCGCAAGGGATGGCGCGCTGGTCGTGGTGTTCGACGGACTGTGGGTGACCGTCGGAGCCTCGAAATCGGTCTGTCCCGGATTCACGACATTCGCCGTGTAGTCATTGTGGTTATTGTTGGCCCAGAGCGACTGCCCCTCCTCGTCCACCAGTTCGATGGCGAAACGCAGGAGCGATCCCGCCGGCGGCTGCACGGGAAGATCGATGCTCCAAGTGTCCCCTTCGCCGTCCGAGGTGAGCAGGGCCATCGGCACCCCGGCCGGCCACCAGGTCTCTCCACCGTCGGTCGAGAAAACCAGATTGGCAGACTTGGCGCCGCCGGGAGGATAGGAGCGGATGCGGACCATCGCCGGGCTTCCGGCGTAAACATGCTCGGTCTCACCGCCCACCGCCTCCACGCGGAAGAACATCCTCTCGGCCCCCTGCACAGCGCCGCCCTCCAGCAGATCCCATGCGGGGTCGAGGTCGCCCGCCGGGACCGTGCGCACGTTGGTCCACTGCTGCAGGTCGCCCGACTGCCAGATCTTGTAGATGTTGGCCGCATTGCGTCCGGTCGAGTCCATCACCAAACCTCCCGAATCATCGAAGCGCAGGCCGATCTGCGGTTTCACCGCATCCGTGCGGCCCCTGGCATGGACGCTGTCGAAGCCGGAAATGCCGGAGCTTTGTCCGTTGACGGCCGCCTCGTAGTCATCACCGCCATTGTTGTCCCAGTGGTCCGCACCCGTGGTGTCCGTGACCTTGACCGCAAAGCGGATCACGGTGCCGGGGGAGAATTTGCCGAGGTTGGCGTGCCAGAGGTCGTTGCCGGCCCCCTGACCGGACGAGGCCAGCGTCGCCGAGGTCCAGCCGGTGTTGTCCTGGCGCGTGGTGTAGAACACCTCGCCGCCGACACCGGCGCCGAGGGGCCATGATTCGATGTTCACCCAGAGATCGCTGGTGGACTCGATGTTGCCCGCCTCGGGCCAATGATAAGTGCCGCCGATCCAGCCGATCGCCAGAGTGCCCATTTGCACGGAACGGGTGTAGTCGGCGCCGGCGTTGTTGTCCCAACGCGCCAACCCGTTGGCATCCTGTGCCTGCACCGCAAACCGGACCGTGGCTCCCGGCGCGAACTTGCCGAGGTTCGCATGCCACTTGTCATTGTTGCCCGCCGTGCCGTTCTTGGCCCCGGCCTGTTCCTGCCACGTGGTCCCGCCGTTGGTCGTGTAAACGATCTTGGATGTGGTCGCGGTGCCCAGAGGCCATGTTTCGTAATCGACCCACAGGTCCGTTGAGGCAGTGATCGATCCTGCCGCCGGCCATGTGCTCGTGCCGCCCACCCACTGCACCGCCGATTGCCCGAATCCCGAGGCGTTGAAAGTCCAGGCAGCCCCCCCGGTGGCATCCGTCACCGGCGGCGCGGCCGAATCGCGGAAGCTCACGGCAAGCGTCGAGGTGATCCCGGCAAACGGCCGCGTGTAAGTCCACGATCCGTCGGCGCCGGGGGTCATGTTGAAAAATGCCGCTGTTGCCCCGTCGATGCTTACGCCGATCTGCACCGGCGCGGTGGCATTCTTGAGCGGCCCGTCATGCGGCGTGTAGGCGAGGGTGACATTGGAGGCATCCGACGTGAGGCGCACTTCGGACGGCCGCTGGATCTGTCCCGCCACGAAGATTTTGGAATCCCTTCCCGCGAGGGTGAACGTGATGCGCCCGGCCGCGACGGTGACCGTCTCGGAAGGATTGAGGACATTGACGAACTGCGTGCCGTTCGGTTTGCCGACCTGCGGATTGATGACCGCTCCTCCGGTGTCGGACGTGTTGAGGGCGACAAGCGCCTCCTGGTCCTGATAAACGCGGCTATAGGCGTAGGGGCCCGCCCCGCCGGTCTGCCAGCGCTCGGCGAAGCTGCCGCGGGTCAGCGCCGGATTCGCCGCCCGCGCCTCATTGAGCCGCTTGATGTGCTGGTAAAGCGGGGCGTTTGTCTGCGAGAGCTTGTTGCCCTGCGCCAGGCCCGGCTGGAACCCGCGGTCGAACATCGTCTCCCGCTGCCAGTCGCCGTCGTCCGGATTGTCCTGCGTCTTGCCGCTGCCATTGTAGTGCCCCCCCTGGTTGAAGCCGTGCTCCGTCCCATAGTAAAGGCACGGCACAGGCGTCGCGGTGTAGAGGAAGGTGAGCGCGGGCCCCATCACCCAGTTGATGCGGCCGGCATCGCCACTCTGCGAGATGTAGAGGCCGATGCGGTTGACGTCGTGGTTGTCGATGAAGGTGACCAGGCGGTTCTCCCCCTCCCCGTATTGGCTCTTGGCCGCAAGCGCCTGCGTGAGCTGACCCGTCCACTGACCGTCCACGAAGACGTTCTTGATCGTCTGGCTCATGGGGAAGAACAGGGCGGAGTTGAAGGAATACCCGGCGTCCTTGCAGTAACGGGCCAGCGTGTTGTTGTCGTAGGTGAAGTATTCGCCGAAGAGGATGAAGTCGTTCTTGCCGAGCGAAGCCGCGTGCTTGCGCATGTCATCCGCCCACTGCTTGCACCAACCCTCGTCCACATGCTTGATGGCATCGACCCGGAACCCGTCGCAGTCGGTCGCCTCGATCAGGTTCTTGAAGATTTCCGTGAGCCAATACTTCACGTGGTCCGTGTGCGTGGCGAGGTCATCGGTGCCCTTGAACTGTCCGTAGATGTATTCGGGGAAGTTGTCCCAGTTGTTGATCGTTCCGTTGCGGTTGAACCACTGCACGTCGTCGAACGGCCACGCGTGCTTGTTGCTCTCGTTCCACCAGCCGAAGTTCGATCCGCCGTTTGGCCAATACCACTTGTCATCCTCGCCGCTGCGCAGCCCGTTCTTGTCCGCCGTGTGGTTGATGACCACATCGAGGACCACGTAGATGCCGCGCTGGTGGCACGCGTCGATCAGATCCTTCAGGTCTTGGAACGTGCCCATGACCGGATCCACCCGGAAGAAATCCGTCGGGTGATACATGTGGTAGGGTGTGTAGTTCGTGTCCTTGCCTTGGTCGTTCATCTGCACACCCGAGATCCACACGGCACGCACACCCATGCCGCTCAGGTAATCAAGGTTGTCCTTGAGCCCCTTCCAGTCGCCGCCGTGGTGGAAGTTGCGGTTCTGCGGGAAGCTTTTCCCGTCCACATACCATCCACGACCCACCGGATTGTTCGAGCCGTCGCCGTCCGCGAAGCGGTCGGTGAAAATCTGATACATGTTGATGTCGCGCCAGTCCGCAGGCGACGCCGTGTATTGGAATCCGGGGGTCGTTTCATGCCGTGGCGTCAGCCACAGGGGGTCCGCATGAACCAGACCGGGCAGGAGGGAGAAGAAAACAACGGCGGGGAGGAAGCGTTTCAGCATGTGGGGGATTTCTTTGGGGGCCTCGACTCGCCGCAGATCAGGATCGATGGATCATCGCCGCGGGAGGGAGTCGCGCATTTAAACATTAAAATCACCCCTCGGCAACCTCCTCGTCCAAATACCGTTGCGAAAACCCCGCCGGCACGGTTAAATTTCCGGTCCTCGACGGCGCGCTCGTCTAGAGGCCTAGGACACAGCCCTCTCAAGGCTGGTACACGGGTTCGAATCCCGTGCGCGCTGCCACCTTCTCATTGCCACTCCAAGCAACCCTCAATTCGTTTGCCTCCCGCGTGCGCGGATGTCATCAAAGCGGCATGAAAATCATGACTCGGATTTTCATCGCGATCGCTTTGTGCTCCGCCGGCCTCAAAGCTGCGATTCCAATCAATGAAACCGCCGCACACATGGGTGAAACCATGGTTGTGAAGGGGATGGTGGCACAGGTCTCCACGACGGGCAGCGGAATGACTTTCCTGAACTTCGGAAAGCCGCATCCGGACAGCGAGTTCACAGCGGTGGTCAAGCCCGGGTCCGGCGACTTTGGAGACTTGTCCGTATTCCAAGGCAAAGAAGTGGACGTCGAGGGAGTGATCGAATCCCACAAAGGGAAGCCTCAGATCGTCCTGTCTCACCCCTCAAACATCCGTCTGGCAGGAGCCGTTTCCTCCATGGACGGACTTGCCGCACCAAGGCAAACTACGGCAGATCAGCCATCCCTCACGCCCCAAGAGCCTGATCCTCCGTCATCCGCAACGGACGAAGGCGATGAAGACAGCAATAACAGGAGCCTTGGCCGTTCCGGCACGATGGAGGAATTTCAAGTTCCCCTCACCGCCGACGAAAAGAAACTTGCCGGCCGTTCCCCCGGCGGCGCCAAACCGGAAGACGCCACGGTGGGCCTCATGCTGCCGGAAGGCTTCGATCCCTCGAAGCCGCAGAAGGTGCTCGTGGTCTTCTCCACCGACGACAACGGCGGAGCCCACCTCAAGGCGATGCCCCGCTTCGGCGGCGTGGCCACGCGCAACGGCTGGGTCGCCATCGCCGCCACGGGCCCCGTGCTGGAAAACAACCTTCCCGCCGCATGGCACGCCGCCATGATCTACGCCGGCCTCCGCGCCTTGGAGGAAAAATACCCCGGCGCCAAGAATTGGCGGTATTTCGTCGGCGGCAATTCCGGGGGCGGCCTCCGCAGTTCCATGATGGCCTGCGCCCTCCTCAAGCAGGGCTATCCCGTGGAGGGTGTCTTCATGGGAGGCTCGGGTGACGAGCGCTTCACGGCCGGAATGGCCATTTTCAAGCCCATCCGCAGCAGCGTGCGCGATCTGGCCGTGTATCTGGCCATCGGGAAGAATGACCCGATGATCGACGCCGCACGCGCGGATTACGTCGCCGCCGCCGTGAAAAAACTGGGCATCAAAAACATCCGCCGCGATTCTTACGATGGGGCCCACGGCATGGACGAAGCAAGTTTGACCAAGGCCCTCGAGTGGTTCGCCGACGGGGCCAAGTAAGCCGCGGATGACGCTTTAGGAGCGCAACACATGAAGATCTTCGTCCACAAGGATGGCCAACAGCACGGGCCCTTCACGCTTGAGGAATTGCGGACGTCCGTATCCTCGGGCGCTTTCTCAGCGTCCGATTTGTGCTGGCACACAGGCCTTGAGGAATGGCAACCCGCCTCGGCTCTGCTTGATCCGAAACCACCCCCGCTCGCGGGCAGCGCCGCTACCCATGGAACCAAAACCGATCCGCTTTCGATATGGTCTCTCGTGCTGGGCATCCTGTCATTCCTCTGCTTCTCCCTTCTCGCGGGCATCCCCGCGATCATCTGCGGTCATGTCAGCCTCGGACGCCTCAAGAAGAGCGCCCTGCTCCGCGGCAAGGGAATGGCGATCACCGGCCTCGTCTTGGGGTATATGTCCCTTGTGTTCGTGCTGGCTCTAGCCTTGCTGGCATTGCCATTTACAAATGGAACCATTTGTCCGGGCGGACGTTTCACCACGATGCGATCTGAAGCACAACAAATACGCAATGGTCTGCGAATGGCTGCAATGGAGCGCAACTCAAAAGAACTACGGACCATCGGGTTTCCTGCGGATGTCGGTCTCCACACCGCAGCCGAAGTAAGGACCATGCTGGTCAGTGGAGGGTATTTGTCCGAAGACATCGACTTTGAGGCCTTCATCATAGGCAACGTCTCTGTGAACGATCACGCGGATACGATTCTGATCAAATCCAAGCCCACAACATCGGACGAACGCGTCTTCATTCTGCAGATGGACGGTGATAGCTTCTACCAAACTGGCGAACAGTCAATCGGTCGGGACCCTCCCCGCTCTCCGGCTTATTTGGAGTAGGGGCCGGGCTAACAGCCGCTCAAGCAAGCGCAGCAAACCCGAGGCCCAAGCGCGGACATCATGATGCGCCATTTTCTCTCAAGAACACTCTCCTCCCCATACAACGTCCTTTGCGCCTTCCCCACGGCGGTTCTGTTTCTTAGCCTCCCCGCGTGCTTCGCCTGATCATCCGCCGCCTGCCCGCGCTGGCCTTCGTGCTGTTCTGCGTGGTCACGCTGACGTTCTTCCTGATCCGGTTGGCACCCGGAGGGCCGTTCGATCGCGAGCGCAAGATTCCGCCGGCCATCGAGGCCCAGCTTCTGGCCAAATACAAACTGGACGGTCCGGTCTGGAAGCAGTTCACGGGCTACATCGGCGACGTGGCCCGCGGCGACTTGCGGCTCTCCACGAAATACCGCAACAGGAGCGTAAACGAAATCCTCGCCCAGACGCTGCCTGTGACCTTCGCGCTTGGCGGCATCGCGTTCATCCTGGCCACGGTGTCCGGCATCTGGCTCGGGGCATTCGCCGCGGTCCGGCGTGACACGGTGTCCGACCGGCTCGCCATGGGGGTGGCGCTGCTCGGCCTCTCGATCCCGATGTTCGTCGTCGGACCGATCCTCGTCCTTGTTTTCGGGCTCTGGCTGAAATGGCTTCCTGTCGGCGGCTGGGGTTCGCCGGCCCAGATCGTCCTCCCCGCGGTGACGCTCGCCCTCCCCTTCGCCGCCGTGATCGCGCGCCTGATGCGCACGAGCCTGCTGGAAGTTCTCAATCAGGACTTCATCCGCACGGCGCGGGCGAAGGGTCTGACGGACCGCAAGATCCTCTACAAGCACGCCCTGCGGGTGGCCATCCTTCCCGTGGTCACCTACATGGGTCCGCTCGCCGCGCATCTGCTCACCGGCTCGATCGTGGTGGAAACCGTTTTCAACATCCCCGGCGCCGGCGGATTCTTCGTCCACTCGATCCTCAACCGCGACGGATTCCTCCTCGGCGGCGTGGTCATTGTTTATTGCTCGATGCTGATCGTCTTCAACCTGCTGGTGGATGCCAGCTACGCGCTGCTCGACCGGCGCATCCGCGTCGATGGTTGAGCCCGGAACAGCCGCCCGGATTCTCCGTCGCCCCGCCGCCCGGCTGTGCCTGGCGGTGTTGGCGGCCGTCGCCTTGGCGGCGGCCATCGGGCCCGAACTCTTCCCCGAGAGCTACCGCGAGCCCGGCCCGCTCCAATATGCACCGCCGTCATGGGCCCATCCTTTCGGCACCGACCTGAACGGACGCGATGTGTTCTACCGGGTGCTCCTCGGCGCCCGGATTTCCCTCGTGGTCGGTCTGGCCGGCGCGTTGATCAGCCTCTTCCTCGGGTCGGCCTACGGGCTCATCGCCGGCTATGCGGGGGGACGCACGGACAACGTCATGATGCGTCTCGTGGACATCCTTTACTCGGTGCCGCGGCTGATCTTCATCCTGATTTTCATCAATGCGTTCGACGGGCACGTGCGGAATTTCGCCGCGCAGGTCGATTGGCCCTGGCTGATGAGCTACTCGCGCATCGTCATCCTCATCATCACGCTCGGCCTCATCGAATGGCTCACCATGGCACGGATCGTCCGCGGCCAGGTTCTCGCGCTCAAAGAGCGTCCGTTCACGCAGGCGGCGCTCGTCCTCGGACAATCGCACGCAAAAATCATCCTGCGCCACCTGCTCCCGAACATTTTGCCGATCATCATCGTCTATCTCACCCTCACCGTCCCCGCTGTGATCCTCGACGAATCCTTCCTGAGCTTTCTCGGCCTTGGCATCCAGCCACCCCAGGCGAGCTGGGGCTCGCTCCTCAGCGAGGGGGCGCAATCGATCAATCCCCTGAAAATCTATTGGTGGCTCCTGTTCTTCCCCGCCGCCACCATGTCCGCCACCCTGCTCGCGCTCAACTACCTCGGCGACCGCCTGCGCGACACGCTCGACCCGCGCAGGTAGGATCGCCCCGAGACGTTTTGACTTCACCCCTCAGCGAGGTCTGACACACTAGGGCTGGTTGACGCTCATGTCGTCGCACTGTTTTGACTTCACCCCTCAGCGAGGTCTGACACACTATCCAGAGCGTTGCGGCCGTGGTGGAAGGTGTTTTGACTTCACCCCTCAGCGAGGTCTGACACACTCCAGCGGCGCTGATTGCGGATGCATTGGCTGTTTTGACTTCACCCCTCAGCGAGGTCTGACACACTGCCAACGTCTTCCACGGAAACACAGTTGTCGTTTTGACTTCACCCCTCAGCGAGGTCTGACACACTCTATGCGGATTTCCCGCGCCCCACGGAGCAGTTTTGACTTCACCCCTCAGCGAGGTCTGACACACTTTCGCGGTGGGCGGCGGCGAATGTCGGATAGTTTTGACTTCACCCCTCAGCGAGGTCTGACACACTGCCGGACGACTACTTCCGCACGCACTCCCTGTTTTGACTTCACCCCTCAGCGAGGTCTGACACACTAAGGTCTTTCACGAACTCGCGCCAGCAATGTTTTGACTTCACCCCTCAGCGAGGTCTGACACACTAGAAGCGAACCACAAACACACTACACACAAGTTTTGACTTCACCCCTCAGCGAGGTCTGACACACTTTCCATCCACGCATCGAAGTACTCCTGGTTGTTTTGACTTCACCCCTCAGCGAGGTCTGACACACTTACGAGCGACCGCACGATCAAACGCTGGGTGTTTTGACTTCACCCCTCAGCGAGGTCTGACACACTGGTGGCGTCGATGGAGTTCGAGTGGCTCTTGTTTTGACTTCACCCCTCAGCGAGGTCTGACACACTGTCGCCGGCCAGCGAGTAGGCAAACCCGCTGTTTTGACTTCACCCCTCAGCGAGGTCTGACACACTGCCACTGACCATAGCTCAACAATCGGACTTGTTTTGACTTCACCCCTCAGCGAGGTCTGACACACTTCTCTCAACTCTCATCCCTCAACTGTTCCCGTTTTGACTTCACCCCTCAGCGAGGTCTGACACACTGCCTCCGCATGTTCACAAAGCAGGCGGACATGTTTTGACTTCACCCCTCAGCGAGGTCTGACACACTCTCTTTGGAAGAGGCGAAGGCGCACCTGCGGTTTTGACTTCACCCCTCAGCGAGGTCTGACACACTCTGATTGACAGAAAGACCTATCGTTGTAGTCTTTGAGTCGACTTTGCTGAGGGGTGAAGTCTTAACTGAAAAAGCGGCTTCCGGACCACTGCTTGCACGTCCGGAAGCCGCTCTTTTTTTACCAGAACTCAATCTGCTGGGGCATCGTGGGATCAAGCACCCGATTTCCTTGCGGATAGTTCTGGCCATGGATGCTCATGCTGCGAGCCCACTGCTGGTTCGTGAAAAAGAAGACACGAATGTTTCCGGCGGTGGGCGCGATGGATCGCAGGTAGAAGGCGTGCCTCTCCAACCGCTCAAGGCTGACGCACGCGCGGGCATAAACGGAAAACTGGAGCATCATGTAACCATCCTCCAAGAGCGCATTCCTGAACCCGGTCGCAGCTTTCCTTTGCTGGTCTGTCATGACCGGGAGGTCGAAAGAGACAAGAATCCAACCCATGCGAAAACTGCTGTTCATGCCGGGGCACCCATCACCGGCAACCAAAGCTCTGTAGCATCGTGCTTGGCGTAGGCTCGCGCCAAGGAGGATGCCGCCTTATCGATGGCATCCATCAGCTTCATGCTCCCCGGTCCATGCTGGATGCGGTGGTTTCTGAGTGCCTGCGCAACGGATCGGGCCCAACTGGACATATCCGTGCCATGTGTGCGGATGTGCGCGGCCATCGCCGAGTCAACAAAAGCACGAAACGGTTCGACGAAGTCGTGAACAAGCGGAATGGCTCGGTAACGGCTGCGGTGATGGAGTCCGATGGCGGGCTGCAATCCATGCACAAGCAAGCTGCGGTGACAAAGCGCGGAAATGACAGCGTAACCATAGTTCAACATGTGGTTTGGACTTGGTTCGTCCCTCTGCTCCCGTCGCCGCAGTCGAGGCCAGCCGAGGCTGCTGAAAAGTCGTCGCCAATAGTGCCTGGCACAGTTGCCCTCGTGTGGGCATTTCGACTGTGACGCATTCTCCAGAAAGGCGCTTGGGATGCCAAGCAACCGGAGACAAGCGGCTTGGTTTGCGAGTTTGCCGACGAGGATGATTCGCCACAACCGGTCGTTGAACCCTGCGCGATGATGAATTTGACCCAAGAAAGCCTCATGGCTGGCCACACGAAACAGCGGCACGGAAAGTCCGCATGGCTTGTATCTGGCGTTGCTGTGCAGAATCACAGCGTCAGCGTCGAGTATGGCACTCATCGCCTCGGCACTGAAAGACACTCCGCGAGCCGCCACTACAACCGCGCGCAAGTCCTGCACAGGCAGGCGTCTCCTGTTCCCTTCCGGCGTGAGGCATACTAACTGCTGCCTTTCCATAAGCAGCCGTGCCCCGTGCGAAACTACATGGACAATGTGATGGCCCACGAAAAGGCCCCTCAAACCCTCGAAAGGCCTGCAACCAAGAGGGCGCGCAGGTGGAGGGCAACGCGCTTGCCGTTGGGTTCCTCCAGCACGACCTGCCCGTTCGCCGTCTGAACCGTGCGCCAGATGTAGATGCCAGCGGGGAGACTCCGGTCAGGCAACACCCTCCTCGCCTTCTTGGCCTCGTTGAGCTCGATCCTGCGGTAGCCAGACGCGGGGACCTCGCGGGTCAGCGAAACCAAGCATCCTGTCTGCACGAATCCATGAATGACAGTCCCGGGCGTCTCCCGCAAAAGCCTCGTCTGCCCGACCACGGAGGCATGCGCGTAGATGGGCGCGATGCACGGTCGCCCCGAAGCATCCGAATACAAAATCTGCCCGCGGTGCCCGTCCTTTCCGCGCCGGTAGGCCCCGGTCCCATCCTTCGAAAGATCGGCGTATTCGTCCGGCTCACCGACATTCATGTTGACCCGAATGACACGAGGGCCGGGCGTCCCATCCCTCCGTGGCACATGCAAGCCTTCACAGAACGTGCGCCAGCCCTCCTCTGTCAGATCCTCGTTGGCAACCGCAGCGAGGATGCTCTGAATCTTGGGATCACGGACGGCCTTGATCTGCTTCTTGAGATATCCGACGTCGAAAACCGACTTTCCGGGAGCTGAGGGTCTCATGGCCAGGGAAAGGAGGGCGCATCGCTGCACGATGGTGCGTTCGGGCCCACGGCGGCGGGCTCCGAAGATGGTGTCAGCCAAGGCGGCCTTCTCAAAAGCCACCTGTCGCGGAGCAACCCGGTCGATGACCGCCCCAAGGGCCGCTCGCGGGTTGCTGCCTAAGGCCTTCGGAAAGCGGAAAAATCGTTCCTTCGCCTCGTTGCGCACCCACTGGGGAATGAAATTGATCACCATGGCATCCAACGCGTGGTGCCTTTTGTCACTGCGGTTCTTCTCCGCCTTGCTTTCCCACTCCATCGGATCAGCATCGGCTGGGGGCGGAGCCAGAAGACTGTTGAGGCGGTATTTGCGCCGTATGCGTGCGGTAAGACCGCCTTGGACGAAAACCACGCGTTTGCGACCTTCTCTGTCCACGCCGTTGCGCCATCCGAAGGTAGCGTCGAGAACAGCGCGAGCCAGACGACTGATCCATGCCGTCTCTGCCAGCGTGGTGTATTTCTCAACCAACTCTTCGGCATCCTGCGAGGTGAGCAAGCGCACCTTGCGGCTGCGCAGTTGTGATGACCGGCCCTTCACGCGTTGCAGGTAGGCCTCCCAGCCGGGTGATGGAGAGAGCCATTCGAACGGTGTCATGGCCTGCTTCGAGTCCTTGTTTGTGTGCCGCGTGGTCAGCACGCGATTGTAAGGGGCATCCGGTCCCATTCTTGAGTGCGGCACGATGTGGTCGATCTCATACGAATCGATCTTGGCCACATCCAAAGGCTCGCCGGTGTAAAGACAGATGCCACCCTGTTCCTTGAAGAGGGACAGCTTGAGGGCCGCTCCCTTGCCGGAAAGTCCAGCGGCTTCCGCATCCTTGCGCGATTGCTCGCGCAGCTTCGCCTGCCCGCTGGTGAATTTGCTGTATTCCCTCCGCGCCTTCTCGCCCATGAAGTCCCAACGCACAAATTCCAGCGCAACCGTCTGTGGTTCCCCAAACTGCACGCGCAATTGCTGCAATCTCTCAAAGAAGAGTTGCAGGCGGTGGCGGACGATGGGGTTGTTCTGCCTGCCGATGATTTCCCGGACCGCCATTCCCGGCGAGGACGCCATCTGCAACACCGCATCAAGCTGCTGGTCGGGAACGTGCAGCGTCTCCCAGCTGTCACCCATCTTGTGAAGGAACTCGAGGTCGGACGGCACCAGACCTTTGAGCGGGTCGGCGTTCCCACCCAGACGCGCCAACTCATCGGCATGAAACCGGCTCGGGGCCTGCCCTGAGAGAATCAACCGCTTGAGGATTTCCAACGCCGGCCGACAGAACCGGCTGCGCCCGCCGGTGCGGGGCGGCTTCACTTCCTCATGGCCGGTCAGGGGCACAAGGCCGAATCTTGCCATGGCGCGGACCCATTGTTTCGCGGTGAAGGACCAAGTCTTGCGCTTCGGGTCATCAAAAATCGCCCGAATCTCCTCCGGCCTCAAGGCGCGTTGCATGCCATCGGGCTGAGCGGCCCTCATGTTCTTCAGCTTCAGCAAGAAAACTGAATCAAAGACAACACGGCTCTGCGGTGAAGGGTTCGTGGCGGTTTCCGCCGAAATTTTGCACACATTCAACCGCGGAATGAGGGCGCACTTGCAGATGATCCGATTGTCAAACCGGGGAATGCGCTGCGACAAAACGCCTTGGGTGTCGGTATGACTGCCAAGACGGAGCCCATGCGCCTTCCTCAGTTCCGGATACCATGAGGCGTAGGGGCGGCCAGCCGGTCCATGGAGCAGGCAGGCCTCCTTGCCTCGAAGTCCCGGGATCAACTTGGCCGCCGCTGCGACAAGCAGGTGCAGCTCCTTTTCAACCAATGCGCGGGGAATAACGTGGTTCCGGGGACTGCGGGCATGGCAGTCGATTCGCAGCGAGAGCTTGTCCGGCCTCTTCGGATTCCAGAGCCCCATCTTCCAAGCATCGAAATAGCAAGGAAGCCAGAAGGCCTCCTCCGTCGTCATCTCGCGCAACTCTGCCTCAAACCGCAACAGCCTCGAATTGTCTTCCTCATGCTCCTTCAACTCATCGGCCGAAGCATGTCTCAGGGCCTTGGCCTTCCAAGGGATGTCGGGATCGTAGCCCCGGCGCTGGATGGCGGATCGCAAAGCCTTGTAGATTTGCCAAGGCTCCAGCGCCTCACCGAGGAGAAGCTTGATCCTCAGCAGGCAGGACGTGTAGCAGGTGCTCTCACCCTTTGCGGGAAACTCCCTCTCCAATCGCGGGTCGCCGGGTGACTTCAACTCGTAACGACCGGTTTGTGGGTTGCGCCATGTCGTCCTTGTCGCGGGCGGTTCATGTCCCGACTCCCTCCAAACCTTCTCCAGCCACTCCTCACGCTTCTTGTGTGCATTGCGTGACCTCAGCATTCGTCTGGCAATAGCCGCGGCCTTCGTCCCGGCAAACTCGGCAGGCAGCAAAAGAGACTCCACATGCTTGAACTCGCTGGTGCTCTCTTCGCGAACCGCCTCGCCAAGTGAGCCGATTCCGATATCAAATGACCACACGTAACGGTTGGCTGGGGCTTCGTTCGAGTTATTCATAGGATGTTCGAGGGATGGTTTGGTTCTGCGTTCACACGCTCCGCTTCATCACGATCAACCCAACCAGAGTGTCAGAGCGACGTGAGCGCGACATGCCAGACATGAGGCGCGCAAATCGCCAATCATTCAAGCCCAACTCGGGTTTATGACACAGAAAGGCGGAAGAACGAAAAGGAAGAGGTCGGAACGTAAAGCGCAGAATGCTGGAATGCGGCGCAAACCCTTGCGCCGGTAATCAGCCCTTCAGCCCTTCGCATACGCCGTCGCGATCTGCGCGGCCACGCGGGCGTTGTTCTTCACCAAAGCGATATTGGCCTGGAGCGAGCGACCCTTGGTCGCCCGGACGATCTCCCCGAGCAGAAACGGGGTCACATCCTTGCCGCGGATCCCGAGTCGTGCGGCTTCCTGCAGGGCGCTCGCAATGACCGGTTCGATTTCCGAGGCGGGAATCTCGTCTTCCTCGGGGATCGGGTTCGCCACGACCACCGCGCCAACCAAACCGAGCTCCCACTTCGAGCGCATGATGGCCGCCACGTCTTCCGGGGTGTCGGCTCGCATGGGCACCTTCAAGCCGCTCGACCGCGAATAGAAGGCGGGGAATTCCCCCGTGCCGTAGCCGATCACCGGGACGCCGTCGGTCTCGAGACGTTCGAGCGTGAGAGGCAGATCGAGGATCGCCTTCGCCCCCGCGGTCACCAGCGCCACGTTGCTCCGCGTCATTTCGGTGAGGTCGGCGGAGACATCGAAGGTTTCCTCCGCGCCGCGATGCACGCCGCCCATGCCGCCGGTGGCGAAAACCGGGATGCCGGCCATGGCCGCGATCCGCATCGTGGCCGCTACGGTGGTCGCCCCGTCGAGACGCTTCCCGGCCACAAACGGAAGATCACGGACGGAGACTTTGATGATCTGAGGTCCGTCACTTCCAAAACGCTCGATCTCCTCGGGGGTCAGACCGGCCCGCAACACTCCGCCCAGAACGGCAATCGTCGCCGGGACGGCTCCGTTCTCGCGCACGACATCCTCCACCGCGCACGCGGTCTCCACGTTGGCGGGATAGGCCATGCCGTGCGCGATGATCGTGGATTCAAGCGCGACCACCGGACGCCCGGCATCCAAGGCGGCCTTCACTTCGGGGGAGCAGACAACTTTCATGGTGTGAATGCCGCGCGGGTTGCACGCACGGCGCTGGGGATATCATCCGCCTGAAGCCAGCCGGACACAATGACAACACGCTGCGCGCTGGCGGCGATCACCTCGGGCAGATTCCCCGGCTTGATCCCCCCGATGCAAAACACCGGGATTTTCACCGTGGAACACACCTTGGCGATGTCCCCCAGCCCGATGGGCAGGCGCCCCGGTTTGGTCGGGGTGGCAAAAAGGGGACCGAAGCCGATGTAATCCGCCCCATTGGCTGCCGCGGCCAGGGCCTGCTCGAAACTGTGGGTGGATTTGCCGATCAGGCACTCCCGTCCGGCAGCCCGGCGAGCTTCGGCCACGGACATGTCATCGTGCCCGACATGAGCCCCCTCCGCCGGAACGTCGCGCAACAGCCCGGGGTGGTCGTTGAGGATGAGCGGAACCCCGGCCGCCCGGGTCAGCCCATGAATCTCCCGGGCCAAGTCCGCGATCAATTGCAGCGGGGCGCCCTTGGCGCGCAGTTGAAGGACATCCACGCCCCCTTCCAAAAGGCGTTCGGCCGCCACCGGCGCCGTCTCGGCGGACAGGTAGCCCAGATCCACAATCCCGTAGAGCCGCGCGGCGGCCAGCGGCTTCACTTTTTCGGAGCGCGTTCGGCCAGCATCTTCTCCACGAAACCCGTGTCGTATTTGCCGGCGATGAAATCCTTGTGCCGCATGATCTCCTGCTGGAAGGGAATCGTCGTCTTGATGCCCGTGATCATGTATTCGCCGAGCGCGCGGCTCATGCGGGCGATGGCCTGCTCGCGTGACGAGGCGTGGACGATCAGCTTGGCGATCATCGAATCGTAGTTCGGCGGGATCGGGTAGCCCGCGTAGGCATGGGAGTCGATGCGGACGCCGCGGCCGCCCGGCGCGTAATAGAGATCGATGGTGCCGGGGCTGGGTGCGAAATTGTTCTCCGGGTCCTCCGCATTGATGCGGCACTCGATGGAGTGGTGGCGGGGAACCGCGTTAAGCACATGGTGGGAAAGAGGCTCGCCGGAGGCGATCTGGAGCTGCTGCTTCACCAAGTCGCACCCGTAAACCTCCTCGGTGATCGGGTGCTCCACCTGGATGCGCGTGTTCATCTCCATGAAGTAGTAATTGCCCTGGTCGTCCACGAGAAATTCGATCGTGCCGGCGTTCTCGTAGCCGACCGCCTCGACCAGACGCAGCGACGCGTCTCCCATCTTCTTGCGCAGTTCCTTGGTCATGATCGGCGAAGGGCATTCCTCGATGATCTTCTGGTTGCGGCGCTGCACGGAACAGTCGCGCTCACCAAGATGCACGGCGTTGCCCTTGCTGTCCGCGATGAGCTGGAACTCGATGTGGTGCGGATTCTGGACGAACTTCTCGATGTAAACCGCCGGGTTGCCGAACGCCTTCTCGGCCTCGGTGCGCGCGCTGTGGTAGCCCTTGACCAAGGTCACCTCGTTGTGGGCGACACGCATTCCGCGTCCGCCCCCGCCCGCCACCGCCTTGACCATCACCGGGAACCCGATTTTCCGCGCCACGCGCAGGGCCTCCCCTTCGCTCTCGATGATTCCGTCGCTGCCGGGTGTGACCGGAACCCCGGCCTTGATCGCCTGCTGGCGCGCCATGTTCTTGTCGCCCATCAGGCGGATGGCCTCGGGCGACGGTCCGACGAACTTGATCTTGCAGCTGCCGCAGACCTCGGCGAAGTGGGCGTTCTCCGCCAGGAAACCGTAGCCGGGATGGATGGCGTCGGCATCGGCGATTTCGGCCGCGCTGATGATGCGGTCGATCTTGAGGTAGCTCTGCGGACTCGGGGCCGGCCCGATGCAGATCGCCTCATCGGCGAGCTGCACATGGAGGGAATCGATGTCGGCCTCGGAATAGACCGCGATGCTTCGTATGCCGAGCTCTTTGCAGGCGCGGATGATGCGGAGCGCGATCTCGCCGCGGTTGGCGATGAGGAGACGTTTGATCATGGTCGCTGTGGAACCGGCGCGGGGGTTGCGCGGTTACTTGAGGCGGAAAAGCGCCTGACCGAACTGAACCGGCTGTCCGTTCTCTGCCGCGATTTCGGTGACCACGCCGGCAATCTCGGCCTTGATCTCGTTCATCACCTTCATGGCCTCGATGATGCAGACCACCGTGTCCGGGGTCACTTCCTGCCCGGGGCTCACGAACGGCGGGGATTCCGGCGACGGCGAGAGGTAGAAGGTGCCGACCATCGGCGAGATGATTTCCTTGCCGGGCGCTGCAGGCTTCGCCTCTTGGGCGGCCGGAGCGGCAGCAGGTGCCGGGGCGGCGGCCACCGGAGCCGGTGGAGCCGCGGGCGCATAGGCCAAGGCGGGCTGGTAAGCAGACTCCTTGGCGAGGGAAATACGGAACCCGTCTTTCTCCATTTCGAAGGCCGTAAGGCCGTTTTTCTTCATCAAATCGATGAGGGCTTTGATTTCTTTGATATCCACGGTGGCTCCTTTGTTTTCTGGGGTGGGCGAGGATGTGTTCCCCCGTCCGTCGAGTCAAGACTGCGGCGGGGCGGGCTGCTGCTGGCTCAGGCAATGGACCGAGCCGAGGCCGATGATCAGGTCGCGGCAGTCCACCGGCACGACCTTTCGTCCGGGAAACAGAGTCGCCAGCACCGCTGCCGCCTCCGCGTCGCGCGGGTCATCAAAAGCCGGCATGAGCACCCCGCCGTTGACCACGAGGAAATTGGCGTAGCTGGCGGGCAAACGCTGGCCCTCATATTCCAGCCGTCGCGCGGGCATCGGCAGCGAGACAATCTCCAGAGGCTGCCCGTCCTCGTCGTGCAAAGTCTGCAGGGCGGCGACATTCTCCCTCAGGATCGCATGGTTCGGATCCTGCGGGTCATCCTCCACCACGGTCACCACGCGGGATTGGGCCACGAAGCGCGTGAGATCGTCGATATGGCCGTCCGTGTCGTCTCCCTCGATCCCGTCGTCAAGCCAGAGGATGTTCCCTGCGCCGAGCCAACCGCGGAGGTTTTCCCCAATCTGCGCCTGCGAGAGATGCGGGTTGCGGTTCGGGTTGAGCAGGCAGCTCCGCGTGGTCAGCAGCGAGCCGGTGCCATTGACCTCGATCGACCCGCCCTCGAGCACCATCGGGTTCGTGAAACACCGCATGCCGAGCCGTTCCGCCAAGCGCGACGGCACCTTTCGATCATGGTCTGTGCCCTCGTATTTCCCCCCCCAGGCGTTGAAGTCGAAATCCACCACCGCCACCTCCCCGGTCCTGTCGTTGACGAGGAAAACCGGCCCATGGTCCCGGCACCACGGCTCGTTCGTCGGCACATGGAAATACTCCACGGCATCACACCGGCCCACATGCCGCCGGACCTCGGCCTCCTCGTCCGCGTCCATCACATTGATCCGCACCGGTTCGAACTCCGCCGCGGCCCGGACCAGTGCCGCCATGGCTCCCGGAATGCGCTCATAGGCCCCCGGGAAACTTATCCCTCCCGGGTGCGGCCACGAGAACCACACGGCTTCATGGGGCTCCCACTCCGCCGGCATGCGGAACCCGAGTTCGGCTGGTCTCTCCATGCGCGTATCTCGTCCGGCCACACGGGAAAATGCAAGCCGCGGCCGCAATGGGAGGCCTCCCAAATGCTCCCCCGCCACGCAGAAAACTACTGCGGCATGCTCTCCAACGCCCTCACATCACCCCACTGAACGAGCTTGCCATCCCGCAGGTAAACGAGCACCTCCCCCCACTTGGGGTCCTCGAAACGAAGCACCTCCACACGCACATTGGTCGAATCCTCCCGTGCGGCGACCGTGCGGTGGCCGACACCGAGAGTTTGAATGACCCGCTCCTTGCTCATCCCAAACTCCAGCATCTGAACCCGAGAATCCAGAGTGCTGGCGCACCCGGTCAGCAGTGCCCATGCCAGCCCGAGACCGGCAAGATGGATGATGCCCTTCATTGATGCGGAATTTTTAGCCTTCCCGGCACCGACAATCAAGTGGCCCGCGTCCGTTCCGGGGTGCAAATCCCGGCTGGAATTCGCCCCTCCGACCGCTCATAAACTCGGCCGCCATGAAAACACTGCAACTCCTCGCCCTCATTTCTGCGATGACCCTCAGCGCCAATGCCGGAACCCTCGAACCTGCCAAGGACAGCACACAGGCAACCGTGCTGCAGTCGCAGGTCGGCAAGCCGGTCGAGCTTCTACTCAACTCCGGCGGCAAAATCGGCGGCAAGGTCACGCTCGTGGGCGACAATGTTGTTCATCTCTCATCCCTCACCGGCATGGAGATGTATGAGGCCACGGTGTCGATCGGCGACATCAGCGCCGTCATTGTCCGCTCGACAAAGTAACCAAAATGATGGCGCAACGCGGGCTCAACTCCGGTTGGCCACGAAGACCACCGTCACGCCACCCAGGATCATGACACCCCCGATGAGCGTCGGGAGGTTGAGCTGTGTCTCGCGGAAAAACAGCCACGCAAACACCGCGACGAAGAACGGATAGGAAATCTCGATCAAGGACGCGATCGTTGCGTTTTTCTCGCCGATCGCCATGTAGATGAGCAGGGCACCCGCTGCCGAAGTGACCACCGCGATGACCAGCCATATCCAGTCGGCGCCGAGTCCCCTCACCTCAAGGGCAACGCCGGACATCTTCCCGGTGGCGCCCAAGGCCACCGCAGCCGCGGCCGCACTGAACACGGCGTAGCAGAAGAAAAGCGCCAGAGGCGTCAGCCCCCGATCGATCGCGCGGCCGCTGGCCGCATAGCTCACACCCCAAAGCACCGCCGCCGAGAACGCATAGACAATCCACATGCCGCCAAACTGCCAAATCCCCGCGCACAATCCAGCCGGAAGCACCGTCAAGCCGCCCCGTCGCGCAGCGTGAAGACCCCGACGGCCTCCGTCTTTCCGCGAACGGTGACTTCCCCGAGCGGCCGCAGCCACTCCGGGTGACCGCATCGGGCTGCGGTGCTCCCGGCGATCACGCAGTCCACCTTGAAGGCCTTGGTCTCGTCCTGGAGCCTCGCGGCAAGGTTCACCGTGTCGCCGATCACCGTGTAGTTGTAACGGGCGGCGGATCCCATGTTGCCTGCCACCACCTTGCCGCTGGCCAGGCCCATCCCGGTGTCCAGACGCGCCTGACCTGCCTCGGCACGCGCGGCATTGTAGGCGCGCAGGACACGGCGGATTTCGGCCGCGCACGCGACGGCGCTCCGCGCATGGTCCGAGGTTTCAACGGGCGCCCCGAAGACGGCCATGACCGCGTCGCCGATGTATTTGTCCACGATGCCGCCATGCGCCTCGATCACGCGGGTCAGTTCGGTGAAATACCCGTTGAGAGTGGCAAGCAGATCTGCAGGCACGGACGCCTCGCTCAGCCCGGTGAAACCGCGCACGTCGGTGAACATGATCGTCACATCCTTCTCTTCGCCTCCGAGGGCCGCCGGACGGCGCATCAACTCGGCCGCCACCTCTGGGGACACATTCTTGCCCAGCAAATCCCGGACGCGATCCCGCTCCTGCAGGCCGCGCGCCATGCCGTTGAATGCGGAAGCCAGCTGGCCCATTTCATCGCGCGCCCCCACAACAACAGGCTCATCGTAGCGTCCCTCGGCGATCCGGCGCACGCCGCGGGCCAACTCGGCCACCGGGCGGCTGATGCCGAGGGCCAGCCAGACGGCAAGCAGGGCGGAAACCAGCAGCGCCGCGAGCGTGAGCCACTGGAGGGTGGCCTCGAGCCGCTGGAACGGCGCCAACTCGCGGGAAAGCGATTGTTGCAACAGGCCCCTCGCCTGTCCGCCCCCCGGAAGGGTCGCCCATGTGCTGATCCATGTGTCGTCGTCGGACACGCTCAGGTCGAACAGCCCCCGCGCGCCGCTCCCCGCAGCGTCCAAGGCCTCCCTCATCTCAGCCCGCAGTCCGGGCTCCAGGCTGGATGCCACCAACTGCGGACCAGCCGCCGTCTCCGCAACGAAGCTCACCTCGACTCCGGTCATGCCTCGGAAGTTCGCCGCCAGTTGGTCGTCGGCAAGGAACCCCGCAACGATCCATCCGGACGGCTCGGGCAGCAGGAGGGGCACCGCCACGAGCAGCGCCAGCGAACCGTCCGGCTGCGCTTCGAAACGCGCGGCCGTGTAATCATCAGCCTCCTCGGCGGCTCGCAGGAGCATCGGGAAGGCGAAGGGTCCCGGCGCCGTCTGCCCGGTCTCCATGGTATCGGCCAGCAACTCATCATCGGGCGACACGAGCTGGAGGAAGGCGGCATCGCGCATCCGGGTGCGGTAGTTTTCCAGTCCGGACACCAGCGTCCGGCGTTGCAGCGGATCGCTGAAATCCTCGGTCCCCCCGTAGAGGCGGCGGAAAGCCCAGTCGTCGGACATCAGCCTCGCCCCCAGGCGCAGTTTGTCCAACCGCAGGCGCAGCACCCGATCGAAAACCTCCGCGGCGGAGTGAAGGTCCTCATCGATCGTCCGTCGTGCATTCTCAAGGTTCACCACCCGCACCAACAGGAAGTTGCACCCCAGCACCACCGCGAGCAGCAGCAACAGGTGAACCAGCAGCCGGTCGCGGAACCGCGTCATGCCCTCACCGGTAGCCGCCGGACTTGCGACGGTTGGATGGCGCTTCGGAACGCTGGACCTCGGGGCGCAGCCGGAGCACCGCCACCGGCACATCGCCGCCTTCTGCGGGACGCTCGAGGCTGACCGGTTTGCCCCGGAGCCGCGGGTGCCAGACCTCGATGACGCCGCCGCCGCTGGGCACCCCGTGCAGATGCGCCCGGCCATCGGTGCCGCTCACCGCGTGGAACGGCGTCGCACTGACGAAAATGTGGGCCACCATCCAATCGTGGATGTTGCACCCGAGGGTGACGACGCCGGGCCGGTCGAAGACCACGGGTGCCACGGCTTCACCGACGTAAAGCGGCAGGTCGAATTTCTTCGGACTGGAAAAAGAATAGACGTGGTGCGCCACCTCGTCGCGGTTGGGAAACTTCACCCGGCTGCCCACCGGCACCACCAGAATCGACGGGCTGAAACGCTTCCCGCTCTGCACCATCTCGGCATCGCGCGGCGCGACAGCCGGGGCGCCACCCGCGGGGAAGAACGTGACCACGGCATTTTCCACCGGCTGCCCCTCCTCATCCGTAACCTTCACCGACAAGTGGGCTGCCGCCACCGCCGGGAAACCGGCGGCCATCGCCAGCGCCATCAGGACCACCCTCCGCATACCCACGGACCCTGCGGAACCCCGGCATCCGTGTCAACCCGCGACGCTGTGCGCTGGCAAACGGCGCCCGGCATCCGTATGTTCCGTGCACCATGCCCAAGGTGTTTCTGAAGACCTACGGATGCCAGATGAACGAACGCGACTCGGAGCAGGTCGCGCAGATGCTGGTGGCCAAAGGATATGAAATGACGAGCGACGCGACCGAGGCCGACGTCGTCCTGCTCAACACCTGCAGCGTGCGGGACATGGCCGAGCAAAAGGCCCTCGGCAAAATGGGCTTCCTCGGACGCCTGCAAAAAAGTCGCCCGCACACGGTTTACGGCTTCCTCGGTTGCATGGCGCAAAGCCGCGGCGCCTCCCTCCTCGCCGAGGTCCCCCACCTCGATCTCGTGGTCGGCACGCAGAAGTTCCACCGGGTCGCCGACCACGTGGATGCCATCCTGCGCCGCAAGATGGCTCACGATCCGGCCATGGACGACCTGAAGATGTCCATCGTGGACACGGAGGATGAGGCGGACTCGCAGGAGACCATCCGCGACCACGCTTCCGTCCCGGCAAGCGCCTTTGTCTCCATCATGCAGGGCTGCAACATGCGCTGCACCTTCTGCATCGTGCCGGACACGCGGGGTGCCGAGCGCAGCCGCCGCATCGGCAGCATCGTCGGCGAGGTGCGCGAACTGGTCGCCCGCGGCTGCCGCGAAGTCACGCTCCTCGGGCAGATCGTGAATCTCTACGGGCGCCATGAGTTCCCCAAGGTGGACGGACGCAGCCCGTTCGTGCAACTGATCGAGGCCGTCCATGACGTGGAGGGTCTCGAACGTCTGCGCTTCACCTCCCCCCACCCGATCGGCTTCCGCGAGGATCTGGTCAACTGCTTCGGGCGCCTCCCCAAGCTGGCCGAGCATGTCCATCTGCCGCTGCAGTCCGGCTCGGACCGCATCCTCAAGGCCATGCACCGCGGCTACACGGCGGCCAAGTTCCGCGCTCTTGTGGCGAAGCTGCGCTCCAATTGCCCGGAGATCGCCATCACCACCGATGTGATCGTCGGCTTCCCCGGCGAGACCGACCAGGACTATGCCGCCACGCGCGCCTTGGTGGACGAGATCGCCTTCGACAACGCCTTCGTCTTCCGCTACTCGCCGCGCAAGGACACACCGGCCGCAACCATGGAGGCGCAACTTCCCGAGGATGTGAAGGAGGATCGCAACCAGGATCTGCTCTCCGTGGTCAACCGCCACGCGCAGCAGAAATTGCGCGATTTGGTCGGCCGCAGCGTCGAGATTCTGTGCACGGGCCCGAGCCGGCACAACGACGCACGGCTCACCGGCCGCACACGCGGCAACAAGATCGCGGTCTTCGGGGGATCGGCCGATTTGGTCGGGAAACTCCTCGATGTGGACATCACGGACACCGCGGGTTTCACGCTCTATGCCGCCGACCCGCGCCCCGCGGAGCGTCCCGCTCAGATCGCGGCAGCCTGAGAGAACGGCATGAGCAACCAAAAACCCACCGTTTGTCTTTTGGCGCAGACCTTGGGCTATCCCGAAGGCGGGGGGCATTTCTGGTGTTACTACAACTGGGCCCTCGGCTTCGCCTCCGCAGGGTTCCATGTGATCTGGCTCGAACCTGTCGGCGGGAAACTCCACGCCCCGGAATCCCTGCATCGGGCCGTCTTGGGACTGCGCCGGCGGCTGGCCACCGAGGGCACCCATTTCCATATCGCACTCGCCGCGGAGGACGGAGGAAACGTGGAGGGATTGCCCGAACTCGGCGCGCTTTCACTTCATGAAGCCGCCGCGCAATCGGATCTCTTCGTCAATTTCCGCTACGGGTTTCCGGAAAAGGCCGTCCGGCAATTCCGCCGGTCGGTCCTGATGGACATCGATCCCGGGCTCCTCAACCACTGGGTGGACCGCGGTTATTTTTCCATCGCACCCCACGATGCCTACGCCACCGTCGGCGGCAACATCACCCCGGAGAATCCCCTCGTCCCCGACATCGGCATCCGTTGGGAGCGCCTGCGTCCGGCCGTCCACCTCCCGTCCTGGCCGGTGCTGCCGCTCCCCGAGCCATGTGCCTTCACCGCCATCTCCCATTGGGATGCCGCCGAATACGTCAAAATCGACGAGCAGAATTTCTACGACAACTCCAAGCGTGCCGCCTTCTCGCCGTTCCTCGAACTTCCAGCCTCCACCCGGGCACCGCTCGAACTCGCCCTCTGCTTCGGACGCGACGATGAGACCGAGACGGAGCGCCTCCACGGACTCGGCTGGCACATCGTCCACAGCCACGATGTCTCCTCGACCCCGTCCGACTACCGCCGCTACATCCAGGGCAGCGCTGGCGAATTCGGCGTCGCCAAGCCGGCCTATGTCAAAATGCAGACCGGCTGGATCAGCGACCGCAGCGTCTGCTACCTCGCCAGCGGGCGCCCATGCGTCGTGCAGGACACCGGCCCGGTGGACATCCCGGTCGGCGAGGGATTCCTCCGCTTCCACGACGCAGGGGGCGCCGCCGCCGCGCTCGACCGCGTGGCCGGGGACCCGCAAACGCACGGGCAGGCCGCCCGGCGGTTGGCCGAAGAATATTTCTGCGCCGAAAAGCTCGCCTGCCGCGTGGCCGGGTTGGTGCTGTAGGCCGTCCCGGTGTCCGCGGCCTCAGGACTTCCGGGACTCACACACACTGGAATACAGATCGGCGGTCTTCCGGGCGATTGCCTCCCAGCTGAACTCCACCTCGACACGCTTGCGCGCCGCCGCCCCCATCTTCCGGCGCAGCACCTCGTCGCCCATCAACTTGTTGACGGCCGAGGCCACATCGAAGGAAAACTTCTCGGCATGGACGGGCTCGAAAGGCGCCTCGGTCATCTGCTCGACGGGAACCAGCAGCCCGGTTTTCCCATGCACAACGACCTCGGGAATGCCGCCCACGGCACTCGCCACCACCGGCGTCCCGCAGGCCATGGCCTCGAGATTGATGATCCCGAAGGGCTCGTAGATGGAAGGGCAGACAAAAACTTCGGCCATGGAGTAGAGCGGGATGATCTCGCTCCTGGAAAGCATCTGCTCGATCCAGACCACGCCGGGACGTGCCGCCTGCGCCTCGGCGACGGCCGTTTTCATTTCCTCCGCAATCTCGGGCGTGTCGGGCGCGCCGGCGCACAGGACCACCTGGAATCCGGGATCGAGATGCCGGAGCGCGCGCACCAGGTGGATGATCCCCTTCTGCCGCGTGATTCGCCCCACAAACAGGATATAGGGACGCGCCGGGTCGATGCCGTGCCGTTCAAGCACGGCCTGATCCTCGATCTCGCGGTATTCGGCAAGGTCGATGCCGTTGTGGATCACATGGACCCGGGACGGATCGATGTCGAACAATCGCAGCACATCGGCCTTCGTGGACTCCGAGACGGCAATGACCGCATCCGCCATCTCGATCGCCGTCTTTTCCACCCAGACGGAAAAATCATAACCGCCACCGAGCTGCTCGCGTTTCCATGGCCTCAAGGGCTCGAGCGAATGGACCGTCAGCACGAGGGGCAGCGAGTAATTCAACTTCACAAAAATGCCGCCGAGGTGGGTATACCATGTGTGGACATGGACGAGATCGGCATCCGTCCCGGCGGCCGCCATGGCGGCATCGCGCTGCACGGAGGCAAAAACGGGCCACAGCGCCTTGGAACATCCGAACCCTTCCTGGGACAAGCCGAAGCCCTGCACGGTCAGATCGCCCTCGTGGAGGCTCTGCTCGCCGAAGCAGCGGATATCGATCTCCATCAAGCGCGCCAGCTCCCGCGAGAGGTAGTCCACATGGACACCCGCGCCTCCATAGACATGCGGGGGATACTCGTTGGTCAACAGCAGCGCCTTCACGCCGCCATGTTACGAAACACCCCCGTGTCTTGTCGCCTCATTCCCGCGAACATCTTCCCTCCGCTTGACAGGCGTGCGTAGCATGGCGCCCCCATGAACCACCTCGAGGCATGCGTCGTCCTCAACATGATCCCCTCCATGGGACCCGTGCGCCTGCGCCGCCTCATGGATGCCTTCGGCACGGCGGAAAAGATCCTCCTCGCCCGCACCGACCAGTTGACCGCCGTGGACGGCATCGGCAGGGAGACCGCCGACAACATTTCGCGCTGGGAGGAATTCGCCGACCCCGCCGTCGAGATGGAAAAGGCGAGAGGACTCAGCGCACGGATCATCACCGCGGAAGACGAGGAATACCCCGCCGCCCTGCGTGAAATCCACGATCCGCCGATCGTGCTCTATGTGCGTGGACAGATCACCGGGCGCGACCGCAATGCCGTCGCCGTGGTCGGTTCGCGTCGCGCCAGCCACTACGCCACGGAATGCGCGAAGAAACTCAGCTTCCAGATGGCCTATTCCGGACTGACAATCGTCAGCGGACTCGCCAGGGGGATTGACTCGGCCGCCCATCAGGGCGCGCTCGCCGCCAAGGGACGCACGCTCGCGGTCATCGGGTCCGGCCTCGGGCACATCTACCCTCCGGAGAATGCCGATCTTGCCGACCGCATCGCCGCCAACGGCGCCGTCATTTCCGAGTTCCCCATCGACACCAAGCCCGACAGGCAGACGTTCCCGATCCGCAACCGTGTCGTCACCGGTTGCTCGTTCGGCGTGCTCGTCGTCGAGGCCGGCGCGAACAGCGGGGCGCTGATCAGCGCGAACCAAGCCGCCGAACAGGGCCGCACGCTTTATGCGGTGCCCGGCCGCATCGACCATCCGAATTGCCTCGGCTCGAACCGCCTCATCCAGCAGGGCGCCAAGCTCGTGGTCAGCGTCGAAGACATCCTCGACGACCTGCCTTTGGTGTTCTCGCGGCAGCCCGAACTTCCGGCTGCCGCGCCGGCTGCCGATCTGACTGCGGACCAGGAAAAAATCCTCGAGGCCCTCGGCCCGGATGAAACGGGCCTCGACACGATCATCGCCACAAGCGGGTTGCCAGCCTCGGTTGTGTCTTCTACGTTGCTCGCCCTCGAAATCCGCAGGCTGGTCAAGCAATTGCCCGGGAAGCGGTTCGTCAAACTGATCTGAAGATGTCCAAAACCCTCGTCATCGCGGAAAAGCCCAGCGTCGCCGGCGATCTCGCCCGCGCCCTCGGGAAGTTCAAAAAGGAAAAGGGATTCTACGAAGGAGACACCATGGTGATCTCGCATACCGTGGGCCACCTCCTCGAAATCCAGGAGCCGGACAGCTTCAAGGTTGTCCGCGGCAAGTGGAGCCTGGAGAACCTCCCGGTCCTCCCCGACCACTTCGACCTCGTCCCCCGCGAGAAGGCCCAGGACCAGTTGCGCATCCTCAAGAAGCTCCTCGCACGCAAGGATGTGACGGAGGTGATCAATGCATGCGACGCCGGCCGCGAGGGCGAACTCATCTTCCGCTACGTCGTCCAGCACTTCAAAAACAAGAAACCCGTCCGGCGCCTCTGGCTCCAGTCCATGACCGCCGACGCCATCCGCGAAGGCTTCGCCCATCTGCGCGACGATGCCGAGATGATCCCGCTGTCGGAAGCTGCGACCTGCCGCTCGGAGAGCGACTGGCTCGTCGGAATCAACGGTTCGCGGGCCATGACCGCCTTCTACAAGGAGCTGCTCGGCGGCTTCCAGGTCACGCCGGTCGGGCGCGTGCAAACCCCAACCCTCGCCATCCTCGTGGAGCGCGAGGAGAAGATCCGAAATTTCGAACCGCGCCCCTACTTCGAACTCCACGGAACGTTCGACGTGGCTGCCGGAAGCTACCCGGGGCGGTGGTTCGACGAGGGGTTCAAGAAATCCGAAGACGAGGACGCCAAGGCCGAGAGGATCTGGGACCGCGCCAAGGCCGAGGCCATCAAGGCCAAGTGCGAAGGCCAGACAGGCACCGTGCACGAGGAGCGCAAGCCAACCACGCAGGCCCCGCCGCTGCTCTACGACCTGACGACCCTGCAGCGCGAAGCCAACAGCCGCTTCGGCTTCAGCGCCAAGCGCACCCTGCAGCTTGCCCAGGCCCTCTACGAGCGCCACAAGGTCCTCACCTACCCGCGAACCGACTCGCGTTATCTGCCGTCCGACAACCTCCCGGTCGCCAAAAACGTCCTTCGCGGGATGGTTGAACCCTCGCTCGCCTCCCACGCCCGCAAGGCGCTGGACAACGACTGGGTGCAGCCCTCACCGCGCATTTTCAACAACGCGAAGGTCAGCGACCACCACGCGATCATTCCGACCGGTGGCAGCCCCGCCAATCTCGACGAATACGAGATGAAGCTCTACGACCTCGTGGCGCGCCGGTTCATCGCGGTCTTTTTCCCCGCGGCCAAGTTCGAGGTGACCAAGAGGATCACCACCGTCGCGGAGGAGAAGTTCAAGACCGAGGGGAAAGTCCTCCGCGAACCCGGCTGGCTGGAGGTTTACGGGAAGACCGCCGCCGGCGATGGCGACGACTCGCTCGTTCCGGTGAAGGAGGGCGAGAGTGCCGCCGTCGCCGCCGTCGAGCTCAAGGAACTCCTGACCAAACCGCCCCCACGATTCAACGAAGCCACCCTGCTCTCCGCCATGGAGGGCGCGGGCAAGCTCGTCGAGGATGAGGAACTGCGCGAGGCCATGAGCCAGCGCGGCCTCGGCACCCCCGCCACACGCGCCGCCATCATCGAGGGCCTCCTTCTCCAGGAATACATCCGCCGCGAGGGCCGCGAGCTCGCCGCCTCCGCCAAGGGGATCAAGCTCATCACCGCCCTGCGCGAATTGCAGATCGCCGTCCTCAGCTCGCCCGAAATGACCGGCGAGTGGGAATACAAGCTCAAGCAGATCGAGGCCGGCCAGTTCGGCCGCGAGGCGTTCATGCAGGAAATCCGCGACCTCGTGGCCGGGGTCATCAGGAAGATCAAGGACGCCTCGGGCCACATCAGCAGCGAGACCATGCGCGGCAACTTCCACGACCTCGAGGCGAGGTGCCCGAAATGCGGGAGCACCGCCGGATTCAAGGAGTCCTTCAAGGCCTACGACTGCAAGAACCAGGACTGCAAACTCGTCGTCTGGAAGACGGTCAGCAGCCGTGAACTCGAGCCCGAGGAGGTCCGCGCGCTCCTGGAAACCGGCAGCGTCGGCCCGATCAAGGGCTTCAAGAGCAAAATGGGGCGCCCCTTCGAGGCGAAGCTCGCGCTGAGCGAAGCCACGGAATGGAAAACCACATTCGACTTCGGGGACGGCGGCGTGCGAAACGGCGAACCGTTCAACAAGGAAACCGCAACGCTCATCCTCGAGAAATGCCCCGTCTGCGAAAACGGCGCGGTTTACGACTCCGGCAACGCCTATGCCTGCGAACATGCTCTCGCCCCGGAGAAAAAATGCGCCTTCCGCATGGGCAAGATGATCCTGCAAAGGGAGATCAGCCCGGACGACGTGCGCAAGATCGCCACCGACGGCAAGACGAACCTCCTCACCAAGTTCATCTCCAAGAAAGGGCGCCCTTTCAACGCCTTCCTCGTCCTCGACAAGAAGACCGGCAAGGTCGGCTTCGAGTTCGAGGAGCGCAAACCCAAGGCCCCGAAGAAACCCGCCGCCGAGGAGACAACCCCAGCCTGACTTGCGCCGGGAGGGGGCGCACGCCCCGCGCAGGGGCAATCTGTTTTTGACACGGCCTTGGCGTCCGGATAATCCTACGCGTTCTCTCGCAACACCACCCAATCACATTCCATGAGCAAATCGTCCAAGAAAAAGACCGGCAAAAAATCCAAATCGAGCGCCGGAACCAAGGGCAAATACGTTTACTATTTCGGCGACGGAAAAGCCGACGGCGACGGCACGATGAAGGCCCTTCTGGGCGGCAAGGGCGCCAACCTCGCGGAGATGACGCGCATCGGTCTGCCTGTGCCCTGCGGGTTCACCATCAGCACCGAGGTCTGCACCTACTACTACGACCACAAGCGCACCTATCCGCCCCAGCTCGACGGCCAGATCGACGCCGCCGTGGCCAAGATGGAGAAATCCATGGGCAAGAAATTCGGCGACGTCGGAAATCCCCTCCTCGTGGCCGTCCGCTCGGGCGCCCGCGACTCGATGCCCGGCATGATGGACACCATCCTCAACCTCGGCCTCAACGACGCCACGGTCGAGGGACTCGCCCGCCTCACGGGCAACGATCGTTTCGCCTACGATTGCTACCGCCGCTTCATCCAGATGTATGGCGACGTGGTGATGGGCGTGCAGAAGCGTCCCGGCGAGGAGCACGAGCCGTTCGAGACGGTGATCGAGGAACTCAAGGCCGAACTCTTCCCGAACGACCCCCACATCAGCGACACGGCACTCGATGCCGACGCCCTCAAGGAACTCGTCCGCCGCTTCAAGGCCCTGGTCAAGGAGCGCACCGGCAAATCCTTCCCCAACGATCCGCGCCAGCAGCTGCTCGGGGCGGTCGGCGCCGTCTTCGGTTCCTGGAACAACGAGCGCGCCTTCGTTTACCGCCGCAAATACAACATTCCGCACGAGTGGGGCACGGCCGTCAACGTGCAGGGCATGGTGTTCGGCAACATGGGGAATTCCAGCGGATCGGGTGTCGCCTTCACCCGCGACCCGGCCAGCGGCCGCAAGGTGCTCTACGGCGAATTCCTCGTCAACGCACAGGGCGAAGACGTGGTCGCGGGCGTGCGCACGCCGGACCCGGTCGAAGGCATGAGGTCCCACTTCCCCGCCGCCTTCAAGGAGTTGGTCAAAGTGCAGCAGACCCTCGAGAAGCACTTCAAGGACATGCAGGACTTCGAGTTCACCGTGGAAGACGGGAAGCTCTTCATGCTCCAGACCCGCAACGGCAAACGCACCGGCCTCGCCGCGGTGAGGATCGCCTGCGAGATGGTGAAGGAGAAGCTGATTGACTGGAAAACCGCCGTTCACCGCGTGCCGGCGGAGCAACTCGACCAGGTGCTGGCCCCGATCTTCGACCGTGACGCCGTCAAGGCCGCGAAGGTCATCGCCAAGGGGCTGCCCGCGGGCCCCGGGGCCGCTTCCGGCCGCATCTACTTCAACGCCGAGCGTTGCGTCGAGGCCGCCGCCAACGGCGAAAAGGTCCTCCTCGTCCGTGTCGAGACCTCGCCGGAAGACCTGCGCGGCATGATCGCCGCCGAAGGCATCCTCACCGCGCGCGGTGGCGTCTCTTCGCACGCCGCGTTGGTCGCCCGCCAGATGGGCAAGGTTTGCGTCTGCGGCGCCGGGTCGCTGCATGTGGATTACCACGAGAAGACCCTGCGCGTCGGCGACAAGACCTACCACGAGGGCGATTACCTCTCGATCGACGGAACCGCCGGCGAAGTCTATGACGGCCAGATCAAGACGGCCCCGTCGGAGATCATCCAGGTCCTCGTCGAGAAGTCCCTCAGCCCGGCCAAGAGCCCGGTTTACAAGGATTTCGAGCAGCTCATGACTTGGTGCGCCAAGGCCAGCCGCCTCGGCGTTCGGACCAACGCGGACACCCCCGAGCAGACGGCCAATGCCGTGGCTTTCGGCGCAACCGGCATCGGCCTGTGCCGCACCGAGCACATGTTCTTCGAGGGCGACCGCATCGACGCCGTGCGCGAGATGATCCTGGCGGAGAAGAAGGAAGACCGCCAGGCCGCCTTGGCCAAGCTCCTCCCCTACCAGCGGGAAGATTTCATCGGCATCTTCAAGGCGCTCAAGGGCCTCCCGGCCACCATCCGCCTGCTCGACCCGCCGCTGCACGAGTTCCTGCCTCACGACCATGCACAGCAGAACGCCCTCGCCAACAAGCTCGGCATCAGCGCCGACAAGATCGCCAAGCGCGTCCACGACCTGCATGAGTTCAACCCCATGCTCGGCCACCGCGGCTGCCGTCTTGGCATCAGCTATCCGGAAATTTCCGAGATGCAGGCCCGCGCCATCTTCGAGGCTGCAGCGGAGGTGCAGAAAAAAGGCATCAAGGTCCGCCCCGAGGTGATGATCCCCCTCGCCGGCTTCTCCCGCGAGCTCAAGCTCCAGGTGGACCTCGTCCACCGCGTGGCCGCCGAGGTCGCCAGGGAGAAGAAGGTCAAGTTCGACTACCTCGTCGGCACCATGATCGAAGTGCCGCGCGCCGCGCTGGTGGCGGATGAGATCGCCGCGGACGCCGAATTTTTCAGCTTCGGAACCAACGACCTCACCCAGACGACGCTGGCCATGAGCCGCGACGATTCCGGCAGCTTCCTGCCGGTCTACCAGGAGCTGGAGATCGTCAAGGCCAACCCGTTCGCCAGCGTGGACACCGCGGGCGTCGGCAAGCTGATGCGCATCGCGTGCGAGCTCGGCCGCAAGGCGCGCAAGAAGCTCAAGCTCGGCATCTGCGGCGAGCATGGCGGCGATCCGTCCAGCGTCGCCTTCTGCCACGAAATCGGCCTCGACTACGTGAGCTGCTCCCCGTTCCGGGTGCCCATCGCGCGGCTGGCTGCGGCCCAAGCCGCCCTCAAATAACCACCGGGAATTTCCCTCCCGTCATCCCGTCCCGCGCCGCGCGCGGGGCGGGATTTTTGTTTGCATGGAGGGAAGACCGGCCGATGCTTGGGGGCTATGAAGTCCCCCCTTTTCCCGCCGTTCCTTGCGTTGTCCCTGTTGTGCCTCGTGCAGCCGGCCCGGGCGGAGGAATTCACCGTCGTCACCTACAATGTCGAGAATCTCTTCGATGCCGACAAGATCGCCATTTACGACGACTATGTCGAAACCGGCGAACCGGACGGATACAACCCGGCAAAAATGTTCGGGAAGCTCCGCTCGATCGGCGAAGTCCTGAAGACATTCAACAACGGGCAGGGACCCGAGGTGGTCGCCTTCAGCGAGATCGAGATGGATTTCACGCCGGACACCAGCATCCCCGATTACGCGGCTTTCCTTGATAAATACAAGGACACGACCGCGGAAAAAATGCTCACCACCGGACTCAATGGTGAGATCCGCGGACTGCCGGCGGAAGCGCTGCTGCTGAAGCACCTCGAGGACATCGGCCTGAAGGGCTACCATGTGGCCGTCGGTGCGGATAAGCCGGATTTCGAGGCGCTCGCCAGCACCGACAAGACCATCCACAAGAAGGGCCAGAAGAACGCCCTGTTCACCAAATTCCCGATCAAGGTCGTGCAAAGCCACCCCGCGAAGGACGCGCGGGACATCCTCGAGGTCACGCTCGATGTCGAAGGCCATCCCTTCACCGTGTTCGTGAACCACTGGAAATCGGGGGCCGGCAACCCCGCCGAGGAGGAGACCCGCAAGGACAACGCCAAGACGCTGCGGACGCGGGTGGAGGAAATCCTGGCCAAGGATCCCTCCGCAGACATCCTTCTGGTCGGCGATTTCAACAGCCAATACAACCAGAGCCTTTCCTATCCCGCGATGGGAACGACAGCCATCAACGACGTGCTCGCCTCCAAAGGCGACGAGCAGGCCACCGCGTCGGCGACCAGCTACTCCCTCTACAACCTCTGGCACGAACTGCCGCCGGAAAAGCGCGGCTCGGATCATTTCGGCGGGAAATGGGGCACCCTGATGCAGAACATGATCACCCCCGGCTTGTATGACCACAAAGGAATCCAATACGCGGACAATTCCTTCGAGGTCGTCATCCTCCCGGGCGTCAACGCCATCTCAGCGCTGAACCTTCCCCGCCGCTGGAACAATGCCGGCGCAGGTTCCGGTGCCAGCGACCATTTCCCCGTCAGCGCGCGCTTCCGAACCACCGAGGAGAGCGATTCCGCAAAGCGCATGACGCCTTCCAATCCGGGAACCGAAGATGGGGATGCCGAGGTGGGCATGGTTTACACCGGACTCAAGCCGGAGGATTGCCCCGAATTCACCGCGACGATCGCCAAGGAATTCACGAAGCACATGGGGGAGATTTTCCGCGTGCGCGGATCGGTCGCCTCCCAGCAACCGCTGGTCATCAGCGTGCATGGCAAAGAATTCCTGCTTTGGACGACCGACAAGACCGCCGACGCCCTGAAGCCCCTGCGAAGCCTCAACCGTGGCGCCAAAGTCGAACTGCTCGGACAGCTCGGAAGCCATCGGGGCAAGGTCCAATTCCTCGTGGAAGACCCCTCATGGCTCCTGCACGTTCCGGAGCAGAAATAGCGCACGCGACGGAGACTCCGGCACGCAGGGAAAATCACTCCCCCCGCTTCTCGATCGACACGTAATCCCTCTCGGTCGCCCCGGTGTAAATCTGCCGGGGCCGGTGGATCTTCATTTTCGGGTTGGTTGCGATCTCCCGCCAGTTGGCGATCCAGCCGGGCATCCGGCCGATCGCGAACATCACCGGGAACATGTCCACGGGGATCCCGATCGCCCGGAGAATGATGCCGCTGTAGAAATCCACGTTCGGATACAGCTTTCGGGAAATGAAATAATCGTCGCTCAGAGCGACCTCCTCGAGGTGCCGCGCGATGTCGAGGAGCGGATCCTGGATGCCGAGCGAGGTCAGCACGCGCTTGGCCGCCACGCCCAGGATGCGGGCCCTCGGATCGTAGTTCTTGTAAACCCTGTGCCCGAACCCCATGAGGCGCCGCTCGCCCTTCTTCGCGGACTCGACCGCCTTGCGCCCGTCGTCACCCGAGGCGCTGATCTCCTCGAGCATCTCGATCACCGCCGCGTTGGCCCCGCCGTGGAGCGGCCCCCACAGGGCGCTGACACCCGCGGAAACACTGGCGAAAAGATTGGCGCCGCTCGAGGCGACCATGCGGACCGTGGACGTGCTGCAGTTCTGCTCGTGGTCGGCATGGAGAAGCAGGATGAGATCGAGCGCCTCGGTCACCTCGGGCTTCGGGTTGTAGTCCCGGTAGGGCTCCGAGAACATCATGTGCAGGAAATTGGCCGCGTAGCGCAGATCCCAGCGCGGATACACAAACGGCAACCCCAGCTTGGTGCGATAGGACATGGCGGCCAGGGTGCGCACCTTCGAGATGAGCATGGCCGCCGCCCAGTCGAAGTGACCGATGTCCAAGGACCTCTTGTGGGAGGTCATCTCCGGGTAGTAGCACCCGAGCGAATTCAGCATGGCCGAAAGAATGGCCATGGGGTGCGACGTGTGCGGGAACCCCTCGAAGAAATGGCGCATGCCCTCGTGCACCGAGGCGCTGGAAGCGATGCGGCCCCGGAATTTCGAAAGCTGCCTCGATGTCGGCAGCTCCCCGTAGATGACGAGGTAGGAGGTCTCGAGGAAAATCGACTCCTCGGCCAGATCCTCGATCCGGTATCCACGGTGCCTCAGGATTCCCTTCTCCCCGTCGATGAAAGTGATGTCGCTGCTGCAGGATCCCGTGTTCGCGTAACCATCGTCGTAGGTGATGTAGGACGTCTGATCACGGAGAGCACGCACATCCACAGCATGCTCGTTTTCCGAACCCACCAACACGGGAAGTTCCACGGTCTGTCCGCCCGGGAGCGTCAGTTTCGCCTTGGTGTCGATGGGGTTCGCGGTGCTCAAAATCGCGCGAGCCTAACCCAACTGGCGCGGGGGTGGCAAATAAAACGCCCCGGTGAGGCCGAATTTGTATCGCGCATCATGCACCGGTGATGGCCGCTTGGCGCATGTCGCCCTCGGCGAGGAAGGCGCGGTGCAGCGCATAGGCATTGTCGAAGGACTGCGGCGTGTGGGCCTCCCCGCCGAGCTTCAGATAATCGCGCAGGAGCCCGCGGTAATCGGGATGTGCACAGTTGCCGATGATGAGATTGGCCCTCTCATGCGGCGACCTGCCCCGGAGGTCGGCCACGCCGTGCTCCGTCACGATGACCTGCACGCTGTGCTCGCTGTGGTCCAAGTGCGAGACCATCGGGACGATGGGACTGATCTTCCCCCCCTTGACCGACGACGGACAGGTGAAGATCGAAATGAAGGCGTTGCGGGTGAAGTCTCCCGACCCCCCGATGCCGTTCATCATCTGCCGTCCCATGACGTGGGTGCTGTTCACGTTCCCGTAGAGATCGAGCTCCAGCGCGGTGTTGATCGAGATGATGCCGAGGCGCCGGACAATTTCCGGGTTGTTGGAAATCTCCTGCGGGCGCAGCAGGAGCTTGCCGCGGAAATCCTCGAGATCCGCGTAGAGATCCCTCATCACGGCATTGCTCAGGGTGAGTGACGATCCGCTCGCGAACTTGATGTGGCCCGCGCGCATGAGCTGGATGACCGAGTCCTGGATCACTTCGGTATACATCGCGAACGGCGGGATCCCGGGGTTGTTTCCCATGGCGAAAAGCACCGCGTTCGCGATGTTCCCCACCCCGCTTTGGATGGGAAGAAAGTCGCCGGGAACCCGTCCGGACCGTATTTCACCGGCCAGAAACTCGGCCACATTCTCACCGATGCGGATGGTCACCTCGTTGGGCTCGTCGAACGGGCTGACCTCGTCATCAAGATCGGTCTCGACCACACCCGCAATTTTCGCGGGATCAATCATCACCGTCTCGGTGCCGATGCGGTCGGAGGCGTGGTAAATCGGGATATGCGTGCGCGTCGGCGGGTCCTCCGGCTCGTAGATGTCGTGGAATCCTCGGAGGGCGGCCGGATGCCGCCGGTTCATCTCGAGAATGACACGTTTGGCCTTGTGCAGGAATGTCGGGGAGGCGCCGACGCTGCTGGTCAACGTTGCCTCGCCCGTCGGCTTGATGTCACAAACCTCCACGACCGCCCAGTCCATCCCCCCGAGGAACCCGTAGCGCACGGCCTGCGGCAGCTGCGACAGGTGCATGTCGAAAAATTGCGTTTTGCCGGTGTTGATGCGCTTGCGCAGCTCGGGGTCGCTTTGATACGGCGTGCGGAACTTGATGGCATCGCTCTTGGCAAGAACGCCGTCGAGCGACGGCCCGGTGCTTGCGCCGGTGATGACTCCGATGGAAAACGGCCTTCCGGCCTCGTGCTCTGCCAGCGCCCTCTGGGCGATCTCGCGCGAAACCGCCTTCGGGGATCCGGCCGGGGTGAAGCCGCCGAAACCGATGACATCATTGTCCTTGATGAGATTTGCCGCCTCGGCGGCCGTCAGTGTGGGGAAACCGTGTGTCATAATGAACGGAGCCCCCCGCCGTGGCTTGCACGGAATCCGGGGGGCTCCGCCGGTATTTAAGTCCCCGCGCCGGCCGGACACAATACGAATCCTTGAGTCAGCGGGGCGCCTGCAGCGACTTCACCACATCCTCGCGCGTCAAGATCCCGACGAGTTGTCCGGCATCATTGACAACGGGAAAGGCCTCCTGCGCGGACGACTGAAGACGGGCGACAACCCCGGCAAGGGAGTCGGCCGCATGGAGGACTTCGGCATTCTGATGCACGAGCGGCGCAATCCCCCCCGCAGGGGAACCGCTCAAGGCTCTCCCAAGATCGGCTGCCGACACGACGCCGACAAAACGCATCGATGCATCCGCCACGGGCAGAACCGTTCCATGCCCCCCCATCGCCACCTGCACCGCCTCGGAAACCGTCATCCCCATGCGGAGCACGGCGCTCGCAGGGCGCATGATGGTGGCAACGGTCGTTTCGTCCACGACCTCCTTGTAGGCTGCAAACGACGCCTCGGCCTGCGCACCCATGAAAACAAAAACCGCGATGAAGACCAGAAAGGGGTTGCCCTCGAAGAATCCCCAGATCGCGAAGAGCACGGCCATGGTCTGCCCAACCCCCGCGGCGATCCGGGTCGCCTGCGCGTGCTTCAGCCGCGTGGCCAGCAAGGCGCGCAGAACCCTTCCGCCGTCCATCGGAAACGCGGGGAGCATGTTGAACACAATCAGGAACACATTGATCGCAAGAAGTTTGGCGAGCACATTGCCGGTCTCCGCATCCTGAATGTCGCCCACGTTGAAAAACCGCCCCAGCACGAGGAACAACCCGAGGGCGATGACCACGTTGACGGCGGGACCGGCCAGCGCCACCACCAGTTCCTGCGAGGGTTTGTCCGGCATGCGCTCGAGGCGGGCCAGACCGCCGATTGGCAGCAGGGTTATGTCCGGCGTGTTGATGCTGTAGGCCCGGGCCGCCATGGCGTGACCGAACTCGTGGAGCAGGACACAACCGAAAAGCAGGATGATGAACAGCAGGCCCGCCAGCATGGCGCCCGAGCCGCCTGCCTCGTGGTAGGAAAAGCCAACCCAGGCCAGCAACAGGAAGAACGTGGCATGCACGCGGACATCGATGCCCGCAACGCGCGCCAGCCGGAAAGACCACTTCACGCGCGGGAACCTCCGCCATTCGCGGCGGCCCCGCAAGGTGAAACGATTTCCCCCGGCACTCCCGTCAGGCGGCGCGGGCCCTCAGGGTGATGGACATCGAAATGAAGAAGGCGCCGGCGAAGATCATGTTGATCCCGAAAAGCAGCCCGAGCACCCAGGCGGCTGATCCGGGGAAACCGCTGAATATCATTCCAGCCAGCACGAGCGAGACGGCACCGCTGAGCAGCATCACCCACATGGTGGATGTGCCGGAGAAGCGGAACGCCGCGATGATGGTCACGATGCCCTGCGCCGCAAAATACGCCGCCAATAGGAGTGTCAGCGTGAGCAGGCCCGCGCAAAACTCGAACACCAGGAGCAGCCCCGTGGCGAGGGCCAGGAGCGCCCAAAGGGCGGAAACGATGCGGTGGGAGGCACTGGAATCCTTGCGGCCGAGGGCGGTCGCCAGCGCGTAGCCGCCCGCGATCAGCAGAAAGGCGCCGAAAACCTGCTCGATGGCGATCGAGGCGATCAGCGGGAAAATGATCGAAAGAGCGCCGAGAACAAGAAGCAGAATGCCCTGAAACAAGGCGACACCGGGGGACTTGGGGTTGGTTGCGTCTGACATAGAACTGCAAATTGTCCCCGAACGATCAGCGAGAAAAGCGTTTTTTCGGGGGGACGGATGCCGCAACGGTGGTAAAGTCCGTCGGTCAGCTCCATGCCGAAGAACAAGCGAGTCCGACAACACCCCGCCGCCCACCGGGTTCGTTTGCTGCGCCCGCGCGCCCGGCGCCGCCGGCTGCGCCGCCAGCGGACCAGGAAACTCGGCCGCCTGATCACAGCCTGTTTCATCCTGTGGGCATTGATCGCCGCGTTCTATGCGGCTTGGGCATGGACATTCGACCTGCAGGCCGTCGGCCGGATTCCCGAGAGTTCGCTGGTCCTCGACCACCACGGCAAGGTTTACACGCGCCTCGCAGGCGAGAACCGCCGCACCGTTCCGCTGTCGAAGGTGAGCCCGTGGTTCGTCCGCGCCGTGATCGCGCGCGAAGACACGCGTTTTCTGCAGCACTTCGGCGTGGATCCCGTCGGAATCATCCGGGCCGCGGTCAGCAACATCGCGGCGGGTGGCGTCCGGCAGGGCGGCAGCACCCTCACCCAGCAACTCGCCCGCAACAGCTTCCCTCTCGGCGGCCAGACGATCCACCGCAAGATCCTTGAAGCCGCCTTGGCCATGCGCATGGAAAGCGTCCTGAGCAAGGACGACATCCTCACCCACTACATGAACCGGATTTACTTCGGAGCCGGCTTGTTCGGTGTCGAGACGGCAAGCCAAGCTTACTTTGGAAAGCCCGCCGCGGACATGTCGCTTGCGGAGTCGGCCCTGCTCGCGGGAATCATCCGCAGCCCCAACCGCCTTTCACCCTTCCGCGATCCGGAGGGCGCCATGCAACAGCGCAACCTCACCTTGCGGCAGATGGAGCATCAGGGGTTCATCTCGGAGCAGCAGTGCGCCGGGGCCACGCAGGAACCCCTCATCCTTGCCCGCGAGCGTCCCGCCCCGCCCCAGGAGGACTGGGCGATGGAACTGCTCTGGCGCGAACTCGAACGCGTGCTCCCCCAGGATGTGCTGGATTCCGCCGGACTCAAAATCCACACCACGCTCGACAACTCCATGCAGCGCACCGCCGTGCAGGCGGTCGAAGCCCAATTGACGGCGGTGGAGAACCGCGAAGGCTACCCGCATCCACGCAAAGCCGATGTCGCCTCCATCGATCCGAAAAACAGGACAGGCACACCGTATCTGCAGGCATGCGCCATGGCCTTGGACAGCCGCACGGGTGGAATCCGTGCGCTGGTCGGGGGCCGCGACTATTCCGCCAGCAAATACAACCGCGCGTATTTCGCGGAACGACAGGTGGGCTCGTCGGTCAAACCCTTCGTCTATGCGGTGGCTTTCGCGGGCGGCATGCAACCGGACGCGCCGATCAGCGACGACCGCATCGGCCCGGGTGAGTTGCCCAAGGCCTTCGGGGCCTACAATCCCGCCAACAGCGACGACACCTATCGCGGCGCGCTCCCCGCCAAGGAAGGACTCGTGCTCTCCCGCAACACGATGAGCGTCCGCGTCGGCACCATTGCCGGCCTCGAAAGGGTTCGCGATGGCATCCTCGCCGCCGGACTCAGCCGCGATGTGCCGAGATTCCCCTCCATTTTTCTGGGTTCGTTCAGCGGAACACTCAAGGCGCTGACCACGGCTTATGCCGCATTGGCCAACGACGGCGTGACCCCGTCGCCCCACATCCTCGACAGCGTGGAGGATGCGCAGGGGCGCGTGCTTTACCGCTACAAGGGATCGGCGCAGCGGATCCTGCCGGCCAAGGCGGCTCGCATGACCGCCGATGTGCTGGCCGAGGCCATGACGAGGGGAACCGGCGCGGTTGCCAGGTCCTTCGGCTACCGCGGCCACGCCGCGGGAAAAACCGGCACCACAAACGACTATCGCGATGCGTGGTTCATCGGGTTCGACGCTGAAACAACCTGTGGCGTCTGGGTCGGCTTCGACCAGCCGAAGAAGATCGTCGAGCGCGGATACGGCGCGACCCTCGCCCTCCCGATCTGGGTGAAGATCATGAACGCCTCGGATGCCGAGCGCTAACCGCCTCCCGCCACGCGCCTCATGGTCGCGAGCACATCCCGGGCACTCCCCGAGTCGATTGCATCACCCGCCCGCGCCATGGCTTCCGGCCAATCTTCAGCCAAGCCAGCCACCCTCAAGGCGGCCGCGGAGTTGACCAGAACAATATCACGGGCACTCCCATGGCGGCGACCGTCCAGGATCTCCTCAAGGAAGGCGGCATTGCGCTCCGCGTCGCCCCCCCGCAGTTCCTCGATGTCACCCGGAGGCACTCCGAGATCGGCCTGCTGCAATTCACGGTGGGTGACATTTCCGCGTTGAACTTCCGCAACGAGCGTCGGACCCAACGTGGAGATCTCATCCATGACCGCCGTGCCCCCGGCGCTCCCGTGGACAATCCATGCGCTTTCGCGCTGCAACCCCGGCAGCACCTCGGCATAAAGCGGCAGCAATGCCTCGCTGAAAACGCCGGTCAATTGGTAGGCCGGACGGGCGGGATTGAGGAGCGGCCCGAGCATGTTGAAGATGGAGGGACTCCCGCGGGACGCCAAAATCTTGCGTGCAGGCGCCACGGATTTGAATGCCGGGTGGAACCGCGGGGCAAAGAGAAACACGGCACCCGCCTCCTCCAGCATCCCCTGCAACCGGTCCTCCGGGACATCCGGGGGCACGCCCAGCGCCTCGAGGACATCCGCGCCGCCACTTTGCGACGTGATGCCGCGATTGCCGTGTTTGACCAGACGCGCGCCGGCACCCGCGGCGACGAACATCACGGCGGTCGATATGTTGAAAAGGCCCAGACGGTCTCCACCGGTGCCGCAAACATCCAGAACCCCGCCGATTTCCGGTGTCACCGGAAACGGAACGGCACGATCGAGGAAGGCAAGTGCAAACAGTCGAATCTCATGCGGCGACTCCCCGCGCTGGTGCAGGGCCTCGAGAAAGTCGGCCTTCTCCTCGTCGCCCGCTCGTCCCCCGAGCAATTCCCCGACGATGGATCCGACGGCTGCGGCATCAAGCTTTCCTCCCGAACGGATCCATGAAGTCCACTCGTTCATGGAACCACCTTTCCAAGCAATGCCGCCAACTCGGCGGCCGGCCATTGGCCTTCGACCTGCGGGGATCCGAGATAGCCGTAATTGAGGCGCGACCCGGCGGCCGCCAACGCGAGGCGGGAAACCCTCCCCAGCGGCCCCATGCCCATCGTGGCCAGTGGCCGGCGCGCGTTCGCCTGCAACTGCAGCAGCAAGACCAGGTCCCGGGGCCCCCGCAGGTGCGTCGCGATCTTCACGATGTCAGCCCCCGCAGCGGCAGCCCTGGCCGTGACGCGCCGCAACGCGGCAAGGTCCGGGGTCGCGCGGAAGTTGTGGAAAGAAATGATGCAAGGCGCGCCCCGGCGTTTCGCCTCCGCGAGAACACCCTGCATGGGCGCAGCCGAACGCAGTTCCACATCGATCGCCGAGGCCCATGGAAGCAGCTGCTCGAACAAACGGACGCGCTCGGTGGCACGGAGATTTCCCGCCCCTCCTTCCGCGGGATGGCGGACGGTGAGGAGCACGGGAACACGCAAACGTTCAAGCCGGCGCGGCAGCCCCGAGACACACGCAGCCAGGCAATCCGCGCGGATCTCGACGAAGTCGAGTGCACCCGGCCGCAGCCGCGCGGCGACCTGCAGCCCCAGCGGCGTGTGCGCCGTGGCCACGACCGCCGCTGTTGGCTTTTTCTTCAGTTTCATGAGAATTTGCACGATACATAAGAGGTTCGGGCGTTTTCCGCCATGCGGAATTGGCAACCGGGCGACACGGACATGATTTCGCGCAGGCAGGAACTTTCATTGCAATTCAACCAGATTGCCGACGGGGCGGTTTTGGCCCTCAGCCTGCTCCTCGGATACGGGCTGCGGAGATCCCAGATCATCGACTTCGATGTTCTCCCCCAAGTGCCGCCACTCGAAGGTTTCCTGTGGATATTCCTCGTGGTGGTGCTCTTCGGTCCCCTGCTCCTCGAGATGCAGGGCTTCTACCAATACCCGCTCGAGAAAACGATCCGGCGTTCGTTGGGCCAGATCGCCTACTCGGGCGTTTGGCTCGGCCTCATCCTCGGAGCCTGCGTGGTTTTCCTGAGGCTGGACATCCCGAGCCGCTCGGCCTTCCTGCTTTTCATCCTGTTCGCGCCGCTGGGGCTGCTTTTGCGCGAGGCGGTTTACCGGGCGATCTACCTCCGTCGCCTGCGCCGGGGCGGCCACGGGGAAAGCATCATTCTTGTCGGCACAGAGTCCAAGATGGACACCCTCGTGGAGAACCTCTCCGCCGCGCAGCGTCTGGAATTGAACGTGGTAGAGCGTGTCGACCTCCAGAAACAGCCGGTGGCCGACTTGGTCGACGCCATGCATCGGAGCAATGTCGGCCGCGTCCTCATCGCACTCGGGCCCCAGGAATCCGCGCAACTGCAGAGCGCCATCACAGCCTGCGAGACCGAGGGCGTTGAGGCCTGGGTTTCCGTCGACTTCATCCGCCCCTCCATCGCCCGCCCGACCTACGACTCCCTCGGCCCGACACCCATGCTGGTCTTCCGCGTCACGCCCGATCTTTCATGGGCGCTTCTGGTCAAGAACGTGATGGACCGTCTCGGCGCACTGCTCGGGCTGCTGATCCTCTCGCCCGCCCTCGTTGCCATCGCCGCAGCGGTCAGGGCCAGTTCCCCCGGCCCGGTCATTTTCAAGCAGCAGCGCGCCGGCCGCCACGGAAAACCGTTCACGATGTATAAGTTCCGATCGATGCGCAGCGGCGCGGAGATGGAGCAGGAGGAGTTGCGGAGTTTCAACCAAATGAGCGGGCCGGTCTTCAAAATCGAAAATGACCCGCGCGTCACCGTCTTCGGGGGCTGGTTGCGGCGGACAAGCCTTGATGAACTGCCCCAACTGTTCAACGTCCTCATGGGCGACATGAGCCTCGTCGGACCGCGCCCGCTGCCCATCTACGAGGTGGACAACTTCAAACTCACCGCCCACCGCAGGCGCCTGAGCATGAAGCCCGGACTGACCTGCCTGTGGCAGATCAGCGGACGCAACATCGTGCGCAATTTCGACGACTGGGTGCGGCTTGATGTCGAATACATCGACAACTGGTCGCTCTGGCTCGACCTCAGCATCCTCCTGCGCACGGTGCCGGTGGTCCTTTTTGGAAAAGGTGCACATTGATGCGGAAGTTCTCGAAACCCTCGCGCCGTTCTGCTTAGATTGGTTTTTTCAATGTCTTCCGCAGCATCGACCAAACCCGTATCTCTCGTCACCGGCGGCGCCGGTTTTCTCGGCTCCCATCTCTGCGACCGGTTGCTGTCGGAAGGCCATCGTGTCATCGCCATCGACAACCTCATCACCGGCAGCATCGAGAATATCGCCCACCTCGCCGGCAATCCGGACTTCCGCTACATCAAGCAGGACGTCACGCAGTATCTCTACATCCCCGACGCGCTGGATTACATTTTTCACATGGCCTCGCCGGCCAGCCCGATCGACTACCTCGAGTTGCCCATTCAGACCATGAAGGTCGGCGCGCTCGGCACGCACAACGCCTTGGGGCTGGCACGCGCGAAGAACGCCGCCCTCCTGCTGGCCTCCACCTCCGAATGTTACGGCGACCCCCTGGTTCACCCCCAGACCGAGGACTACTGGGGGAATGTGAATCCGATCGGGCCGCGGGGGGTTTATGATGAGGCGAAGAGGTTCGCCGAGGCCCTGACCATGGCCTACCACCGCTTCCACAAGGTCGACACCAAGATCGTGCGGATCTTCAACACCTACGGTCCCCGCATGCGCCTGCGCGACGGCCGGGTGGTGCCGGCTTTCATCGGCCAGGCACTCACGGGCCAGCCGATCACGGTGTTCGGGGACGGATCCCAAACGCGCAGCTTTTGCTACGTCGCCGATTTGATCGACGGCATCTTCCGCCTTATGATGAGCGGATTTCACGAGCCCGTGAACATCGGCAACCCGCACGAAATGACGATCAAGCAATTCGCCGAGAGAATCCGTGACCGCGTCGCCCCGGGCGCCGAGATCGTCTACAAGCCGCTGCCTGTGGATGATCCGAAAGTGCGCCAACCTGACATCTCCCGCGCCCGCCGCGAACTCGGCTGGGAACCCAAGGTGAGTTTTGACGAAGGCATCACCCGGACGATAGAATATTTCCGCGGTCGCGTCACTGCAGCCGCCTGACACCCCCTACGAACATGACGACAAGAAATCTCCTGGCTGCCTCTTTGCTGGCGGCATTCCTCACGGCGGCGGCACAATCCCAGCCGATCAACACCGAGTTCAAAATCACCAAAATCACCCCGGACCTGGTGACCACCCCCGACTACTCCTTCAGCTTCGGACCCAAAGGCAAAAAAGTCGCAAAGAACAAGAACTTCCTTGAGGTGGAAGTCTCGTTCGACTGGCAACCACGCGCTGCGAAGCCCGAATTTCTCGACGAACTCACCTTCAACTACTACATCCTCCTGAACAACAAGGACCGTGAAAACCCCCAAGGCACACTTCTGGTTGGTTCGGTCACCCACGCCGCCATCCCTCAAGCCAAGGCCATGAACTCGGTCATGTATGTCAGCCCGCGCACCTTGGAACGCTTCTTTGCCGGCAAGCTTCCCAACAACGCCAGCGCCGCCATCGTGGATGTCGGCGTCACGATCACCAAGCAGGGCCAACTTGTGGCAGAAGGAAGTTGGAAAGGAAAGGGCCAGTGGTGGGCATCCATGCAGCAGGTCAGCGGTTATGTCCTGAACAAGAACGAAACTCCATTTGCCCCCTTGGCATGGGATTACTACGAGGCCATCAAAGCACGGCCAGCCGGGATGTAATCCCCTCCTGACACACCCCCTCCCACCAGACCACGCCATGGCCCATCCTTCCAGTGTAGCCGCCCTCAACCTCGGCATGCAGTCCGTCACCATGGCGATCTTCGAGGCGTCCGACGGAGGGCTCTCACTTTCGAGGTTTGCACGGGCCGAACTCGTTGCAGACCCTGTTGCCGACGCAAGCCGGAACGGGCAGCTCGGCATCGTGCTGTCCGAGTTGCGCACCAAACTGCAATGGACCGGAGGCACCGTCGCCTGTGCCGTGCCGTCCCAAGGGGTCTTTGCACGCTTCGTCAAGATTCCCAAGGTCGAGGCCGACAAGGTCGAGCAGATGCTGCATTTCGAGGCGCAACAGAATGTTCCCTACCCCATCGAGGATGTGTCCTGGGGATACCAAGTTCTGCCTGAGTCCGAGCCGGATTCGCTGGGCGCCCTCATTCTCGCCACCAAGCTGGACCAGTTGGAAGCCACTGTCGGAGCCATGAGTTCCGCTGGATTGACTCCCGACCTCATCGACACCTCCCCGGTCGCCCTCTACAACGCTTTTCGCTTCAATTATCCGGAGTTGGAAGGCTGCTCGCTCTTGATCGACATCGGGGCACGCGCCACCAACCTGCTTTTCATCGAGGGCAACCACCTTTTCATCCGCACGCTGCCTGTCGGCGGAAGCTCCATCACCAGCGCCCTCCAGAAACGCTTTGAGGGACGCGCATTTTCGGAAATCGAGGACATCAAGCGCGTCGATGCCTTCATCCCTCCTCCGGGCAACTACAGCGGAGGGAAAAGCGCAGAGGCTGCGGAGATCGGGAAAATCGCCCGCACGGTGATGACCCGCATCCACAACGAAATCACCCGCTCCATCACGTTCTACCGGACCAACCAGCACGGTTCCGCCCCGATGCGAGTGTTTCTTGCTGGCGGCGGCGTCACGCTCCCCTACACACTCGAGTTTTTCAACGAGAAGCTCTCGCTGCCCATTGAGTTTTTCAATTCTCTTCGCCGGGTCAGCGTCGCACCCTCTGTGGATCAGGCGGAACTGCGACCTCTTGTCCACTGCCTCGGCGAATGCACAGGCGTTGCCCTCCGGGAAATCGTCGGGGATTGCCCCCTTGAGATCTCGCTGAAGGCGCCTTCCTTGGAGCGCGCCAAAGCCGACCACGCCCGGCGGCCATTCCTGATCGCCGCCGCTGCCCTGCTGGTGGGCACAATCGGGCTTGCCGCCCTGTATTACCAGACCGCGACGCAACGGATCGCCGCGCTCAATGCGGAAATCTCAGCCCAAGCTGCCCCGCTCACCGGCTTCAAAACCCAACTCGACACGCTGAGTGCAGAGCGAAAAGCACTGATGGCAGAGGCCGCGGACCTCGCGGCTGCCCCCGTGCTGCGCAGTGCTTGGGCATCCCTCATCAACGAACTCAATGCCAAGCTGCCCGAGCGCAACATTTGGATCACTCGACTGCGTCCCATGGTAGGCACCAGAATTCTGGAACCCGATCCAAGCAAACCCGGATGGGCCCAGACTTCAGGCAAGGATGGGGCCGAATCCAGCGAAAGCCAGCCCGGCGCCATCACGGCCTTGGTCATTGATGGTCTCTATCTGGAGAATGAAGGCGGCCCGGCCGTTGTCGATGGCTTCGTCGAAGCCCTGGCCGGCTCACCCCTGTTCGACATCACCGAGCAAAACAAAGCATCCGTCGTCCAGTTGCGCGCCACCCAGAGCGGCAACGCCTGGGCGTATGACTACAAGCTGATCCTGCCACTGGCTCGACCCCTCCCCCTTTGATGAACTGGTTCAAAGCAAACCCATTTATCGGCGGCCTCGCCGTCGCCACCGCAGCGCTCGTGCTTGTGGCGGGATATCTCCTTCTCGAAACGCAAGCCCGGTATTCTGAGCAGGCAACCCTGTTTGAAGGGCAAAAGGCGACCCTTGAGCAACTCCAGCGCAACAAGCCCTTCCCCAACGAGGCGAATGTTCGCGCCATGCAGGCGGAGCATGATGAGGCTCTTGAAATCCTGAAGCAAATCGGTGAAACCGTCCGCGTGGATGCACCTGCGACCACCCCGCAGGGATTCCAAGATGTTCTCCGCAGCAAGGTCAGCGACATCACTGCCAACGCGCAGAAGAATGGCGTAACCCTCGGAGACAATTTCTACCTCGGTTTCGAGGAATACGAGACCAAGCTTCCGTCGGCGGAAGCCGCCCCGCAACTCGCCCTGCAATTGGCCTCAATCCACAATGTGGCATCCATCCTGATCGACTCCAAGGTTCGTGGAATCAACTCGATTCACAGGATGGCGCTCCCCGGCGAAAGCACCCCGGAGTCTCCCGGCCGCGGCACCAGAACCAGAGGATCCGGCAATTCAGAGCTGCCCGACCTCAGGCTGGCGCCATTCGAGGTCAATTTCGAGGCCGACCAATCGCACTTCCATATGGCTTTCAACCGCATCCTCGAGGCTAAGCCCTCCATTTTTGTGCGTCTTGTCGGCGTCACCAATTCCTCCCCGCAGCCCCCCAAAAAGGACGGCGAAGAGGATGTCCCCGCTTCCGACCAACCGTCGCAGAGTGTGATCAGGCCGGTCGTCGGACAAGAACACCTCATCATCAACCTCCAACTGGCCTCGATCTCAGCAAGCGGGCTGCAGGCGGGGAAATAAACGGACGGCCATGGACCAAATCAAAGCCCATTACGACCGCTTCCTGCTCATCGTCGCAGGGTTGCTTCTCGGCGGCGTTGCCTTATTCATGGCTGTGCAATCGTCGGCGCTGCGGGACGAGTTCGTCCTCCCCGCCGTGCTGACCGAAGGGGAGAAATTCGCACCTGACACCAGTGTGGAGCAACTCCGAAGCGACCGCGACAATGCCAACCGGGGACAAAACTGGGTGGACAACAAAACTCCCCTTTTTATCAGCCGCGTTTACCTGCTGGGGGAGGACGGCAACCTTGTGGATATCCTTGAAGGAGATACCGAGTTGTTCCCCGGGATTCCCAACAAATGGATTCTCGAGCACAACCTCGACTATACGGCCAAGGATCTCCCGGAACAGGATACAGACGCGGATGGATTCACAAACCTTGAGGAATTCCGGGCCAAGACAAACCCGCAAGACGCCAACTCCACACCACCCGAATGGACCAAACTGCGCCTGGTGGCGAGCAAGATCGACAAACTCCGCACAAAGTTCACCGATCTTCCCGACGGCAACCTCGGTCGCGTCTCGATCAACACCATCAGCCCTGACAACCCCACCGCCATCTCGGGATCAACGCAATTCTACCGGCCCGGCGATTTGATCAACCTCGCCGAACCAGGCCCCGGCGGCCAGCAGGTGCTCACACCCACGCGCCTGAAGTTCGACCGTGCGGAGATGCGCAGGGAGTTCAACCCCACCACCAACGTCGAGGAGGAGGTGCCGGTCATCATTCTCCGTGACACCTCGGACAATCAGGAAATCGAACTCCGCCGGGGCGAAGTCAAGGACTCCCCCTATTCGCTTGCGACCCTCCGTGACACCCGCACCGGCAAAGAGTGGGAACTGCGCACCGGCGACGATTTCGAAATTCCCGGCGGCGGAGGTCCATACAAACTGATTGACGTTTCAGAAGAAAAAGCGGAGATAAAGCAGTCTGGGACGGGGGAAACCCATTCCATTCCAAGGCAAGCCCCCCCTCCATCCCTGTTTGAAGGTCAATAACACATGCACTCCCGGCCAAACACTTCCCTTCCAACACTGAGGACAAACATCCTTCTCTTGGCAGTTGCGACATGCTTCGCTTGGTTTTCGGTCGGGCATGCGGGCAGCACCGGACAAGGCCCCTCCTCCAGCATCGAATCCCAGGCAGAATTTGAAATTGCCAAGCGTCAAAGACTCGCCGAGGAGTTCGCCCCCCAAGCCATGCAGCGCGGCTCCGCCGCTCTGATGGAAAGAGACTACGAGACAGCCTACACGGAATACAAGGCGGCGGTAGATGCCCTCCCCGACGCGCCGAATGTCCGCCAACTTCGCTCGGTCGCCTTGGACGGCTTCTCCAAGGCGGTCATGGGACTGGCCGAGCAGCGCATTGCCGAGGGACGGTGGGCAGACGCAAAGGAAACAGTCGAAAAACTGCTCGAGCCCCAATACAACCCAAACTACAAGCCCGCGCAACGCCTCCTCGCCCGCCTTGAGGCGCCTGACTACTTCAATAAAACCATCACCCCCGGCTTTGTCAGCAAGGTAGAGGAGGTCAAAAAACTGCTCCTCGACGGTCAGGGTCTCTATGACAGCGGTCGCTTCGAGGAGGCCATCAAAAAATACGAGGAGGCTCTCAGGCTTGACCGCTACAACATCGCGGCACGCCGTGGTATGGAACAGGTCAACCTCGCCCGCATGCGCGTGGCCGACGCCTCCCAAAACGAAACCCGTGCCGGGATGATCACCGATGTGGACAAGGCTTGGGAGACCCCCGTGCGCCGGCAGGATCTCGGCCCCGCTGCAGTTCTCGAGCAACCCGTCCTTACCGCCCGCGGCACACAGTCGGTCAACCGTAAACTCGACGACATCATCATTCCCCGCATCAACTTCACGGATGCGACCGTCCGCGACGCCATCGAATATTTGCGGGAGCGCTCCGCCGCCCTCGACACGGACCCGCTTGATGCCCGGGAGCGCGGCGTGAACATCGTCCTCAAACTCGACGCCGCAGCCGCCTCGCAAACCATCACCATTGATCTGGCCGACATCCCCCTCCGTGAAGCGCTTGACTACATCACCCGCTTGGCAAACCTCAAAATCAAGGTTGAGCCCTATGCAGTGCTGATTGTGCCGATTTCCGAACCCACCGACACCCTCATCACAAAGGAATACCGGGTGCCCCCGGGTTTCATCACCAGCCTGCCCAGCGGAGGCGGCGGCGCAGACGCCGGTTACGGTGGCGAGACCGTGGCTCGCAGCCGCGCCAAAGACTTCCTTGAATCTCAAGGAGTCCAGTTCCCGCCGGGCGCCAGTGCCAACTTCCTTGCCAGCAGCAGCCGTCTGATCGTCCGAAATACCCAGGAGAACCTCGATCTGGTCGATGCCTTGGTCGAGAGTTCCACGGGAGCTGTCCCTTCCCAGGTCGAGATCGAGTCGAAATTTGTCGAGGTCTCCCAAAACAATCTCAAGGAACTCGGCTTTGACTGGCTGCTCGGTCAATTCGCCTTTGGGTCTTCCGGTGTTTACGGCGGAGGCGGCACCACGGGCAACCAATTCAACGCAGTGGCCCCCACGGGGGATACTGCGGTGCCTTATTACCCCTTCGTCAACCCTGGCACGGGAACCCCGGTCGGCCAATACCCACTCACCGCCGGCAACCGCACCGGCGGAACCGCCATCGCCGCCAACGCCGTGGATGCCCTGCTGCTCGGCAACCCCATCACAGGTCCCGCCTCAGGCATTCTTTCCCTGGCAGGAGTCTTCTCCAATCCCCAGTTCCAAGTCGTCCTGCGCGCGCTCAACCAGAAAAAGGGCATCGACGTCTTGTCCGCCCCCAAAGTCACCACCAAAAGCGGCTCGACGGCCAAAGTCGAAGTCGTCCGTGAATTCCGCTATCCTGAAGAATACGATCCTCCACAAATCCCGCAACAGACAGGCACCGGCACGCAGCCGATCACTCCGGCCACACCGACAACCTTCACCATGAAACCCATCGGTGTGACGCTGGAAGTGGAACCTACGGTTGGTGCGGACAATTACACCATCGACCTGCGCCTCCTTCCCGAGGTCACTGAATTCGACGGGTTCATCAACTACGGTTCCCCCATCTTCAACCGCGGCGTGGAAGTAACCCCCAACGTCATCAACTACCCCGTCTTCAGCCAACGCAAGGTGGAAACCTCGGTCAGCATCTATGATGGGCAAACCGTGGTTCTTGGTGGTCTTATCCGCGAGGATGTTCAGAAAGTCACCGACAAGACCCCACTGCTCGGGGACATTCCCCTTGCCGGCGTGCTCTTCCGCTCCCAAGCTGATCAGCACATCAAGCGCAACCTTGTCATTTTTGTGACTGCAACCCTCATGGACCCCGCAGGCCAGCCTCTGGCCGCCCTGCAGCAGGAGGTGGCCCCCGAAGACCTCCCACTCGACTCCTCTATCTCCGCAGTTGAACCGCCCCTTCCGCAATGATCATCCTTCGACGCGCCATCCTTCCCTTGCTCTCAGTCGCGGCCCTTTGGCCCATCCCAGTCAATGCCGGTTCCACAGGTGAAGCTGGCTACAGCGGCAGTTTGGACGCTGGTGCCGACCGGGAAATCGCCCGCCGCCAAGAAGACATCATTGTCGCTGAGGAGGCGATGCGCCGCGGCGATGCTGCGTTGGCAGCGAACGACATCGAAGGCGCCTATTCGGCCTATAAAGAAGCCGTCGACTTGATCCCGGCAGGTTCGGCAACTCGCAGCCTCCACGGTCGGGCCCTCGCCCGCTTCTCCTCCGCCGCCGTGCGCTACGCAGAATACCTTGTCAGCCAAGGCGAATATGCAAAGGCCGAAACAGTCGCCCGCGAGGTTCTCGAGCCGCGCTACAACCCCAACTACCGTCCGGCTGCCGTGTTCCTCAGCCGCTTAGAGCAGCCCGACTACTTCAACAAGACCATCACCCCCGAATTCGCAGCCGACCGCGAAGAGGTGCAGAAACTCCTCATGGAAGCCAATGGTTTTGCGGATTCCGGCCGCTACGACATGGCCCAGAAGCGCTACCAGCAGGCCCTCACGATCGACAAGGACAATGCTGCCGCGTTCCGCGGCCTTGAGGAGGTCGAACTCGGCAAGCAGAGATATTATGAGAGTGCCTACAACGAAACCCGCTCTCGCATGTTGTGGCAGGTGGACAAGGCTTGGGAACGCCCGCATCGCCGCTTCTCGGATTCCCGCGTCACGGATTCCTCCCTCGGCCAGGAAGATCGTCGCGGGACGGAGTTGATGATCGCCAGGTTGAACAGAATCATCATCCCGCGGGTCGACCTCAAAAATGCCACGGTCCGGCAAGCCGTCAATTTTCTCCAACAGCGCAGCCGCGAACTGGATACCACGGAGTCGGGTGAAGACAATCGCGGCATCAACATTGTTCTGAAACTTCCCTCGGGAGCCACCCCGGCTCCTGCAGTCAACGAGATCAGTGGGGAATCCGCCGCGGCAACGCCCTCTGTTGACAACAACATCACCCTCAACCTGACGAATGTTCCGCTCTACGAGGCCCTGCGTTATGTGGCGACCCTCGCCGGACTCAAAGTCAAGGTGGAACCCTTCGCCGTCTCGATCGTCCCCCTTTCAGAACCTACCGACACCTTGGAGCAGCGCGAGTTCAAGGTTCCGCCCGGCTTCATCTCCGGAGACGCCACAGGAAGTGCGGAGCAGGTTGCACAAGCGGGCCGCTCCGCGGAGGACACATCCGCCATCAAACTGGGTGCCCGCATTCAAGCCAAGGACTTCCTCGAATCCCAAGGTGTCGAGTTCCCGCCCGGCGCCAGCGCCAACTTCATTCCCGGCCGCAGCCGCTTGGTCGTCCGCAATACTGCAGCCAATCTTGATCTCATTGAATCCTTGGTCGATGCCGCCATGGGCGAGCAGCCGACCCAAGTTGAAATCCAAGCCAAGTTTGTCGAGATATCGCAGAACAACGTCAAGGAGTTGGGCTTCGACTGGGCCTTGGGTCCCTTCTCTATCGGGAACTCGGGAACCTATGGTGCCGGCGGGGATACGATCACCGACACGGGTGCATGGCCTTTCCGTAGTCCCGGTGGATCCGTGGTCGGCACCGATCAGGTCACAGGCGGCCTAAGAACAGGCAGCGGCACCGGACCGAACTCCGCTCTTTCCGTCAACAGCATCAACTCCCTCATTGCACAAAACCTCGGCCTCACCGCCGCCGGAGGCCCGGGCCCCGGCATCTTCTCCATTGCCGGCGTTTTCACCAATCCTCAGTTCCAAGTGGTCATCCGTGCCCTCAACCAGAAGAAGGGCGTGGATCTGATGGCAGCGCCAAAAGTCACCACCAAGAGCGGCCAGAAAGCGACCATCACCATCAGTCGCGAGTTTCCCTATCCCCAAGAATTCGAGCCCCCACAAGTTCCGCAGGACTCCGGAGGCAACAGTGGAAGCGCCATCATCATCGCACCCGGTCTCTCCACCTCCAGCGGCAACGATCCGATTGTCACCCCGAGCTTCCCCACGGACTTCACAACCCGGAATCTTGGAGTCACGCTTGAGGTTGAGCCCCAAATCGGCCCTGATGGCTACACTATCGACCTCACCCTGTCGCCTGAAGTGGTCGATTTCGAAGGGTTCATCAATTACGGCAGCCCGATTCTCGCCCCTGTGACCACCTCAGTCTTGGATCCCGCAACACTTCTCAGTCTCGGCGAGCGCACCACGTCGCGCGTCCTGACTGAAAACGTCATCAACCAACCCATCTTCAGCACGCGCAAGGTGACAACCAACGTGAGCATCTGGGATGGCCAGACGGTCGCGCTTGGTGGCCTGATCCGCGAGGACATCCAGAAGGTCAGCGACAAAGTGCCGATCCTCGGAGATGTTCCCCTCGCCGGGGTCTTGTTCCGCTCCGAAGTTGACCAGAAGATCAAGCGCAACCTCATCGTCTTCGTCACAGCTCGCCTTATGGATGCCGCCGGACAGTTGTTGCGCCCCGAAGAGGATGTGGATCAAGAAGAGGTCGTGGAACCACTCGGGCTTCCTGAGGATCAGAAGCAGCCCGGCATGACCGCCAAAGGCTTCTCTCAGAAATAATCCTTCCCCTTTTGGGCCAGCCGAGTTCCTCCGCGCCTCCTGCACCATTCCGGTGCCTCACAACATTATGCTGCTGGTGCTCACGGGTGGCATCGCCACCGGGAAATCAACATTCCGCAGAATGCTCGCTGAACGCCGCCGCTTCACCCTGTTCGACGCGGATGCCTGTGTGCATGACCTGCTGGCCGGCGACCCGACCGTAATCGAGGCGATCCGCGCCGCCTTCGGCCCCCAAGTCATCAGCCACGGCACGGGTGTGAATCGTGCCATCCTCAGGGATATCGTGTTCACCGACCCATCCGCGCGCCGCAAGCTCGAGGCCATTGTTCATCCCCATGTGCGGCAAGCATGGCAGGCCCTCCGTTCCGATTGCCTCGGTCAAGGCGCGGACTTTTTGGCCGATATCCCCCTTTTGTTTGAAACAGGCGCCGCCGGCCTTTTCGATGCGAGCATTGTCGTGGCATGCTCTCCCGAAGTTCAAACCGCGCGAATGGCAGCCCGCGGGTTGGATTCCGTGACAATGGAAGCCGTGCTTGCCAGCCAGCTCCCGTTGGAGGAAAAAGTGGCCCGCGCAACCATCGTGGTGTGGAATGATGGCAGCCTCAAGGCGCTGAACCGCGAAGCAGACCTTCTTCTCTCACGACTGTTCCCCACCGACAGCCTCAAGTGAACACCACGGCCGGCTGTCTCCGCATCCCCAACATATTCCAGTGGCGAAGACCCAACCCATCTCCCTGACGGAGCCACCACCCACGGCTGCATCCTGTCTGTCGGCCTTCCCGGCAGATGCTGCAGCGGTGCCCGGCTTTCTCCTGACCATCGAGATGCTGCACAGCCTGCAGCATGCGGCATTGGTTGGCCTGCTGGAGCGCTACAGCCTGAGAGTGCGCCCCGACGGCACGAAGCGCCACCTCGTTGCAGATTTGTGCCGCTTTTTCCTCGCCGCAGGGGCTCGGATCACCGCGACAGGCATGATAGAAGACTTGGGGGACCATGCGATGGTTCGCTGGCCGGGCTTCAATTTCGCCGCTGGTCCCGATGACTTGTTCGTCTCCATCTCGCTCATGCGCCAATACGGCCTGCAGACCGGCTTGGAAGTGTCCGGGGAGGTTCGCAGCCCCGGCGAGCGCGATCGTTACTGCGGATTGGAAAGCATCATGGCCATCGAAGGCATTCCCGCCGGCGAATGGAAGTCACCGACGCCATTCGATAAGCTGACCCCTCTCTTTCCTCAGGAGCGGATCATGCTCGAGGCCCTCAAAGAGCCAGCGCTGAGCACCCGCGCCGTGGACCTGATCGCCCCGCTTGGCAAGGGACAGCGCGCCCTCATCGTGGCCCCTCCGCGCACCGGCAAGACCATCCTCATGAAACATGTCGCTCAGGCCATACGCGCAACCTCGCCGGATGTGCGCCTGATTCTGCTCCTCGTGGACGAACGGCCCGAAGAAGTCACCGATTTGCGCCGCTCGATCGATGCCGACATCTTCAGTTCGACATTTGATGAATCGCCCCAAAGGCACACGCAATTGGCCGAGTTTGTCATTGAACGCGCCAAGCGTCTCGTGGAGCTGGGCAAGGATGTGGTCATTCTCCTGGACAGCATCACCCGGTTGGCACGCGGTTATAACAACCTCCAACCCGGCAAGGGTCGCATCATGTCCGGAGGCGTTGATGCCAAGGCTCTCATGAAGCCAAAACGCTTCTTCGGCGCAGCCCGCAACACGGACGAAGGCGGCAGTCTGACGATCGTCGCAACCGCCCTTGTGGAAACCCAGAGCAGGATGGATGACCTGATTTTCGAGGAGTTCAAGGGAACCGGCAACATGGAGATTCATCTGGACCGGACCATTGCAGATACCCGGATATTTCCTGCCATCCATGTGACCAAATCTGCAACCAGGCGGGAAGAAAACCTATACCACCCCGACGAGCTTGCACGCGTGATCGTCCTGCGCAAGCAGCTCAGCGAACTTCCCGCAGTCGAGGCGATGGAGACCCTTGTCCGGAACCTTCAGCGCACAACAAGCAATGCCGAACTCCTGCTCCGTGGACTTCGTTGAATCCAATGGACGCCGCCCCCCACTCCGATCTCAATGCCGCGGACTTGACCGTGCACATGAATCCCCTCGAGAGCCGGATAGGTTACAAGTTCCGCAATTCCCTCCTGCTGGCGGAGGCGCTCACCCATCCCAGCCTTTCCTTCGAGCGCAAGACCTTCCATTTCGACAACCAGCGCCTTGAGTTTCTCGGAGATGCCGTGCTTCAGCTTGTCATCACGCACCACCTCTACCGGCTCTTCCCGGCGTTCAGCGAGGGCCAACTCACCAAACTCCGCTCACGTCTGGTTTCAAGAGAAGGGCTGAAACGGCACGCACTCTTTCTTGGCTTGGGCGGCTACCTGATGTTGGGCCGCGGCGAGGAGGCCAGCCAGGGCCGCGAGCGCGCCTCGACATTGGCCGATGCCTTCGAGGCTCTCGTCGGTGCCATCTACCTCGACAGCGATCTCGAGACCGTCCGCCGCTTCATCCTCCGCGTGGCCGGCGACGAACTCGGGGCGCTTGCCCGCGAACCTGCCGAGCACAACCCCAAGGGTGAACTGCAGGAGGTTCTTCAGGCAATTTCCCCGCAGAGCCCCGCTTACGAGGTTGTCTCCGAAACCGGACCCGACCACCGCAAGGAATTCATCTGCCGGGTGATCTGGGAAGGCGGGGAACTTGGGCGGGGATCCGGCCAGAGCAAAAAACAGGCCGAGATCAACGCCGCGGCCCGGGCACTGGAACTCAGGGCATGGCAGACGTCCCGTCAACGGATCAGCCCCGCCGCTGGTATTCCTGCAGGCAGCGAACGGAATAGCCCGCCTTGTTGAGCGACTTGATTGCGTGGATGCTCATCCGGGCGCCACGCAATGTGGTCATGATCGGAATCCTTTGCGCGACCGCTGCACTGCGGATGGCCACTTCGTCTCTGCGCGGAATTTTCCCGTGCGGGGTGTTGATGATGAACTGCATCTCGCCGTTCTTGATCAGATCCAGCAGGTTCGGCCTTCCCTCGCTCAGCTTGTAGATCGGCGTGGCCGGAACACCGGCCGCCTGCAATACGCCCAAGGTTCCCTTGGTTGCATGCACGGTGAAGCCGGCTTCCGCAAACTCGCGCGCAATCGGGACAACCTGGCTCTTGTCGGAATCCTTCACGCTGATGAACACATTGCCTCCTTCCGGCAATGGGGGCTGCGCCGACATCTGCGCTTTGGCATACGCAATGCCGAGATCCGGATCCAAACCCATGACCTCCCCGGTGGACCGCATCTCAGGACCCAGGGTGATGTCCGTCCCCGGGAATTTGATGAATGGAAACACCGCCTCCTTCACCGCGTAATGCGCTGGCACGATCTCCGAGGTGAACCCGAGCTCCTGCAACGTGTGGCCGGCCATGACCTTCGCGGCGAGTTTGGCCAAAGGCACCCCGATTGCCTTGCTCACATAGGGGATGGTGCGGGATGCCCGCGGATTGACCTCCAGCACGTAAACCGTCTCGTCTTTCACCGCAAACTGGACGTTCATCAGGCCCCGCACCTTCAATTCTTTCGCCATGGACCGGGCTGCGGAACGCAATTCGCCCAGAACTTTGTCCGAGAGTGAAAAGCTCGGGATCACGCAGGCGCTGTCACCGCTGTGCACGCCGGCCTCTTCGATATGCTCCATCACACCCCCGATCACCGTCTCGTGGCCGTCGCTCAGGCAGTCCACATCAACCTCCGTCGCATCCTCCAGGAAACGATCCACCAGCACAGGGCGGTCCGGGCTGGCCTTGACCGCGGTGCGGATGTAGCGCCGAAGGTCGTCCGGCGTATACACGATCTCCATCGCACGGCCGCCAAGAACGAATGACGGCCGCACCAGCACCGGATAGCCGACCTTCTCGGCGACTTCCAGCGCCTCCATCTCGTTCGTGGCCGTGCCTCCCTGCGTTGCCCGCAACCCGAGCCGGTCGAGCATCGCGGCGAAATGCTTGCGGTCTTCCGCCATCTCAATGCTGGCCGGAGATGTGCCGATGATGTTGACTCCGTTCGCCTCAAGCGACGCCGCAAGATTCAGCGGGGTCTGCCCTCCGAACTGCACGATGGCCGCATCGCATTTCTCCCGTTCGTAGATGTTGAGGACGTCCTCGAGCGTCAAGGGTTCGAAATACAGCTTGTCGCTCGTGTCATAGTCGGTTGAAACCGTCTCGGGATTGGAATTCACCATCACGGTCTCCCACCCCATCTCGCGGAATGCGAACGCGGCGTGGACGCAGCAGTAGTCGAACTCGATACCCTGTCCGATGCGGTTCGGACCGCCTCCGAGGATCATGACGCGCTTCTTGTCATTGGGGCGCGTCTCGTCCTCGTCGCCGTAGGTCGAGTAAAAATACGGCGTGTAAGCCTCGAACTCGGCCGCACAGGTGTCAACCAGACGGTAGGTCGGTTCGACTCCGGCCTCCTTGCGCCGCGCCCTGACCTCGCCCTCTGAAGCGCCGCTCAAATGGGCCAGCTGCCGGTCCGAGAAACCGTGACGCTTGAGGCGCCGCCACGGCATGGCATCCAGATCGGCCGGGCACGACTGTTCCTCGGACACGATCTTCCGGAGCCCATTCAGGAACCACGGATCGATCCCCGTAATGCCATGGATCTTGTCCACGTTCCACCCCGCAAGGAAGGCGTGCCGCAGGTGGAATATCCTTTCTGCCGATGGCACACGAATCCTTTGCTCAAGCTCTTCGTCATCCAGGGAACCGTCCACGCTCCTCGGCGGCTCGTCCCGTCCGTCTGCGCCGAATCCGCCCCGCCCCGTTTCCAATGAGCGAAGGGCCTTCTGCATGGCCTCCTTGAAGGTCCGGCCGATCGCCATCGCCTCGCCCACGCTCTTCATCTGCGTGGTGAGAACGGGATCGGCCTGTGGAAACTTCTCGAATGTGAACCTCGGCACTTTGACCACGCAATAATCGATCGTCGGCTCGAAACTTGCCGGTGTCTCACGGGTGATGTCATTGCGCAGCTCGTCGAGGGTGTAGCCGACAGCCAATTTGGCCGCGATCTTGGCAATGGGGAAACCCGTGGCCTTCGAAGCGAGCGCCGACGACCGGGAAACACGGGGATTCATCTCGATGACCACCATGCGCCCCGTCCTCGGACACACGGCAAATTGGATGTTCGATCCGCCCGTCTCCACGCCGATCGCCCGGATGACAGCAAAGGAGGCGTCACGCATCGCCTGGTATTCCTTGTCGGTGAGCGTCTGGATGGGCGCCACCGTGATGGAATCCCCCGTGTGCACGCCCATCGGGTCGAAATTCTCGATCGAACAGATGACAACGCAGTTGTCGGCATGGTCCCTCATGACCTCGATCTCGAACTCCTTCCACCCAAGCAGGGACTCCTCGATGAGAACCTCCTTCACCGGCGAGAGATCGAGCCCGCGAGAAACGATCTCTTCGAATTCTTCACGGTTGTAGGCGATTCCTCCCCCGCTTCCGCCAAGTGTGTAGGCGGGCCGGATGATCAGGGGAAACCGTCCTATCTGGGCCGCAACCTCGCGGGCCTCCCGGGGGTCGTGGGCCACTCCAGACTGCGCGACGTCCAGTCCGATCTCGATCATCGTCTGCTTGAAAAGCAGGCGGTCTTCCCCGCGCTCGATCGCATCGGCCTTCGCTCCGATGAGGCGCGTGCCGAGCCGCTCCAAGGCTCCGCTGCGGTGCAATTCCATCGCCACGTTGAGTGCGGTCTGCCCCCCCAAGGTTGGGAGCACGGCATCAGGCTTCTCCCGGGCGATGATCTTCTCGACCACCTCGGCGGTGATCGGCTCGACATAAGTGCGGTCGGCGAATTCCGGGTCGGTCATGATCGTGGCCGGGTTGGAGTTGACCAGAACCACCTCATACCCCTCTTCGCGCAGAGCCTTGCAGGCCTGCACCCCGGAGTAATCAAACTCGCACCCCTGCCCGATGACAATGGGTCCCGAACCGATGATGAGGATTTTTTGCAGGGAAATGTCTTTGGGCATGGCCGGGATGAACACTCTGTTTACTGTTCGCCCCCGCATTGTGCAATCCAGCCGTTTTGCGCCCCACTTCCGTCTTGCCGATTGGAGCCGATTCCGCGACACTGCCGGCGGATGATCGAATTAGAGGTATATGCCGCCGGTCTGCGCGCCCCGGACAAGCTCATGGGCTTGGATCTCGAGTTGGGGGCGATTCCGGGCCTGCGCTACAAGGTCGATACCCTGCACGACGTGATGTTCCTCGAGGCCGACGGTCCCGGAATATCGATCGAGGGAATCCGCAGCATTTTCAACAAACTCGATCTCAAGGCGCGCTTTGTCGGTCAGACCCACTCCGTCGCCCTCTCCCAATCCGCCACGCAGGTCATCCGCCCGTAGCCACGAGCCTCCCTCCCGCCATGGCCCCCGCCCGCCACGTCGGCGAACTCCTGTTTTCCTTTGCGCGCTACCTTGGCGATCTGTTCATCCTCGTCCTTGAAACAATCCGGGGCATTTTCCGGGGCCAAGTGCGCTTCCACCTCGTTGTCCATCAAATTTACGAAATCGGGTTTCGTTCCCAGCTCGTCGTCCTGATCACAGGGGCCTTTACCGGAGCGGTCTTCGCCACCCAGACGTTTTTCCAGTTCAGCCGCCTGCAGATGGATACCGCCGTGGGGCCGGTTGTGAGCGTGTCCATGTTCCGGGAACTCGGTCCCGTGCTCTGCGGTCTCATGGTGGCCGGCCGCGTCGGGGCGGCCATGTCCGCGGAACTCGGAACCATGAAGGTGACCGAGCAACTCGACGCCCTCCGCGCTTTGGCCGTCCATCCCGTGGACTACCTTGTCATTCCGCGCTTCCTCGCCATGCTCGTTTCGATGCCCCTCCTTGTGGCGGAGTGCATCGCCATCGGGATCCTCGCCGCGTTTTTCGTCACGACCAAAATTCTCGGCGTCTCCGAGGCGTATTACCTCCACAACATGCTTCACTTCACGGGGGGGAAAGACGTGGCCATGGGTCTCATCAAGGGCGTCGTCTTCGGCCTCCTCATCGTGTTTGTGAGCTGCCACCAGGGCCTCAATGCCCGGGAAGGCGCGGTCGGAGTTGGCCGCGCAACCACCGAGGCCGTCGTCATCGGCTCGCTCTTCATCCTTGTGGTGAACTTCTTCCTCACCATGACCCTGAACATCTTCTTTCCCGCCGGCAAATGAACGAACCCGAGCAAGGCCGGGAAGTCATGGTCGTGGACAACCTCGTCCAGACCATAGGAGGGCAGGAAATTCTCCGAGGCTTCAGCCTCAAGGTGCACAAGGGGGAAACTCTTGTCCTGCTCGGCAGGAGCGGCGGGGGCAAAAGCGTCTTTCTCCGCCACCTCATCGGCCTGATGCAACCGGTCAGCGGATCCATCAAGATCGAGGGACACGACATCACGAAACTCAAGGAGCGTGAATTGTCGCCTGTGCGCCGCCGTATCGGCATGCTGTTCCAAAACGGTGCCCTTTTTGACTCCCTCAACGTCGCCGACAATGTCGCTTTTCCCCTCCGCGAGCGGGGGGAAAAGGACGAATCGATCATTTCCCAGAAGGTCCAGTCCGCACTGCAAATGGTGGATCTCCACGGACACCAGCACAAAATGCCCGTCAACTTGAGCGGCGGGATGCGCAAACGTGTCGCCCTGGCCCGTGCCCTCGTTTATGAACCGCAATGCATGCTTTATGACGAACCGACAGCTGGGCTCGACCCCATTGTGGCGGACAGCATCGACCTGCTTGTCCGGCGCCTGCAACGGAGGCTGGGCGTCACCTCGATCGTCGTGACCCACGACATGAAAAGCACGTTCTCCATCGCCGACCATGTCGCGCTGTTGCACGAAGGCCGATGCTACTTCTACGGGAATTGCGATCAATTGCGCGCCTCGACGGATCCCGTTATTCGTGATTTTGTGGAGGGCCGCTCCCACGAGACCCCATGATCCATGTATAATCGAGATTCCCGCATCGAAACGAAAGTCGGCTTCTTCGTCCTTCTTGGGCTGGCGGTGATCGCCGGCACGGTGGTTTACTTCGGCCGCCTCGGGCAGGGACTGCAGGAGTTTTACGACCTGCAGGTGGATTTTCCCAACGCCAGCGGGCTGCTTTCCGGTTCCGACGTCCTCCTCGGGGGAGCCCGAATCGGTTACGTTGCCAAACCCCCGCGCGTGCTTCCCGCCATGCAGGGTGTCGCCGTCGAGTTGAAGATCCGCGAGGATGTGGCCCTCCCCTCCGAGTCACGCTTCATCATCGGCAGTTCCGGCTTGCTGGGAAACCGCTTTGTGGACGTGATTGTCGATCCTTCCGCCAACCTTGAATCTCACCTCGCGCCCGGCGCCGTCGTGCAGGGACAGCGCGAATCGGGCATTGAAGACCTCACACGGGACAGCAGCGAGATGCTGGCCGAGGTGCGCAGCGCCGTGAAAACGGTCAACGAAACACTCGACCGCATCAATTCCACCGCCCTCAGTCAGGAATCGCTGGATGATCTGCGACAGACGATTGCCAACCTCAAGAAAGGGAGCGAAGGTTTCACCGGAATCGGCACCGCATCCAAGGATTTGGAAGCCACCGCGGCAGAAGCCCGCAAGTTGATCTCCTCCGCCCGCACCGGTCCGGGGCCGCTGCCCATGCTTCTCAACGACCGTCAGGCCTCCGCCGACCTGCGGGCCATCCTCGCCAACATCCGGCGCCACGGCGTCCTCTGGTATAAGGACTCCTACCGCAGCGAGTCGTCCGCCCCTCCTTCTCCACGCGCGCGTTGATCAGGGAGGCGCCTCCAGCCTGGTCCGCGGCAAATCCCGCACCTCGTCGTTCACATAATGGACGATGCGGAGTTCGGGCGTTTCGCGCAAGACCGCGGAAAACCGGAATAAATCCTCGAACACCGGGAATTGCCGGTCGCCCAGCACTTCGCGGAACACTTCCGTCAGGTAAAGATCACGGCAATATGGCAAAACACCCCGATAAACCTCCGCACCCCCGACGGCGAATATCTCGCCCTCCACCGTGGCGGACTGCAGCCCGCTGAGATCACGGATCACCTGGACACCCGGGATTCCCTGCCTTCCGCGGCGGCTCATGACGATGGTCCTGCGTCCGGGAAGCGGTTTTCCGATGGATTCAAAGGTCACCCGCCCCATCAGCAACGTGCCTCCGGTGGTTAGTTCCTTGAACCAGCGCAGATCATCCGGAAGATGCCATGGAATGGCTCCTGCAGCTCCGATCACGCGGTTGGCTGCCATGGCAGCGACCGCGATCATACGGCCACCGGCGCCTTGATCGCCGGATGAGGCTCGTAACCCTCAAGGACGAAATCTTCGTAGACAAAGTCCTCCAGCGTTTTCCTCTCGGGATTCAACCGCATCCGGGGAGGGGCGCACGGCTTGCGGGCAAGTTGCTCCCGCGCCTGTTCGAGGTGGTTCGTGTAGAGATGCAGGTCACCGAAAGTGTGAACGAAGTCCCCGGGCCTCAATCCGCAGACCTGCGCAACCATCAGCGTCAGCAATGCATAGGATGCAATGTTGAACGGCACTCCCAGAAAAAGATCCGCGCTCCGTTGGTAAAGCTGGCAGCTCAATTCCCCGTCTTGGACGTGAAACTGGAACAGGACATGGCAGGGAGGGAGCGCCATCGCACCGAGTTCCGCCGGATTCCAAGCCGAGACGAGGATGCGGCGGCTGTCCGGATTGATCCGCACCAGGTCCACGGCCTGGGCAATCTGGTCGACCACGCCGCCATCCGCCGCCGCCCAACTGCGCCACTGCGCACCGTAAACGCGGCCCAAATCACCGTTGTCATCCGCCCACTCATCCCAAATCGTCACACCGTGCTCGTGAAGATAACGCACATTGGTTTCGCCGCGCAGGAACCAGAGCAATTCGTGGATGATCGATCGCACATGCAGTTTCTTCGTCGTGACCAGCGGGAAGCTCTCGCGGAGATCAAACCGCGCCTGGACCCCGAATACCCCGAGGGTGCCCGTCCCCGTGCGGTCCGTCCGTGGCCTTCCCTCCTCAAGAACCAGCCTGAGCAACCTGTGGTATTCGCGCACGGCCACGGACTTTATGCTTCCCGCCCCCGCGGGCCAACACCCAAAAACCAGGAGGAGTTTGCCCCGCTCCTCCCGGTCCGTTAGTTTGCCATTCCATGGATCTTCTCGTTCTCGGAAGCGGCAGCAGCGGCAACGCCGCCATCGTCCGGTGCGGGGGCACCACCGTGCTCGTGGATGCCGGACTCAGCGCCCGCAAGCTGCTTGCCCGCCTTGCAGCTCTGGGGGTGGGTGCCGGGGACATCGACGCTGTCCTGCTCACCCACGAGCATGGAGATCACACCGGGGCCCTTCCCGTGCTCATGCGCTCTCTCCGCTGCCCGATTTATGCCACCCGCCTGACGGCGGACGAGTTGTGCGGGCAGGATCCCCGCAATGCCTCCTCCACATGGCGGACCTTCTCCACCGGCGCCTCATTTGCCATCGGCTCTCTGCAGATCGATGCATTCTCCGTGCCGCATGACGCCGCCGACCCCGTCGGATTCACCATCCGATGTCAAGGGGTTGTTCTCGGCCTTTTGACCGATCTGGGACACGTGAACCGCTCGGTAATCCACCATGTCACCGGGGCACATTGCCTGTTTGTGGAAGCCAACCACGACGAGGCGCTGCTACAGGCGGACACCAAACGCCCCTTCGCCATCAAGCAGCGCATCATGTCCTCCCACGGACACCTCTCCAACCGTGCCGCCGCCGATCTCGCAACTCAAATCTTGGAGTCCGGGTTGCGGCATGTGGTGCTGGGGCATCTGAGCCGGGACTGCAATGCCCCCGACATTGCCATCGCCACCGTTCGTGAGGCGCTCCACCATGCCCAAGACGTAAGTGTCGTGGCCGCCGGCCAGGATGAGCCCTTTACGCTCGCGGGGATCGGGACATTCTGATTCGGACGCCCGGTCAGCGCTGCTTGAGAAGATCCCGAATCTCGACCAGAAGCTTTTCCTCAGCAGAGGGCTCGGGCGGGGTCGGCGGCTTCTCCGCCTCCTTGCGTTTCAAGGAATTGACGGCCTTGACCAGCAGGAAAATCACCCATGCCACGAGGACGAACTGGATCACCACGGTGATGAAGTTGCCGTAGTTGATGGTCGGCGCTCCGGCCTCCTGGGCGGCAGCCAACGTCGCATACGGCCTCCCGTCGAGACTCAAAAACAGCTGGCTGAAATCGACCTTTCCAAGCAACAGGCCGATCGGCGGCATGATGACGCCATCAACTAACGCGCTGACGATTTTCCCGAACGCCGCACCGATGACCACTCCGACTGCCAGATCAACGGCGTTGCCCCGGGCTATGAAGGTTTTGAATTCCTGCCACATAAGGCGATAACTCTCACTGCAGGCACAGTAGTGAAGCGAGCCAAAACGGCCGGATTGACGCCCGCGGCATCTCCCTGCTTCCATTCCCTGCTCTCCCATGCGCCATTTTCTCGCCGCTATTCTCGTCCTCGCTTCCCCTCTCTGGGCCGGAGAGCCTCTTCCTCTCCGTGTCGGGATGGATCTTTCCTATCCCCCCTTTGAGACCCTTGGCCCCGACGGACAACCGGCCGGCATCAGTGTCGAACTGGCCCGCGGCCTCGCCTCCCGACTCGGACGCCCCCTGCAAATCGAGAACATCCCCTTCACCGGTCTGATCCCCTCCCTCAAGTCCCAGAAGATCGACATCATCATTTCGTCCATGACCGCCACGCCCGAACGGGCAAAGGTGGTTGCCTTCTCGAACCCCTATCTCACGACGGGACTCGCCGCACTGGTCCCGGCTGCAAGCTCCGCAGACAACCTTTCGGACATCGATCAGGCCGGGCGAACCATCGTGGTTCGTCAGGGAACCACGGGCGAAGTCTTTGCCCGTCAAAACATCCGCAAGGCGCGCATCCTCACCTTGGAGAAGGAAAACGCCTGCGTGCTCGAGGTCGCACAAGGCAAAGCGGATGCATTCATCTACGACCAAATGTCGGTGTTTCAAAACGCCAAGCGCAACCCGGAGAAAACCCGGGCATTGCTGGCACCATTGCAGACGGAATCATGGGCCATTGCACTCCGCCCTGACGACACGGAGCTGCTTGAGCAATCCAACGCGTTCCTTGACGAGTTCCGCGCCTCCGGCGGCTTTGATCGCCTGGCCTCCGAGTATCTCGCCGGGGAAAAGGCCGCATTTGCGGCACAGGGCATTCCTTTCCTATTTTGACCCTTATTGGCGCACCAGAATGGCGCCACCGCGGCGCGGCAAAGCGACCTCCATCACGCCGTCGTCGCTTGAGGCCACATCGGAATCGTTCCACCGGTCGCGCCAAGTCCCGCCTCCGGGGATCTTCACAGTCTGTGCCTTGCCGGAATTGTTCAGGAGCACAACGGTCTCCTCACTGCCGAGTTTTCGTTTGAAGCCGTAGATCTGCCGCTCATCGTCCGTCACCAAAGTTTCAAAGCTTCCCACACGCAGCGACTCAAGCTCACTGCGGAGTGCAATGAGCCTGCGGTAGTGTTCGAACAACCCCTTGTTCACCGTCACCTTGTCCGGAACAGCCTTCTTCCCGCCGTCGGGAAGGAAAACCTCGTCGGCATGGTCCAAATCGTCCCAGACCATCGGCTTTCGGCAATCGGGATCATTCGCACCCCACATGCCGACTTCGTCCCCGTAGTAGATCATCGGGGCTCCGACATAGGTCATCTGAAAAATGGCGAAAAGCTTTTGCGATTCCAATTCTGCGTCTGTCGGCTTCCGCGGGTCGTATTTGCCGCTATCAACCTTGGAGAAGGCGAAGTAATCCCCCCAGTGGCCGTAGCGCTCGCGGTCGCGATTGACGATATGGGAACCGATACGGTCGGTGTCATGACTTCCGAAAAGATTCTGCTGAACCTCTGCAACCCCCGGCGGGAAGGCTTCGCGCAGTTCGCGGAGGCGACGATCGAACTCGCTGGTTGTAATCCGGGTCTTCTCGGCCATGAAATAGTCCGAACTCGTGAAGGCAAAGTTGTAGTTCATCACCGCGTCGAACTCGTCGCCCTGCAGATACGGCTTCAGCTCCGGGATGGGATCGATCAATTCCGCCGTGACATACGCTTCGGGATTCACGCCCCGCACCACCTTGCGCCACGCCTTCCAGAAGGGATGGGCGATGCAGAACGCCACATCCAGCCGCCAGCCGTCAATGCCGTCGGAGGGGTCGCCATCAGCATCCGGGTCCATCCAGCGCCGTGTCGCCGCGAAAATGTAGTCCCGTGGCCCCGCCACGATTCCCTCCTTGTCCTCCCGAAACTCCGGCAGGGTGCTGTGGCCAAACCATCCCTCGTAGTCGAATTCCGTCCCGGCCTTTTCATCCCTCCATGATTTTATGCTAAACCAGTCGGCATAAGGGGAATTCTGTTGGTTCTTGAGAACGTCTTGGAACGGCCAGCTGCGAAGCCCCATGTGGTTGAACACGCCGTCGAATATCACCCGGATTCCCCGCGCATGGGCTTCTTGGATCAGCTTGAGGGCGAGCTTGTCCGCCGACGTCCACACCCATGTGGACGGATCTCCCGGATTCTCCCCGGCAATCAGCCTGCGGTCCCCCTCCGGATCCGGCCCGAAATTCGGATCGATGTGGTGGTAGCTGATCGCATCGTATTTGTGCAGGGAGGGAGAGTCGAAGACCGGGTTCAGGTAAATCGCATTGATGCCGAGCTCCTGCATGTATCCGAGCTTGTCGATAACCCCTTGCAGATCTCCGCCATAACGCCGCCTCTGGATCAGCTCACTCAGCGGCCACTTGTCCGTCTTCTCCCATGGCTGCCGCTCATACCAGTCGGACGTCCACGGATGAATCTGCCACGGCAACTTCGGGTCATCGGGAAAGGCCCCTGCGATGTCTTCCTTTCTCGGATCATTGGACGCGTCGCCGTTGCGGAAGCGCTCGGGGAAAATCTGATACCACACCGCATGCTTGGCCCACTGCGGAACGAACTCGTCCCCGGCTGCTGCCGTGCGGCCTTTCTCCGCGAACATGCCCGTCATAGCCAAACCGGCCGACATCAAAGCCACGCCGCGCATTTTCATCCGCGGGAAAGCAGGGATTTGCCGGCCAGCAGCAGGGCGTCCACGCTGATGCCCAGCGTTTTCATCACCGTGCCGCCGGGTGCACTCAAGCCGAAACGGTCGATCCCCACCACCCTGCCCCGGCGACCGACGTATTGGTGCCATGGCTGGGAAACCCCCGCCTCGATGGAAACGCGCCGCACACAATCCGGCGGGAGCACGAAATCGCGGTATTCCTCGGTCTGACGTTCGAATCTTTCGAAACAAGGCAGCGACACCACGCGCACCGATGCCCCGAGCTGCTCCGCCGCCTCCATCGCCAGATGCAATTCGCTCCCTGTGGAAAGCATGATCAGTTCCAACGGTGCCGTCTCGCGCCGCGCGATGTAGCCGCCACGGAACACTCCCTGCCGGGCCTCGCCCTCCGGAATCTGGCGAAGCGTGGGCAGCGCCTGTCTCGAAAGCGCCAGGAGCGTCGGACCATCCTTGCGTTCGAAGGCCGCCGCAAAAGCGCCCGCCGTTTCTGCAGGGTCGGCCGGACGGATCACATCGAGATTCGGTATCGCCCGCAACGCGGCAAGTGCCTCCACCGGCTGGTGCGTCGGCCCGTCTTCGCCCACCCCAACCGAATCGTGCGTGAAGATGTAAACCACGGGCAAATGGGAAAGCGCGGCGACCCGGATGGAGCCCCGGCAATAATCACTGAAAACCAGAAACGTCGCACCGCTCGCTCGGAAAATCCCGTCATACGCAATGCCGTTGAGGATGCCCGCCATGCCATGCTCGCGGATGCCGAATCGGATGTTGCGGCCGCCGTGGTTGCGGGCATCAAAATCCCCTCCGTCCTTGATGTAGTTGAGCGTGGACCCGTGGAGGTCTGCACTTCCACTGATGACCAACGGCATGGCCTTGGCCACATACTGCAGCACATCCGAGCCGGCCTTGCGCGTTGCTATGTCCGGAGCATCGGCCGGATAACCGGGGATTGATTTGAGAAGATCCGGGTAGTTCTTGGCGACCGCATTTTCGATCTCCTCGGCGAGGTCCCTGTTCGCCTTGCGCCAAGCATCGAAGCGTTTGTGCCACTCTTTGCATGCTCTCTCAAGTTCCGCGGCGTGACGGGCGAAGAATTCGCGCACCTCCGGCGACACATGAAACTTCTCCTCCGGCAACCCCAGCCCTTTCCTCGCAGCATCGGCGAAGGCAACGCCAGCCTCGCCGTGCGCCTTGTTGGTTCCCGCCACCTCGGGGATCCCTTTGCCGATGAGCGTCTTCGCCACGATCATCTGGGGCTTCCCCGTGGCGGCTTTCGCCTTTTCGTAGGCCCGAAGAAACTCCTCCATGTTTTGTCCATCCACCTCGACCACATCCCAACCGTAGGCCTTGTAGCGCCCGATGGTATCCTCGCTCTGCGTGAACAGGGCCATCGCATCCAGCGTCACATCATTGGAATCGTAGATCAGGATGAGGTTGTCCAACTGCAGGTGCCCTGCCAACGCGCTCGCCTCACTGGCAATCCCCTCCTGGAGGCAGCCGTCCCCCGCCAAGCATACGACCTTGTGGTCGAAAATACGGTGCTCGGCGGTATTGAACCGCTTCTCGGCCATCTTGCCGGAAATCGCCAGGCCGACCGCGTTCGAAACCCCCTGCCCGAGCGGCCCGGTGGTGCACTCCACGCCGGGCGTCTCACCGAATTCCGGATGCCCCGGCGTGATGCTGCCGAGTTGGCGGAACTTCTTCACCTGCTCCAAGGGCACATCGTAGCCGGCCAGATGAAGCCACCCGTAAAGGAACATGCTGCCGTGCCCCGCCGACAACACGAAACGGTCGCGGTTCAGCCATCGGGGCTCCCGCGGGTTGTAGCTCAAAGCCGCACCGAAAAGAACCGCGCCGATTTCGGCACAACCGAGTGGCAGACCCAAATGTCCGGATTTGCATGCGGTGATGGCATCGATGGCCAAACCACGCGCATCCCGTGCAGCCAAGGAGAGAACGTCGTGAGGAAAACTCATATAACCCTTGTTTTTCGCCGCTTGCGCCACCCCGCGGCAAGCAAAACTCTGGAATTCTGATGCAACTTCCCGCCGTTTGCGCCAAGCTTCCCGGCGAATTATGGATGAAATCAAGGTGCGCGTGCCGGCTACCAGCGCGAATCTCGGCCCAGGATTCGACTGCCTCGGCGTGGCGCTGGATCTCTACAATGTGGTCACCGTGCGGCGCGGAAAACCCGGCAAACCGGATGGCATGGTCTCGGGGGCGGCCGCCTCGTTTTTCCAAGCCTCCGGCGCTCCCGGCTTCGCGTTCGAATGGACCGTCAGCGGGAGCATCCCTCCTTCACGCGGATTAGGCAGCAGTGTGACCCTGCGCCTCGGCATCCTCCATGGCCTGAACAAACTGGCCGGGGCTCCCCTGGATGCCGACCGCCTTTACCGCCTCTGCGCCGAACTCGAGGGGCATCCGGACAATGCAGCTCCTGCCGCTTTCGGCGGCTTCGCCGCCGCACGCCCCGATTCCGTCTTCTTCCGCTGCGATATTTCTCAGGACTTGCATTTTGTCCTGCTCGTTCCTGAGGACGAGGTGAAGACTGATGCATCCCGCCTGCGACTTCCTTCGGAAATACCGCACTCCGACGCGGTGCGGAACACTGCCCGGGTTGCATTGGTCACCGCGGCATTCGCCTCGGGGCGCTATGACCTTCTCCGCGGCTCGATGGGCGACTGGCTGCACCAGCCGCACCGCGCAAAGGCGCTTCCTCACCTTGTTCCGGCAATCGAAGCCGGGGTGGCGGCAGGGGCTCTCGACGGCTACCTCAGCGGCTCGGGTTCGGCGGTTGCCTGCGTCACACTCGATCTCCCCGACAAGGTCGCGCGGGCCATGCAGGCGGTCCTTCCCTCCGGGCGCCTGATGATCCTGCACGCCGACAACGCCGGTGTCTGCCTGGTCTCCTGAGCCGCCATGCGCGTCATCCTTGAACGGTTTGAACGCTACGCGGTCGATGTGATCCTCGAACGCCGCGAAGGCGGCCGTGCCAATGCGCTCAAGATTGTCCTGGGTGCCTTCTCCCTCATCTATACGCGCGCCGTGCAAACACGCCTCTCGCTTTACCGCCGGCGGATTTTTCGCTCCCAAGAACTCGGGTGTCCCGTGGTGAGCATCGGCAACCTGACCGTCGGGGGGACCGGGAAAACCCCGGTTGCCGAGATGCTGGCCCGGGAACTGCTGAAACGTGGACGACGCGTTGCCATCCTCAGCCGCGGTTACAAGAGCGTTCCCCGCCCGTTCATCCAGCGCCTGCGCAACAAAATCTTCCGTCACCTCGACCTCTTCCCGCCACGCATCGTGTCCGACGGCCACAGGGTTCTGCTCGATTCGCGGCGTGCTGGCGACGAGCCGCACATGCTCGCCAAGAATCTTCCGGGCGTCTGCGTGCTGGTGGACAAGGACCGCGTGAAAAGCGGTCTCCATGCCCTGCGCCACTTCAACAGCGATGTCCTCCTGCTGGATGACGGACTGCAATACCAGCGGCTGCGCCACAGGATGGACATCGTGCTGGTGGATCGCCAGGCACCTTTCGGAAACGAGCACCTCCTCCCGCGCGGCACACTGCGTGAACCCCCCTCGAATCTTCGCCGCGCCTCCTACATCATTGTCACCAAAAGCGGATCTGACCCGGATGCCGACCTCATCCACCGACTGCGCAGCCTCAACCGGACCGCCGCCATCATCGAATGCGACCATGCCCCACGGCATTGGCAGGATCTCCGCACCGGGGAAAAATTCCCCCTCGACCACCTCAAGAACCGCCATGTCGGCGCCATGAGCGGCATCGCGCGTCCGGAGAGCTTCGAGGAGGGCGTCCGCTCCCTCGGGGCGGTCGTCGAGATCACCAAGGCCTTCGCCGACCACCATCGGTTCACCAAGAAGGAAATCCTCCGGTTTCTCGAGTGGTGCGACCGCCGGTCACTTGACGCGCTGGTCACCACGGAAAAGGATGCCGTCCGGTTTCCCGAGATCGACGACCCGCCGGTGCCCATGCTTTTCCTCCGTGTGGAAATCGAAATCCTCCGCGGGCACGCACACTGGGAGGATCTTCTGGCCCGCGCAGCGGGGGAACTTCCACGCGTCAAGTCCGGCGGCGCCAGACATACCGCTGGAGCAATACTTTGATCGTCGCCGTCAATGGCACGGCCAGCAGCGACCCCAGAAGCACCCCCAAGACCAGGCTCCAGATGAGCACGGAGAGAATCACTGTCAGCGGGTGGAGGCTCACCGATTCCCCCACCACCCGGGGGGCGATGAAAAAGCTCTCCAGATTGCTCATGCCCACAAAGATCGCCGTCACGATCAGCGGGTGTGTCCAGTCCCCGTATTGAGCCACCGCAATCAGCACCGCCGGAACCCAGCAAATCGTCAGCCCCACATAGGGGATCAAGGCCAGTAGGCCGACGGCCAAGCCGATCAGCAGCGCGAAGTTCAAGCCCATGATCAGGAGGGCGGCACCGATGAGCACCCCATCAATCAGGCTCACCGTGAATTGTCCGCGAAAATAACGGACAAGGTAATTGTTGATCTCCTCCAGCAGCGAGGCCACCTCATCGCGCAGAGGAGATTCCGGCAACGGGATGTATCGCCGCCAATCCTTGGCGAATTTTGCGGAATCCTTGAGGAAGAAGAACAGGAAAAGCGGGACCAGCACGAGGCTCACCACCACACCGGCCACGCCGAGAAAACCGCCCGCACTGCGCTTGAGGAAGGCGCCCACGGCCGTCAGGATTTCCGGCAACCTTTGCTGCAGCCACACGATGAGGTCCTGCACATACCCGCCAGCCACGGCCCACAGTTCATCCCGGATCGTGCGTTCCTCCACAGGAACGGCCAGCGGCTGGAGCCTTTGCTGCAAATCCCGCAACCACGCCAGCGTGGAAAGCAGAAGCTCCTGCCCGCGCGACGCCTGATCCGGCAGTGTCTGGCCGAACAGCGTTGTCTGGTGCCACAAAATGGGACCGATCCAGAGGCCGATGCCGCCGAAGGCCATTCCGATCAACAGGAACAGGAGCAACACCGCCCAAGTCCGCCCCAAGCCGAAGGCACACAAGCGATCAACCACGGGGGTGAGCAGGTAAGTGAGCACAACGGCCGCCACCACGGGAATCAAGAGCGGCTGCAGAAATGCCGCAGCCTCGACAACCACCTTCAGCACCCCGACCGCCACTCCCACCAAAACAACCAACGCCAGCCCGGTCAGCGCGGCATACCACGCCTTCTGCTGCCAAGGTCCGGGTTGGATTCGCCCGCTGTTCACGTCGCGCCAATCTGTCGCAATCAGGCCGGCCTTGGAAACCAAAACTTCCACGGCCAGACGGCGAGGAACAGGGCAAGCCACACCCCCAGCAGAACGGCCACAACGACCGCACCCGCTGCATGACGCCGCCAGCCGCCACGTTTGCGCAGGGCAAGCCAGCGCCCGAACCTCCGGTTCAGCCAAGGCATCACGGGCCAAGTGAGCAAGCTCACGCACAGCAGATTGGCAAGGAGCATGTGGACCGGAAATGGCATCCACTCAAGCCAAGGATCAACAAACAAGGCCAGTAGCATCACCGTGGGAAAAAGCCCCAGCGTCACCATGAGAATCTGCTTCCACCGCGGCGGCTCCTCAGCCGAAGGGGCGTCGTCAAAAGCAAACCATCCACCCAATCCGCTCCCCAGAGGATGCGCGGTGTAACCCTCGATCAAAGGTTCCAATCGCACGATGCAGGCCGCGCGACGCTCCGATCCCATCCAACTTTCCAGATTTCCCGCTGCTGCAAAACGCACGATCAGCACCCATTCCTCCTGCGCTCCCCGCGGATCGAAGACATCCGCCCCGAGGAACCCCGGCCACACCGACATCTCATGGAGCACCTCCTCGCGCCATGCGCGAAACCTCGCCTCGCACCCCCGCTTCACCCGATGCGAAAAGACCACGGTCACAGGCGGCCGCTCCTCGTCATCCCCGGCGATAACCTGCAGACGCCCCGTCCCGTCGGCACACGAATCAAGTTCAAGGATCATGGCCCTGCGCTCCTCGCTCTCGATCCAGTGACGCAACCCTTCCGCCGATGCAAACCGGAACACCGACACCCATTCCTCCTGCAATCCGGGAGCCGGCCGCACAACCTCCTTGCCGAGGAAGCCCGGAAAACGGCTCATGGTGGTGGAGATCTGGTCCTGAATGCGCAGAAACTCCGCGGTCATCTCCGGGCGCACCCTCTGGAATGCAAGCACCGTGCAGGGATGCGAACTGCCCGAGCTCAAGACGCCTCCTTGCCGAGAATCTCGAGATAAGAGCGCCCCACGGGACGCGAGGAATTGTCCGGTCCGAATCTTTCAATCCGCATCTGCTTGAGCATCCATTGGCCGTCGATGCGCTGCCCGGACACCACTTCGAAGCGGCGCAGCAATTTTCCCTGCCAGTCATACCCCTCGATTCGCAACAGCGCGCCGGTATCCCGGTCGATCCACACGCGCACCACGGCAAACTCTGACCCGCGCTTGCCCGGCCTCAATTCGATCTTCCATGCCGAGCGCCCACGCACGGCATCCTTTCCAGACAGGCGCGCATCGGGCCAATAAAGGAACCCCAGTGACAAATCTTCCACCGTCACGCCGCTGCCTTCCGCCACCTCCTCCTGCATCCCCTTTCTGACCGCCATCCCCTTGCCGTCGAAGACCCCCGACGACTCCTCGCTCAACCGCACCTCCAACACGCGGGAGGGACGATCAAAGGCGAAGCGCAGGCGGCCAAAATCCACCTTGAGCCTGAAAGGCGATGTCTCCGAGCCCGAACGCAGCTGTCCACGAACCTCCGCCTCCTGCTGGGTCGATGCCATGCGGGCCATACGCAGCAACTCATCCGCATCCGGGTCGGCAGCCCGCCCTTGGAAGGTCAACCCCGCCAAGACCGCGGGCAGCAGACACACCCGCAAAGCATGCTTCAATTCTTGTCTCATTCGACGGTTGCGGCCAACACTACCACACGTGCCGTCGGCCCTCGACCATCATCTCTTCCTCTTTTTCAATGCCGACCGCGGATGGCCGTGGATGGACAAGTTTTGGGCCGTCCTCTCGAGCTTCGATTTCTGGCTGCCGTTCTTCATCCTTGCCGCGCTGTGGACGCTTGTGAAGGGAGGCTTCAGGGCCCGAGCCATGCTCGTCTGTCTCCTGCTCTCCATCGCCCTCATGGAAGGCCTCGTGGTCAATCCGTTGAAATCCGCCTTTGGACGCCCCCGTCCGACAGGTGTCTTGACCGAGGCGCGATCCGTCACGTCCGGCTCCTGCAACCCGCCTTCGTCCTGAAGTTCGTGCAACATCTCGCTGGATTCGCGCGCGATCTCCGCCTTCCACGCCAAAAGCTT
>JACSRX010000043.1 GCA_014879535.1 Chthoniobacterales bacterium
GGCAGCGTCAGATGTGTATAAGAGACAGGTTCCAATGCATCCTCGAGAGCCAAGGGCGCCAGATCTGCCAATCGGTCGTGCAGGCTTCCCGCGGTCTCCTCCTCGGCGATCCCGCAGTCCCGGACGCAGAGAATGTCCCCGGTGTCCAAGCCGGCATCCATCCACATCACAGTGATTCCCGTGACCTTGTCCCCCGCGAGCAGGGCGGCATGCACCGGCGCCGCCCCGCGGTGCCGTGGGAGCAGGGAAGCGTGCAGGTTCAGCGCGCCAAGGGCGGGGACATCCAGCAGCGCCTGGGGCAAAATCTGCCCGTAGGCCATCACCACAAGCAAATCGGGCGCGAGCGCGGCAATCTCCGCCACGGCACCCGAATCGCGCAGCTTCGGAGGCTGCATCACCGGCACCTCATGCTCCATGGCGAGTCGTTTGACTTTTGAAAACGCCACCTTCAAGCCCCGCCCGGCGGCGCGGTCCGGTTGCGTGACGACGGCAGCCACATTCACCCCGGATGCATCAAGCAACCGGCGCAGGGAAGGCACGCCGATGTCTCCGCTGCCGATGTAAACAACATTCATCCGTGCAGCGGGCCTCTTCGGTGCCGGGGACGGCTCACCCCGGCACGGGACCGCACCAATTCTCCCGCGGTGACCTCCCGCTGTCCCAGCGAGTCGGCGCAGCCGGTGCAGAGGTAATCGTAAATCTCCCGGTCCGGAAGAACGAGCAGCAGTTTTTCGCGAACCGGCATGGCCTGTCCGCATCGGCGGCAGTAAAGGCTGCTGGCCCGCAGGCTCCCGAACTGCCCGCTCATGTCACCGCGCTGAATCCCTCCTCGCCGAAATGGTTGCGGCGGTCCCTCACCAGCACCTCCAGGATCTTGTTCAGCACATCCACGGGGGACTGTGTCGCATCGATGTGGCAGATCATGTCCTCTCCGTAATACGCGAGCAGCGGCCTCGACTCGTGCTCATAGGTCTCGAGCCGGTGCTTGATGACCTCCTCATTGGCATCGTCGAGACGGTTGTCCCGCAAGGCACGTCGCTTCAGTCGCTCGACCAGCTTCGCACGGTCGGGGCACGAGAGATGGAAAATGCGCCTCACCCGCACGAAGTCGTGCAGCATCTGCGCTTGATGGACATTGCGAGGGATGCCATCAAGCACCAGAAAATCATGGTCCGGATGGAAGGCATGCGATTCGACGCTCTGGTCGATGCGGATCTTCCACAGTTTCACGGTGACCTCGTCGGGAACCAGTTCGCCGCGGCTCGAATACTCGAGGAACTCACGACCAAGCGGCGTGCGCAGATCGAGCGCGCGGAAAACATCGCCGCAGGCGCAGTGGTAATATCCCGGAACCACGCCGAGCGCGCGGCCTTGGGTTCCTTTCCCGCTGCCGGGTGCTCCGAAGATGAGGTAGGTCTGGTATTTGCTCATGGGGGTGAGGCGTTCGGGCGACATGTTACCCGCAACCGGCGGAATGACAACGCATCGATGACGCCCGTTCCTTGACACCCCCCGTCAGCCGCCGTAAGCAATACCTTCTCCGCCCTCGAACGTGCATACCGAAGACCAAGTCCTGGAAGTTTTGTTGGACCATGTCCGCGTGACCCACGAGCAGATCGCCGCGGCCCGCGAAAACCACCCCGGGGCACCGGTGCTCGATGCTCTCGTGGAAGACGGCGCCCTCCAGCCCCGTGACGTCCATGAGGCCATAGCCTTCTTCCACGGCCTCACATTCGCCGACCTCGACGACGAGGAGACCGTCAGCCGCATCCGCGAATTGCGCAACCTGATCCCGGGAGACGTCGCGCGACGCCACCACATCTTGCCGTTGCAGCAGAGCGACCATGGCCTGCAGGTCGCCATCGGTGACCCGATGAACTTCGAAGCCTTCGACACCATTCCTTTCCTGCTCAAGACCGAGATCGAATTCCTCTACGCCAACCCGGATCGGGTCGAGGCCCTTATCGCCTCCATCTATCCAAGGAAGGAGGGTCTCGTCGCGGCCGGAACCGACGAGGAGGCGAAGGGCGCCGCCCAGGACGACGCCGCCATCATCACCCTCGTCCAGGACTTCCTCGAAAGGTCCCAGGAGATGCGGGCCAGCGATATCCACCTCGAACCGGTGGATGAGGGCTTCCGCATCCGCTTCCGCATCGACGGCGAGCTGGAACTCTACAAGATCCTCCCCCCGTCGCTTCAAAGCGCCGTCATCAGCCGTCTCAAGATCATGACCGAGACGATGAGCATCGACGAGAAGCGCGTCCCTCAGGACGGCCGCATCCAGTGCCAGGTGCACGGGAAAGCCCTGGATCTCCGCGTCTCCACCGTCCCCACCTCGCAGGGCGAGTCGATCGTCATGCGTCTGCTCGACCAGTCCACGCTCTCCATCACCCTGCCCGACCTCGGGTTCATGAGCGACGACCAGGAATATTTCCGCGGCCTGATAAAGCTTGCCGACGGCATCATCCTCGTCACCGGCCCCACCGGGTCCGGCAAGACGACAACGCTCTACGCCTGCCTGTCCGAGATCAACGACGAGACACGGAAGATCATCACGGTGGAGGACCCGATCGAATATGTCATGCCCGGCGTCAATCAGGTGCATGTCAAATCCGACATCGGCATGACCTTCGCCCGCGCCCTGCGGTCCATGCTCCGCCAGGCACCGAATGTCATCATGATCGGTGAAATACGCGATCTCGAGACGGCCGGTATCGCCATCAACGCCTCCCTCACCGGCCACCTCGTGCTCTCCACCCTGCACACCAACGATGCCCCAAGCGCCATCGCCCGCCTCATCGACATCGGCGTGAAGCCGTTCCTCGTCTCCAGTGCCGTGCGCGCCGTCATGGCCCAGCGCCTCTGCCGGAAGCTCTGCACCTGCAAGGAACCCGCCGTCCTCACCGAGGCGGAAATGATCTCCCTGCACATCGATTCGGAGCAGCTGTCCGATGCGAAAATCTTCAAGCCCAAGGGGTGCGAGCGCTGCCGTTTCACCGGTTACCGCGGACGCCTCGGGATTTTCGAGATTTTCAAGGTGGACGACGAAATGCGCCAGATGATCAACCGCATGGGGGAAACCGAGGACCGCTCGGAGCAGGTCAGCACCGTGCAACTGCGACGGCGTGCACGCGAACAGGGCATGCGGACCCTGCGCGAAGACGGATTCCAGAAGGTGTTCGCCGGTCTGACCACCTTCGACGAAGTTCTGGCCGTCACCATGGGGGATACGGACTGATATGGACGCGCACCTTGTCATCGCCACCCTCAGTGACCAGGGAATCCTGGACGCCGAACAGGCGGAAACCCTCCTGAATGCCATTCTCGAGAGCGGCCGCTCCCCCGAGGATTTCCTCGTCAATGACGGCCATGTGGACGAGCACACGTTCTACCAGGCCATCGCAAATTCCATCGGAGCGAACTACATCGACCTGTCAGATTTCGAACTGGAGAACAGCCTGAGGGACAAGATTCCCGTGGGTCTGGCACGCCTGCACCGCGCCCTTCCCGTCGCGGACATGAACGGCACGCTTTACGTCGCCCTCAGCGACCCGCTCGACACCGAGAAGCTCTCCGAGCTGCGCTTCGCCATCAACCAGAACATCCAGATCAGCGTCGCCTCGGTGCCCCTGATCGAGGAGCTCATCACGAAGTATTACGAGTCGGTTGACTATGCCACGGAAGGCTTTTCCGCCCTCACCCAGAAGGAACTCCGTGAAAAACTCAGCGAGCTGTCCTCCAAGGCCGCGGACAACCTCACGGACGAGGAACGTGCGCAATACGTCACACAGATCATCGACAACCTCATCGACATCGGCATCAAGGCCAAGGCCAGCGACATCCATTTCGAGCCCTTCGAGGAATACATGGACGTGCGCATGCGCGTGGATGGCACCCTGCGCTCCCTCCTCACAAAAAGCGACCGCAAGGCCTACAGTTCGATCGCCCGGGAGCTCATCTCCCGAGTGAAGATCATCTCGAACCTGAACATCGCCGAAAGCCGCCTGCCGCAGGACGGCCGCATCCAGCGCACCATCACGCGCGACGGAAGGCCGTTCAACGTCGATCTGCGTGTGTCCACGCTCCCCACCCAGTTCGGAGAGAGCGTCGTGCTCCGCATCCTCGACCGCTCGGCCGTGCAGCTCGACCTCGACAAGCTCGGCGTCCCCGAACGCGTCAAGAAGACCCTCCGCGACCTCATCAAGCTGCCCAACGGCATCATCATCGTCACCGGCCCGACCGGTTCCGGGAAAACCACCACCCTCTACGCCTGCCTCCGCGAGATCAACGAGCCCAACTCGAAGCTTCTCACCGCAGAGGATCCCGTCGAATACGACATCGACGGCATCATGCAGGTCCCGGTCAACGAGAGCATCGGCCTCGACTTCGCCCGCTGCCTGCGCGCCTTCCTCCGGCAGGACCCCGACCGCATCCTCGTCGGCGAGACCCGCGACATCGAGACCGCCCAGATCGCCATCCAAGCCTCCCTCACCGGCCACCTGGTCTTCACGTCGCTGCACACCAACGACTCGACCGGGGCCATCACGCGCCTCATCGACATGGGTGTGGAACCCTTCCTCATCTCCGCTTCCCTCGAACTGATCGTCGCCCAGCGCCTCGTCCGCCGCATCTGCCCGAAATGCATCGAGCCCTACGAGCCGACGGACGACGAATTGATGCTGCTCGGACTGTCCGCCCACGAGGTCGGCGACAAGAAGTTCTACAAGGGCCGCGGTTGTGATGATTGCGGCGACAGCGGCTACAAGGGCCGCAAGGGCATCTTCGAGACCCTGCGGATCGGCGACACTCTCCGGGAGATGATCAACCAGCGCGCGCCCGGCGTCGTCCTCCGCCAGAAGGCGATCGAGCTCGGCATGCGCACCCTGCGCGAGGAAGGTCTGCAGGCGATTTTCGACGGCGAAACCACCGTCGAGGAAATCCTCAAATACACCTAGGCGGCACCGCCCCGCACCCGCGAACGCAGGGACTCCGCCACTTCGCGGGCGAAATATGTCAGGATCATGTCTGCACCGGCCCGTTTGATCGCCAGCAACGACTCGTCGCGACACGGCGCATAATCAAGCCAGCCCGCCGCGGCCGCGGCATGGATCTGCGCGTATTCGCCGGACACCTGGTAAGCCGCCAGAGGCAAATCCGTCCTCTCCCGCACCGCACGGATCACATCGAGATACGGACCGGCCGGTTTCACCATCACCATGTCCGCCCCCTCGCGTTCGTCCTGCTCCACTTCGCGCAAGGCTTCGCGCAGATTCGCGGGGTCCAACTGGTAGGTTGCCTTGGAAATGGGCGGCGCGCCTTCGGGACGCCGGCTCCCCACCGCATCGCGGAACGGACCGTAGTAAGCCGACGCAAACTTCGCCGCATACGCCATGATCGGCGTGTTGCCCAACCCGGCGGCATCCAAGGCGCTCCGGATCGCCCCCACGCGGCCATCCATCATGTCCGAGGGCGCGACGATGTCCGCGCCGGCCTGCGCCTCGCGCACCGCCAGATCGCAGAGAATCTCCACCGTCGCGTCATTGTCCACGTCGCGGCCGTCCGGGGTGAGCACGCCGTCATGCCCGTGGTCCGTGTAGGGATCGAGCGCCACGTCGGCGATGAGCACGAGGTCGGGCACGGCCGACTTCACCTCGCCCAGCGCACAGAAGAGCAGATTGCCCGCATCCAGCGCGTGCGTGCCGCGGGCATCCTTTCGCGACGGATCGATGACGGGGAAAATGGCTGCGGCCGGAATCCCGAGATCGCGGGCCTCGCGACATTCGCGGACCAAATCCGCAATCGTCCGCCGCTCGACTCCCGGCATCGACGCCACGGGTTCATTGCGGTCCGCGCCATGGACGAACAGCGGATAAACGAGATCCTCCACCGCGACGCGTGTTTCACGCGTCATGCGTCGCAGCCCCTCCGAACTCCGCATCCGCCTCAGTCGTGTCGTCAGTTTCATCCGCATGTCGCGGCGCCGATCGTCCTCACAACGCCACGATCGCCGCCTCCAGCTTCGCCTTCTTTGCACGCCATTCCTCACCGCGCTTTTTGAAATTCTCGATGACCTCCGCCGGCGCACCCTGCACGAACGAGGCGTCCGCCAGCTTTTTGTCCACCTTGGCGATCTCAGCCTCGACCTTCTCCAACTCGCCGTGCAAACGCCCCCGCTCGGCCTCCACGTCGATCTCCAGTTCCAGATAGACCTCCCCGAGCGGCGTGAGGACATGCGGCATCTTTCTGCCGGGACCAGCCGCTCCGATGCCGACCACACCCGAGGCGCGGGCCAGGGCGCGGAAAACCTCCAAGTCGAATCCGGAAAACTCCGGCGTTCTCGCGAGATGGACCGTGCACTCCACATTGGAGGGCACCTTGAATTCGGCGCGCAACGCCCGCACCCCGCGCACGGCATCATAAACGGCATGCACGGCGTTCGCAGCACGCGCCTTCTCTTCCCCGGCCAGGGACGGCAGCGAGTCGCCCGCCGGAGGCGCGGCGAACAGCACCATGCCGGCACGCCCGTCGCCGGACGCATAACCCAGGCGATGCCACAACTCCTCGGTGATGTGGGGCATGAAGGGATGCAACAGGCGCAGGTAGCCGGAGAGGATGTGATCCATCACGGCCCGCACCGAATCAGCCGCCGCACCGCCACGCGCCAACTCGGCCTTCGATGCCTCCACATACCAGTCGCAATACGCGCTCCAGAAAAAGTCGTAGAGCAACGCCGCGGCCTCGTGGAAATGGAAATCGTCGAGCGCCCGCCGATAACCGGCATGCATGGCATCAAATGCCACGAGCACCGCCACGGAATAGGGCGACAACTCATGCTGTTCCAGCGGCTTCGCCGAGGCGACCGGCCCCTGCATTTCACGGAAGCGCGCCGCGTTCCACAGCTTGTTGGCGAAATTGCGCCCCTCCTTGATCTGGTTTTCGTCGAACCGGACATCCTGCCCGTGCGGCGCAATGCGCATCAGGCCGAAGCGCAGTCCGTCCGCCCCGTATTTCGCCATCAGGTCGAGCGGGTCCGGCGAGTTGCCGAGGCTCTTGGACATCTTCCGCCCCTTGAGGTCGCGGATGATGCTCGTGAAAAAGACGTTCCGGAACGGCGCTTCGCCCGTGAACTCCAAGGCGGCCATGATCATCCGTGCCACCCAGAAAAAGATGATGTCCGGGCCGGTGACCAGATCGGTCGTCGGATAGAACTTCGCCCGGGTCGCCGCATCCATCGTGGCGAACGGCCAAAGCCACGAACTGAACCACGTGTCCAACACGTCCTCGTCCTGCACCCAGTCCCCACCCGCATCGGGAGCCTCAAGGCCCACGTGCATGACAGAGGCATCGTCACGTCGATACCACACCGGGATGCGGTGCCCCCACCAGAGCTGGCGGCTGATGCACCAGTCCTGGATGTTGGTCATCCAATGCTCGTAGATTTTCGCCCACCGGTCGGGGGCGAATCGGATGCGTCCGGACACCACGGCATCGAGGGAAGCCTCGACCTGCGGATAACGCAGGAACCATTGCTCGCTCAGGCGCGGCTCGATCGGAACATCCGCCCGCTCGCTGTAGCCGACATTGTTCTCGTAATCCTCCTCGCGGACCAGCAGGCCCATTTCCGCAAGCTTCGCCACCGCCACCTCGCGCGCCGCGAATCGCTCCATGCCGGCAAACTCCGGCCCTGCAAGATCGTTCAACGTGCCGTCCGGATTCATCACGTCGAGCACCTCCAAGCCGTGGCGCTGTCCGATCTCGAAGTCCGCCTTGTCGTGCGCGGGCGTCACCTTGAGGACGCCGGTCCCGAAGGTCATGTCGATGTGCGTGTCACCGATGACCGGGATGGACGCGCGCGGGAACGGACGCCACACATGCTTGCCTAGGAACCGGGAAAATCGCGGATCGTCCGGATGCACAGCCACGGCGGTGTCGCCCATCAGCGTCTCGGGCCGCGTCGTCGCAATTTCGAGAAACACGCCGGGTTCCTCCACGACCTCGTAGCGCATCACGTAGAGCTTGCCCTTGGCGGGCTTCATGATGACTTCCTCGTCGCTCAGGGCCGTCTGCGAGACCGGACACCAGTTGACCATCCGCTTGCCGCGGTAAACAAGCCCCTGTTCATGCAGGCGCACGAACGCCTCCTGCACCTGACGTGAATAGTCCCCGTCCATCGTGAACCGCGCGCGGTCCCAGTCGCACGAGCACCCCATCCTCTTGAGCTGCTTGAAAATGATCCCGCCATGCTTGTCCTTCCAGTCCCACACGCGGCGCAGAAATTCCTCGCGTCCGAGCTCGCGGCGCGTCTTGCCCTCCTCCTTCCGCAGATGCCGTTCGACCACCGTCTGCGTGGCGATGCCGGCATGGTCGGTGCCCGGAAGCCAGAGCACCTCGTGCCCGGTCTGCCGCGCCCGCCTCGCGAGGATATCCTGCAGCGTGTTGTTCAGCACGTGTCCCAACGTGAGGACACCGGTGACATTGGGAGGCGGGATGACGATCGAGAAGGCCGGCTTGGCCGAGGAGGGATCGGCCGAGAAGCATTTCTCCCGGATCCACTCCCCATACCAGTGCTCCTCAACGGCACCCGGCTCGTAAGCTTTGGAAATTTCCGACATCGAGCCGATCATCATTCAAAATCCCCCCCCGGCCTGTAAATGAATTCCGAAGCTGAGAGGGAAAACCAGCGGCTGGAGCGTGGGACTCCGCTCCGGCGCAAGCCGCTCCCTTCAAACTTTCAACTCTCATCCCTCAACCCTCAACTTCTGCCTTTGTGATCAATCCCCGCGCTTCCGGAGAACGAAAATCGTGATGTCGTCCGACCGTTCCGCCCCCCCCACGTGCTCGGCCACGGAGCGGGAAACCTCCATGGCAACGTCCTGCGACGAGGTCACCGGAGTTCGGGAGAGTGTTTCGAGCAGGCGCTCGTTGGAGAAAAGTTCCCCGGTGTCGTCAAGTGCCTCGGTCACCCCGTCGGTATAGACGACCAACGCATCGCCTGCCTCCAGCCTCAGCGACCACTCGCTGAACACCGCGTTCTCCATCAGTCCGAGCGGCGCGCCACCCAAGGGTCCGAACTCCGGCGCTCCTCCACGCGGCAGCCGCACCGGGGGATTGTGCGCGCCGAGACCGCACACGATCTCCCCCGTGGCCGTGTCGGCAATCCCGAGGATCATCGTGACGAAAAGGCAGGCATCATTCTCCCGGCAGAGCTCTGCATTCACCGCCGACAGGATCTGCGCAGGCGAGAGGCCAGGTCGCGCGATGGCGCGCACAAGCGTCCTCGTCACGGCCATGAAAAGCCCCGCCGCAACCCCCTTGCCCGAAACGTCGCCCACCACGAAGCAGAGCTTCCCAGGCTCCACGAAGAAGAAATCGTAAAGGTCTCCGCTGACCTGCTGGGCCGGTTCCAGCATCGCAAACAGCTCCAGCGCGGGTGACGATTCGCGCTCGGGGAACTCCCCGGGCAGCAGCCCCGCCTGCATCTCCCTCGCCAGATCGAGGTCGCGTTGCAGGGCGGCGCGCTCGATCGCCACCGCCTGCGCGCGCACACGCCCAAGCGCCGCCGCCACCAGACCGGCGAAATATTCCACCAACTGCTCGTCCTCGGGCGTGAAAATCGGACGCTCCTGCGGATTGAGGAACTCGATCACCCCGAGGCATTCGTCGCCGTCGAGAAGCGGCGCCGCCAGAAGCGCCCTCGTCGTCCACCCCGTCTTCTTGTCGGCCTCCTTGTAAACCCGGTCGTCGTTGGCCGCGTCGTCCACGCGGATCAGCTTTTTCTCCAGCATCGCGGCCCCGACGATCCCCTTGCCCGCAGGCACGCGGAAAGCACCCAGCTTCGGCGCCGTTTCACCCTGCGCGGAATGGATCACCAAATCCCCCGTGTTGTCGCAGGGCAGGAAGATCGAGCACGCGTCAACACGCATCCACGGCAGGCTCTTGGTCAGGATTTTGAGCAACAGGCCGTCCAAATCCGACTCGCGGCTGATCTCTCCCGCCAAACCCAGAAGGCCGGCGTAGTCGGTGTGCTGCGTCATGGCCGTGCAAGGTAGCCGATCCCGCCCCGCATGGTCAGACTTATTTGTCCGGCCCGGATTTCAGGAACTCCCCGGCCAGGGCCTCGTAGAGCGCCACCGGACAGACCCGCCGCGAAACCTCGTAGGCCACGATGGACGCCGCTGCCAGGGGCAACGTGAACGAGATCGCCCCGGTCATTTCGATCAGGATGATGAAAGATGTCATCGGACTCTGCACCACTCCGGAAAAGTAGGCGGCAACCCACAGCAGGATGATCCCCTGGATGCTTGCTCCGGTCACCGCGAGCCAAGGGGCTGTCACATGACCAAGCCCGGCCCCAACCGAAAATGAAGGATCGAAAAGTCCCCCCGGAATTCCCGTGGCGAGCACAAGCATGGTGGCGGCGGCCCTCTGAAGGGCATACCACGGTCCGACCTTCGCCCGGGTTACGTCCATGGCCGCCACTTCGTCCGCCGGCAATGTCGCCAGATACTCCGGGCTGTCCTGCAGGATGAGAGACCGCGCCTGCGCGTAGCCGGTGCCGAGCGCCGCACCGTCGGAAGCCCAGACCACCACCGCACAGGCGGTGCCGATGCCCAGCGCCACCAGCCACGGCTGCCGCCGGATGGCGCGCTTCACGGGCGGGGCGATCCACAGCAGCACCTTCGCAAACAGACCACCGAGCAGACCACCCGCCGCCCCGATGACCAGCACCGCCACCCACGGACCGGGAGCCGTGAACTCGATCGGCACAATGCGGTCGAATTCCACCCGGCCGTAGAAAAAATAATTCCCGAGCACCGCGCAGGCGACAAGACACGCCACCACGACGGTGCGCACGATCGTCCCCAGGTTCTCCTTGTCGAAGCGGCGCCCGATTTCCTCGAAGGAGAACACGATGCCCGCCACCGGCGCGTTGAAAGCCGCCGCGATGCCCGCAGCCCCGCCGCCGAGGATCAATCCGCGTTCCGCCAGATGGCGCGGAAACGACGTCCACTTCGAGACGAATTGCATGACGCACGCCCCCAACTGCACCGACGGTCCTTCACGCCCGATCGACAGGAACGAGAACAGCCCGAGCCCGGTTAGGATGGCCTTGCCCGCCGCCACGCGCAGCGAAAGCAGACGGTCACGCAGTGCGCCCGGACCGCTTTGCAGCGCCGCAATCGTCTGTGGGATACCCGTGCCGTCCGTCCACAGGAAATAGTTGTCGCGCAGCCAGAGGATCACGCCCAAGCCCAGCGGCATGATGACAAAAACCGCCCACGGCGCCTCGGACCACACGAAGGCCGCCAGCCTGGTTGATCCCAGATCAAAGAACGCAAACAGCAGTGCGCCCGTGCCGGCGAAAAGCGCCCCGACAAGTGCCGCAGCCAAAGCCTTCCACGTGCTCCTCTGCCCTTCGTCCCGCATGCGACGCATTCTGCCATCCCTTGGATGCCAGACCAGTCTCCAATGCACCGCGGATCAAAGGAACATCATCGCCACGAAGGCAAGCAATGCCGCCACGGCGGCGGCCCACCAGACCCACCCGATGCCGGGTGGCTTCACCCCGCCCCCGAACTCGCGCTCCACGAAATCCTCGTAGTTGAACTCCTCATCCGGCAGCCCCAGTCCGCCGGTCGTGTCCGCATCCTCCCGCCAGCCGGACAAATGATCCGCCCCGCATTCCGGACACGCCGAGGCATTGCGCGGCACGTCCTCACCGCACACGGGACAGACCTCCGGGGGCTCCTGTTTCATGCCGCCGCACCGGCTTCGCCCAGCAGTTCCGCCATCACGCCCCGGGTGTCCGCCAAGCTCTCGAACAAATGATCCGGCTCATGCGCGGCCAGTTCCCCGACCGTGTAGCCTCCCGTGGCGATCGCCACGGCGACAAACCCCGCCGCCCGGGCGCACGCGATGTCCTTCGGCGTGTCCCCCAGCACATAGACATCGCGCCCCTCGAACGTGATCCCATGGCGTTCCACCGCGCGTGCATGAGCCACCGGCCCCAGCTGGTTGCGATCCACATGATCGTCGGCAAACGCCCCGAATTCGAAATAATCCCACACGCCGTAATGCGAGAGCTTCAACTCGGCGCCCTTCTCGATGTTCCCCGTGAGCAGCCCCAGCACGCAATCCTCCCGCGCATGCAGGGCGTCCAGCAACTCCACGATCCCCGGGAGCACGCGCCCCTCCCGCTGCGGCAGCTCATGGGCGAGATGGTGCACGTAGCCATCGAACAGATCCGCAAGATTCTCGGGCGTCACCGGAATGTCATGGGCACCGAACATCTGCCGTGCGATCGCCCCGTCCGTGGATCCCGCGAAGGAAATCCCGGAAAGATCGTCCTCGATCCCGAACCGCTCCTTCAGCCCCAGCCTCAGGGCGTGTTCGCCCGCCCTGCCGGTGAGCAGCAGCGTGCCGTCGATGTCGAACAAGAAGAGCTTTTTCCCCGCAGCCATCCCGGAAGCGTAGCGGCGCCCCGTGCTGTTGTCGTGCCAAAGCTTGCGCCGCGCACGCGCCGCGCCAAATCTACCCTCCATGCCGACCGAACGCGTGCTTGCCGTCGATCCCTCCCTCCGCGGGACGGGTTACGCCGTGCTCGAATCCGACGGATGCAACCTGCGCGTGCTCGCCTACGGCGTCGTTTCCAATCCGCCCAAGCTGCCCTCCCACCTTTGCCTGCTGGAGATCCACAACGCCCTCGACCGCATCGCCGCGGATCACCAACCCACCGTCTTCGCCATCGAGGGTGTGATCTACGTCCAGAACGTGCGCACCGCCATCATTCTCGGTTCGGCCCGCGGCGCCGCCCTGCTCGTCGCCGCAAGGCACGGACTGGAGATCAACGAATACGCCCCGCGCCTCGTCAAGCAGGCGGTCGTCGGCCGCGGCGGCGCACAGAAGGAACAGGTCGCCTTCATGATCCGCGCCATGCTCGGCCTCAAGGAAACGCCCCCCGCCGACGCCGCCGACGCGCTGGCCATCGGCGTGACGCATTTCCACCGGGCAGCGACCGCGATCCCGCGATGAGCGCCCCTGAAATCATCCGTCCCGGCCGGATCGCCTACGCTCCGGCGCTCGACATGCAGGAAGCCGCCGTGGCCGCACGGCTCGCCGGCGAAATCCCCGACCGCCTCTTCCTGCTCGAACACGAGCCGGTTTACACGATCGGACGCCGCCGGGACCGCTCGAGCCTCGGCGCGTTGCCGCTCCCGCACCCGGTCGAGGAAATCAACCGCGGCGGCCAGGCCACCTTCCACGGCCCCGGCCAGCTCGTCGGGTATTTCATCTTCGACCTGCAGAAACTCACCCCCGACCTGCATCTTTTCCTGCGCTGGATCGAAGAGACGCTCGTCGCCCTCCTCGCCGGATACGGCCTCGCCGCGCAGCGACGCGAAGGCCTCACCGGCGTCTGGATCGAAGACCGCAAGATCGCCAGCATCGGCGTCGGCGTGCGCCGCTGGGTCACCATGCACGGATTTGCGCTCAACGTCGGACGCGACCTTTCTGGATTTTCCGCCATCACCCCCTGCGGCATCCAAGGTGTGTCCATGACCTCGCTCAGCCTCGAAACCGGCCGCGACATCACCGTCGAGGAAGCCGCCGACCGAGCCGCTCACGTTTTCACCGAACACTACCCGAACCTCTCTCCCTCATCTCTCAACTCTCAACCCTCAACTCAACAGCCATGAAGTGGCTCGTGCTCACTGTCGGCAAGCCTGCCCTCGCCTACGCCCGTGCCGGCCGCGACGAATACCTCGGCAGAATCGCCCGCTTCACACGGATCGAACAGATCACCGTCAAAGCCTCCGATCCAGCGCGAGAGAGCGCCGAACTCCTGGCAAAAAGTGAAGGCTGCTTCCGCGTCGTGCTGGACGAGCGGGGACAAGCCCTGACCAGCCGCCAGCTCGCCGCCAAAGTCCAAGACTGGCACCAGTCGTCACGTCCGGTCGCCGTGATCCTCGGGGGTGCCGACGGACACGATCCGGCTCTCACAGAATCCGCCGGTTTCCTCTGGTCCCTCGGACCGGCCACCCTCCAGCACGAACTCGCCCTCGTCGTCGTGCTGGAACAAATCTACCGCGCCCACACCATTCTCGCCGGACATCCCTACCACCGGGACTGACCCGTTGCGCTAGTGCCACTGGAGACTGCGTCGAGCCGCCAAGGGGACCATTTTCGCAAGCCTCGGCGCGGTTCTGCCGCAAGGACGTTTACGGGTAACTTCGGCAGAAAAAGGACCGCTGATCACGGCACGGAGCGAACACGCCAAAAGTTGTTTGTTCCGGGAACCGGATTATTGGTGAAGGTCAGAACCCCGCTGACGGACATGACATTGGTTTGTTGCCCTGTCCAACTGATCGGTGGCGAGAGGTTGACGGTGCGATCCAGCACATAGTTGGTGGCGGGATAACCGATGAAAGAAAGTTGCGCTGCGCCTCCGGGTAGAATCTGGATGGTGAGCTGGTTGTAACCAAGCGCATCACCTAGAATTGCCCGGGCCACTACATAGGAAACCCTCCCACCCGCCGTCGAGAACTCGCCCCCTGCATACAACTCGCAGCCCGACACTGCCAAGGCATTCAAACCACTGTTCACCCCCGAACCGAGTGCGCTCCAACTGCTCCCGTTCCATTTGGCAATGTTACTAGCCGAGTTCCCGCCGGCCGTCGTGAACCAGCCCCCCGCATACACATCGCTGCCCGACACCGCCAAGGCGCTCACATCGCCGTTCATCCCCGAACCGAGCGCGCTCCAACTGCTCCCGTTCCATTTGGCGACCCGATTGGCCTCGATGCCACCTGCCGTCGTGAACCAGCCCCCCGCATACACATCGCCACCCGACACCACCA
>JACSRX010000062.1 GCA_014879535.1 Chthoniobacterales bacterium
CACCAAAGCATTCACACCGCCGTTCATCCCCGATCCGAGCGCACTCCAACTGCTCCCGTTCCATTTGGCAATGTTATTGGCCTCAATCTCGCCCTCCGTTATGAACCAGCCCCCCGCATACACGTCGCCGCCCGACACCGCCAAGGCACTCACAACAACACCGTTCATCCCCGAGCCGAGCGCGCTCCAACTGCTCCCGTTCCATTTGGCGACCCGATTGGCCTCGATCCCGCCCGCCGTTGTGAACCAGCCCCCCGCATACACATCACCGTCCGACACAGCCAAAGCATTCACACCGCCGTTCATCCCGGAACCGAGCGCGCTCCAACTGCTCCCGTTCCATTTGGCGACCCGATTGGCTCCGTCCGCCGTCGTGAACCAGCCCCCCGCATACACGTCGCCCCCAGACACTGCCAAGGCTCTCACACCGGCGTTCATGCCCGAACCGAGTGCGTTCCAACTACTCCCGCTCCATTTGGCAATGTGAATGGCGGCGATCCCGCCCGCCGTCGTGAACCAGCCCCCCGCATAGACATCGCCACCCGACACCGCCAAGGCATTCACGGTGGGGTGATCGCCGTTTATCCCCGATCCGAGTGCGCTCCAATTGCTCCCGTCCCATTTCTCGATTCCACCCCAGCCTCCCGCATACACATCGTCGCCCGACACCGCCAAGGCATACACCTCGTATTCCGCCCCCGAACCGAGCGCACTCCAACTGCTTCCGTTCCATTTGGCAACGTAATTGGCCGCGATACCGCCCGCCGCCGTGAACACGCCCCCCACATAAACGTCGCTTCCAGACACCGCCAAGGCTCTCACTGAGTTGAAAGTATGACCCGACAACCCCGAACCGAGTGCGCTCCAACTGCTCCCGTTCCATTTGGCAATGCTTTTGGCCTCGATCCCGCCCGCGGTCATGAACAAGCCCCCCGCATACACCTCGCCGCCCAGCACAGCCAAGGCATCCACAGAGGGGCCATGGCCAGCGACATCGCCGCTTATCCCTGAACCGAGTGCGCTCCAACTGCTCCCGTCCCATTTGGCAATTCTATTGGCCTCGATTCCGCCCGCCGTCGTGAACGCGCCCCCCGCATACACCTCGCCGCCCGACACCGCCAAGGCATACACCTCGCCTTCCATCCCCGAACCGAGCGCACTCCAGGTGCTCCCGTTCCATTTGGCAATGCCATGGACCTCGATCCCACCCGCCGTCGTGAATCCGCCCCCCGCATACACGTCGCCACCCGACACCGCCAAGGCTTTTACAGAGGGGTCATCGCCGCCGTCCATCCCCGATCCCAGCGCGCTCCAACGGGTCCCGTCCCATTTGGCGATCCCATTGGCGACCGCATCGCCCACGAGAGTGAAAGCACCCCCGATGTAAAGATTGCCCGAACCGTCCACGACGGCGGCATTCACCTGGTTGTCTGCGCCGGGCAAACCGCCCATGCTGATCCAGTTGGCATCGCTGAACGTCGGGTCAATGCGCACGGGATAGACCGCGTCGGCGTCGTTGACCACCACAGCCAATTCAGCGCAGGGGCGTGGCGACACACCGCCGCCATTTTCCTGCTCGACGCCGGAGGCGTTCTGCCTGGCCACCGCTACGTCAAAACGCGCGGGCAACTCCCTGCCCATGGCGTCGGTCACCCTCAACCGCGAGTAGGCAATCTTGCGTCCGCTGTGCGCCAACACCAGTTGCGCACCTTGGGCGGTTGGTTCCACCCGCGCGCCGGTCACGGTTAGTTCAACGCGCAGCTCGTCGGAGGCCGGATTGAGCGTGGAGAGTGGGTGGTTGATGGCAGGCCTCTCCAGCACCACAAAATCCTGCCGCACGCCGTCCATACTCACGCTGTATTCCTCCACCAAGCCGGGGCGGGTGAACCTCACCGTCTGGCCGTCCACAGACACCGTGCCACTGCTCTCTAACGGGGTGTTGAAGGTTTGCCCTTCCGATATCCACCCCACCTCGGCTGCCTTCACTTGGAACCGGTCGAGGGTTTGATCCGTCACGGTGGACATGAGCCAAAGCCCCTCATGCGTAGCCTCGCCGTCCATTCGCTGGAACACGCAGCGCAGCAACGCGCCGGACTCAGTTGGCGTCACAGCCAGCCCGTCACCCGTATAATCCGCGCCCGCTTTCGCGCCGATCTGATCCCAAGGAATGGATGTGTTGGGTTGGGCTGGAACATCCACCGCGAGGGCCATGCCGGTCAGCCAAGCCAGTCCCACGACCCCCAGCCACCCAGCTGGGATTGAAATGCTGCGAATCTTGAATGGTGCCGCGCATCTCCCCCGACTCGCGGCGACACGAGGTGCAAAGGGGTTAGTCATGGCTTATTGAGATTATTAGAATCTTGTCACGCGCCTCCCGCCACCCCGCTTTCCCGTGGTAACCGCTCATGCGTTTTTCGGATTAACCGGCAGCAATAGGACGATCCTCCATATCCAATCGCTGCCGTATCCAGTCAAGCTTCATGGTGGTTTCGCTTTGAACGAGCACCGCCAGAAGCCCCCTCGCGGCTGCGGATTCACCCTCAGGCGGGTTGACGGATCGGAAGGTCGTCCGACCGCTCGTAGAATGTCGGGGGCTCGTAGGTCACACCCCGGGCAAGGCGGCGCTCTTCCCGGTGGAGCATGCGATGGAGAAAACGTCCCCCGAACGAGGAGGCAACGCGGCATTTCAACCCGAACTCGGACCGCAGTTGACGCAACAATTCGTCGGCCCTGCGGCGGATGTCCGGACGCGACCGGAAATAGCGGCGCACGGCCCACACCGCTGCGGCATAATCCACCGGGAGCCTCTCGGCCTCGCGGCGGAAACGGGCCCGGATGCGCGCATCCGCATCGTCGCGGTAGCGCAGCCAGCCGCGAAACGCCGTCCTCGCCATGCGCAGGATACTCGGCCCGTTCGCCTCGAAATCCCTCCGGAAGGCCCGCAGCAGCCACTCACCCTCCGACCCCGGAGGAAGATGCGGATGGCGATGGGCGAACCTCAACTGCCCGTGCATGTCCGTGCTGTCCTTCCACTCCGGGTCGAGGAGCGTGCCATTCGCCCGGTGTTCCTCGAAAAGCGGCGTTCCCGGAACCGGCGTGTAGAGCATGAACTGGTGGAATTCCGTGTCATGCCCGACCGCATGCTCGATCGCCTCAGCCATGTTCTCCGGCGTGTGCTCCTCCAGGCCGATGATGGTCGAGCCCAGCACGCTGATGCCGTGCGCCTGCAGCGTCCGCACGACCGATGTCGTGTCCGCTCCCTGCAGTTTCACATAGCGGCTGGACTTGCCTTCGAGCCCCATCCACACCCACGAAATGCCCAGCCCCACGAGCTGATCCATGCTGTAGGACTTGAGGACGTTCGCAGAACTGAAAACATACAGGGACCAGCTCCTGCCGTGCTCCTTCATCAATTCGAGAAGACGCAGCGCACGCTTCTTGTGCAGGAGGAAGTTTTCATCCATCACGAAAAACGACTGCACGCGCATGTCCCGCTCGATGCCGACCATTTCCCGGAAAAGCTCGTCGCCGGTCTCGTAGAAGCTGACGAATTTCCCCCGGCCACCGAACATGGCCGAGGTCGCACAAAAGTTGCATCCCATGGGACAGCCGACGGACGGGATCAGGGTCGCCGCGGTGTCCCCGGACCGTTCCTTCAACCGGAGGCCCATCGTGCGCGTCCCGATGCCCGAAAGAATCCGCGGGTGACGGATCGGCGCGTCCGCATCCTCGCCGAGGAAGCGGCGGAACCATCGCACACCCTCACCCCGCACCACATGGTCGGCGCCGAGCCGCTCCTTCAGGCGAGGCAGCCCCGAGATGTGGCCCCCGACAACTATCTCCGCGTGCGGCTGGTGCTCGCGGATGAGACGGCACATCTTTTCGGCCTTCAGGTAGTTCGGAGGGATCGCGCTGATGGCAACGACGTCATAGTGTTCGCCGCGAAGTTCCCCGATGAAACGGTCGAGTGACGGAAAATCGAGCAGCGCATTGGGGGCGGAGATGTTGTCGCGCAGCAGCATCAGTCCCCAAGAGCGGTGGAACATGCGCAAGGAGAACGGTCCCTGCCCGCGCGTGACCTGGTTGTGGTAGAGCTCCATCGGGTTGATGGCACGGCTGCCGTATTCGTCATCCTTCGCATAGGGACCGAAGACGCTGGTGAAGAGGATTCGGGGACGCGGCACCTTGGCACGCGGGTGAACAAGGGCACCGGGAACAGCAGGATCATCAGTCATGTAAATTATTAGTTTTACTTATAGTTTTCAGAATATCAAATCCTTGTTGATGCAAGACTTGAGGAACGGATTCCGACCTGCGCGGCGCATGATCGGGAGAGCATGTCCCCCGCGGATTGGTTTGGCCACCGCGCGATCCCTCCGCTAAAAGGACCGTTTCATCCATGAGCAAGCAACCCAGTGACATCGGCCTGATCGGCCTCGCGGTGATGGGCCAGAACTTGGCCCTGAACATCGCGGACCACGGCTTCAGAATTTCCGTCTTCAACCGCACGACCTCCAAGACCGGGGAATTCGTGGCCAAGCACCCGGCCACGCCGGGCGGACTCCATGCCGCCCTCACGCTCGAGGACTTTGTCGCCTCCATCAAGCGTCCGCGCCGTATCATCATCCTCGTGCAGGCTGGCAAGGCCACCGATGCCGTGATCGACGGCCTCGTGCCCCTGCTCGACAAGGACGACATCATCATCGACGGCGGCAACGCGCTCTGGACCGACACCATCCGCCGCGAGAAGGAACTTTCGGCCAAGGGCCTGCGCTTCATCGGCTCCGGCGTCTCCGGTGGCGAGGAAGGCGCGCGTTTCGGCCCGTCGCTCATGCCCGGCGGAGCCGAATCCTCATGGAACGAATTGGCGCCGATCTGGAATGCCGTCGCGGCCAAGGTCGATGCCAAGACGGGCAAACCGATCGAGGGGGCGGCCCCCGGCAAGCCCGTCGAAGGCGGCGTCCCCTGCACGGCCTACATCGGGCCGAACGGCGCGGGCCATTTCGTCAAGATGGTCCACAACGGCATCGAATACGGCGACATGCAGCTCATCTGCGAGGCCTACAACATCCTGCGCCACGGCCTCGGACTCTCCATGGACGAAGTGCAGAAGGCATTCGCCGACTGGAACGCGGGCGACCTCGACAGCTTCCTCATCGAGATCACAGCCAACATCCTCGCGGTCAGGGACCCGGTGACGGACACCCCGATCGTGGACGTCATCGTGGACCGCGCCGGGCAGAAGGGCACGGGCAAGTGGACCGTGGCGGACGGCCTCAATGCCGGCATTCCGATCTCGACGATTTCCGAGGCGGTCTTCGCCCGCTGTGTGTCTGCCCTCAAAGAGGAGCGCGTGGAGGCCTCGAAAATCCTTCCCGGACCCCCGGCGCATTTCCACGGCGACAAGAAACAGCTTGTCGATGCCGTGCGGGATTCGCTCTATGCCTCGAAGATCTGTTCCTATGCGCAGGGTTTCGCCCTCATGCGGGCGGTTGCCGCCGAACAGGACTGGCCGCTGAACTTCGGCGAGATCGCCATGATCTGGCGGGGCGGGTGCATCATCCGCGCCCGCTTCCTGCAGCGCATCAAGGAGGCCTTCGACCGCGACCCGGCACTCCCCAACCTGCTGCTGGACCCGTATTTCAAGGACGTCATCGGGCGCACCCAGTCGAACTGGCGCAAGGTGGTGTCGGAGTCCGTGCTCTCGGGCATCCCGACGCCGGCCTTCAGCGCATCGCTGGCGTATTTTGACAGCTACCGCGCGGCGCGGTTGCCGGCCAACCTCCTGCAGGCGCAGCGCGACTACTTCGGCGCCCACACCTACGAGCGTCTCGACCAGCCGAAAGGAAAATTCTTCCACTACGACTGGGTCGGCGATCACCAGCAGCACGAGGTCTGACCGCATGCCGCATGCCGCCCCTGCCCCCATCGATCCGCAGAGGGCGGTCATCATCCCGAGTTACAACTCCGGACCGCTGCTCGAGCGGACCGTCCGCAGCGTCCTGGCATTCTGGCGTCCGATCGTCGTCATCCTCGACGGTTCGACCGACGGCAGCGGTGCCCCGGTGGTCGAATTGAGCAGGACAGAACCCGGGCTGCACGTGCTCACCCACACCGGCAATGCGGGAAAGGGCTCCGCCGTTTATGCCGCGCTCAACTTCGCCGCCGACCGGTGCTGGACGCATGCGGCGGTGTTCGATGCCGACGGGCAGCACGAGGCCGCTGATCTGCCACGCTTCATGCAGGCCTCCCGCGAGAATCCCGCGGCCATGGTCATGGGCACCCCCGTCTTCGGACCCGACGCACCTCCGATCCGGGTTCTGGGTCACCGGGTTGCCGATTTCTGGGCGCGCCTCGAAACCCCGGGGACGCACCTCGGCGACTCGCTCTTCGGTTTCCGCGTTTATCCCGTTCTGCCGGCCGTCAAGGTCATGCACGACACCCGCGCTGGACGCGGCTTCGATTTCGACACCCAACTGGCTGTCCGGCTGGCTTGGGCGGGCCTTCCGATCATCAACCTCGCAACCCCCGTGCGCTACCGGCGTTCCGGCGGGAACGGGGTCAGCCATTTCCACTATCTGCGCGACAATCTCCTGCTGATACGGACCCATGCCTCCCTGCTTCTCCACGCGCCGGCACGATACCGGAGGCTCATCGCCGGAAACAAAACGCGGCCTGCCTGAGACATCCCCTCGTGGCAGCGAGCTCTCCGGCGGAAATTGACGCCTATTTTCCGGCGCCGGAGAAGCAATTTCCCCCGCGCCGTTTCGCCTCGTAAAGGGCGGCGTCGGCGAGCCCGAGAAGGCCGCCCACATCGTCCCCGTCGGCGGGCAGGAGGGAGGCCGCACCGATCGAGACCGTGACCAGCGGACAAGCGGGCCATGCCTCATTCGGCACACCCGCACCCTCGACCATGCGGACGAGATGCTTGGCCAGGAAGTCAACCCCCTGCTGGTCGGTCCCAGGCAGTATCGCGGCGAATTCGTCCCCACCCCATCGGCAGACGGAATCCGCCGGCCGGCAGCAATGGTTTGCGAGAATCCGTGCCACGGTCTTCAGGCATTCGTCTCCGACCGCGTGACCGTAGAGGTCGTTGAATGCCTTGAAACGGTCGATATCCACCATGAGCAGCCCGAGGCATGCCTTCTCGCGCCGGCACCGGCGCCACTCGATGTCGATGACCTCGTCGAATTTCCTGCGGTTGCCAAGACCCGTGAGAGGTTCCGTCGCCGCCAACTCCTCCAGTTGGCGGCTGCCCTCAAGGTCCTTGAGACGCTTCGAAAGGGCGACATCCAGAGTCACTTTGAGTTCGATGGCGCGGAAAGGTTTGATGATGTAGCCGAAGGGTGATGCGTCCAGCGCCCTTTCCAAGGTCGCCCCGTCGGAGTGGGCCGAAAGGAAGACCACGGCCGCATTGTGGATCGCCGAAATGCGGTGAGCGGCATCGATGCCATCCCCTGAACCCGCCAGCCTCACATCCATGAGGATCAGGTCCGGGGCGTGCTCCCGCACCAGCCGCTCGGCCTCGTCTGCCGTGTCGGCGATGCCGCAGACTTCGTAGCCCATGTCCCGGATTTCATTCTCCAAGTCCAGCGCGGTGATCGCCTCGTCCTCGACGATGAGGATGCGGGGCGCAGGCGGATCCGTGGATGACATGCTCATTGTTCCCAGATGATCGACGTCCCCGCACCCGGTCCACCGGTCTGCATTTCACAGCGCCCCCGAATCTGCCGCGTCAAGCTCTCGACGAGTTGGAACCCGACACCCGCCTGCCCGGGGGATGGCGCCTGCATGCCAGAACCATCATCCCCGATAAAGAGAACGCAAGTCGAATCGCGACGCATGAGACGCACGATCAAACTGCCCTCGGACCTCCCGTGGAATGCGTGCTTGAGGGAATTGAGGACCAGCTCCGCCGCGATCAGCGACAACGGAACCGCATGATCCATGCCGGTTTCGATCGCCTCGATTTCGAGATCGATGACAATCTGCGAATTGCTGGGACGATTCGAGGAGGCGATGAGGGGGACCATTTCCTTGAGATACTCCCCGAAATCGATCCGGGCGTAGTTCCCCGTCGAATACAGCCTGTCGTGGATGAGGGACATCGCGCGGATCCTCTCGCGGCAGTCGATGAACACGGACCGCTGGGCCTCGTCCTTGAGCTTGGAAGACTGGATGCTCAGCAGACTGGAGATGACCTGCATGTTGTTCTTGATGCGGTGGTGGACCTCTTTCAACAGTGTGTCGGACTGGAACAGCAGGCGCTGTTGCATCTCAAACTCCTTGCGCTGGCTGATATTGCGGAGGAAGGCGCAGACGGTGCGCCCACCGTCGCCCCACACGAACCAAACGGCCAGCTCCGCGTCGAACTCGGTGCCGTCCCGAAGCACCGCGACGACTTCCTGGGATTGCCCGAAGCCGTCGCTCGCCTTGAAGTCGAGCAGGCTCCGCACGGTCCCGTCGGGATCCCGGAACCTGACGAACTCATCCACATTTGCGCCGAGGGCGATCGAGCGGGAAACCTTGAGATCCTTCTCGGCGCACAGGTTCCACTCGAGAACGCACCCCTCCGGGGAAACCTCGATGAAACACTCCGCGGCGGTCTCGATGATCTGACGCAGGCGGTGCTCCTTCCGGGCGAGGGAGAATTCGGCCGAGGACCGCTCTGCATCCAGGCGCAGGGCCTGGAACAGGGACGCGCAAAACCCCCCCAGCGGGAAAAGCAATCCGACCAGCTCCATGTCGTAGGCCCCCTTGCGGTCGGCCAACCCCATCAAACCGATCACACGGTCGCCGTAGTGGAAGGGCATGCAGAGAAAATTGCGGACGCCCGTGAAATCGCCGGACAAGCCCGCCTGCCAGGCATCCGCCAGCGGCTCGTTGCTGAACACCGGCTTGCCCGACGCAATCGCAGCGTCGAAAAGCCGCTGGGGCCCCTGTCTCTTCTCCTCGATCCGGTAGAGACCCCCGGATTCCTCCAGCCACGGCATCTCCGAAACGGCGTGGATTTTCAGGAAACATGCACCGTTTTCATCGCTGATCACCTCGCCGATGAAACCGCGTTCGCTCAGGCTGAAAGTCATCACATTGAAGAGCAGCCGCTCCATCAGGGCCACCGGGTCCACCCCGGTGATGAAATCGTGCTGGCCCCGCCGGACGATCTCATTGACACGTGAGACACTCTGCTCGCGTTGCTCCTGGCGCTTGAGATCGGAAAGGTCGCGCACGACCGCCAGATACCCGAAGGCCCTCCCCTCCTCATCCTTCAACACGGAGAACGTCAGCATGATGGGAAGGCGCCGCTTGTCCTTGCGGATGTAAGTCCACTCCGTCGAGAGAACCGGAACACGTTTCAGCAGGGCCGCCAAGGCGCTGAATCCCTCGAATTTTTCCCCGGCCGCCAGCGAGATCTCCATCGCCATCTTGTTCACCTCCTGGGGATCGTGGAACAACTCTGCCGTGGCGATGCCCACCACCTCGTCCGCCGAGTATCCGAGCAGCTGCTCGGCGGCTGGGTTGAAGGTCATGATGGTGCCGGCATGATCCACGGAAATGATCGCCGTTCCCGCATAATCGATGATCGCACGGCTCAAGGCCGACTTGGTGTGAAGCTCACGGCGCAGATCCGATTCCCGGCGCGTCCTCGTCTGCAGCTCGATGAGCCCCATGACCTGCCGCGCCAGGATCCGCAACCCCTGCCGCTGCCGCTCGTTCAGATGCCGCGGCCTCGTGTCGAAGACACAGAGCGTCCCGATCTTGTGATCCTCCGAAGTGATCAGGGGGACGCCCGCATAGAAGCGGACATACGGCTCGCCACGGACGAAGGGATTGTCCCGGAATCGCCTGTCATCAAGCGCATCGGGCACCTCGAGCAAATCATCCCCCAGGATCGTATGGGCGCAGATGGCGATGTCGCGCGGGGTTTCCATCACCTCGACCCCCACCCGGCTCTTGAACCACTGCCGCTCGGCATCGACCAGACAGATGAGGGCCATCGGGGTCTGGCAGATGTAGGACGCCAATCCCGTGATGTCGTCATATTCCCGCTCTGCCGGCGTATCGAGCAGCTCCAGCCGCGACAATGCCCGTAACCGCCACAGTTCGTCCGCTGGCAGGGGGGCTGTCGGCATGGCTCCCTCAAGGTAAGCCAACTTTTGCGGGGTTCAACCCCCGTTTCCATGCTGTCAAGCGTGAAACCGGCAACAAAGGGGCGCCATCCGCGCCCATCCAAGATGGGGCACGGCACGCCCGGTCCGCAGGCCGGTCAGGACGGGTTTTGGTTTCTGGACCGGCCTTCCGCCACCGTTCGGCGCCCGGCAAGGAAATGATCGACCGACCATTCGCCGGCACCCACCGCGAGCAGGAAGAGTGACCCCAACAGCATGCAAAGGTCGTTGCGCGATTTGTTCGGGGAAAAACCGGATTGATTACGGTTTTCGTTTACGACATTCGATACATATGTTGATTCCGATGCCGAAATCAATGTCCAAGGATGCCGGGGGTCCGGACAAACCACTCCAGCGGCTGCTGGGTGGTTTCATCCGCCTGCATGTGCTGCACCATGCTGCGGAGAAGGAAGGCGTCGTGGGCAACTGGATGATTGAGGAACTGCGCCGCCACGGTTACCGGCTGAGCCCCGGCACTCTGTATCCCATCCTGCATGCGATGGAGGAGGACGGCTGGCTGAAGTCCAGAAAAGCGCCGGGGGGAGGCAGGAGACGTGTTTACAGGATCACGCAAGCGGGCCGGAGAGCCTTTTCGGTGGCACAAGAACGCTTGGGTGAACTGCTGCAGGAGGTGGCGGAACCATGAACCCAGACATCCCCAGCAGAAGCCACGCCCTGCTGAAGCGCCGCCTCGGTCTTGTCGGGGCAGCGATGATGGGCCTCGGCGCGATGGTGGGAACGGGGGTGTTTGTCGGCATCGGCATGGCGGCAGGCATCGCCGGTCCATCGGTGATCCCGGCCACAGTCGTCGCAGCCGCCGTGGCGGTTTGCAACGGCCTGAGCAGCGCTCAACTGGCGGCGTCGCATCCGGTCAGCGGGGGCACCTACGAATACGGATACAAATACCTGCACCCCTCGCTCGGGTTCACCGCGGGCTGGATGTTTCTTCTGGCCAAGTCGGCCTCGGCGGCGACAGCCGCTCTCGGGTTCGGCGGCTACCTGCTGCATGTTCTGGGGTGGTCGCACCCGGGGGCGGTGAAACTTCTTGGAGTGGCGGTTTCCATTGTCCTGACGCTGCTCGTGCTCGGCGGCCTGAAACGTTCGAACCTCGCCAACATTTTCATCGTGTCGGTCACACTGCTGGCCCTTGCCGCGTTTGCCATGCTGGCGGTGCCGGTGGCGTGGGACCGGATGGAAGCGAACCTGCTGCCGTTCTTTCCCGGGGGACGGGAATCTGTGGCCCCGTTCCTCCAGGCATGCGCCCTGATGTTCGTGGCTTACACGGGCTACGGGCGCATTGCGACGATGGGCGAGGAGGTGCTCGATCCCCGGCGCATCATCCCGCGTGCCATCGTCATGGTGATGGCCGCATCCGCGCTGCTCTACGTCACGGTGGGCTTCGGCGCGGTCGGCGCCATCGGGGCCGCGGCGCTGGGGGCGGCAACCGGCGAACAGGCGGCACCGCTCGAGACGGTGCTGCAGGCACTCGGGCATCCCGCCGCCGCAAAAGCGCTCGCCCTCGGTGCGATGACCGCCATGCTCGGTGTCGTTCTGAATCTCCTCCTCGGGCTGTCCCGCGTGGCGCTCGCCATGGGACGGCGCAACGATCTGCCTCCCGCGTTCGCGAGGATTGATCGCAGTGGCGGCACACCCGTCGTTGCCGTGTTCGCCGTCGGAGTCTTGGTGACCGCCCTGGCCGCAATCGGCGATGTGAAGCTCACGTGGTCGTTCAGCGCCTTCACCGTGTTGGTCTATTACGCGATCACCAACCTCGCCGCCCTGCGCCTTCGGGGGAGCGACTGCTTGTATCCCCGCTTTGTGGCCGTGCTCGGGATCTTTTCCTGCCTCTTCCTCGCCTTCTGGGTCGAACCCGCTGTCTGGATGGCCGGGCTTGGCACCATCCTCGCGGGCCTGCTCTGGCATTTCGCGCGGAGGCAAATGACGCACGAAGGCTGAGGGCGCCTCCCCTGATTTGGAGAGCGCGCAGACCGGCCTGCGCTTCTACTCGACGGTGACGCTTTTGGCCAGATTGCGGGGCTTGTCCACGTCGCATCCGCGGGCCACGGCGATGTGGTAGGCGAGCAGTTGCAGCGGGATGACGGTCAGCACCGGCATGAGGAAATCCGGGGCTGCGGGCACCCAGAGCGTGTCGTCGGTGATCTTCTCCAGCGCGCGGTGCCCCTCGGTGCCCACGCCGATCACGGGTCCCTTGCGGGCGCGGACTTCCTGGATGTTGCTGGCATTCTTCTCGAAGAGGGCATCGTTGGGCGCGATGAAAACGGAAGGCATGTCGGAATTGATCAGGGCGATCACGCCGTGCTTGAGCTCGGCGCTGGGATAGCCGGAGCAGAACATGTAGCTGATCTCCTTGAGTTTGAGGGCGGCCTCGAGCGCCACGGGGTATTGGAACTGACGGCCCATGAAGAGCATGCCGTGGGCATTCGCATACCTCGCCGCCACCTCGGGAAGATGGCTGTTCATGGCCAGCACCTGAGCAACCTTGTCGGGCAACTTCTCGAGCTCCTCGATGATGCGGAGTCCGTCGGAACTCGACAGGTTGCGGATGCGCCCCATGAGGAGCGAGAGGAGCGTGAGGATGGTGACTTGGGACGTGAAGGATTTGGTCGCCGCCACGCCGATCTCCGGCCCCGCGTGCATGTAAACGCCGCCGTCGCTCTCGCGGGCGATCGTGCTGGCCACGTTGTTGCAGATGCCGAGCGTCCTGTGCCCCTTGCGCTGACTCTCCCTCAGGGCCGCGAGGGTGTCGGCTGTTTCCCCGCTCTGGCTGATCACGAAGGTGAGCGTGTATTTCCCCATCGGCGTGTTCCGGTAGCGGAACTCGCTGGCAACCTCCACCTCGGTGGGCAGGCAGGCGAGGCTCTCCATGAGGTATTCGCCGACAAGGGCCGCATGGTAGGCGGTGCCGCAGCCGATGAGGACGATCCGCTCGACCTCGCGCAACTGGGTCGGGGTCATGTTCACCCCCCCGAGTTTCGCCGTGGCCTCCTCCAGCGAAAGGCGCCCGCGCATCGCATCGCGGACCGTCGAGGCCTGCTCGTAGATCTCCTTGAGCATGAAGTGCGGATAGTCCCCCTTCGATGCCTCCTCCGCGTCGAAATCCACGGTGCTGATCTCGTAATCGGCCCCGTCACCCGCCAGCGACTGGATGTGGAAACTGTCGGGCCGCAGCAGCACGATCTCGAAATCCTTGAGGTAAACAACATCGCGGGTGTGGTTCACCAGCGCGGCCACATCGCTGGCGAGGAAGTTCTCGCCGCGCCCCACGCCGAGGACGAGAGGGCTGCCGCGGCGGGCCCCGAGGAGCAGATCGGGGATGTCGCTGTGCATCACTGCGATGCCATAGGTCCCCTGGATCTCGCGCAGCGCAAGACGCACGGCCTCGACGAGCGTGTCCGCGGACGCGTCGCCCAGCTGCGCCAGATGCCTGCCGATCAGGTGCGCCAGCACCTCGGTGTCCGTCTCGGACCGGAAGACATGCCCCTCGTTCTCCATCTCCTCGCGGAGTTTCTGGTAATTCTCGATCACGCCGTTGTGCACGAGCACAAGGCGCCCGCTCTGGTCGGTGTGCGGGTGGGCGTTTTCGCCGGTCACGCCGCCGTGCGTGGCCCAGCGCGTGTGACTGATGCCGCGGGAACCGTGGACAGGTTGCTCGCCGATCAAATGCGCGAGGTTCTGGATCCTGCCGACGGCCTTGCGTATCTCCACACTGCTCCCATTGGCCGCCGCGATGCCCGCGGAGTCATACCCGCGGTATTCGAGGCGGCGCAGGCCGTCCAGCAGGATGGGCGCCGCTTCGGACGACCCAATGTAACCGACGATACCACACATAGGTAACCGGGAATCATGCTCCATCAGCCCCCGGCTGGCAACCATGCGGATGCGCAGGGACATCGGGGCGGAATTCCCGGCGTGACATCCGGTCCGGTTTGCGCGACCCCGTGGGGCGCCATGGCCGCCGTCTCCCCTCCTCAAGTCAATGCCGCGCTCACCCGCACCTTGAGCATCATCATGGGGGGAGGTGCGGGCAAACGTCTGTTTCCCCTCACCAAGGACCGCTCCAAGCCGGCGGTGCCCCTCGGGGGGAAATACCGGCTCGTGGACATCCCCATCAGCAACTGCCTCAACGCCGGGGTGCGGGACATCTACGTGCTCACGCAGTTCAACACCGCA
>JACSRX010000034.1 GCA_014879535.1 Chthoniobacterales bacterium
GGAGGGGGCGGGCGAGGAGGATGCCGGTGCGGTCGAGCGGGGTGCGGGCGCGGGGTCCGGAGAGCCCGCGGGAACCGCCGCCCCGTGCGAGATGGAAGAGGACTGTCTCGGCGACGTCGCCGGCATGGTGTCCGAGGAAGATGGTGGTCGCACGGTGACGGCGCGCGAGCCGGGCGAGGAAGGCGCGGCGGAGGTGGCGGGCGGCTTCTTCGAGGGATTGCCTGTTCTTGGCGGCGGCGGCGCGGGTGTTTCCGCGGGCGGTGGCGAAGGGGAGCCCAAAACTCGCGGCGAGGTCGCGCACGAACCGGGCGTCCGCATCGGCGGGGGCGCCGCGGAGGCCGTGGTGGAGGTGGGCGACGACGAGGCGGCGGAAGCCGACGCGGTGCAGGAGGTGGAGGAGGACGACGGAGTCGATGCCGCCGGAGACGGCGACGATGGCGGGGGCGGCGGGATCAAGGTCCGCGACGGCGGGAAGGAATCGCGGCAGCAGGTCGCCGTCCTTTTTCATCGGCGTCAGGCCGGACCGAGCCGCGCCGCCCCGAAGTAGGGGTGCAGGATTTCCGGCAGATGCACGGAGCCGTCGGGTTGCTGTCCGTTTTCCAGCAGCGCGACGTAGAGGCGCGCCAAGGCGGTGCCCGATCCGTTGAGCGTGTGGCAGAGGTGGTTTTTTCCGTCAGTGCCCTTGTAACGCAGGGCCATGCGCCGGGCTTGGAAGTCGCCGAAATTCGAGCAGCTTGAGACTTCGAGCCATCCATTCTGGCCCGGGGCCCAGACCTCGATGTCGTAGGTGCGGCACGCCCCGAAGCCGAGGTCGCCTGCGCACAGTTCGATCACGCGGTAGGGAAGGCCGAGGAGCTGGAGCACGCGTTCGGCGTCGGCGGTGAGGGACTCAAGCTCGGCGGCGGAGTTCCCGGGCGCGGTGATTTTGACCAATTCGACCTTGTCGAACTGGTGCATGCGGATGAGCCCCTTGGTCTCGCGTCCGGTCGAGCCGGCCTCCCGGCGGAAGCACGGGGTGTAGGCGGCGTAGCGCAGCGGGAGCGAAGCCTCCGGGAGAATCTCGTCGCGGTGGAAATTGGTGACCGGAACCTCGGCCGTGGGGATGAGGAACAGGTCGCTGTGGCTGATGCCGAAAAGGTCCTCCTCGAACTTGGGGAGCTGGCCGGTGCCGGTCATGGTCGCGCGGTTGACGAGGAACGGCGGGCTCATCTCGGTGTAACCGTGGTCGCGGGTGTGGAGGTCGAGCAGGAACTGGATGAGCACGCGTTCGAGCCGCGCGCCGGAGCCGGTGTAGCACATGAAGCCGCTGCCGCTGATCTTGGCGGCGCGCTCGGGATCGAACAGTCCGAGCCGCGCGCCGATGGTCATGTGGTCCTGCGGGTCCTTGATTTCCGGCGGTGTGCCCCAGGTGCGCAGCACGGGGTTGGCCGACGCGTCGGCCCCGGGGGGGATTTCCTCGTGGGGGAGGTTGGGAAGCGAAAGAAGCAGGTCGCGCTGGCGCGTTTCCGCGACGACGGAGGCCTGTTGGAGGGATTCCATCTCGGCGCCGATTTTTTTCGATTCCTCCTCGAGCGCGGAGCTGTCCTGCTTCTGTGCGCGGAGGGCGCCGATTTCCTTGCTCAGGCGCTTGCGTTCGGCCTGGAGGTGCTGCCAACGGGTCTCGTTGGCACGGCGTTCGGTGTCCGCGGCCAGAACGTCGTCCACCACGGAGGCCAGACCGTCCCCGCGCAGGGCGAGGCGGGACTTCACGGTGTCCGGGGTGTCGCGGATGTGTCGGATGTCGAGCATGTGCCGGGGAGCGTAGCGTGGGGGCGCCCCAGCGCCAAGCGGCGGAATCTGTTGTGCCGGTCGGGGGCGAACTTATAATGGCGGAAAATCTGCACGGTGGAATTTCGCGACTATTACAAGACCCTCGGTGTGGCCAAGACGGCCACGGCTGACGAGATCAAGAAGGCCTTCCGCAAGCTGGCCCGGCAGCATCACCCCGATCTGGCGCAGGACAAGAAGACGGCGGAGGAAAAATTCAAGGAGATCAACGAGGCTTACGAGGTCTTGAGCGATGCGGAGAAGCGCAAGAAATACGACGAGCTTGGGCCGAACTGGCAGCAGGCCGGCGCGGGCGGCGGGTTCCGTCCGCCCCCGGGCTGGCAGGGAGGCCAGGGCGGCTTCGGCGGTGGCGGCGGCTTCGACGAGGAGTTCCAATTCGGCGGCACGGGATTCAGCGACTTTTTCGAGGCGTTTTTCGGCCGCGCGGCGCGCGGGGGACGGCGCGGGAGCGCCTTCTACGGCGAGGACATGCCGTTGCGCGGTCAGGATGCGGAGGCGGACATCATGGTGACGCTGGAGGAGGCCTTGCATGGGTCCACGCGCCAGATTTCCTTCACCCGCGGGCGGTCCGGCAAGGTCGAGACTTACACGGTGAAGATCCCGAAAGGCGTGCGCGAAGGCCAGCGCATCCGTCTTGCGGGGATCGGCGGCGAGGGGCGCGGAGGGGGGGACGCGGGCGATCTTTACCTGCGGGTGAGGTTCGAGCGGCATCCGGAGTTCACCGTCGAGGGCGCGGACGTGATCCATGAGGTCGAGCTGCCTGCGACGCAGGCGGTGCTGGGCGGGGACGTGACGATTCCGACCCTTGACGGGCGCGCGAAGCTGAAGATCCCCCAAGGCACGCAGAACGGCCGCAAGTTCCGCCTGCCCGGCAAAGGCATGCCGCAACGCGGGGGAAGCCGAGGGGATTTCTACGCGGTGATCGATGTCCAGTTGCCGACTTCGCTGACCCCGGCGCAGCGTGAGGCATGGGAAGCGGTCGCGCGGGTCGGCGCGGGGTGACACATCATGGCTGAAACGACGGACATTGCAGGATTGCGTGCGGCCGGTCGCGACGGATGGGTGAAGGCGGCGGTTCCGGTGCTGGTGGACGCGGTTCTTGAAAAAAGCTCGCGGGACGGCAGGAGCTATCTCGAGGTGCAGCTTTGCGACGCGCGCGACCGGCTTGTCCTGAGGGTGTGGCCCGATGCGGCACTGTTCGATGCGGCGGCCTCGCTGGCTTCGGGGGCCTGCCTGCAATTGGAGGGGGAGTTCCACGTCCACCCGACCTTCGGGCTCGAGGCACGGGGGTGGAAATTCCGGGCGCTGGAAGGCGGGGAGAAAGAGGAGTTTTTGGCGGGTCCCGCCGACCTTCGGGCGCGGCAGCAGGAGGATTATGCCCTCATTGAGGCGGCGGTGGCCGGGCTGAAGGATCCGCGCCTGCAGGCCTTGGGTGCCGCCTTTCTCGAAAAATGGGGGACGCGTTTCCGCCGGACGGCGGCGGCGAGGTTTTTCCACCATGCCCGGCGCGGCGGGTTGGTCGAACACGTGGCACAAATGATGCGGTATGCCGGGGCCGTGTGCAGTGCGAATCCGAAGCTCAACCGCGACCTGCTCGTGTCGGGTGTGCTTTTCCACGATTGCGGAAAGCTCTGGGAAAATTCGGTGGAGGAGGGCGGTTTCAACATGCCCTTTGACGAGCGGGGCGAGCTGCTCGGCCACATCAACATCGGCATCGAACTGGTCAACTCGCTGTGGAAGACGCTGCCGCTCGAGGGCTGGGAGGATTTGACCCCGAAAAGCGAGGACGTGCGGCTGCATTTGCTGCACCTTGTGGCATCGCACCACGGCGAACTGCAGTTCGGATCGCCGATCCCGCCGAAAACTCCCGAGGCGATCGCTTTGCACTACATCGACAATCTCGACGCCAAGCTCGAGATGCTTGCGCGCGGATACGAGGGCGGGGCGTCCGTGGGGGAACGGATCTACGACAAGGTCAAGCCGCTCAATGTGCGGCCGGTCGAGCCGCTCCCCGCGCACGAGGCATGAAGATTCCGGCAGTTCTGATGTTTGTGCTGACCGGAGTCTGGTCCGCTGCGGCATCAACGCCGGAGCCGGCCGCGACACCGGAGCAAATCAACGGACTCGCCGGAGTGCCGCTTTTTTCCGGGGAGCACATGATCTGGGAGGAGGACGCCGATGCCGTGGCCAAGCGCCTGAGGCTTCCGCGGGAATCGCTCACGACCAACGATGCCAGTTACCGGATTTATCCTCCGGAGGATGCAACAATCTTCGGACGCCGCGCCTATTCCGTGGCGATGAGCGCGCGGGGTGGCAAACCGACGGCCTTGAGTGTCATTTTCGCCAACAAAGGCGATTCGGTGGGGCAATTCGCTCCGTCCGCCCCGGGAAGGCTGCCGCCGCGGGTTCCTTCTTCCGTGCTGCGCGATTACAGGAAGGCGATCAGCGAGGATGAAAAGGCCATCACGGAGGCCCTGACTTCCCTCATCGGCGCACCCCGTGCCCAGAAGCTCAGCCAGGGTTCCAAGCTGCAGGAGAAGGCCTTGCGCTGGGATTGGAACGGTCATGCCATCCTTCTGGTGTCCGTGCGCGACGAGTATGCCGCGGTGCGCATCGTCCCGACCACCGAACTCGATGCGCCCGAGGGCGTGGAGCGAATCAAGGATCGTGATCTGAAGGGGCAGTTGGCGGAGCGCGTCGAGAGGCGTCCCAACGGGGATGTGATTCTGCGTGACCTTCCGATGGTGGACCAAGGACCCAAGGGATTCAGCGTGCCGGCGACGATGGAGAGGATGCTCCGCTACCTCGGAATCCCGGCAGACATGTATATGCTCGCAATGGCTGCCAACACGCAACCGGGGGGAGGCACCACGATCCGCGATGTCTTGTGGGCGGTGTCCGATCCCGTCCGCAGGGCCGGACGCAAGGTTGTCCCGGAGACCGGACGGCCGGACATCAATCGCGTGGCGAAATGGATCGAGTCCGGCTTGCCGATCCTCTGGGCCATCGCGACATCCGATGCGGTGGACAGCCGCATCAATGAGCACGCTGCAGCACGCACGAAGGTTGCGGATTGGGAGGAGTGGTCGGCATCGCTGAAGCCAGCCCGGCAGAATGCGCGCAAGCTCGCGAGGGCGGGGGATCAGGGGCACGTCTGCCTGATCATCGGGTTCAACCGGGAGACGGGCGAGCTGGCTTTGTCCGACTCGTGGGGCCCCGGCTCGGCCGAGCGCTGGATCACCATCGAGGAGGCGGCCGCCATTTCGCAGGGAGCGATGGCCGTGGTGTCATGGTGAAGTCCTGTCTCTGTGGGTTGGCTGTGATTCTGGCGGCTGTGTCGCCGTTGGCTGCACAGGATGCGGAGCCTGCTCCGGCTGAAACTCCCGTGATTTCACCTCCCCTGATGCCACTTTCACAGCCTGCGGTCGAACCCCAATCGCGCGTCTTCTTCGCGCTCAACCCCGCTGTCGTCCAGAGCCACGGTGTCCGGTCCGCCATGGTGAAGCGGATGGTGGACTCGCTTGTCATGGCGGTGTCCGGACAGAGGGAAGTTGCCTCTGCATGGAAGACTTTTGTGCGTCCGCAGGATCGCGTCGGGATCAAGGTCTCGACGTCGGGTGCACCGGTTTCCAGCACCCACGCGGCGGTGGTGGAGGCCGTCGCGGATGGTCTTGTTGCGGCCGGGGTGGCACCCGGGCGCATCGTGATCTGGGACCGGCTCGAACGTGATGTCCGTTTGGCCGGCTACGAGGATTTGGCACGGCGATTCCGTGTCGTTTCCACCGAGAAAGCCGGCGGCTACTCGGAAAAGGATGTCGCGACGGCGGCGGTGATGGGAAAGCTGATCGCGGGCGACCGCAGTTTCGACCCGAAACCCGGGGAGCAGATGAGCAGCAAGAGCCATCTTTCGGCCGTTCTGGTCAACGACGTGGACAAGGTCGTCCATGTGCCGTCATTGACGGACAGCGTTTTCTCCGGACTGCATGGCGCGCTGGCGGGGATGGTGATCGATAATTTGGACAACTGGAGGCGGTTGGCCCGTCCGCCGCACTTCGGGGATCCGTTTCTTCCGGAACTGTATTCCGATCCGCGGATCGGCGGAAAAGTCGTGCTGACGATCCTCGATGCCCTGCGTCCGCAATATGCCGGGGGTCCGTTTCCCGGCGCCCAATATCAGGTGAACTACGGGGCGATCTTCGCCTCGCGAGACCCCGTGGCGCTGGATGCCACCGCGCTGCGGCTTCTCGACGATTTTCGCAAGGAGGCGCGCATGCCGCTCATGGCCGGCCGTGTCGGATGGCCGGAGTCGGCCGAGGTCCTCGGGCTCGGGTTCGCCTCGGAGAAGCACATCGAGCTTTTGCGCACCGGCCTCGAGAGCGAGGTGCGATTGAACGAGCCATGACCGAAAACGAATTGCTGCGGTGTGTCTCGCGGTCGTTTTACCTGACCATCCGGCTGCTCCCGGGGGGCATGCGGGATGATGTGTCCCTGGCCTATCTGCTGGCGCGCGCCGCCGACACGGTGGCCGATTCCCCTGGGGGCGAACCGCAGAAGTGTCTTGGGGTGCTGAAGGCGGCCCGCGCCTCGCTCGGCCGTCCGGAGATCGCGGGCTATCGCGCGCAGGAATGGGCGGAACTCCAAAGGGATCGTGCCGACCGCGGATTGCTGGAAGCATGGCCGGATCTCTGGCGCCGGATGGCAGCGCGCACCGGGCAGGACCCGGACCGCCTGCAGGTCGTGCTGGGGCACATTCTTGACGGGCAAATTTTCGATCTGGAAAGGTTCGACGGGGACAGGCCGCCGCTCACGTCGGACGAACTTGAACGCTATATTTACCTCGTCGCCGGCAGCGTGGGGGAGTTTTGGACGGATCTCGGGTTTGCGCGCTTGGGGAACTTTTCCCCGGAGGCCCCGGAGACCATGCGTTCCATGGGGAGGCACTACGGGCAGGGCCTGCAACTCGTGAATATCCTGCGCGATCGCCGGATGGATGCCGCCATGGGACGCGTCTATGTCGATGCCGCCGATGTCGCGCATTGGAGCGGGCGTGCCCGGGCATGTTTGGAGGAGGGGGCGCGCTATTGCTCCGCCCTGGCCTCCGGGCGCGTGCGCTATGCGTGCCTGTTGCCCGCATTGCTCGGTTGGCGCACGCTGGCGTTGGTGGAGTCGCATCCTGCGGAGCTTCTCGCGCCGGCCAAGGTGCCGCGGGTCGAGGTGCGCCGTTGGATGTGGCGTGCGCTCGCTGCCTGGTGGTCGCCGGGAGCTGTCGCGCGGCTGGCCCGTGAGGCGTCGGGATTGTGACGAACTTGTGACATGACAGGGGGGCGGTCTGGCTTTTCCTGCGGAGGTGCCGCGGTCACACTTCAGGGGCGTTGCAACCATGAAATCCATTCCTTTCCTCCAAGCAGCGGGTGCCTTCCTGCTGACCGTGGTATCCGCGAATGCCCAGCAACTGGCCGGGGCGGGCGCGACCTTTCCCGCACCGATCTACCAGCGGTGGGGTGCCGATTACAACGCGAAGGTCCCCGGCGTGCGCGTGAATTACCAGTCGGTGGGCAGCGGGGCCGGGGTGAAGAACTTCACGCAGGGCGTGGTGGATTTCGGCGCGAGCGACGCCGCCATGACCGATGCCGAGATCGCACGCGTGCCGCGCGGGGTCGTGATGATTCCCGCCACGGCCGGCAGCGTGGTGGTGGCCTACAATCTGCCCGGCGTGGACGGCCTCAAGCTGTCGCGTGCCGCGCTGACGGGGATTTTTCTCGGCAAGATCACCAAGTGGAACGATCCGATCATTGCGGAGGCGAATCCCGGGGTGACGCTGCCCCCGACAGCGATCAACGTGGCTTACCGCTCGGATGGCAGCGGCACGACGTTCGTTTTCACCCAGCACCTTGCGGCGGTGAGCCCGGAGTTCGATGAGCAGGTGGGCGTGGACAAGGCGGCGGTTTTTCCGGTGGGTGTCGGAGGCAAGGGGAACGAAGGCGTGACGGCATTGATCAAGCAGGCGCCAGGAACGATCGGCTACATCGAAGCCGGATACGCGGAGGCCAACGGTCTCTCCAGGGCGGCGCTGGAAAACAAATCGGGGAAGTTCATCGCCCCGACCACGGAGAGCGGTGCGGCGGCGCTGGCTTCGGTCGAGCTGCCCGGGAATCTGCGCGTGTGGCCGGTCGATCCCGAGGCTCCGGACGCGTATCCGATCACCACGTTCACATGGTTGCTGCTCTACAAGAAGTATGACGATCCGGCCAAGGGAGAGGCCTTGAAAGAGTTTGTTCGATACGGCCTCGCCGAGGGACAATCCGTGGCCGCGCCACTCGGGTATATTCCGTTGCCGGCCGAAGTGGCGGCCCGTGCGAGAGCCGCGCTCGACACCATCGAGTAGAATCGTTTCTCCGCCCATGTCCGCGCCGTCCGTCCTCCGGTCCGCCGCCCGCTTGGATTGTTTCCAGGTTCTGTGTGCCGCGGCATGCGTCTTGGTCGTCGGGGTCCTGGCGCTGATCTTCTGGGAAATCCTGCACGGTGCATGGCCTGCGATGAAGAAACTCGGGACGGGGTTCCTCACGGGGACCGACTGGGTGCCCCACCGCGGGCGCTTCGGCGTGCTTCCTTTCATCATCGGAACAATCGCCACTTCGTTGATCGCCCTTCTGCTGGCCTTTCCGCCCGGGTTGGCGATCGCGATTTTTCTGAGCGAGGATTTCCTGCCGCGTCCGGTGCGGCAACTGGTGCGCTTTGTCGTGGAACTGCTCGCCGCCATCCCCAGCGTGGTTTACGGCCTGTGGGGCATTTTTGTCGTCGTGCCGATGGTGCAGACCGCAGGCACATGGGCTTCGGAGCGCTTCGGTGAGGTTCCGCTTTTTGCAGGCCCGGCCTACGGCAATTCGCTGATTGCCGCCGGCTTGGTGCTGGCCCTGATGATTCTGCCGACGATCACCGCGATTGCGCGATCCTCGCTGGTCGCCGTGCCGCATGCGTTGCGCGAGGGTGCCTATGCGCTGGGGGCCACGCGCTGGGAGGCGATCTTCGGGGTGATTTTGCCCGCGGCCGCGCCCGGGGTGGTGGCGGCGACCATCCTCGCCCTCGGGCGGGCGATGGGGGAAACGATGGCGGTCGCCATGCTCATCGGCAACAGCTCGCGCCTGTCCTGGTCGCTGTTTGCGCCCTCCGGAACCTTGGCGAGCCTGCTGGCCAATCAATTCGGCGAGGCGGAGGGTCTGCAGATCAGCGCGCTGCTCTACGCGTCGCTCGTGCTCATCGCCTTCACGCTCGCGGTCAATGCCGCCGGGGAGCTGGTGCTCCGTTACACGGAAAGGAGGACGGCGGGTCTCCGCTGAGTGCCATGGACAATCCGGTCACGCACGCCGCGGATTTCTTCGGGGACAACTCGCCGGACGCGACGAAGGCGATCAGCCGCTCGTTGGGGAACCGCCTGCTCACCGGTCTTTGCATCGGCCTGTCGTTTCTCGCCATGGTGCCGCTGGTTTCCATCCTCTGCCTCGTGGTGAAGAACGGGCTGCCGCTGCTGGATTGGTCGGTTTTCACCGAGCTGCCCCCTGCGGCGGGGATGACCGGCGGAGGATTCGGCAATGCGGCAGTCGGCACGCTGACGATGGTCGGTCTCGGCCTCGCCTTGGCGGCGCCACCCGCCGTGCTTGCCGCCATCTACATCTGCGAATACGACCCGCGGGGACGCCTGGCCGGGACGGTCCGGTTCGTGGCCAAGCTGCTCACGGGCATCCCGTCGATCATCTGCGGAGTTTTTGCATTTGCCGCGGTTGTCGTGGTGACCGGAAAGTTCTCGGCTGTTGCGGGCGGTGTGGCGCTGGCGGTGCTGATGCTTCCGACGATTTTGCTCACGGCCGAGCAGGCGCTGCTCGGGGTGCAGAACACCTACCGCGAGGCGTCCTACGGATTGGGGGCGACGCGGTTCCAGACCGTTTTCCGCGTGGTGCTGCCGGGTGCGCTGCCGGCCATCATGACCGGCGTGATGCTGGCGGTGGCGCGTGCCGCCGGCGAGACCGCCCCGCTGGTATTCACGGCGCTCTTCAGCCAGTTCTGGGCATCGTCGCTCATGGAGCCGACGGCTTCCCTTTCCGTGCTGATCTACAATTTCTCGACGATGCCCTTCGAGCATCAGGTCAAAATGGCCTGGACCGCCTCGCTGGTGCTGGTGCTTCTTGTCACGCTGACGAATGTCACCGCCCAGCTCGTTTTCAGCAGGAGAAGCCCATGACCACAGACGCCGCACCCACGGAAGCCGTCACCGCGCCGCCTGCGCCGGGGGCCCCGGACATCATCCGCGTGCGCGACTTCAATTTTTTCTACGGCGCGAACCAAGTGCTGAAAGGCATCAATCTCGACATCCCGGAGAAGAGGGTCACGGGCTTCATCGGACCGTCCGGTTGCGGGAAGTCCACCCTGCTGCGGAGTTTCAACCGCATGAACGACCTCATCGACGGTGCGCGCCACACCGGCGACATCCGGCTGGCGGGGCGGAGCATATACTCCGCGGATCTCGAGGTGATCGCCCTGCGGAGGCTGGTCGGGATGGTTTTCCAGAAATCGAACCCCTTCGCCAAGACGATATACGAGAATGTCGTTTACGGGCTGAGGATCGCCGGGGTCCGCGACCGGGACACGCTCGACGAAGCCGTCGAGCGGAGCCTGCGCGGCGCCGCCCTGTGGAACGAGGTGAAGGATCGCCTGAACGACAGCGCGCTCGGGCTGTCAGGCGGACAGATGCAGCGCCTCTGCATTGCCAGGGCGATCGCCAACCGCCCGAAGATCCTGCTGATGGACGAGCCTTGTTCGGCGCTCGATCCCATCGCCACGATGCGCATCGAGGAGCTTATCGGCGAGTTGAAGTCGGAATACACCATCGTCCTTGTCACGCACAACATGCAGCAGGCGACGCGCTGTTCCGATTTCACGGCGTTCTTCTACCTCGGGGACTTGGTGGAGTTCGGAAAAACCAATGTCTTGTTCACGAATCCCACGGAGAAGCGCACCGAGGATTACATCACCGGCCGATTCGGTTGATCCGGCGGGGGGGTCAGACGTTGAAGCGGAATTCGATCACGTCACCGTCCTGCACGGTGTAGTCCTTGCCCTCGATGCGGAGTTTGCCCGCTTCGCGGGCCTTGGCTTCCGAACCGAGGGTGATGAGGTCGCCGAAGGCGATCGTCTGTGCCGCGATGAATCCGCGCTCGAAATCACTGTGGATCACGCCCGCAGCGGCCGGAGCCTTGTCACCGGCGTGGATCGTCCATGCCCGCGTCTCCTTGGGACCGGTGGTGAGGTAGGTGCGCAGGCCGAGCAGGTGATAAACCGCGCGGATGAGCAGGCTCACGCCGCTGTCCTCGACGCCGAGACCGGTGAGGAATTCTCTGGCCTCGTCCGGAGGCAGCTCGGAGAGTTCGCTTTCGATCTGTGCGCTGATCACGACGGCTTCGCTGCCCATGTGGGTCGCGGCGTATTCCTTCACCGCCTTGATGTGGGCGTTGTCCGCGGCGGCGAGATCGTTCTCACCGACGTTGCAGGCGAAGATCACGGGCTTGCTCGTCAGCAGGAAAAACTCCCTGAGCAGCTTCTTTTCGTCATCGGCCAGCTCCGCCGTGAGCGCCGGTTTGCCCGCATCGAGGTGGGGGAGGATCTTTTCCGCCAGCGCCAGCTCGGCCTTGGCGGCCTTGTCGCCGGAGCGTGCGCCTTTCTGCAGCCGCTCGGCGCGCTTTTTCACCGCGGCGAGGTCGGCGAGGATCAGCTCCGTCGTGATCACCTCGATGTCGCGCACGGGATCGACGGAACCGGAGACGTGGTGGATGTCGTCGCTCTCGAAGCACCGCACCACCTGCACGATGGCGTCCACCTCGCGGATGTGGCTGAGGAACTGGTTGCCGAGGCCCTCGCCTTCGCTCGCACCCGCCACGAGCCCCGCGATGTCCACGAACTCGATGGCGGTGGGAATGATCTTTTCGGACCCGCTCAGTGCGGCGAGTTTCTCCAGCCGCTCGTCGGGGACGTTCACGATGCCGACATTCGGCTCGATCGTGCAGAAGGGGAAGTTGGCCGCCTGCGCCTTGCGGGTGCGGGTGACGGCGTTGAAGAGGGTGGACTTGCCGACATTGGGCAACCCGACGATTCCGGCCTTGAGCATAGGCGCGGGAAATTAGCCCCGCGGAGGGTTCATGAAAAACTTTCTTTTCCGGCGGCGGACGGAACAATGTCCGCGTGGTCTCCCTCTCCAAGGTCATCGGCTATATGGATCGCCTGCTCAAACTGGACGAGATCGAGGATTTTCCGGGCGCGCACAACGGGCTTCAGGTGGAGAATGGCGGCCGGGTGACGCGCGTGCTGGCGGCGGTGGACTCCGGACTACCGACCCTGCATAAGGCGGCGGTCCAAGGGAAAGGATCGCTGCTTGTGGTCCACCACGGGCTTTTCTGGTCGGGAGTTCAGCCGGTCACGGGAATCTGGCGCGAGAAACTCGAAATCCTGCGCGCGGCCGACATGGCGCTCTATTCGGCACACCTGCCTCTCGATGCGCACGGCGTGCTTGGCAACAATGTGCTGCTGGCGAAGGCGGTCGGTTTGCGTGCGTTGAAGCCATTCCTCGGGTTCGGGCGCTGCGGGATGTTTGCCGGTTCACGAGAAGCGCTGGTCCGCGCCGTGGTCCGGGCCACAGGGCGTCCGCCGCTGGTTTGCGCGGCCGGACCGGCAAAATCCCGCCGCATCGGCGTCGTCACCGGCTCGGGCGGTGACATGGTGGACAAGGCGGCTGCCGCGGGCGTGGACACCTTCATCACCGGGGAGGGACCGCAGTGGAGCTGGGTTCGCGCCGAGGAACTCGGCATCAATGTGATCTATGCTGGTCACTATGCGACCGAGACCTTCGGGGTGAAGGCGCTGGCGGCGCATTTGGCGGCGAAGTTCAGGCTTCCGTGGAAGTTCGTGGACCATCCTGTGCCGTTGTGATCCCGCGGGAATTTTTCACGCAACCGCCGGTCGAATGTGCGCGGGCCTTGGTCGGTTGCGAACTCGTGTGGGGGCGTTGCAGCGGGCTGGTGGTCGAATGCGAGGCCTATGCGGAGCATGGCGACCCGGCCTGCCACACGTTTTCACGTCCGTCGGCACGAGAGTTCGTCGCCCGTCACCGCGCAGGAGCGGCGTATGTGTATTTCAACTACGGGATGCATTGGATGCTCAACGTGCTGGTGAAGGGCGATGCGAATGGATTCGTGCTGCTCCGCGCGATCGAGCCGCGGCGCGGGTTGGCGGCGATGATGAAACGCCGTGGGGGGAGGAGCGGACGGGAGTTGACGGGAGGTCCGGGGCGCTTGGCCGCGGCGCTCGGGGTGACGGGACGCGACCACGGGAGGGATTTCTGCGTTTCCCCGGGGCGCTGCTTTCTCGCGGGTGACCGCGTGGAAGTGGTGGCTGATGCGCGCATCGGGATTTCCCGAGCCAAGGAACTGCCGTGGCGTTTTTCCATGGCGGACAGCCCGTTTGTCAGTGTGCCATGGCTTGGAAAAAGAAAACCAAGCCGCGGCTATCAACCGCGGCTTGGTCAAAAAAGGGAATAATTCCCCCCTCTAAGAGTCGTCAGATTACTTGCTGTAGCTGACGGGAGCCGGAGCCGGCTTCGGTTTGCTGGCGCAAGCGCCGAGGCTGAGCGAGGCCGCCGCAACGGCGACGATAGCGATCACTTTAACGATGGTCATTCTGGAGTCACCCCCTTCTATGCAATATGCAACTCATACTGTGGCTGCCGCGGCGGCTCCGGACAACGAAAATCTGCCCGAATCGTCAAAGGGGAGGCAAAATGCTGACCGGAGTTCCGGGGGAGACCATGTCGTGGAGTGTGATGATGTCGGAGTTGCGCAGCCGCACGCACCCGTGGCTGGCTGGGGAACCAATCAGGTCCTCCTGGTTGGTTCCGTGAATGTAAACATACCGTGCCATGGTGTTGCTGTTCTGAGGATCAAGGCCGTCCAAGGTCAAAATCCGGCTCAACACGAGATCCTCGCTGCCTCCCGGGGAGGTGATTTCCCCGGTGTTCTGCCGGGAACGGAAAACGGTCCAAGCCGGGGCTCCGTGGCCGATCTTGTCCCGGATGACGAAACGTCCCGTTGGCGTGTGGTAGCTGCCCTCCTCGAAGCCCAGACCGAAGCGGGAGGTGGACACCGGGAATTCGGCGGCCACGGTGGCGCCGTCCATGACGCGCAGCATCTGTGCCGCCACGTCCACAACGAGTTCGCGGCGTCCGGGTGCCTCCCTGTGCGTGACATTCTTGATGGCCATGGATTCCCTGGGTGCTAATATCCAATGTTCCCGATGGGTAGGAGTTACCATGTGGCCATTGCGGGTGCAACCGGCGCGGTTGGCATCGAGATGCTGCGTGTGCTGGAAAGGCGGGATTTTCCCGTCGGGCGCCTCACGTTGCTGGCCTCGGCGCGGTCCGCAGGCATGACGCTTGATTTCCGCGGCGAGCCCGTCGGGGTGGCGGAATTGACGCCCGATTCCTTCGCCGGGGTGGATTTTGCACTGTTCAGCGCGGGCGGTTCGATTTCCAAGGAATTCGCCCCCGCGGCGGTGCGGGCCGGCGCGGTGGTGATCGACAATTCCTCCGCGTTCCGGATGGATCCGGATGTGCCTCTGGTGGTTCCCGAGATCAACCCGGAGGCCGCCTCGTCCCACCGCGGCATCATTGCCAACCCGAACTGCACGACGGCGATCACGCTGATGGGGCTGTGGCCCCTGCACCGGGCGTTCGGTGTGCGGCGTCTCTGGGCTTCAAGTTACCAGGCGGTGTCCGGTTCCGGTGCCAAGGCGATTGCCGAGCTGCGCGCGCAGGTCGAGGCTTTGGCGCGCGGCGAGGAGCCGCCGAAGGCCGTGTATCCCTGGCAGATCGCCTTCAACGTGATCCCGCAGGTCGATGCGTTCCTCGATTCCGGTTACACCAAGGAGGAGATGAAGATGGAAAACGAAGGCCGCAAGATCATGGGACTGCCGGGCTTCCGCGCCTCGGTCACCTGCGTGCGCGTGCCGGTCTATCGTGCGCACAGCGTGGCGGTGAGCGCCGAGTTCGAGAGGCCGGTGTCGGTGATGGAAGCCCGCGCCGCGCTGGAGAGCGCCCCAGGGCTGCGGCTCGTCGATGAACCTTCGCGCCACGGATATCCCGTGCCGCTCCATGTGGCAGGTCAGGATGATTGCGAGATCGGGCGCATCCGGTTCGACTGCGCGATGGAGAACGGCCTGTCGTTCTGGATCTGCGGCGACCAACTGCTCAAAGGCGCCGCCCTCAACGCGGTGCAGATCGCGGAGTTGCTCGCGGTGGATTGAGCAGCCGCATCCTCCGGCGCCGGGAGATTTTCCGCTGCCTGAGGGTTTACGGCCGGCTCTTTTCCATGGCGGCGAGGAGGGTGTCGAAGGTGGTGGACGGGATCTGCAGGAGGCCGGAGAAGGGTTTGTCCAACTCGAGGATGAGGAAGATCGCCCCGGTCACGCTGAGGGCGCAGGCCGCGAGGACGAGATTGGTGGAGAGGTTACCCGGGGCGAGGACGCTGAAGGTGAGGAGCATGACGGACAGCCAGAACACGACGACGCTCAGCAGGGGCCAGGAGATGGCGGAGGCCGATTGGGCGTGGAGCGTGGCGATTTGCTGACCCATCTGCGCCGCCTCGGACAGCGCGCGGGCCTTGAGATCCTCCTGCACGGGTGTCCGGGGGGCGAGGTGATGGATTGCCAGATAGAGTCCGTTGCTGCGGTAGGATCCGTAGGTGGAGGAAGGCTTGGGCGACCAGAGGCGTTGCTTGAGCAGTTGCACCTGGGTGAGCAACTCGGCGCGCGCCTCGTCGGCATCGGGTCCGTAGGCTTCGAGCACGCGGTCGAGGAATTCGATCTGGGAGGTGAGTTGGACAACCTCCCCCCGCTCCGCGTCGAAGGACCCCTTGGTCGAACTGAGGAGCAAACCCAGCACGAGGGCACTCATGGTCGCAACGAGACCGATGGCCATCTTGATGGCGTCGCGGCTTTCCGCGGTGACGTGGTGGTCGGGAAGCTTCGTGCGCAGGAGTCGTCCGACGAAGACTGAGGCAAGCAGGATGGCCAGGACGATGAGCGAGGCGAGTTCGAGGTTCATGGGGTTGGCATGTTCGCTGAAGACGCGTCCGCCCCGCCGACAAGGAGGCAGATTTCGCCACGTGGCGGTGATTTGGCGGCGGCGGCGGCAAGATCGGCGGCGGAGCCACGTCGGTATTCCTCGAATTTCTTGCTGATCTCACGGGCCACGCAGACGGGGCGTGTGGGGGCGAGTTCGGCGAGGACTTCGAGGGAGCGGAGAATGCGGTGGGGGGATTCGAAGAAGATACTGGTTTCGCGGCGCTCGATGGCGGCGGCGAGGGTGCTGCGACGGCGGCCGGATTTGACCGGAAGGAAACCGCCGAAGTAGAATTCGTGGAGCGGCAGGCCCGAACCGACGAGGGATGGCAGGATGGAGGAAGGTCCGGGCAGAACGGTGAACTCGATTCCACGCTCGATGCATGTGCGGACGATGCGGAACCCCGGGTCGGAGATGCCGGGGGTGCCCGCATCGGTGAGCATGGCGATCTGTTCCCCGGCACCCGCACGTGCGGCCAGCTCTGCGGAGCGTGCGGCTTCATTGTGCTCGTGCAGGCTGACGAGCGGACGGTGGATGCCGTGGTGGTGGAGCAGGATGCCTGCGTGGCGGGTATCCTCGGCGGCAATCACGTCCGCCTCGCGCAACACGCGCAGGGCCCGCAGGGTGATGTCCTCGAGGTTCCCGACGGGCGTGGGGACGAGGGTGAGCAAGCGGTTAGAATCCTTCGCTGAGGCGGCTGGCAAGCTTGACGGCCGCGTCGGAGAAGGCGAGTGGAAGCGCCTGGATTTCGGCTGTCTGGAGGTCGGCTGCGACGAAGAAGCTGGTGCGTCCGATGACCTGTCCGGACATCAGTTCGCGTCCACCCGCCTGTTCCACCACAATGTAGTAGATGGTGGTGTTGAGTTCGTATTCGCTGGTGGCGAGGACGTTGCCGCGCACGGAACGGGCGGGGCGCCGCTTGATGCTGTGGAGCGTGGTGTAAACGATGGCGTCCGCACGGTTGGAGTAGTTGATCGAGTAGGTGCCGTCGGTCTGGATCGCCTTGACGATGGTGTCGGCCAGCATTCCCTCGACGTTCGGTTCGAGGGTTTCGTTCTTCGAGACGGGAACCGAGAGGGTGGTGATGCCGCGCATCATGCTGGGGCGGGCGTCGCCGAGGGTGTAGCACCCCGAGAGCGCGGTGGTGACGGCACAGGCAACAAGAAGACGGATGGCGATCATTCGGTGGGGAGTTCGGGCTCGATCGGCGGCAGGTCGGCGGCGTCGGGTCCGACGGGCTGGATGTCGCGGACCGACGTGCGAAGCTGCGGGCTGGGAGGGGGAAGTTCCTCGACCGGCTCGACCTTGGAGACCGGCGGTCCGGCGTAGTTGCTGAGGGCCGAGGTTTCGACCTGGTTCTGGAGGCGGCGGCGCATGGCGGCGCGCTCTCCGGTCTCGGGACGCTCTGGGCCGGAGCGCAGTTCCTCATCGCCGACGGTGGCGCGGATTTCCTCGATGCGGTCGGTGGCGATCTTGGCATCCTCCGAGCCGGTCTGGCGACGGACGAGCTCGGCATAGTAAATGACGGCGGCGCGGTAGTTGGTGTTGCGGTCGTAGAACCTTGCGATGGACATGAGGTCGGTCGCCTCGCGCCCGCCCATGCGGGCGAGGTTTTCCCGGGCTTGTGCGGCCTTTTCGCTGTTTGGATACTCCATGAGGAATTCCTCGAAAGTGTTCTTCGCGTCGATCGCGGCGGAAAGGTCCTGCGAGCGCGACTGGGCCTCGCTCAGTTGGACGAAGCCGATCTGGTAGAGGGCGTCGTCGGCGTAGTCGCTCGAAGGATAGCGGTCGAGGATGGCTTGATAGGCGGCGATGGCCTGCGTGTATTCCCGGCGGCTCTCATAGGATTGTCCGAGCTTGAACTGGGCGGCCGGTGCAAACTTGGCGAAGGGGGCGGCTGCAAGGATGGCGGCATACATCTCCCCCGCCCGCTCGTAGCGGCGGCGCTGCATGAAGTCATCGGCGATGGCGAGCTGGGCAGCCACGGCCCGGTCGAACTCGCGCGACTGCGGGTAGTTCTCGACCAGTGTCTGGTAGGCGTCGAAGGCGCGGTTCGGGTTGCCCGCCTGGTCGATCAGCTCCGCCAGGCGGAACTGGGCGGTGGGGGCGGTGGTGGAAACCGAATAGCGCTTGACGATGTCGCGATAGATTGTTGCGGCCCGGTTGTAGTTCCCCGCCTCCTCGAAGTCGCGCGCCTGTTGCATGAGCGAGGACGCGGCAGGATCATCCGTCCCCGGGGTGGCCGGCGCTTGGGCGAAAACGGCGGCGGAAGACAGCAGGATGCAGGCGGAAGCGAGGATTCCGCAGATGACACGGGCTTGGGACATCAATCGGCCGAAAGTAGGAAGCGGGCTGCGGCCCGTCAAGCCGTGAAGCGGGGCTGCAGAGTCCGGGGGAGGGGGCTCAATACCGGCGCCAGAGGGACGGCATGAAGAGGGCCAGCACCGCGAGGATCTCCAGGCGCCCCATGATCATGAGCAGGGATAGCAGGATGTGCGTGGCCGGGTTGAGGGCGCCGTAATGGCACATGGGACCGACGGCACCCAGCCCGGGACCGACATTGAAGAGGGTGGCCACCACGGCGCTGAAACTGCTCACGAGGTCGAAGCCGGGCTCCAGCACGGACATGGCGAGCGAGCCGAGGGCGACGATGAACCCGACCAAAGCGAGGAAGAAGGACACCTCGGTGAGGTAGCTGTCCGAGAGCGGCACGCCGTTGATGCGCACCGGGATGATCTGGTTCGGACGGAAGGTGTGGGTCATCTGCCGTGCGAAGTTCTTGAAGAAGACCAGCACGCGTCCGACCTTGACGCCGCCGGCCGTGGACCCCGCGCAGCCGCCGATGAACATCAATCCGATCAGCAGGATTTTCGGAAAGTTGGCCCAGAGGTCGTAATCGGTGGTGACAAAGCCTGTCGTCGTGCTGATCGATACGACCTGGAAGGCGGCCGTGCGGAAGGTTTCGGCGGTTCCGCCGATCTGCCGGTGGTAGAGCAGGCTGGCAGTGACCAGCAGTGTGACCAGGCCAAGCATCCACAGGTAGAAGCGGGCCTCCTCGTCCTGGTGCCAGCGGCTCCAGCGCCGTGCCAGCAGCCATGCATACAGCATGAAGCTGATGGCACCGAGGAGCATGAAAAGGATGATCCACCACTCGATGGCCGGACTGCGGTAATAGGCGATGCTTGCGTTGTGGACGCTGAATCCGCCGGTGGAGATGGTGGCGAAAGTGTGGCACACCGCCTCGAACACCGGCATCCCGAGAACCGCCAGTCCAAGGGCGCAGATGGCGCTCAGCCCGAGGTAAATCTGCCACAACCTTATGGCGGTGTCGCGCACACGGCTGGCGAAGCCCTCGCTGAACTGCGCGCTCGACTCCCGGCGGAACAGGGATTTCGATCCGACACCGAGCATCGACAGCACGGCCACGAAGAGCACGAGGATCCCCATGCCCCCGAGCCACTGCGTGGTGGCGCGCCAAAGCAGGATGCCACGAGGGAATGCCTCGACATCGCTCATGACGCTCGCCCCCGTCGTGGTGAAACCGGAGGCGGACTCGAAAATTGCCGCCGCCGGCGGCAGCGACGGCGTGGAGAACACGTAGGGAAGAGCTCCGAAGATCGTGCTCAGCGTCCAGCCCAGCCCCACGATGGCGATGGCTTCCTTGCGGAGGATGTCGCGTCCGGCGCCCCGCCCGAGGAGGACCAGCAACCCTCCGGCCCCGGCGGTGACGACGGAGGAGATGCCCAAGGCGCGGTCCGCGGCGTAACCCGGCTCGTTGTCGTAAACGGCATAGGCAAGGCAGCCGATCATCGAGGCGGCCATGAGCAGGAGCAGCAGGCCGAGGATGCGGCAGAGCAGGCGGTAATTCATGAGCCGGCGCAGCCGAGGAGTTTGAGCAGCTCCTGCTTCGCAGGGGGGGAGACGATGGCCACGACGGTGTCGCCGATCTCCACCCGGTCTTCGGCGGCCGGCACCGCAGCCTGGTTGCCGTGTTGGAGCGCGATGATGCCGCTGGCCGGCGGCCAGTTCGTTTCCGCGATGCTGCGGCCGGCCGCGGCGCTGCCTTCCCCCACGGGGACTGACAATATCTCGACGCCGCCTGGCAGGGAGCGGAGGACGGTGGCCTCGTCGGCGGTGACGAATCGGGCGAGTTCGCGGCTCACGGCCACCCGCGGGCTCACGGCGTCGAGGATGCCGAGTTGCGAGCCCGAGCGACGGATGGCGCTGGCGTAGTCGGACCGATGGATCAGGGTGAGGCAGGCCTTCGCCCCGATGTCGCGCGCCTGCAGGCAGGCCATGACGTTGTCCTCATCGTCATGGGTGGCGGCCACGAAGAAGTCGGCGTCACCGACTCGCTCCTCCTTCAACTCGCGCAGCGAGGTGGCGTCGGCGTTGATGACCGTGCATTTCTGCAGCTGCTGTCCTAGCTGTTCGCAGAGGCGGCGGTCCTTTTCCATGATGCGCGTGCGGAAGTTTCCGCCCTCGAGGGCCTGCGCAAGGGCGAAGCCGTAATCCCCGCCGCCGAAGATGACGACGTTGAGTTGCCCGTCGTCCCCGTTGGAAAGGTTCAGCTTGCGGACACCCTCCGCGAGGCGGCGCGGATGGCCGAAGATGGTCACAAGGTCGCCGGCTTCAAGGGCGTCGCCGGCCTGGGGGATGATCAGCTTGCCGCGGCGCAGGACGGCCCCGATCCGCACGCGGGGCGGCAGTCCGAGGTCGCGCAGGGGAATGGCGAGGGCCGGGCTTCCCGGCTCGAGGCGGATCTGCTGCAGTTCGATGCGTCCGCGGGCGAGTTCCTCCACGGCGAGGCAGTCGGGGTTGCGGATGGATTTGGCCAACTCGACGGCGGCCAGCCTCGCCGGGCTGAAAAGGTAGTCCACCCGGAACTGCCCGGCGTAGTCGTAGAGCCACTGTTCGCGCTGCATGGCGAGGCTGGTGCGGGCGATGCTGCGGCGCGCGCCCAGGGATTTGCCGATCGAGGTGCAGACGAGATTGGTGTGGTCGTGGCTGGTCAGGGCGAAAAGCACGTCGCACTTGGCCACGCCCGCCTCTTCGAGGATTTCCACGCTGGCGCCGCTGCCGTGGATGACCCGGCTGTCGAGTTGCTCGTTGAGTTCGGCGGCGAGCTTTTCATCGTTCTCCACGAGGCAGATCGAATGCTCCTGTTCCGAGAGTGTGCGTGCCATGTGCAGGCCGATCGAGCCCGCCCCCACGATGATGATATTCATGCTGGTGCGGCATGGTGCGAGGGGGATGGAGGGGCGGAGCAAGCAAAAACTCGGCACCGACTCTGTTGCGTGGTTTGCAAGCGGCCGCTTGCGTGGCAGGTTGGCCTCGTGCCGGAGCCCGTGCAGGTCAGCTTTCTTGTTCCCGCCTTCAACGAGGAAATCCTCGTCGGCCGCGCGGTCCGTTCGATCCGGCAAGCCGCGGCGGAATGCGGTCTGGAGGTCTTCGAAATCCTCGTCTGCGACAATGCCTCGACCGATGCCACGGCGGATGTGGCCCGTGCGGCCGGGGCCCGGGTGGTCCTTGAGCCGCACCGGCAGATCGCACGGGCGCGCAATGCGGCCGCCGCCTCCTCGTCCGGCGCGTGGCTGGTCTGGCTCGATGCCGATGCGATCCTCACCGGGGATGTCCTGGAGGGCACGCTGGAGGCGCTGGCATCCGGCGTTGTGTGCGGCGGCGGGGCGCGCGTGGAATTGGAGGGGGAGGAACTGACGCTGCCGGCGCGGTGCGTGGTGCGGATGTGGAACGGAATCTCGCGCACGTTCCGGCTGGCGGCGGGGTCGTATTTTTTCGCCCTGCGCGAAGGGTGGGAGGCGACCGGCGGTTTCAACGAGGAGGTTTATGCCGGCGAGGAGCTGGGATTCAGCACGGCTCTCAGACGGTGGGGGCGCGCCCGCGGTTTGGCATTCCGTGTGCTCGACCGGATCGTTCCCTCCTCGGCGCGGAAGGTTCATTCGTTCACGGCATGGCAGGTCGTCCGGCAACTGGCGGTCTGCGCATGGCCGGGCAACCGCGCCCGGCGCGACCGCTGCGGATTCTGGTATGAGCGGCATTCCGCGTCATGATCTACCTCGACAACAATGCCACGACCCCGCCGGACCCGCTCGTGCGCGAGGCCATGCTGCCCTATCTCGGGGAGAAATTCGGCAATCCGTCCAGCCCCCATGCGTTCGGACGAGCCGCCAAGGCGGCAGTGGAGCGGGCGCGCGGGCAGGTGGGTTTCCTGCTCGGGGCACCGCCGGATGCGGTCGTGTTCACCGGGGGGGGCACCGAGTCGATCAACACGGCGGTGCGCGGGGCGCTCGCCGCGCAGCCCGGCAAGCGCCACATCGTGACGACCGCCATCGAGCACAGCGCGACCAAGGTCCTTTGCGAGCAGCTTGCCCGCGAGGGATGTGAGGTCACATGGCTGGCGGTTGATCAGGCCGGGCAGCCCGACCAGACAGACTACCTGAAATCCCTGCGCCCGGACACGGCGATCGTCACGGTGGTCTGGGCCAACAATGAAACGGGGGTTCTTCTGCCCATCGAGGCCATGGCCCGTGCGGCGGACGAGCGCCGCGTGGTGTTCCATGCGGATGCGGTCCAAGCCGTCGGAAAAATCCCGGTCGATCTCCGCAAGGTGCCGGTCCATTTGCTTTCCGCCGCCGCGCACAAATTCCACGGACCGAAGGGAACGGGCGTGTTGTTTGTGCGTCCGGGGCTCGGATTGCCCCCCTTGATCCTTGGCGGTGATCAGGAGCGGGGGCGTCGCTCGGGGACGGAGAATGTGGCGGGGATCGTCGGCATGGGCGCGGCTGCCGAACTCGCCGGGGCGGCCCTTGAAACCGGAATGCCCCGCGTGGCGGCCATGCGGGATGCGTTCGAGGCCGGAGTGCGGGAGCGTTTCGCCGGAGTCCGTTTCCACGGGGACCAAGGTCCGAGGCTGCCCAACACCTCCAACTTCGCCCTCCCCGGCCTGCCGTCCCGGGATCTGCTGGCCGTGCTCGACCATCTGGGGGTAGCCTGCTCGATCGGGTCCGCCTGCAGCAGCGGGGCGCCGGATGCCTCGCATGTGCTCCGGGCCATGGGTGTGCTGGAGGAGGAGGCAAAATCGAGTCTGCGCTTCTCCTTCAGCCGCATGAACACCCCCGCCGATGCCGGGGGAGCCCTCTCGGCGCTCTCTGAAGCGATCCGGCGGATGGCTTCCGGTGCGCCCGGCGATTGACGCAGGGGGCGAATTCTGGAAACCTCAGCGTCCCTTTTATGCGCCACACCCTGTCCGTCCTTGTTGAGAACCGCTTCGGCGTGCTTACCCGCGTGGCCGGGATGTTCAGCGGCCGGGGTTTCAACATCGACACGCTGAACGTCGCCCCCACGCTCGATCCCTCCATGTCCCGCATGACCATCGTCGTGCGCGGTGACGACAAGGTGCTCGAGCAGGTGACCAAGCAGACCGAGAAGCTGGTCGATGTGATCAAGGTGGACGATTTCCGCGACGATGAGTTCGTGGACCGCGAGCTGGTGCTCATGCGGGTCAATGTGACCCCGCAAACCCGTTCCGAAGTCCTGCAGATCTGCGATGTCTTCCGCGCGAAGATCATCGACGTGCGGCTCGACAAGCTCGTCATCGAGATCACCGGCAACGAGGGCAAGGTGACCAAGTTCATCTCCCTCATGCAGCACTTCGGCATCGCCGAGATCACACGCACCGGCAAGGTCGCCCTCTCCCGGACGGCCGACGCCGAATAATTTCCCATGGCAGCAAAAATCCACACAGACAAGGACGCCGACCTCAAGCAGTTGAAGGGCAAGACGGTCGCCGTCATCGGTTTCGGTTCCCAGGGGCACGCCCATGCCCTCAACCTCAAGGACAGCGGCGTCAAGGTTGTCATCGGCCTCTACCGCGGCAGCAAGAGCCGCGATGTGGCCAAGAAGAAGGGCTTCAAGGTCGTTGACACCGCCGAGGCGGTGAAACTCGCCGACGTCATTTTCGTCGCGGTGCCCGACACGAAGATCGCCGCGGTTTACAGGAAGGACATCCTTCCGAACCTCAAGAAGGGCAAGACCCTCCTCTTCAGCCACGGCTTCGCCATCCACTTCAAGACCGTGAAACCGCCGAAGGACATCGACGTCATCATGGTTGCGCCCAAGGGGCCCGGTCACATCGTCCGCCGCCAGTTCACCGAGGGCAAGGGTGTGCCGACCCTCATCGCCGTCTATCAGAACCCGAGCAAGCTGGCCAAAAAGACCGCGCTCGCATGGGCCAAGGGAATCGGGGGAACACGGGCCGGCGTCATCGAGACCACCTTCAAGGAAGAGACCGAGACCGATCTCTTCGGCGAGCAGACCGTCCTCTGCGGCGGGGCCTCCGCCCTCGTCCAGGCCGGCTACGAGACGCTCGTCGAGGCCGGTTACCAGCCCGAGATGGCGTATTTCGAGTGTCTGCACGAACTCAAGCTCATCGTGGACCTGATGAACGAAGCCGGCATCGCCGGGATGCGCTTCAGCATCTCCGACACCGCCAAGTGGGGCGACGTTGCTGTCGGTCCGAAGATCATCGACGCCAGCGTGAAGAAACGGATGAAAGCCGCCCTCAAGGACATCCAGACCGGCAAGTTCGCCCGCCAGTGGATCTCCGAGGACAAAAACGGCCGCAAAAAATACAACGCCCTGCTCAAGAAGGGCGAGAAGCACGGCATCGAGAAGACCGGCGCCCGCCTGCGCGGATTGATGCCGTGGATCGGCAAGCGCAACCTCAAGGGTGCGCAGGCATCCTACGCCTGATCCTGCCTCCGGATTCAAAGCAAACCCCGCGGTCGCCATGCGCGCCGCGGGGTTTTTGCTTTGGGAGGAATGATCCGGCAGGGGTGGTGGCGGAGTTTTAGCGCGGTCTTTTGCCGAGCCGGCAAAATTCTGGCTACATAACGAAAGTTGACGCCCATATCGCGGTATGCGACATGACGCATGCGATACGTTTGCGAAATAATGAAACCCAAAGACATATTCAGTTTGGCCGTCCGGCTTCTCGGATTGTTCTTTCTCTATCTCGCCGTGCGTGCGGTGGCGGTGATTTTATCAGGACCGCCAAGCCAGATTGCGACGGGCGGCATATTGGGCGTGGCACTGTTTGTCGCGGTTGGATGGTGGATGCTCGGCGGCGCATCGCTCTTGATGGACCGAGCCTATCCGAGCGAGAGCGGCCAGCAGCGCAACCCCGAGGCGAGCGGAGGATTGAGTGCCAATGTTGATAACTAACCGGAGCGGTGCAGCCAACAGGGTGTTTCCGGCGGCGATCACTTAGCTTGATCGTTCCCACCAACTATGCGTTCTCTCTTCTTGATCGTCGCCGGATTCATTTTGGCCATGATTGCCGGTGTCGGCTTTTCAATTTACCAGAAAGTGGCGTCTCCACTCGGAGCCATAACCAATTTGGATTTTCCGCTGGTTCAAGTATCCCGATACACGCCTGAAGGCGCACCATTGTTCGAGTTGCGTAAGGGGGAATCGAAATTGTTGGAATACGGGGAATATGCAATCGCCATACCAGACATCAAAGCATCGTTTGTTCTCTTCAAGAACAATCGCGGCACATGCGATCTTCATTCTGCCGATGGGGTGTTGCTTGTTGAGGTGAACGAGAATGCAACCTTGCTGAATGTTTCGAAGCCATACAACAAACACTAGATGTGAACAGATTCGCCCAGCAATCCACTACCCGCCTTCGGCGCTTCTGACCAGTCACCCATGCGAGCTGCATTGATCACAGTTTTGATTGCCGGTGTTCCGATGGCTGCATGGGCGCTGCTGAGTTTGCTTGTAAGCGTCTGGGGCATTCTGGTTCGTCCCACCGAGATTATCGCTCGGCTCTGGGGATTCGAGGTGGCGACTTTCCCGTTCCCGGTGGCGATGATCATGCTTTGCGCGTTCAGTCTTGTGGTCATGCTCACCATGAAATTTGTCCGGTCGGTTTGACTGGGCCCAAAGCCGAGCCAGACGCCCGCATCTGTCACACCTCCTGCTGATGCACGAGGCGTGCGGGCCTCCTGATCCCAAACAAGCCCCGAGGTCCTCATCATGAGATGCGGTGTTGCGGCCCGGGGCGTGGGTGGTAGGTTTTTCCATCCCTTGATGGCATGAAAGACGCGATTTTCCGGGCAGCAATTTTGTCGGTTCTGTGCGTGGCCGGATGTTGTCCGGACGACGCCGCGGAGAAGTCGCCGGGTTCCGAGTCAGCCGTCCCGGAAATCCCGTTGGTGGCGGATGCCGCGCCGGTGCCCGTCGACGCGAAGCCGCCCATCCTTGTGGATGCGCCGGAGGGGTGGAAGGTCGATTACAGGGGGAAGCAGGGCATTCCGCTGTATGTCCTGTCCTCGAAGGGAGGGGGCATGCGATTCCTCGTATTTTCCCGCTGGCCCGCCACGGACAGCCCCGGGGAAATCCCAAGATTGATGAAGGTCTTGGCCGATGGGTTCGTGGCCCAGTCGGTGGACCGGGAAGACCTGCGCCTCGAGAGCCGCGATTACAAGGTGGAGACCCTCGATGGGGAGGAGTTCAAGGGACAATATGTGGCCTTCAAGGTGCCCGCGGAGACCCAGGTGCTTTTTGTCATCAGCGATGGCGACGGAATCTGGAATGGCCAGTTCGCAGGGGCGGCGGAAGCGTGGCCGGTGGCCTTGGATGTTCTCAAGAAACTGAAGCGGAACAACGATTGAGTCCGTGCAGGGTGTGGCCGCGCCACCTTTGGCGTGATCCATCCTTTCCCATGGATTGCCGCCTGCACTAAGGTGCGCGCATGCCCGTCGCCTCCGCCGAGAAACCGATCCGTCTCGCCGATCTTGATCAGACGAAAAGCCAGACTCCGGAACGTTACCGGGACAAGATGCGCGAGGGACACCTGCGACTCCTTCAGCTGCAGCATGCACTCAAAGATGCCAAACGCAGCGTCGTCGTCGTCGTCGAGGGTCCAGATGCCGCCGGCAAGGGCGGCGCGATCAAGCGTCTGGTCGAGCGGCTCGATCCGCGCCATCTGCGCGTCTATTCCACGATCAAACCGACGGCCGAACAATACGCCCGGCATTACCTCTGGCGATTTTGGACCAAGCTGCCGCCCCGCTCGGAGATCGCGATTTTCGACCGGTCATGGTATGGGCGCGTCCTGGTCGAGCGCATCGAGGGGTTCGCCACCGAGGACGAATGGAAGCGTGGCTACCGGGAGATCAACGAGTTCGAGCGCACCCTCCACGAGGATGGCATGATCATCATCAAGTTCTGGCTCCACATCACCAAGCAGGAGCAGATGAAGCGCTTCAAGAAGCGGCAGGAAGACCCGATGAAGCGGTGGAAAATGAACGACGAGGACTGGCGCAACCGGCGCAAATGGAATTCCTACATCCAGGCGGCCGAGGACATGTTCGACAAGACATCGCCCAAGTTCGCCCCATGGCACGTCATTCCCGCCAATTTCAAATGGTATACGCGGGTCAAGGTGCTCCAGACCGTCTGTGACCGGTTGTCGGCCGAGCTGGAATGAGGTGCGTCCGGGCTTTCTCATTGCCACCTGCAGAGGCTTGGGTTTGTCTTCCATCATGAGGCGTGCAGCCGCCATTCTCGCGATGCTGGTGGCTGTCGTCCCCGTCTCGCGCGGCGAGGAAGGAATGGTCTGGGAACCGGCGCGGATTCTCACGGCGGAGGAGGTGGCGGCCTCGGGCGCGTTCGTGCCTCTCCCGGTGCCGACGACTTTCGACAATTTCCGATATCCTTTCATCCAACCGGACCGGTCGGTCATTTTCATCGCCAACGACCATCTTGCGCCGCCGGACCACCGGGGACGTGCGGGCATCTATCACATCGCGCTGGACGGGAAGGTGTCGGCTTTGGTCTCGGCCGGGGACCCGGTCTCCAACGCCCCGGGGAGCCTTGTTGGCTTGGACGGCCTCAAGATGGACGGTGAGAGGATGGTCTTCCGCGCAAATTTCGGCGGCGCCGCGTGGGGCATCGCGCTTTGGGAGAAGGGGAAGGTTTCGCTGCTTGCCCCGGTCGCGGGTCCCGGAGCTCTGACGGGAGTGGGTTACCCGGACATCTCGGGTGATCTGGTGGTCTTTGTGGCCAAGGACGTCAGCGGGGAACAGAAGCTCTACGGTGTGGATCTGTCCTCCCGCGATCGCCAACCGCATGTGCTCGTGGCCACCGGGGAACCGATCCCCGGCATGGAGGATCTGGTTTTCCGCGAGTTCGCCTACCAACAGATGGCGGATGGCGGCAGCGCCGTCTTCCGCGGTTTTGCAGGCGTGCGTTCCCGTGTTCGCGGAATTCCGTTTGGCGGGGTCTACCGCAAGGATGCCACCTCAGACACAAAGGCCGTCCGGATCCTCGACACGACAACACCCATCCCCGGAGGTCGGCCGGGCGAGACCTTTTCCGAGCTGCAGAACGCGCTGCCTTGCAACGGCACCGTCGTCGTGCCCAACCACGGTCCGCAGCGCAGCGGGATCTATTACGCGGGGGCGGGCGGCGCCGTGTCCGTGGTCGCCGACACCGCCACGCAGATTCCGGATCTGTTCGAGGGCTCCTTCACCCACTTCAACAAATGGGTGGGCAATTGCGCGCCGTGGATTCTTTTCCGCGGATATGCCCGGAACTACGCCGGTGTCTTCGCCCTGAATGTGGATACGAAGGCGCTCCACCTCCTCATCGACAGCAGGCTCGAACTCGACGGCAAAGAGATCCGCGATTTTGAGATTGCGGTGACCCCCAAGGTGGATGACCAAGTCGTTGTCATGGTTGAGTTCGTGGACAACTCCTCGGCGGTTTACGTCCTGCACTTCGGCGATGGGCGCGGACAGGGCATTTTCCGCCCGGCGGGTGACGCACGCTGACACCGCACAGTGCCGCTGCGGGTTCATTTGCCCCCAGAGTGCGGATCGGTTTCTTAGCGGTCGTCCTGCCCGAGGTGCAGGCGGTGCATCACGCGGTGGACCACAGGCGCGGTCATCAGGGCCACAATGGTCACCACGACGAGGGTGCCGAACAGTGCGTAGAGGGAGGCGAAGATCTTGAGCGCATTTGCGGAATCTCGTTCGGTGTAAAGGGGGCCGGCTCCGCTCAGCAGCATGGATGCCTCAAGGAACGAGTCGATGAAGCCGAGCTGTCCGATGGTCATGTAGCCCGCAACCCCGACGGCCAGGGTGACGACGACCACACCCCCCGACCATGCCAGCTGCCGCCCCATGCGGAGGGCGAAAGTGCGCCGGGTGGCCAAAGGCTGGGATTTGCATTCCCAAGGCATCGACCCTCTTGATAGCCGGCGCCGGCCAAAATGCCAGTGGCGATCGCGGGCTGCCCTCAGCGGACGATCACCTGGTAAAAGCGGGTCGCCGTGGTGAGGGGGGCTGTTTGCGAACCGTCGTCGGTCCACTGGAGCATTCCGCCCGTGCCATGGAAGGTCGGCAGGAGACTCTGCCAGGAGGGCGTGCTGAGTTGCGGTTTCCACTGGATGCCGTAGGCGATGCCGGGCTGGCTCGGCCAGCTGACGACGAAGGCCGGTTGACCGCCGACGGTCTTGCGGGAGGCCTCGCTGACGCGGAAGCGGCTGCCGGGATCGACGGGGTTCGTTCCGGCGAGGTATTCCTGCAGGTTGTCCGCGCCATCACCGTCATCGTCGGCATTCGCATCGGTGACGCCCCAAGTTTGTTTCCATGAGTCGGTGATGCCGTCGCCCGCGCTGCTGCCGCCGAGGCTGACTGTGGACACGCCGCCGCCATGGGAGATTTTCACATGGGTGAAGCTGCTGGCGGCGTCATGGAACCATCCGGTTTCCGCCGCATCGAGGGCGGCCTTGTCCGCGACCTGCGGGAGGCGGATGCCATCGCGCTCGGCCCCGGCGGGGGAAGTGCCGAAGAACTTGAAGACAAATGTCCGCGCCGTCGAGTTGAACACGATTTTTGCAGTGCCGGCGCCCTTTTCCGCTTCGAATGTCGTGCCGTCATACATGGTGAAGCCCGAAGTGCCCGCGGGATAAACGCGAACTTCGAGATTTTCATCGGGGGTCGAAACCGCGGGGTTGTTGACGTATTCGGCGCGGCAGAGTGTCTGCGGGACGTTGAGGAGCATGGGAATGATGGCGCCCTCGCGGACGAAGACGGGGAACTTCGACGGGTCGGAGTTGGTCCAAGTCACGTTCTGGCCCCCGTTGTGAAGGGCGCCCGTCCAGAAATCACGCCACGATCCGCCGGGGAGATAGACGTTGCGTGATGTGGTGTTGAGGGCGACGACCGGAGCGACCACGAATTCGTCGCCGAAATAATAGGTGTGCTTCACGCCGAAGGTGTTCGTGTCGGTCTGGTTCATCAGCACGAGCGGACGCATGATGGGGACGCCGGTGTCGGTGGATTTCTTGGCGTAGGAGTAGATGTAAGGGAAGAGCTGGTGGTGCAGCCCGGCATAGGTGCGGTAATTGTTCAGCGCAGCGGCCGTGTAGCCCCAGGGGTATTGGCGGAGGTCGTTGGCGCTGATCTGCCGGTGGAGCTGCATCAGCGGGGAAAAGGCCCCGAACTGGGTCCACCGGATGAAAAGGTCGGCCGGATTCGACTCGTAGACGTTGCTGCCGCTGAGGTAACCGCCGATGTCGTGACCCCAGATGGAGTAACCGCTCATCGCGGCGGAGAGGCCGGAGACGATCACGCTCTGCATGCCGTTGTCGGCGCCGAAGTTGGGAAGGTTGTCTCCGCCCCAACCTGCCGGAAAGGCCTGGGTGCCGGTGAAGCCGCCGCGCGCGAAGAGGATTCCGTCATCGCCGAGCACGTTCCAGACCGTGCGGTGGTATTCGACGCAGTAGCCGTTGCGCATCTCGACGCCTGTGCGGCCGTCGGAATACGAGGCCGTGAGCGGGATATACATGTTGCTGCCGTTGGAGGTCTCGCCGTCGTCGGTCTTGAATCCGCCGATGACCGGCTCGGTGCCCCCCGCGACGGATTCGTCGATGAGCCGTTGCAATTGCGCGGTGAACCATGCGCGCGCGTCGGCGCTGGTGAAGTCCACGGGGCTTCCGTTGCCTTTCCACCACGGCACGACGAGGGGTGCGCCGCCCGGGGACTGGCGGACGAAATGGCCGTTGGCGGCACCCTCGGCGTAGTTTTGAGCCTGACCGGTGTTCTGGCCGGGCACGTTCTGTCCGCCGACGCTGTCGGTGACGGAATTGATGTTCACGAACGGCGTCATCCAGCAGATGACCTTGAAGCCGCGTTCGCGCAGGAAGGCCATCATGTCGCCGATGCTGGCGAAACCGGGGTAATTCACGCCCTCGTAGGTTCCGGACGCGGCCCACTGCGAGGTGTTCCAAAAGAAATCATTGTAGCCGATCTCCCAAGGGGAATCGAAGACGACAACCGAGGCGGGGATGCCTTCCTGAAGATAGCGGTTCACGAAGTAACGCACCTCGCCGCCGGTGCGCCAGATGTCGGAGGAAATCCATGTGCCGAAGGCCCATTGGGGAGGGAGCGGCGGACGCCCGACATACCCGGTGAAGCGGGACAGGGCATCCGTGAGTTTCGGCCCCCAGACGATGTTGAAGGCGAGCGTGCGGTAAAGGTTCTGGATGAAATAGCGGTCGGACGCGGTCTTGCGCATGTCGAACCAGCTCTCGGCGGAGGAATCGAGATGGAATCCGTAGCCGCGGGTGCTCAGGAACCACGGCACGACCTTGTAGGAACGGTCGCCCTTCGTGCCGGGTTCGTCCCAAGTGAGCATGTTGACGCGGTTGCCTGCCTGGTCGATGGAGTTGAACTTTTCGCCGAATCCATAGAAATGCTCGGACGCATCCGACGGTGAGCTGATGATCGTCTGGGTGGGCACGATGCCGTTCCAGTCCGCGACCTCGAAGCGCGCGATGCCGTCGCCGGTGAAAGTGAGGCGCGACGTGATGTTGGTCCCGTTGAGCGACTGGACCCATTCGAGCCCGCCAGGGATTTCGGTCGAGGAAAGCACCGGGCCCGGGATGTGCCCCCGGTCGTTGATCTTGATGGTGGGCGGAGGGAACACGACCTCGGTGGCCATGGGCGTGCCCGCGAGATCGGGGCCGGCAACGGTGAAGTGTCCGCTGTTTTCATAAACACGGAGCCGATGCGCCCCCGATTCGTGGGAGACGGAATTGCCTGCAGGCGCAAGGGGCCACTGGACGACGAAGGCATGGGGCGACGCCTGCGCCACGGATTCAATCTCCGAGGCCGAACTCGCCGAGTCGCTGCCGTGGAGGAACGTGGGGATGTGGTCGGTGTAGGGGATGCGGAGGTAGTATTCGATGCGATCCCCGGGTTGGAGTCCCGAAGTCGGAATCGGAGCGCTGTAGTATTTGTTGTTGGCTGCCTCGCTGTGGAAGGTCATGGCTGCGGAGGACCAACCCGGGGTGCCGGCCTTGCGGTAATAGACCGTGCTGCCGGTCTGCGTCTGGTTGCCGGGGTTGCCTCCTGCTCCCTGGAACTGGTTGCCGCTGTAGACCGTGACCGAGGTGGGAGACTGGACGATGACCGGTGTGCGCATGGCGGTGACGCCGGCGGGTTCCGCATTGTTGGGAATGTGCCACGCATTGCCGGTGGTGGCGGCGAATCCCGCGTTGCGCGTGAGCAGGATGCGGTCGAGTTTCAGGCCGTCCTCGCGCATCCAAACGCGCAGGGTGCGTGTCCCGGGAGTGACGGCGATCGTGGCGGATGTGCCGGTCGTGTGATTGCGATTGCTCCACTGCCAGGTGTTTGTGGTGGTGAGCGTCACCGGAACCGCAGTGCCATTGTCGATGGCGACCCACACGGAGTCGTCGGCGTCGCTGGGGGCCTGTCCGCGGATCCAGATCTGGAAGGTTCCGCTGTTTGTGAATGTGACGGGGTATTGAAGCTCGGGGCTGTCGGAACCTGCGGCGAGGTTTGCACCGTTGTTCGGTTCGGCTTCCATGTAACCGGCTCCGCTGAACCCCGGCGTGGCGGTCATGACGGTCCAGGAATGGTCCGACCTCGGGGAGTTGTTGGTCGTGAAACCCTCCGACTCCACGACGATGGTGCCGTTGACCTCCGAGGACTGCTGGGCGTGCAACGCATGGATCGGCCACAGCAGCCCGGATGCCGCCGCGAGAAACGACGGAGCGAAGTGGCGACGGAATGGGAGGGGAGAACGGACCATGCAATTTTTTGCCCCAATGTGTTGACAATATCCACCCGCGCATGGTTTTACAGTTAAACTTTATGGGGCAACCACGCGTCACCATGCAGGATATCGCCCGGGCTGCGGGGGTTTCCAAGGCGACGGTGTCGTTTGCCCTGCGGAATGATGCGCGGTTGCGTCCGGAGACCTGCCGGCGCATCCGGGAACTTGCCGAGAAGATGGGTTATCGTCCGGATCCTGTCGTCTCGCAGCTTCTGGCGCATTTGCGGGCCGCCCGCGTGCCGAAATTCCAGTCCACGCTGGCGCTCTTGAATTGCTCTCCGTTTGCGGATGTGTTCGACATGGTCCGCACCTATGGCGAATGGCGGGAGGGGGCCCGGGCACAGGCCTCGGAGCTCGGCTACGGGGTCGATGAGTTCTGGATCGGGGAGGAGAACCTGTCACCCGGAAAGCTGGAGCGCATTCTTCACGCCCGCGGGATACGAGGGGTGTTGGTGGCACCCCTGTTCAACGAGGGAATCCTGCCTTCGGCTTATGCGTCGATCTGGAACAGCTTCGCCTGTGTGGTTCTCGGCAAGCCCGCGGTGAATCCGCCCATGCACAGCGCCTGCAACGACCAGTTCTCCACGGCGTTCCAAGCTGTCCTGCAGGCTGCCCGCTTGGGCTGCCGTCGCCCGGCCCTTGTTCTGGCGCCGGGAGTGGACCGGAATGTCGGGTTCCGGTTTTCCGGGGGGTATCGTGCGGCCCTTGAGCTCTGCCCCGACATGGACGATGCCGGGGTTTTCCCGTTCGATTGGAACGAGCGGAGCCGGTTTGTGAGATGGTTCAAGCGCGGGACACCGGATGTCCTCATCGGGGCGCATGCCGAGGTGCTGGATTGGATGCAGGGCATGGGACTCCGCGTGCCGGAGGATGCGGGCCTGATCAATCTCGACAAAAATTCCGGGATGTCGGGGTGGGCGGGCATCAACCAGCACCAACCCTTCGTGGGAGCCGCCGGGGTGAATCTTCTTGTCGGGCGACTGCACCGCAATGAAACGGGCATTCCGGAGGCACCCTATTGTGCGGTCATTCCCGGGACCTGGGAGGATGGGGACACCATGCGCTGTCTGCCGCCGCCTCTCATCCGGGGCGGGCGCCGTCGTCCAAGACAAAAGGCGGCAGCCTATTCCGGCCAGACGGTGTTGACGCGGTAGAAGGCGTCCGGGAGCGCGGGGGAGTTGGTATCCTTGAAGAAAAGTTCTCCGGAACCCGATGGCGCGACGATGGGCTCCGCGGTGATGCGTTGCCAGTCAATGCTGGTGAGGCTGGGAGTGCGCCAGAGGTGGTAGCTGTGGCCGGGGATGGCAGGCCAGCGCAGGGTGAAAGCGCCCTCGTCGAGGGGATCGTGGACACCCTTGGCACGGAACAGACGGTTGGGATCGAGGCGGTCGAAGGTGCCGGTTCCCAGCGAGTCTCGCAGTGCAGCCACGGGGATGGCCAGAAATTCCCCCGGCTCGATGTTGCCATTGCCATTGCCTTCCGGGGACTGGGAAGCCAGGGATCCCCCGTCGGTGGTGAGGAAGGCGGCTGATGCGATGTAGATCGTCGAGGGCACATCACCGAAGGCTTCCACGAGATCGATGACCCCTTCGATCTTGTTGCCGCCGTCCGGTGCGCGAAAGGCAAGTGCAGAAGCCGGCGCGTTGAACCATGAGATGTAGGGCGACGAGCTTTCGGCCGCCAAGTAGGGTGCCGAGGAGGGCGCGGCTGTCAGTCCCGCCTTGGTCCACGGGGCTGGCGTCGTGGCGGATGGCAGAAGTTGGTCGGTGACGAAGATCATGTGGTCGCTGCCTCCGCCGGCAGGGGTCCATGTGGCGAGGTAGAGACTCGTGCCCCGCAGCGCGGCGTGGAAGGTCATGCCCGGGAGCGAAACCAGGTAACCGGCGCTGTCCGGAAGACCGTCGAGTTCATAGGGGACCGTGGGCTGCGTGGTCCCGCCCATGACCAGAGCGGAGGCCGCGGACGTTGCCGTGATGTTCCTGGCCGCAACCGTGTAGGAATACGTCGAGGAAGGGTCGAGGCCCGAGTCGGCAAAGGAATTCGTGGTGACGGTGCCCACCAAGTCGCCATTGCGATAGACAAGGTATTCCGAGGCATGGTCCACGGGGTCCCACGTGATGCGGATGCTGTTGGGGCCGAGACCCTCCGTCGACACCTGTTGGGGAACCTCCGGTGCAGGCGGGGGGACCGGAGTGACGGCGTCGATGGTGTTTGAAGCCCCGGAGGTTCCGGAGCGGTTGCGGGCAAAAACCTGATAGGAAACCTCGGTTTCGGGCTCCAAGCCCGTGTCGGCATAGACGGTCGATGTGGTGACCGCGATCTGGGAGCCATTGCGAAACACGAGATACTCGTGCGCGTTCGCAACAGGCTGCCACGAGAAGGTGGCGAACGTGGTGGCAAGCGTCTCGAGATTGAGGTTGGCCGGCGGGGCGGGCACGCCGTCGATGGTCTGGGAGAATTCGTCGAAGATGATGCCGTTGCTGTCGATGGCCCGGACGGTGCGGCCGTCCGGACGGATCGTGATGGCGAAAATGTGGCGCCGGCTTTCGGCCTTTTCCAGATACCATGTGGATGCGGGGTCCTTCGGGACGCGCAACTCGACACCCCATGTCCCGTCGCCGATGTAGGTGATGCCCTTCGGGTCGATCCCGCTGCCCAGAATCGGCGGTGTCCTCTTGAACGTGTGGTCGTGGTGATCCAACACAAGCTGGACACCCGCCTGCTCATAGAGGGGGGACCAGTTCTGCCGGATGAAAGCGTGGCGCGAGTCGTTGATGTCGCGGTTGGAGGGGTAGGCGGCCAAGTGACCGGCGGGGATCAGGTGGGGAACGTGCCGGCGCTCATTCAGCGCCTGCTGAAGCCATGTCGTCTGGGCACCGGCCATGGGGGAGAGATGGTCCGTATCGGTCAGGATGAAGGACAGGTAGTTTCCGATGTCCAAGGCTCGGTAGCTCTCCTGCCCGGGTATGCCGAAGATGGGCATGTATTGCGCCGCGACGCGGTTCTTCCATGCTTCCCCGGGCTCGTAAGACGGGTTGCTGGAAGAGTTGTGGTAGCCGCCCTTCATCTCGTGGTTGCCCAAGGTGAGAATGATGGGCACCAGTCGTCCGTTCGGACCGACGACCTTCGCGGCGGCATCGAGGAAGCGATACCATTTCCAGAAATTGGGTTGGTAGTCGTCGTTGTAGGCCAGATCCCCGCCGAGGATGACGAAGGCCGGGTCGAGTGCGCCGACAAGGGATGCCATCTGCACGGCGCTGCTGCTTACGTCGCAGTCGCCGGAATCGATGAAGGTGAGCGGTTGATCGAGTGTCGCAGGCAGCGTCTTGAAGCGGTTGGTCCTGCCCTCGTAGGCGTCCCCGTCGAGTTGGAATTCATACTCGGTGTTCGGTGTCAACCCGGTGATCTCGGCCTTGTGGATCAGCCGCTCTGTGGTCGGGAAGAGATCGGTCACCTGCGCCGTGAACTCCTGCCATGTCTCGCCGCCGACCGGACGGTAACGCAGCTTGTTGTGGGCGGGGTTGTAGTTGTGCCATTGCACGGCCATGGTCGTGGTGGGGTCGTGATACCATGTGAGGAAGATCGCGGGGGGTTTGCAGATTTTCCCGTCCTCGCGGATGTAGAGCCAGCGGTTGTCGCCGCTCTCATAGTTGCTGTTCGGGCGGAATTTGAAGGCATGCCAGCCCGGGGTCAGGTTGGCATCGCGGATGTCCATCTGCCAGACGCCGCCGACCTTTGTGAGAGGATAGCTGGTGACCCATCCGTCGTTGTCCGAGCGGAAGGTGACCGACGTGGCCGAGGCATGGTAGAAGCGCAGGGTGTGGGAAGGCTCGAGGCCCGGCATGCGGCGCTCGCTGAGGGTCAGCGGGGCATTGCCGGGGGCCGCGCTGTAGGTGAAATCATTGAAATAGAGGTTGTTCACCGGGTCGGTGGAGTCCGTGTTGGTGATGTAAAAGCGCACGTCGGCCATCGTGCCGGACGGGATGTTCGCCGTGCCGCTGACCGTTGCGGTGATGCCCCCGCTGCGCTGGATGGTCCAGTCGAGCGTGTTCTCGCGCTGGGTGAAGGTGAAGGTGAAGACGGTGTTGGTATCGTAACCGCCGAACTGTTGACCGTTGTCCATCACGCTGTTGTTCTGAACGTAGTAACCGCTGGTGCTGTTTTCCTGACCGACCTTGAAGAGCCAGATATTGCTGCCGCTGGCATTGCGCAGGTTGAACCCCTTGTTGCCGTTGCGGAAATTGACCGCGACCTTGAAAGTGATGGTGTCTCCGACGGTCAGGGTCGGCTTGTAGAAGCGCTTGACCGCTCCGGCATAGGCATTGGAGCCCGGAGGCCATGCAAAAAGTGCGAAGCATTTGCCGTCGGTGTTGATGTCGGCGCCACCGAGTGCAGAGTTGCCGATGTAGCGGCCAGCGAGTCCCCCGTTGCCCGAGGAACTCTCGAGTGTCCAGTTGGCAGCTGTCGCGGTCCCCCGATGGCTGCTGCTGACCCACTGGGCGGTGTTGGCGTAGTTCGCTGCGACATCGTTCGCGACGACCTGCCCGACGGAGGCGGCACAGAGGGCAACGATTGCATAGAGAGCATTGCAACGCGGAGCGCTGCGGAAGGGGGGGCGCATGAGCGGGACCGTAACATAAATTCTACGGGACGCAAACGGGGAGAAGCGGATTCTCATATTTGCGCCGTCCTGCCGCGCCGGCCCTGATAACCGGGGCCGCGGTTCGCTCCCGCCGGCAGATCATCGGGTGGGACGCAATGTCCCGGGCCTCTGTGTTTCGCAGGATCGAAGTCGCTGCTATGGTTGAGGCAGCCGGACCTCGACGCGGTAGAAGCGCTGGTCGGCGGCGTTGGGATGGCCGCCTGTGGTCTCGCCGGTGTCGGTCCATGTCATGGAGTTGCCCGTGCCGATCATGTAGGACGAGGCAGGCTGCCAAGATCCGGTCGGATTCGAGGTGTAAACCACGCGGTATTCCCGGTCTTTGATCGTCGGGAAGGTGACTTGGACACCTCCACCGCCTGCCGCGACATTCATGAAGGGACGATGGCTCGCCTTGTCGGGATCGAGACCGAGGATGAATTTCTCGATGTTGCTGATGCCATCATTGGAGGGTTCGCCCCCGGCACCCTGGGTTCCATTGGCGTTGTTCGGATCGAGGCCATTCTCCTCCTCCCACCAGTCGGGGAGTCCGTCCTCGTCGGAATCGACCGTGAGGGTCGGGCCGGTTTCGAGGCCGAGGCCGATGGTGAGTCCGTTGCCGCCGAAGACCTCCATCTGCTGGGTGTGCGCCTGGTTGCGCATGTTGATCGTGTCGAAGTTCACGGTCGGGGCGGCGTCGTCAATGGCGTTGGCCTGGAGGCTGCCGCTGTAACCGGGGCCGTTGTAGCGCACATAGGCGCGGACGGTGTCCGGCTCCGCCGTGTTGAGGACATGGGCGAGGGAGCCGTTGGCCGAAATGCCGCCGAGGTGCATCTGGCCGTTCAGGAACAAGTCGTAGAGGTTCGGAGTCAGGCCGAAGCGCACATAGAGCGTCTCGATGCTTGCAAGATCGTAGTGGGCCTTGAGCTGCGAACTGAGGGCGTCGAGTGTGACCGTCTTGGCCACCTTGCCGTCGGCGCTCGTGAACTTCCATCCGGTGAGGCCGCCGCCCGCCGAGGTGACGGCGTAGAGGTTGTTGACGTAGTTTGTGCCGGTCGAGCCGCTCTGGGCATACCAGTCCTTGAAGGCCGAGGTGCGGTGCGCGTCGGGCGACGTGCCGCTGACATTGCCCGCGCCCTCCTGCTCGGTGTCGCTGCTGGCAAAACTCAGGAAGTTGCCGACGGCCTGGTAGATCTCGCCGGTTCCGAGGTGGCGCACCCAAGCCCCGACCAGGCGGCCGCCGAGGGACTCGAAGGCGGCGAAGACGCGGTCGTTGTAGAGCAGGTATTCGTCCTCGCCGTCGAGGTCGATGTCCTTGGACACGGCCTGCGGTGCGGTGTAGTAGGCACCTCCTTGGGCGGCGATGCCCCAAGTTTCGACCTCCTTGTAAACCGCGGCGAAGCGCGCCTGCGACTGGCTGATCCGGGAGAAGTCGGTGAGCGTGTTGGTGCTCGTGTCGGGGTTGAGGTAGGCCCCGGTGCTGAATTTCCGGAGATCCGAATTCGACTGGTTGTGGAAGGCGGTGATGAACGTCGCGGAATGCAGCACGGACCGGGCGAGTTTGCCGTGCGTCGAGTTCGTGCTGATCATGGATGTCAGGGTGTCCCAGCTGTCCTTGACGATGCCCGAGGTCGTCTGCTGGCCGAAGGCCTTCGGCAGCGGGACATTCGGGCGGACGCTGAAGACCTTGTTGAGGAGCCCTTCCTCGCGGTTCGCCTGGCCATTATACCAGTTGTTGTAATTCTCCTGTGAGGCCCAGTCGATGTAGTCGTGGGCGACGCGGGCGAGTGTGGGATTGCCGCGGTTGATCGAGCCCCAGGCGTCGCCTGTTCCGTTGGGGGGCACCGACAGGTCGATTTCGTTGTTGGCGATCTGGTCGGGCGTGACGACCTCGATCCACGGCCTGTTGGCGATCCAGCGGACGTTGCGGTCGTAGGCCGTGGCCTGCGGGGCGGAGGTGAAGTCGCTCCAGTCGTGGTAGAGCACGACAACCTGATCCTGCTGCCATGAGCGTGAGCGCTGGTTGAGGAGCTGGCGGAGCTGAACGCTCAGGCCGTTGTCCGTGTTCTGGTAACGATAGGTGTTGAGCTGGTCGTTGATGACGAAGCATTTCACACCGTTGATCTGGTTGAGTCGGTAGCCCTCGTCGCTGAGGGCGGTGTCCCGGCCGAACCACTTCCAGAGGTGGCGGGATTGGTCGATGAAGGTGAAGCCGTAGCCGAGGCTTCCGACCTGCCCGAGGATGGTGTTGTCGGAGACGCGCTCCGGCGTCCAGAACACCGTCGTTGAGGGTTGTGCGTAAACCGAGGAAAGCACCTCGTTGGCCAGGCTCACGTTGTTCGCGTTATACTGGCCCGAGAAGTAAGGGAGGATGTGGTCGGAGAAAGTCCCCGCCAGCAGGTCGATCTTGCCCTGCTCCATGCGGTCCTTGAGGCGCGCATTGAGCGCGGGCCCATCCTTGAGCGGTTTGTTGGCGGCAGGATCGGCCTTCGCCCATTGGATGGCGCTCGCGATGGTCGGCGTGAGGTGCATCGTGAGGCGGGTGTCGAACGCCTCATGGGCATCGACAGGGCGGTAATAGCCCGCGCCATTGCCGGCGTCGAGGTAGCTCTGGATGAAGCTTCCGGGACGGATGGCCTGGTTGCCATGGATGAGCATGACCAGCTTGGCGCGGCGCCCGCGATCGTTGTCAGCCTGCATGCCGACCCAGGAATTGAGCCTGCTGGCCACGGGATCGTTGATCAATTCCTGCCGCTTGCCGCCGGCATTGTCGCTGCCCCGGAAGTCGTTGGCGATGCCGTTGTCGCGCAGGGAATCGGTGATGTCGGGGCCGGGCAGATCTCCGACGCCGACGGGGGAGTTTCCGGTGCCGTCCTTCGTGGTGAAGACCTGATATTTGAGCGTGGCGGGATCGCCCGCCCAGCCCGCATCGAGGAGTGCTTGGCGGCTGATGCTGAACTCCACGGCGTCGAGCTCGTGGTTGTAATAGACCGCCCCGAAGCCGTTCGGGACGACATTGCGGGTTTCAACACCGTATTGCGGATCTGAGAGGCTCTGGAACCCGGTCGTGTTCACTGCCGGGTTGGTGTCCACGTAGACGCGGCCGGCAAGGTTGGCATTGCCGTAGGCCGCCACGATCAGGTTCCACTTCATCGTGGTGAGGCAGTCCACCTGGTCGGGGAGCAGCATTTCGCCGACGCCCGACGGCCCCGCGTTGCCCACGTTGACGGCGACGTAGATGTCGAGGTTGCCCTGTTCGGCATTGGCCACCAGATTGTGGAGGTCCACGCGGAAGTAGAACTTGTCATCCCCGTCGTTGGCTGCGGCCCCGCCGTCGCGTGCGTAGAAGGCGACAATGTCGCGGGATGTGTCGAAGCCGTCCCAGAGTTGGTAAACGTCCCCGCTCTGGTAGTTGCCGCCGTTGCCGTCGCAGGCATCGAGGGCGATCACATCGTCGATGGTCCAGTCGGTGAATTCCCCGGCGTTGGTGACGGAGCCGACGGTGATCTGCTGGTTGACCGGTTTCGGACCGATGGTGATTCCGCCCACGGGCGTCCCGGATCCGGTGTTGGAAACCGACGGGTCGGTGGCGTTGAGGTATTCCTGCAGGTTGGTCACCCCGTCATTGTCCGGATCGCCGTTGGCGCCGTTCTTCGGATCGCCTGCGCCTCCGGTGCGGAAGCTGTAGGTGCCGTTGTCGAGCGGATCGAGTCCGTAGCGCGTCTCCCATCCGTCGGGAAGCCCGTCGCCGTCGGTGTCGGCCTTGAGCGGGTCGGTCTCGAGGAGGATGAGCTTCGGCCAGCCGCCGGTCTGCTGGGATCCGCCGCCGCTTGCCGAGGGGGCGTAGGCCGCGAAGAGGGCCGTGTAGTTGACGGCGCGCGATGTCGGCCCGCCATGGCGGAATTCGGGATGCTCACTCAACAGGAGCGGCGTCCGAGAGTTGTTCTCGTGGAGCAGTTCCATGTCGGTGAGGCCGTTGAAATTGACGTCCTCCCCATAACCATCGAGGAGTCCGTCGCCATCGCTGTCGCCTGCGGTCGGGGAGGATTCGTTCCATGTCTCGCCCGGATCAATCTTGTTGTTCGGCCAGTTGCGGGTGAGTGCAGGTTGTGCGGCAGGCGCGATCGAGTCGCCGTCGCCGTCCGCCCAGCCGTTGCGGTTGGCGTCTTCAAGGCCGTCGAGGAGTCCGTCGCCATCCGTATCGGGGTTGTTGGGATCGGTCGTGCTGCCGCCGCGGAGTTCGGCGCGGCGCCAGCTTGTGCCGGCGGGATCGACATTGGGCACCTTGTTGTAGTTGTCGAGGGTGTTGTAGAACGGCGGGTCGAGGTCGCCGATGAAGTTGGGATAGCCGTCACCATCGGTGTCGGTGGCGGTGAGGGTATCCGTGCCGGGGGTGCGCCAGCCGAGTTCGAGGCCGTCCGGGAGGCCGTCGCCGTCGGTGTCGGGGCTGAGCGGGAGCGTCTTGCCGCTGGCTTGGACGATGTGCACATCGCCGTTGTTCCAACTGTCGCTGCCGGACGTCGGATACGAGGCGGCGGTGGCCTCGGTGGCATCCGTCAGTCCGTCGTCATCATCATCCGCATCGCTTCCGTTCTCCGCAACGAGCTGGCGGAAGATCACGACGGTGTCTCGGAGCGCCGAGGCCTCGGTGGTGGCCGTGTTGCCGTCGGTATCGGCATTGGCCCGGATCTGGTAGGTGCCTTCGGCGATGTCCGACCACAGGAAGCTCCACAGCTTGGAGTCGCCGTCGACAATCGGGGCTCCCTGCGGGGTGATGGTGCCCGACCCCTGCGTGAAGACGAGGTTGAGATTCTGGACCGACGTGCCGGTTTCGATCTGGATGGTGTATTCGCGTTCGGAGGGAAGCGGGCTCACCTTCTGCGGGAGGATGATGGGATTCACATTTCCCGCGCCTTGGTAGGGTGGTGGTGTGATGAAGTCCACGCGGGCGGCGAGGGCACCCGGGTTGGCCTTGACGAGCCGTTGGGCGGTGAGGGTCGAGAAGGGGGCTGGCCGGGTGTGGACGACGTTGATCTGGTGCAGGAAATTGGGGTCGCCGTTGTAGAGGTTCGGCAGTTCGAAGGCCAACTCGTGGTAGTCGTTGGTGGCGTTCCAGATGATCCAGTAGGCCGAGGACGATTGAACGATGCCGTCCAAGCTGATCGAAAAGCGGTTGATCAGGTCCTGCTCATTGAGGCCGCTCGCGAGGCCCTTGCTGAATTGGACCTTGATGACATAGCCCGCACCGACGACATCGCCGTCGGCTTGGGGCCAGCGCACGAACAGGCGCGCGGCATCGCCCTGGGTGTTGACGGTGCGTGTGAGCGTGCGGAAATGTCCTGCAGAGTCCCCGAGGTTGTTGTCCGCCGATGAACTCAGTTCCTTGAGGCGCACGTCGATGGTGGCGCTTCCGGTGGCGGGGATGTTGATGTAGTTGAAACGCCATTCCTTGGGATAGTTGCTGGAGACGCCGATGGTCGGGGTGACATCCGATGCCTTGACCCATGCGCCGTTGCCGTTGTTCGAACCGGTGGCGGTGTCGTCATTGTTGGCATCGCTGTCGGTGATGCGATACCAGACCTCGGAGGTGGTGTGGTCCGTGCGCACGACCACGCCGTAGGAATTTCCGCCGAGCGTGGCGCCGTTGCCCGAGGGGAACTTGATTTCGCCCTCGGGGGCTTTGGTGTCGTAGTAGAAAGTCTGGACGAACGTGTTGTAGATCGCCGAGCGATTGTCGCGCTTGAGGAAGGGTCGCGTGGTGAGGACGTGGAACCCCTCGTCAAGGCCGGTGAATTCCGGGCCGTAGTCATTGTGGCGGCGCACTTTGGCCGCGGTGGCGTCGAAATTGGCGATGTCGAAAATCGTCTCCATCTTGCGCTTGACCGAGATGTCCGTGCCGTTGTTGGGGAAGACGCTCGGGGCGTTCTGCGTGTAAACGCCGATCTTGTAGCGAAGCACGGTGCCGGCTGCGGAAGGCGGCAGCGTCGCTTTCCACCAGACGGGCGTGCCGGTGCCGTCCGCGGCGCCATTGTGGTCGAAGGTCATCTCGGCGACCTGCGTGGTTCCCTTGCCGACACCCGCGACGCCTTCGGGCCATGTGGCGCCGTCGGTCGTGTAGTAGAGGAACGCTTTGTAAGGCTGCCCTTGGTATCCTATCTTCACATAGACATTGACAGCCTGACCCGCGGCGGATTGCGGGGCCGGGTTGAATTGCAGCGTCGGGGAGCCAAGCTGATTGTTGGCCACGGGATCGTGGTAGGCCCAGGTGACCGTGCCCGTGCCGGTGTTGGCGCCGGCGCCGTTGTTCACGGTGAAGCCGGCGGTGCCGATGGTGGCCGCGTAGGTTTCGCAACCGGGGGAACCGATGACGTTGCGGGCGACATTCCGGGCGGCGAATTTCTCGGCGGCACGCTGCACGTAACGCATCTGCTCGAATCCTTCGTAGATTTCACGGGCGACGCCGGGTTTGTTGTCGCGTTTGTCCGTCCCGGTGGCACCGAGGGTCATGTGGGAATTGAGGTCCACGCCGCCGTCCAGCTTGATCATGATGTTCTCGGCGGAACCGTCGGCACGGGCGATGAAACTGAGGTTGGTGCCGTTGGTGATGCGGGGAACCGTCATCGGATACGCGTAGGAGCCGGCCACCGCGCCGCTGGCCCCGAGAGGATTGAAGTTCGGGTCGCCGTCTTTGCCATCCTTGCGAAGGTAGGTCATCGTGCCGGCGGGTTGGCCGTTCTGGAGGATGGTGACGGGCTTGACTTCGGCGTTGATGCCGCCGCCCCACACATCCGGCATGCCGGGGTTGTCCCACGAGAAGGCGAAATACTTGCCGCCATCGACGAAGATCTGGTTGCCCCCGTCATCGCGCAATTTGCCCTGGGCATTGACGTTCACATAGAAGGCGCCCCCATGGTAGGAGTAGTTCTTGAGGCGTGCGCCCACGGGGAATCCCGTGGTGAAGTCCCGGGTCTGGCCGCCGGATCCGTAGCGGGCCATCATGAAGACCATGACGGTGCCGTCCGCATCGCTCATGCCCCAGTTGTCGCTTTTGTCGCGCCGTTCGATGGCCATGTAGTTCTGGTCGCTCCATTTCGGCACTTGGTCGCCGCGGGCGAAATTCCGGCGGATGGAGAGGATGTTGAAGGCGTATTGCTTCCCGTTCTGGTTGAGGAACGGCATGTAGGCGTGGCGCGGGAAATAATCGGGGCCACCGGAGAGGTTGTAGCCGTCGGTGTAGATGATTCCAGGACCCGCCGTGAGGTAGGTCAGGGCCATGGCCAACTCCTTGTGCCCGTCCCAGATGAAGGCCTTGTCGTGACTGTGGGGATACTTCATTCCAGTGCTGGTTCCACCATACATTCCCCAGCCAGGCTGATCCAAACCCGCCAAGCTCCACGGAAGCTTGTCGTTGGCAATGCCGTTCATGAACCCGTCGTTGGCAATGCGCATGCCGGCGCTGAGGTAACCCCCCTCTGCAGGCGGGGCGCTGATATGTTCCCCGTAAAACAAGAGGTCGTTGCGTGGGCTGTCACTGAAACTGGTGTCGCGGTGGTTCTCCCAATCTGTGAAGCCGCGGGTGATGTTATACTGCATGCTGGCCGCACCGCAGTAGCCGGCATTGCTGTAGTCCTTGTTGGCGCCCGACTGCTGGCCGAAGAAATAGTCGGGCACATGTTTGACCGCGTCGAGACGGTAGCCGTCCGGGCGGTATTTGTCTGTGAACCAGCGGAGGGCGCGGATGAGCAGGGCATTCACGTCCTCGGGAATGGGGTTTCCCATGTTGTATCTACCGTCAGCGTGCCCCCACTGGGTCGTTTGGCGTCCCGGTGTCAACGGGTCCACACCGGTGTCGGTGAAGGGTTCGCCCGGTTCCCCGGCATCGTGCTGCCCGTTGCTGTTCAGGTCATCCCAGTCGAAGCGACCGTTCCCGGCGCCGGTATTGTTCGCGCCATAGCCGGTGTCCTCGAAGGGTTCCTTGTTGGCAAAAGGATAGACCGTGACATTGCCGCCGGGTGTCGTGACGACTATAGGAAGATCTGTGTCGGGATAATACTCCGGATTGTTCGGCTGGCGGACGCCGACGTATTTCGGGAATTGGTCGCCGACATTGGGGCCGAAACTTGTGTTGGGGTTTTCGTGCGCGATATCCACGCCGAAAGGGTTGTAGTTCAGCACCTGCCACTCATCCGTCCAACTCGGCCAGTTGCCGTTCTTGCGGTAGGTTCCGTCAGGGAGAACGATCAGGTGGAAGTCCTCGGGCACGAACCCCGGCTGGGCGTAGATGGACGTGTATTGGTCGTAGCCCGGGATGGGCCCGCCATTGTGGGCCATGACGTTGTCGAAATAGACGCGGATGCCGAAACGGTGGGCCACATCCATCATGTTGGCCAATTCGGCCGCCGTGCCGTATTTCGTCTTGATGGTGCCCATCTGGTTCTTTTCGCCGAGGTCGAAGCGGTCGAAGGTGCCAAAACCCACATCCAGAGCCCCGGTTCCCTTGAACGGAGGAGGCAGCCACAGCGCCGTGTAGCCCGCCTCGGCCAGTTCCGGCATCTTCAAGGCGATGTCATTCCACGACGTCTGGAAATACTGCAAAATGGCATCCGAATGGGAGGCGCGCGCCCCGGGGGAGGTCCATGCAATTAAGGCTACCAAGACACTCAGGAATAGGCGGCGCGATGGGGATAGGGGGGAGGGTAACATTTATGTTAAGATAAAGGTGACCTTCGCCGATTGTCAAGATGGGCGACCTGCCGCGACGAGCGCCAGCGGATCAAAAGCCGCGATGGGCTGCGTTGGCGCAAGGATTTAACTGTTTACCAAATTGGCGTCGCGCGTGGCTTGTAACCGGGCGGGTTTTTGCAAAATCTGTCCATGGCAAAAAAATGAAGGGCACCACGACACTACTTGGAGCGCGGCCGATGGCGGCAAGAAGGCAGATTTTTGCTGCACTCGGGAAAAATGTATCGTTTTCCATAATTTTTGTTGATCAGCATTGTGCGGCTCCGGTAGATTCTCAGCTCCTCAAAATTCTTCTACAACCCTAACCCCACCCCAATCCCCTTCACCATGCACACCCTCTGCAATGTTACTCGGCGCACCGTCTGGGTTGCGGCCCTATTGTTGATGTTCATCGCGGCCTCCGCGCATGCGCAAACGCAGCGCACTTGGAGCAGCGGCGCAACATCCGGTTCTTGGGCGACGTCCGGCAACTGGAGCGGCGGCACGGCCCCGTCCAGCGGCAACAGCATCAACTTCACCAACAATGCGCAGACCACGATGACCAATGACCTGAACGCGACCAACCGCTACAACGGGCTCTACATGCGGAGCAACGCGACGTCGGACAGGACGCTGGTGGGCAACTTCAACATGTTCGGGGAGTTCAGCGGCTCCGCCTCGAAGATCGAAATCAGCTCGGGGACCCAGCGCACCCTGACGATCAGCGGCAATGTGAGCGTCGGTGGCAACACCAACTTGGCCTATGAAATCAACCCCGTCGGCGGAAGCATCGTCATCGGCGGATCGATCACCGACTTCGGCAGCGGCCGCGTCTTGAACATTTGGGGCAACAACACCGAGAACGATCTGGTGCGCTCGGTGACGGTGTCGAATGGTGTCACCGGGGGCAACGGTCTGCTGCGTGTGCGCCAATACGCGAACCTGATTTTGATGGGGACGAGCACCTACACGAACAACACGGAAATCGACACCGGCACGCTCATGCTGGGGCAGGGGGGGAATGACGGGGCGTTGAGCACCAACACGGCGATTTACGTGGGCAACGGAGCCGTCAACGGCAACGCCACGCTGCGATTCGGCAAGACCAACGGCGGCCAGACGCTCGCCGCGGGGGCCATATTGCAGATCAATGCCAACGGTTCTGGAGGCATCCGCACGATCCGGAGCGACAACACCTCGGGGACCAACACGATCGAGCGGACGATCAACAACAACGCGCAGTTGTTCATCACCAACGCCGCGGGCGGCACGCTGAAATTCACCGGCGCGTTCACCAACACCGCCAACAGTCTCGTGATCCAAGGCGGCGTGACCAATGCCGTGGTGGCGTTCGCCGCGTCCAACAGCTTCAGCAACGTGTTTCTCGACCACGGGCACGCGCGGTTTGAGACGGCCGATTCGTGGGGGCTGGGGCGTCTGGCCTTGGGCCAGAACGCCGCCGCGACGAATGCGGCGGCAGTCTCCTTCACCACCAACCTCACGGTGGGGGCAGCTTTTGAGGCCCGCACCAACGCCGGTCGCAAGATCATCCAATATTCGGGCGGCGCCGGCACACTGACGCTGAGCGGGCCGATCACCAACAATGCCTCGGGCACCTCGAGCGGGCTGGAACTGGACGTCGCCGCCGGCGGCACGATGCATGCCAGCGGGGCTCTCACCGGAGACGGCACGCCCGTCTTCACCAAGACCGGCAGCGGAGTGTTCATCGCTTCCGGCGCGGCGGG
>JACSRX010000093.1 GCA_014879535.1 Chthoniobacterales bacterium
ATAGGTACAAGCGCCCCGGCCATTGCAACAGTTTCCGGCTCGACCCACCATCCGGCCCTGCAGTCTGCAACCTCACTCCATGGTGTTGCCGTCGAGGCAATCACCGGGCGCCCCCAAGCCAGGGCCTCCGCGATTGCAATGCCGAAATTCTCCGAGTAACTCGGCAACACGAAAACCTCGCCGTTGGCCAACAGCGCATCCTTCCTGTCGCCCCGCAGTTCGCCGGTCAGCACAACCGAATCCTGCAATCCCGCCTCCCGAATCATGCGCTTCACATCTCTCCCGTAACCGATCAGGTCCGGCCCGGCAATCACCAGCATGGAACCTCCGGCCACAATGTCCCGGTGCACACTCCAGGCACGCAGCAAGACATCGATCCCTTTTTTCGGATGCAACCGTGAGAGAAACACCACCCAGCGTTTCCCCTGCAACTGCGGAAATGCCGACTCCAAGAGCGATCTCGGCGGACAGGTTGAGAGATCCGGAAGATCGACGCCGTTGGGGGCGAGGACAACGGTCTGTTCCAAGTCCAGCGCCCGGACATTGGCGACTTCGGCTGGCGAGGTTGCATGGAAAAGCCTCGCCGACCGCAGATTCCGCTTCTCGAACATCCTCCATGCCACCGCCTTCTTGATCCGGCTGCGGTGCAACGACCATGTGTCGAGCATTCCCCGGGGGGAGATGACCAGCGGCCGTCCACACCGCACGGCCGCCATGCGCGCATACGCATTCGGCCACATCCAAAGCCCGTGATTGTGCACGATATCCGCCCGGGCGGCCTCACCGGCGACCGAGCGCCGGAATCGCGGGCTCCAACCGCGGCCGTGCTTCGAAAAAAAATCCGCGGGGATGGATGCCATCCTCACCCCCCGTGCAGGAATCGGCTCGCCGAGATGCTGCTCATCCAGGCTCGCCAGCGTGACCTCATGACCCATTTTTGCCTGCTCTGCGGCCAGCCTTGTCACGGAAACAGCCGGGCCGCCGGACACAGCCTGCACCGACGCGACAACGTGAAGAATTTTCACCGGAAGCTCGGCGTGCGCTCCGGCGGCCACCGCACAGAATCCGCCGCTCTGCCAACCCTTGCATAGATCTCAGCGTAGCGGCGCGCAACCACCCCCGAGCGGAACAGCTCGACATTTTTCGATCCGCGCATGATCAAATCCGCCCGCAAGGCGGAATCTCCGAGCAACATCATCACCGCGGAACGGATGGATTCCACGGAACGCGGATCCACCAACAGGGCGCCCTCACCCGCCGCCTCCGCCATTGCGCCAAAATCCGAGGTGATGACCGGTCGTCCCGTGGCCTGGGCTTCGAGGATCGGCAGCCCGAATCCCTCGTAAAGAGAGGCAAACATGACAAAATCACAGCGGCGATATGCCTCGAGCAACTCTTTGTCGGTCAATCGTCCAAGCTCCACGAATGCAATTCCGCTCCGCTCCAGACAGGCCCGGTGCGCCGCGCTCAAGGCCCCGACGATTTCCAACCTGCACGGAGTGCCGCGCAGCGCCTCTGCGACCCGCTCGACGTTCTTGTTCCATTTCGTTCCGACTTGCAGGCAAATGGGCGCAGCCGGGTTGAACTCCCGTTGATCAGGGGTGAACTCGTCGAGAACACAATCCGGAACGACCTCGACCTTGTCGGCAAGTGATCCCACCCATCGGCGAAGTTCGTCCTTGGTGGCCGAGGAAATCGCCGTGACAACAGCCGCCCGCCGCATCGGTCCGGTGAACCAGAAATATTTGAGGGCAGCCCGCTTGAGTCCCTTCAATCTCTCCAAAGCCGCACAGTCATGGATGGTCAGGACTGTCCGCCGGTGCGGCAGGCCGAAAGCCAGATAATGGACATCACCGACGATATGATGCACCTCGGCGTCCCGTCGACCGGCGTCGAGGACATTGCGCCACCGGCCGACCACACCCCGGCTCGGGTGTGGACACGGTGCAGACTGCACCTGCAGATCCGGAGGAAGCTTCTGCCTGATCTCAGCAAACAGTCTCTCGATGCTGAAATGATCGGCCCCCCGCTTCCTCTCATGATGGAGTATCCTCATGCAACCCGATCTGGACGGCCGGCCTCTGCGGCATCACCGCTCTCAACAACTCAACGATGATGACGGTGCGACAAATGCTGGTGGGGCACCGCCAGCTGTCTTGGACGCGATGGAGCCTCCTCGCGGTTCCTCGCCTTGGCCAACTTCAACCGCTCCGCATCCCTTGCCGCGATGGCGTTCCTCTGGGCCGCACTGGCCCACTTGGGAAACCTGCGCCCGGTCATGCCCAAGATGCTCCGCGGTTCCGGCGGAGCGAACGATGGCACCTCCTCGGGCTCCGGCGGAGCGGGGGCAAACTGTTCCAGGATCCGCCCCTCCCCAAGGCTGGAAGTCGAACCT
>JACSRX010000029.1 GCA_014879535.1 Chthoniobacterales bacterium
CGGAACGGATGCCGCACATCACGCGATCGCCGGAATAGCAGATGGCTCCGATGGGAGCACGATCAAAACTCCGGCGTGTCGCTGGAAGTTGCAGCCGGACGAATAGCAGATGGCTCCGATGGGAGCACGATCAAAACAGCGCATGAGCCGGGATCATTCTCCTGCTCCAAATAGCAGATGGCTCCGATGGGAGCACGATCAAAACGACGCGAACCGCTGGATTCAATGGAAAGGTCAAATAGCAGATGGCTCCGATGGGAGCACGATCAAAACCTTCACCACGGTCTCCCCGTCCTTCTCCGGGTAATAGCAGATGGCTCCGATGGGAGCACGATCAAAACCCTTCTGGATCCTCACCACCGACTGACCGCACAATAGCAGATGGCTCCGATGGGAGCACATCAAATCCCCTCAGATTACGATCCCTAAAACTTCAAGGTAGCCATTGTCCCATGGCTCCAGCCCCGTCAGTGGCTCAACGCATACGCCAAATGCGGCGTGTAGAGCTTGGGTTCGAGCAGGAAGGAGTCGTGGCCCTTTTCGGAGTGCACGGTGAGGCGCATGTGCGGGACGTTGGCGCGTTTCAGTTCGGCGCAGATTTCGGTCTGGTAGTCCGGGTAGAAGCAGCAGTCGCTGTCGATCGTGAAGACGAGGTAGCGCTGGTCCTGGCAGTTGGCGAAGACGGAGGAGACTCCCCTCTCCTCGGCATCGGCATGGAGGTCGAACTGCTGCCACGCATCGATGATGCGCAGGTAGCTGTTGGCATCGAAGCGCTTCACGAACTTCTGCCCTTGGTAGATCATGTAGCTCTCGAGCGAACTGGAGAGGCGATACCAAGGGATGTCCATCTCGGGCTGGACGATGTCCACCCTCGCCCGCTCCTCGATCACGTCGGCCCAGAAGAAGGTCTTGTGGCTGATCATCCGCGCCAAGGCGAGACCATGCACCGGGCCGGATGTTCCGTAATAGTCACCGCCCTTGAAATCCGGGTCGCGGGTGATGGCGATGATCTGCTCGAGGTTGTGCATCTGCTGCAACCCGTGGGCCCTCAGGCCGGTGGCGATCGGGATCACGTTGGCAACGAGGTCCGGGTAGTGCACCGCGAAATCCAATGCCAGCATCCCGCCGAGTGAGGCACCCAACACGGCGTGCAATTTGCCCACGCCCAACGCCTCAAGGAGTGGAAGTTGGGAGCGGACGATGTCATGCACCGTGATGCGTGGAAAATCGGCGCCGTAGGGCTTGCCGGTGGCGGGATTGAGCGATGCCGGGCCGGTGCTGCCGTAGCATCCGCCGAGGTAGTTGGCGCAGATGATGAAATACTTCGACGTGTCCAGCGCGCGTCCGGCCCCGATGAAGCTGTCCCACCAGCCCTCGTGCATTTCTTCTGTCCAACGCGGCTCGATGCCCGGCACCGAGGTGTTCGTCCCCGCGGCGTGCTGGCTCCCGCTCAGGGCGTGGAACAGGAGGATGGCATTGTCGCCCTTCTCGTTGAGCGTGCCGTAGGTCTCATACGCCAGGGTCACGGAGGGCAGAGCCTCCCCGCCCGCGGTGACGAACGGTTCGTCCGCGCTGCCGAAGGTCAGGAACTGCGTCCCGACCGCACCGATTCCCTTGGCCATGGTGTTCAGGCACGCGCGGCCGCGAGGGCCTGGTCGATGTCCTCCAGGATGTCGGCCGGATCCTCCAGCCCGATGGAAAGGCGGACCAACTCGGGCGTGATGCCGCCCGCACGCTGTTGCGCCTCGTCAAGTTGCGAGTGCGTGGTGGTGGCGGGATGGATCGCAAGGCTCTTTGCATCCCCCACGTTGGCGAGGTGCGAGAAGAGCTTGAGCGACTCGATGAATTTCTTGCCGGCTTCCGCGCCGCCCCTGATCCCGAACACGACCATCGATCCGCCTTTGCCGTGCAGATACTTCTTGTTCAGCTCGAAATACGGATCGTCCGGCAGCCCGGGGAAGCGGACCCACTCGATGTCCTTGTGCTGTTTGAGATGTTTCGCCACGGCGAGGGCGTTGGAGCAGTGCTTCTCCACGCGAAGGGGCAATGTTTCGATGCCCTGCAGGAACATCCATGCGTTGTCCGGCGAGATGCACGCCCCGAGGTTGCGCAGCGGGACGGTGCGCATGCGGAGAATGAAGGCGAGCGGCGCCAGCGGTGCCGGGAGGTCATGGCCCCAGCGCAACCCGTGGTAGCTGGCGTCCGGGTTGTCGTAGAGCGGGTGCTTGCCGGCATTCCACGGGAAGCGCCCGCTGTCCACCACGACGCCCCCGATGCCGGTGCCGTGGCCGCCGAACCATTTCGTGAGGGAATGGACGACGATGTCGGCTCCGAACTCCAGCGGTCTCGTGAGGTAAGGCGTGGAGAACGTCGAATCAACGATGAGCGGAATGCCGTGGGCACGAGCCACGTCGGCGACCGCGGCGAGATCAACGACTTCAAGCGCCGGATTCGAGACGGTCTCGACGAAGAGCGCACGGGTCTTCGCGTTGATCGCCTTGGCGAAGTTCTGCGGAGCGTTGGAATCCACGAACTGCACCGTGATGCCGAGATCGGGCAGGATGTTGTTGAACTGCGTGTAGGTGCCCCCGTAGAGGTTGCGGGCGCTGACGATGTTGTCGCCCGCGGACGCCAGGTTGATGATCGAGTAGAACACGCCGGCGGTTCCGGAAGCCACCCCGAGCCCCCCCATTTCCGGGGCGCCTTCGAGCAGGGCGACGCGCTTTTCGAGCACGTCGGTCGTCGGGTTCATCAGCCGGCTGTAGATGTTGCCGAGTTCGCGCAGCGCGAAGAGGTTCGCCGCGTGCTCCGTGCTTTTGAATACGAACGAGCTGGTGCGGTAAACGGGCACCGCGCGGGAGAGGGTCGTGGGATCGGGCTGTTGGCCGCCGTGCAGGCAAAGTGTGTCGAATCTCATGGTGTGAAACAGGTTGAGAGCAGAAGAGGAATAGTTTCCCGCCATTGTCCCAAGTCAACCGCAAACCGGTTGTCCCCCTTCCTCCCCGACTCTCCTAGAGACCGCGCCGAGGGTTCCAGAAACCGTTTTCCTCCTCCGGCCCCAACCAGCCGATCTGGTGCTCCCCGTTGTCACCCCCGTAATGATTCGGACCTCCGACTTTCGTGGGAGGCTCCGACGTCACATGCCCGTCGCACCATGCCACAATCGCCCTGCCATGGGCGCGAAAATGCACACTCGGCTGCGGTGTCCCGCCGCCAGTCGTGAAGAAGAACGGCTCGGCATACGGATATTCCTGGAGGCCGCCGCCGCGGGCGAAGGCGGTCGTGGCAAACATGATCGTGGTTGCGGCATGCGGGAGGTTTGACGGTTTTTCCGGCATGAAAGGATCGTCTGGCGTGCCGCCCACGTAGGCCGCATTGTAACCATAACCCCCCGTGCCCTCCTCGAAGCTCCCTGACTCGATCAAGTTGGTCAGGAGCGGGCAGCGCTTCACATTCCCGTCCTCGCCGAGGTAGGGCGCGAGATAACCTTTGCGCGGATCAAAGGCGCCGGTCCCGCCCGTGCGCGCCCCGTGCCAGCGGGTGCGGTTTTTTGCATCCTGTGCAGGTGCAAAGGTTCCGTTGTCTGCGGCATAGGCCAGATTCGCCAAGGCAAGCTGGCGCAGGTTCGACGAGGACCGGGAGGCGAGGCTGGAGTCCCTCGCCGCGCGCAAGGCGGGAACAGCCGCCACAAGGAGGAGCGCCATGATCGCAATTGTTGCAAGGAGCTCGATCAGGGTGAAAGCTCCCGGAGCACGCTTTGCGGGAGGGCGCCTGATCATCGCGTGACACGGACCCGCAGGAAGCGCGGACCGCCAAGATTGCCGAGGTTGTGACCATCGGTGACCGTGATTTGCTTGAGCCACCCGTCGCCCACTTCCGACACCCCGGTGGCGGGGGCGGGTCCGCTGGGCATCATGGGGTCCCCCTGAACCGAGCGGGCGATTTCGGTCCACATGGCGAGGTCCCCCGAGGTTTCGACGATGTAGGTCAGGTCGGTCTTGTTGGCGTCGCGCCGGAACATGATCTGCGCATGCCTCCCCGAGGTTCCCGCCTGCGGTCGCTGTGCCGACGCGGCATCAAGCGGTTCGGTCGCAAAGGCGTATTCCAGCAGATTGACCAGCCCGTCACCGTCGGGATCCTTGCCGTCGAGAGAGGCGTCGAGGATTGTCAGCGGATAAGGGAAGCGGGCGAGCGCCCAGTCACGGTAAGTCCGGGTGACGAAGACCCCCACGGCATCCAAATCGAACCCTCCGGTGACCGAAGTCGGATGTGGATCGTAGATCGGATCGCCGGGCGCGAACGGATCGGAAAACCACTCGCGCACCGAATCGAAACAGCGTCCGTCTCCCACGATGTCGATGATGCGAACGTGCGTGACTTGATCGAGTCCGACGTCGGCCAGATCGAACGGCGTGCCGTGGGTGACACCGTATTGCCCCCAGATGCCCCCGTATGTTCCCGCCAATCCGTCGAGATTGGTGGCATCAACAAAAGCCCCGGTGAATGGAACCGGGCCTTGCGTCCACGATGCGCTTGGAAAACGGACGAAATTCGTCCCGTCAGCGGACACTTCCACATACGCAAGCTCAAGAAAAGTGCCGTCGAAAGAATTCTCGAAAACTGCAAAGTCGAAGCCATCCGTATCCACGATCGGCTGCGCAAAGGTCAGCGTGATCTGCCCTTCATTGCCGAGTGTGCAGACATTGTAGGGATCATCGAAGTCGCAGTTCGCCGGCCCCAGCGCCTCGCCAGGCTCCTGATAGACCGACACGACATTGCTGCCGGCGAGATAGTTCGTCCATCCCGTCGCCCATCCGGTGAAGCCGGGGTTGGTCGAGGCGATGGCCGTGCTGCCGGGTTCGCCCGCTTTGGGCGCGAAGGGACCGGCCTGCGCCGTGGAAACGGCGCAGACCAGCAGGAGAATTGCAGGCGCTCGGACGCGCATCCCTTACCCCTTGCGACGGGCGCGCAGAACCATGGCCAGCGTCCCAACTCCCAATGCCAGCAGCGCCACGGACGACGGCTCCGGCACGACCAAGGCGGACGCCTCGGCATAGCCATAGACCATGTCGGCATCCGTGTCCCAATCGGCATTGTTCAGCCAGCCGACATAAGCCACGCCGTCCCGCTCGAAGGAAAGCACCAGATAGTTCTCGTTGCTCGCCCCGGGCGTGAAAATCGAGGAAAGGTCCAGATTCGGGTCATAGACCTCGATGCCTGTCGTCAGGTAGCCCGACGCCCAGATTCGGCCCAGACCGTCCACGGCGACCGAACTGGTCGTTTGGAATGTGAACAGAGGAACGCCGTCGTTGAGGTCGAGCGGCCCGTCGTCAAGCGCCGAAGCGAGCTGGGCCGCGGTGAAGAAATAGACCGTGTTGTCGTCGGAACTGGCGACATACAAGTTCCCCGCGGCGTCGCGGTCGAACCCGGCCGAAAACGCCGAAATGTTGTCGATCACAATCCGGTTCGTCGTGCCGTCGAACAGACCGATGGCGTGGTTCGGGGAACTGAACATGTTCGTCCCCGACCCGAATCCGCCGCCGATGTAGAGCGACGTCGCATCGTAAACCACCGCGCGGTAGTTCTGCACCGGGGGCCCGTAGGGCGCAGAGTCCGGCGATGCCGGTGTGGACGGATTCAGCGACAGGATGTCCGTCGCCCCCCACCCGCCGCTCCCGATGTAGGCGAGCGAATCGTTTGCGACGGCCACGAATGACGGGTCGAAATAATACGACCCTGCTGCGAGTTCGGTGAAACTCGCCGATGCCCATGCATCCTGGATCCATGCCTGGCCTGTCGCCGCATACAGATAGCGGCCGTCGGACAGGTGTCCCATCGTTCCCACACCGAACGGACTGGAGAGCGGGGGCAGGTTGTAGGTGAGCCATTGTGCGCCAGCGAAAGGCGCCGTGAGAACAAGCAGCGCCAGCAGCGCCGCGGGTTTGATCGATTTCATTGTGTTCCTCCGGTTGATGGCAAGAGAGCCCTCATTGCCGCCGGACACCAAGCCCGGAGGAAAATCGGACCAACTCCCGCACGCTTCATTTTTGCGATGAAGATTTTCCGCCGCGGCTTGCGCCGTGACGCGTCGAGGACTGACAGTGAGGTGTTCGGACTTCCGGTTTGTGTCCACGGATTGAATCCGTGTCCGCCTTGCCTCCGCCTTCATCCCGCCCATGCGGGACTGGCTTTGACCCCACCGTTTCCGATGGAGAGGAAGCTTGTCTCCGGTTACCGCAGCGCAACTGTGGCCGATTTTCACGGCCTTCCCTCGCCTGACAGCCGGTCCATCCGGCACTCGCCGGATGCTCAAAATTCAAAGATCGCAGCCGGAGGATGAGCCTTCCCTGCTCCGGGTGTCAAGACCGTCTCGACGCTTGCCACCGGCGGCGGCTTTCCGCATCACTCGGTGATGCGAAACCGCCATGCTTGGACCGAGCGCGATGAGGAAGGCGTCAAACGGGAGGTCGAGGCGCACAAGGAGCTGGGACGCTGGCGGCTGCGATTCAAGGGTGCCGGCGACGAGCACTGGACACCGCTTGATCCCCCATCGCGGGAGTCGCTGGAAACGCTGCGGGGCATCCTCTGGCGCAAATACCAGCGGCGCCGCGCCTCCTACGAGGATGTGGTGCTGGCGGACAAAATGCTGGCGGAAACGACGGAATGAATCCGGATCTTGCCGCTGCGGACAAAGCCTTTCTCTGGCATCCCTTCACACAGATGCGGGACTGGTGCGCGCCGGAGAACGATCCGGTGGTTCTTGTGGAGGGCCGGGGCTGCACGCTCACCGACATCCAAGGGCGCACCTACCTCGACGGCAACAGCTCGATCTGGACCAACATCCACGGTCACTCGCATCCGCGCATCGTGCGGGCAATCCAAAATCAGGCAGCAAAGCTTGCGCACAGCTCGTTCCTCGGGTTCACGAACGGGCCGGCCGTCCGGCTGGCGGAAAAGCTCGTGGGGCTTTTCCCGCCGCAAACCCTGACGCGTGTGTTCTACACCGACGACGGATCAACCGCCGTCGAGGTCGCATTGAAGATGGCGGTGCAATACTGGCAGCTTGCCGGGCGCCCCGGGAAATGCCGTTTCACCGCCTTCGAGAATGCCTACCATGGCGACACGGCCGGCGCGGCGAGCTTGGGGGGGATCGGCGTCTTCCATGATCGGTTCGCCCCGCTGAACTTCCCCGTGCTGCGGGTGGATTCGCTTGCCGCTCTCGAAGCACTCGATGCGCCGACGATCTCCGAACTGGCCGGGGTGGTGATCGAGCCGCTCATCCAGGGAGCGGCCGGTATGCGCCTGTGGCCGCAGGGGATGCTGCGCGAACTGCGGAAATGGTGCGACCGGAACGAAGTGCTCCTGATACTCGACGAGGTCATGACGGGATTCGGCCGCACGGGCAAAATGTTCGCCTGCGAGCACGAGGGCGTGGTGCCGGAATTCATCGCGCTGGCCAAGGGTCTCTCTGGTGGCACCATGCCGCTGGCGGCAACGCTGACCACGGAAAAGATTTTCGCGGCTTTCCTCGGCGACTATGCCGAGATGAAGACGCTGTTCTACGGACACAGCTATTGCGGCAATCCTCTTGGTTGTGCCGCGGCACTGGCGAGTCTTGAGGTGTTCGAGGAGGAGAAGACGCTTGCGGCGTTGCAGCCGAAAATCCGATTTCTCGGTGAGTTGCTGCACGAACTGGCATCCGAGCCCCATGTGGGAGACATCCGGCAGTGCGGCCTGATCGCGGGAATCGACGTGGTGGAAAACAAGAGGACGCCCCACCCTTGGCAGGCCCAAACAGGCGCCAAGATTTGCGCCGCGGCCCGCGAACACGGCCTGCTCACGCGCCCGATCCGCGACACGTTGGTGCTGATGCCGCCGCTCTGCGTGACCGAGGACGAGTTGTCCCGGGCGGTCGAGGCGCTGCGCTCCGGCATCCGCAGCGTGTGCGGCACGTGAACCGGCCTACTGCTTCTGCACCCAGCGCCAGGTGTTGTTGTCCTGCGGGACCTCGATCCACTCGCCGCTGAAGGAACGGTTGCTCCACAGTTCCCCCTGCTGTTCCTGCACATCCTCGATCGGCATGCTCCGCTCCGCAGCGAGCTTCCGCATCACCACCATGCGGTCCGCATTCTCCTCCGACACGGTTTTGGCCACGAACTTGCCGTAGGAGCCCTCGGGTTGATCCCGGACCACGAGCAGCCCCATGCGGTTCTCGCCGACAAGGCGCGAATTCTTGAATGTCTGGATGTCCCCCATACGAGCCCGGCGCCGGGCATCCGCCCCGGAAGTGTCGGTCTCGGGAGCGGCCTTCGGCTTGGCAGCCCCCGCACCACTGCGTTCATAGATATCCACCCGCATGTTGATATCCACCACGATGGGTTCCGGCGTGGACAGATTGACGGTCGGCCCCTTGCAGCTGCATGCAAGCAGCAGCGGAACCGCGGGCAGCCACCGGAAGATTCTCACCGGTCACCCCCTCGTTGAGACCACGCTCCGCCGCCCGATCCGTCACCGTGCAGGACGATCTCGATGTTTCTCGAACCGGATGGACCCTTCATCTTGGCATTGAGCATCCCCTCCCGGCCCACAAACCAGAAGTCGCCGCTCGCCTTCGTGTATCCGAAGTCGCGCAGCGCCTCAAGACCCACCCGCGTGACCTCGCGCTTGATCGGGTTCCATTCGGGTGGAATCGCTTCAAGCAGGTCGTTGAGTTTGTTCACCGACAACCGCCCACCGCCCTTGGTCCGGATGCTGCCGAGCACCCGGTCGATGTCCGGTCCGTTGCCATTGAGCTCGAGTTTCACGTCCGCGCCGCCGGTCATGACGAAGTGCTGCGGGGCGGCGGCTTGGGTGAGTTCCCCGAGGTTGATCGATGTCCCGGTGATCCAGCCGGTCCATGGTGCATCGGGCTGGAGGAAAAAGCTGAACCCGCCCGAGACATACCCGCGATAGGCGTCTCCCCCGAAGATCCCATTGATCCCCTCCATGTCGAAAGTCACCGAAATCCACAGGTTGCTTCCCGTGAAGTTCCGCCAGCGCGCCCGGTCGAATTTGACGACATTGACGAGGTTGTTTTTGTCCTCCTGCGGCGGATAGTTCAGACGCACGTCGCCGCGCACATTTTTGAAGGAAAGGTCGTAGCCGGGGAAATCGTAATCGTCGGGGGGGATGGTCAACGTCATGTTGAGATTCAGACCCGCGAGGGATGAAAGCGAAACGTTCTCCGCCGTGGTCTGGAATGTCAGCGGCAACCCGACCTGGGAGCGTCCGCCCACGGCGATGATCAAGCGCCCGAAGTTCACCTCGAGCTTTTTCACCCGCCAACCCTCGGTGACCGCCACCGGCTCGGGAGGCGGTTCGGCGGCATCGTCCGCCCGCTGCATGTATTCGAAAAGCGCCTCGCCCACATAGATGGTCGGCCCCAGCAGGATGAGTTCCTCCACCTCCTTGCGGGCGAGTCCGGCGAGGGAGAATTTGACGAAAACCGTGCGCACCGTGACGGCGCGTTTGAGCGGGTCGATCGGCGAAAGTATGTCGATGTCCGCGAACTCGACCTGGTGGATTTTCTCCGCAAGCTCCGCCGCAGCGGAGCCGATGCCCACGTCGCGAAGCGCAGTGTTCACCTTCAACGACAGTTGGGGAAGACCGGCGCTCGTTTCGCCCGTCTGGATGTGAAGCTCCACGAGGTCGAGGACTTCGATGGTGAAAGCGTCCGAGGTGGCGCGTCCCCCGCGGGGGGTGTTTTCGTATGATGCGAGGGTTTCAAGTCCGGTTCCCGCGAGAAGCCATCCTTGATCCACCCTCAGCCCGGCGAGTTTCCGGTCGAGCAAACCGCCCAATGACACCCTCGCCTGTGCCAGCCCGGCACCCAGCAGGGGCACGGGATTCCCACCTTGATGCACGGCGACATAAACCCCGCTCAAGTCGAGAACGTGCTCCTGCGCGGGGGCACCGGGTCCCACGCGTTCCAAAACGCCGTCGATGTTCACGGAAATATCCATGGCCGGAGAACCGAATTCCTCCAGCCACAGGTGCCCTTCACGGATCTCCAGACGTCCGAACTCCCAACCTCCCATCATTCCGTCCCTTGGCTGGGAGGCGTCACCTTCGAAATGGCGGAGGACTTCCTTGTCCAGACTCACCACAGGTCCAACCAGCACGAGCGACCCGAAGCGGCCGGATCTCCAGGCCGGTCCCAGCCCTGCCGTAAGTTCCTCAATGCGGAGGATGGGAGTCTTGCGCCCGCGGAAAAACAGCTCCACATCCCGCAACACGATGCTTCCTTCGCGGAATCCGAGGGATCCCGCGTTCAACCGCAGTGCCGGATCCCATGTCCGCACACCCCAACGCAGCGCACTGGTCGGCCCTTTCCACGCGACGAGGGTGATCGCGCCAAGAATCAGCAACAAAGTGGCTGCGGAAAACGATCGCCACCATTTCCGCCTCCGGGGCGCGGATGCCCTCGGATCGTCCGGACGACGGTTGCTCACGTCAAACGCCGCGCCACATCGGCGCGGAACCGGTCCACCGCAGCCAGAACGTAATCCGCGATCGGAATGCCGGCATCCTTCACCAGCGGCGTCAGGTCCATGGCCAAGGTCACCATCTCCGCGGCGTCCGGGCAACGTGGATCATCGAACGTGGCCTGCGCGCGCCTCCTCCCGAGAACCGCCAGATCGTAACGCTTTCCGCCTCCGATCTGGCTTTGGAACACCTCGATCAGGGCTGCTGCAAAAGCCTCATCCGAACCGCAATCCAATCGCACCCTGTCGTCCCCGGTCAGCCAGTCCAGATCACGCCACACTTCGCATCCATACACCTTGTCCGGGCGCCGCCTTTTCGGCAGACCGCGAAGGGCCTCGATGACCGCAACACTCACCGCCACATGCGTGTCATGGCGGTCGGCCGGATTGTGCGTGTAAACAACCCCGGGCTTGGCGACATGGAAGATCTTTGTGAGCGCTTCGGTCAGCACGGGGTTTCCCCGCCGCATGGCCTCTGAACTGGTCAGCCCGAGTTGGAGCATCACCGCGTAGCCCCCGATCTCGGCGGCATTCCGTTGCTCCTCGGAACGCCGGGCGCGCAGCTCCGCGACGTCTTCTCCCTGCCCGCGCACGCTTCCGGCCCCGTCCGTCACCACAATTCCCCCGAATTTTCCCTCCCCCCGCCGGCACGCCTCGATCCCATGGAAAGCCATGAATTCGAGATCATCGGGGTGCGCGCCGATGCCGAGATGCGTGACCGAACGCCACGCCTCCTCCGGTGACCCGCCCTGCGGGATGAATACATCCCCTGCTTCCTGTGTGCCGCCCACGCCGCACGTTCCGCCGCTCCCTCCCTGCCGTCAATTTCTACTTTTGCCCTCCGCGCCTCCGCCGCGTAGGCTGTCCGGCTTCGCATGGGCCAAGACTACAAGAACACACTGAATCTTCCGCTCACGGATTTCCCGATGAAGGCGGGCCTCACCACCCGCGAGCCGCAGCAACTTGCCGCTTGGGAGCAATCGGGGCTCTACACACGCATCCAAGAGGCGAGGAAGGACGCGCCGCCCTTCATCCTTCACGACGGCCCCCCTTTCGCCAACGGCGATGTCCACATGGGCACCGCGCTCAACAAGATCCTCAAGGATCTCGTGGTCAAATCGAAGACCATGGCCGGATTCCGCGCCCCCTTCGTGCCGGGCTGGGACTGCCACGGACTGCCGATCGAGTTCAAAGTCGTCAAAGAAAAGGCCGGGCTCACCCCCCTTGAAGTCCGCGAACGCTCGGAGACCTACGCCCGCAAATACATCGACCTGCAGCGCGAACAATTCCGCCGCCTCGGGGTTTTCGGCGACTGGGGGCATCCTTACCTCACGCTCGATCCCGCTTACGAGGCCGACATCCTCCGATCCTTCGCGGTCTTCGTCGAAAAGGGCCTCGTTTATCGCAGCAAAAAGCCCGTGCTCTGGAGCTTCGGCGCACAGACCGCCCTGGCCGAGGCCGAGGTCGAATACCGCGACAAGGAGTCCCCGGCCATTCACGTGGCCTTCCCCGTCACCGGCGGGGACAAGGTGCCGGCGGGAGCGGCTGTCGTCATCTGGACCACCACACCGTGGACGCTTCCCGCCAATCTTGCCATCGCTGTCAGCCCCAACCACGACTACGTGATCCGGGACTTCGCCAAGGACGGCGAAACCCGCACCCTCGTGCTGGCCGCCGGGCGCGTGGAGGCCTTCGTCGCTGAGACCGGCTGGCAACCCGTGGGCAACGGCCGGACCGTTCCCGGCTCCGCCCTTGAAGGCACCGTCACGCGCCATCCGTTCCTGGACCGCGCCGCGCCGGTCTTCAGCGCCGCTTTTGTCACGATGGACACCGGAACCGGCTGCGTGCACATCGCCCCGGGGCACGGTGCGGACGACTTCCAGCTCGGCAAGGCCAAGGGGCTCGACTTGCTGTGCCCGGTGGACGACCTCGGGCGCTTCACCGACGAGTGCGGGGTCGAGGCGTGGGTCGGAAAGCCGGTCTTCGAGGCGAACCCGCTAGTCGTTGAGCACGTGCGATCCCATGGCGCCCTTCTCGGAGTCACTCCCTACAAACACTCGTATCCCCACTGCTGGCGCTCGAAGACTCCGATCATTTTCCGGACCGTCGAGCAGTTCTTCATCCGCATCGACGACCTGCGCGCGGACGCGCTCCGCGCGATCGGCCGGACCGAATGGCTTCCGGAATGGGGGCTCAAGCGCATCACCGGCACGGTGGAGTCGCGCCCGGATTGGTGCATCAGCCGCCAGCGCAGCTGGGGGGTTCCGCTACCTGCTTTCTTCAGCGCCGGGGGTGACGTCATTCTGGATGCCGCCCTCATCCGTCGCGTGGCCGACCTCATCGAAGCCCGCGGAACCACGGCATGGTTCGAGTTGTCCGATGCCGAACTTGCAGCGCTGCTCGGACTGCCGCCCGGCACCACGCGCGGCCACGACACATTGGACGTGTGGATCGATTCCGGGGTCAGCCATCAGGCCGTCCTGCGGCGGCGTCCGGAGCTGGCCTATCCGGCAGACCTTTATCTCGAAGCGACCGACCAGCACCGCGGCTGGTTCCAGTCATCGCTCATGACTGCTGTTGCCATCGAGGGTGGTTCGCCCTACCGCACCTGCCTGACCCACGGCTTCGTTGTCGATGTCGATACCCGCGAGAAGATCTCCAAGTCCGCCCAAGGGGGCTACCAGAAGCCGACCGAGGCGATGCATTTCGTGGAAAAATCCGGGGCGGACCTCGTCCGGCTCTGGGTCAGCAGCGTCAATTTCACGGACGACGTCCCGTTCTCCGAGGAGATGTTCAACCGTCTCGGTGACACCTACCGGCGCATCCGGAACACGCTGCGCATCCTGCTCGGCAACCTGCACGACTTCGACCCGAAGGCCGCCACCGAACCGACGACCATCGACCGCTGGATCCTGGCGCGCCTCGCCCAAGTGGAGCAGACGTGCCTCGACGCCTACGCGAAGTTCGAGTTCCACCGCGTTTACCATGCGCTGAACCAATTCTGCGCCGTGGACCTCAGCAGCCTCTACGTGGACATCACGAAAGACCGCATGTATTGCGACGCGGCCGGCAGCCCCCGCCGCCGCGCCACCCAGGCGACCATGCACGAAATCCTGTCGTCACTCACCCGCCTGTTGGCGCCCATCCTGGCATTCACGGCGGAGGAGGCGTGGGGGTATTTCCGGCTCGGGGAATCCGTGCATCTGCAGCTCTTCCCGGCTGGCCGCGAGACGGTCGCGGCCGATCTCGCTCAGGGCGACCGCCTGCTGCAATTGCGGGCCGTCGTGTCCCAGGCGCTTGAAAAAGCGCGTGCCGACAAGCTGATCACGAACAACCTCGAAGCCGGGGTCCGGCTGCAGACAGCTGATGCCGCATGGCTGGAACGCTGGAAGGACCGCATTCCGGAGCTGGAGGAATTCTTCATTCTCAGCAGCCTCCAACTCGAGCCGGGTGATGCGGAAGCTGCCTTCGTCACCCGCATTGCCGCGGAAAAATGCGCCCGTTGCTGGAGACACCGGGCCACCGTCGGCACCATCACCGATCATCCCGGGCTCTGCGACCGCTGCGCCGGGGCTGTGACAGCACCCGACTGATGACACCTGTCCGCCTGCTCCTCGCGGTGACCGTGCCGCTCTATGTGCTCGACCAGCTCACCAAGTGGGCCACGCTGGAGTTCATCCCGCTCCACCACGAAATCGAGGTCATTCCCGGCTTGTTCAACCTCGTGCATGTCACGAACACCGGTTCCGCCTTCGGTCTCATGCGCGGATGGTTCAACTTCCATGTCATCTTCGGAAGCGTCATGGCGGTGATCATCCTGTGGATGCTATTCCGGAAATCCACCGACCGCCTGACGCGGTTTGCCTGCGCCCTCATCCTGTCCGGCATTTTCGGCAACATCACCGACCGCCTGATCCACGGGCACGTTGTGGATTTCCTCGATTTCCATCTGGGCGGGCACCACTGGCCCGCGTTCAATGTGGCGGATTCCGCCATCGTCATTGCCGCCGGGCTCTTTCTCTGGTCATCCTTCACGGCACCAACCCCGCGCACCTCATGAATCTCCGCCCGTCCGCCGCCGCCCTCCGATTGGCCCTTCTCCTGGCTGTGGCCGCCGCCTCGTCCGGTTGCGCGGTGTTCAAGGATCTCGGCGGCTCGGCGGAGAAGCGGAGGGCCGCCAAATACCGTGAGCCCCACACCGCATTCCGCTCCCAGGCAGGGTGGCGCAAACTCACCTACCGCAACGCGGAACTGCTGGCGGAGGCCAACGACGGGAACACCGCCGTGGAAATTTCCCTCCGGGAGCAGCGCGGGCTCCTGCTCGTCAACGGGGCCATCGCCATGGATTTTCCCGTGGCGACGGGAAGGTCGAGCCATCCCACACCGAAAGGGCATTACAAGATCCTTCACAAGCAGAAGGAGTATGCGTCCAACCTCTACGGCCGCATTGTCTCCGAGACCGGCGAGACGCTCGTGGCCGATGCCGACACGCGCAGCGATGTCGTGCCCCCCGGCGCGACATTTGTCGGTTCCCGCATGCCCTACTGGATGCGCATGAGCCCGACCGGCGTCGGCATGCATGTCGGTTACGTCCCCGGGCGTCCCGCCTCGCACGGCTGCATCCGGCTGAAGTCGGATGTCGCCAAGGAACTCTTCGGGATCCTCGGGGTCGGATCGCCCGTGGTTGTTGAATCATTCGCCCCGGCGCTCGGCGGTCCGGTCGGCGTGGACAGCGTTGTCATCGGCGAAGTCACGGCACCACCCTCACGTCCGCGTCCCAAGCCCGCTCCTTCCCCCTCGCCGACTCCCGCGCCGGAAGCCCCCACCGCGTAACCGGACGGCTCAGGAATCCTTCGATTCCGCCTTTTTCATCGCGACGGCGTCTTTCTGCAGCAGCGCCAGAGTGATGACAAGGAACACGGCGATGAATATCACCGGCACGACGGAGACAAGAAACCCGTTCTGCGTGACAGCAATCGTGACGAACAGCGTCAAGGCGATCGTCGCCGCCAACCCGACGCTGACGCCCGCGACAATCAGGCCCGCAATCACCGCCTTGGTGTAGGAACTTTGCATGGCGCAATCCGTAGCGTCCCGCGGTGTCCCTGGCAATTCTTTCGCTCGGACCGGTTGTGCGGCTGCGGCAAACTCAGTCCTTTTCCGGCTGGGACGATTGGAGGGCCTCGCCGAACGCCTGGCCGGCTTGCCGGAAAGCCTCCCCGAGATTCTCCGCGGCCCTTTTCACACCCTGCAGGTTGCCTGTCACCGCCGCAGAAGCGTAGCGGAGTTGCAGGGCATCTCGCTCCCGCTGCCACATGTCGGCTTCGTCCAGGTGTCCCGAAGCCCGCAGTTGGGCGATTTGTTCGTCGAGCCGGGCGAAGTTCTGCTCGATCCTGGATGCGGCTTCCGATCCGGGCTTGGCCGTGTATTCGGCGATCTCGCCCTGCAATTCGAGTGCGGTCTTCTTGGGCGAGTCGCAGCCAGCCAAGACGAGCATCGCCGGCAGGAGAATGATGGGAAGGATGGGACGCATTGAGCTTCTCCTACCGTGATTCGGCCGCGGGGACCAGCCGGGATTCGAAGCGCACGTTGCCCGCTTCCGGGTTTGCCGAATTCGCGGCCCTGTGGCATCACTTGCGCGCATGATTCGCGGGCTTGGTCGTTGGACGGTGTCGAAGGTCTCGGGGTTCGGGGACTTTGCGCTCTTTGTCGGGCGCTCGTTTGCCGCCGCCGTCCGGACGCGCAGACTGCCGTCCCGTCTGGTCGGCGCGATTTACGAGCAGGGCGTGCTCTGCCTTCCCGTGATCCTCATCGTCTCGGTCTTCACCGGTCTCGTGCTGGGCTTGCAGGGCTATTATGTGCTCAACCGTTTTGGTTCGGAGGGAATGCTTGGGGCTCTGGTTTCATTGAGTCTTATCCGCGAGATGGCGCCCGTGCTGGCCGCCCTCATGCTCGTGGGACAGGCCGGTTCGGCTCTGGCGGCGGAAATCGGCATCCAGCGGAATTCCGAGCAGCTCGTGGCTCTTGAGACAATGGGGGTCAACAGCCTCGGCTACGTGGTCACCCCCCGGCTTTTCTCGGCGCTGGCTGTCTTTCCGCTCCAGACCGCCCTTTTCGTCGTGGTCGGGCTCTGGGGCGGCAGTCTCTCCGGATCCCTCCTCCTCGGCGTGGATTCCGGGATTTACTGGTCGTCGGTGGAGCATGCTGTCGAGGCCAAGGATCTCCAGGAATGTTTCACCAAAGCCACAGTCTTCGGCCTCCTCACCATCTCCATTTGCGCCTACCACGGATTCCATGCCCACCGCCAGCGCGGCGCCACCGGTGCACGCGCGGTCAGCAAATCCACCACCCGGGCCGTGGTCCACGCCAGCATTGTCGTGCTGACCGCGGATTATGTAATAACCTCCTTCCTCGTGTGAACGCCTCCGGCATGTCTTCAACACATATTGCGGATCTGATCCTGGAGGTGAAGGACCTCCACAAAAGCTTCGGGGAACGCCGTGTGCTCAACGGCATCGACCTCGATGTCGCCCGAGGCAGCGTGACAACCGTCCTCGGTCCGAGCGGCGCGGGGAAATCCGTCCTGCTCAAATGCCTCGCCGACGTGGAACAACCCGAATCCGGAGGAATCCGGTTTGACGGGAGGCCCCTCGATTTTCGCGACCATGCTGCGCGCGCCCGCTTCCGCAGCCGCTGCAGCTTCCTTTTTCAGGGCAACGCGCTTTTCGATTCCCTGACCGCACTGGAAAACGTCGCCCTCCCGCTCGAGCAGACCACCGACCTTCCGGACGAGGAGATCCGCGCCCGCGGCATGGAGGCGCTCGAGCAACTCGAACTCCATCATCATTGGGAACAGCATCCTGGACAGCTTTCAGGTGGCATGCAGAAACGCCTCGCCTTGGCCCGGGCGATCGTGACCCGCCCGGAGCTCGTGTTCTTCGACGAGCCCACCGCCGGGCTCGATCCTTTGCGCCGGAATGCCGTGTTCTCCATGATCGCCAAATACCAGCGCCAGTTCGGATTCACAGCCCTGGTCGTCACACACGATGTCGTGGAGGCGCTGGTGGCCAGCGACCGCGTGGCCCTCCTCAACCACGGGCGCATCTGTTTCGTCGGGTCCCCGGGGGAGTTTGCGGATTCCGACCATGCGGTCGTTCGCGCCTTCCGCGACAGCGCCGAGGCCCTGCGCAGTTCGCTCGCGGGAATCCATTCGGACGGGTAGACTCACACCTCATGTCCATGAAGCAGAAAAGCCTCGAATTCTCGGTCGGCATCTTCGTCCTCCTCGGACTTGCCGCGGTAGCCTACATGACGGTCCAGCTCGGCTCCGGCGAGCTTCTTGGCCGCGACACCTACCTCGTCGAGGCCCGATTTGCCAATGCGGGAGGCATGAACAAAGGCAGCAGCGTGCTCCTCGCCGGCGTGCCGGTCGGGCGCGTGGAATCCGTGCGCATGGACCCCTCGGACTACTGCGCCATAGCCACCCTGCGCCTGCTCAAGGAGGTGCGCCTGCCCACCGACACGATGGCGTCGATCAAGACCAGCGGGCTCATCGGCGACAAATACATCGCCCTTGCCCCCGGTGCGGATGAGACGGAGATCGAAGAGGGGTTCAGGCTCACCCTCACGGAATCCGCGGTTGACCTTGAGTCGCTCATCGGAAAGATGGCATTCGGCAAAGTCGAGGAAGCCCAGCCGACAGAAACATCCACCGAGCCCGCACCATGATGACAAATCCACGCATCCTGATCCTCCTCCCCATGGCTGTCCTGCTTCTCGCCAGAGCAGCCCAAGCATCCACCGCAGAGGCGGAACAGTGCCTGCAGGGGGCCGTCAACGAGGCTCTCTCCGTCGCAAAAGCCGCACCCGACAACCGCGTCATGACCGTCAAGCTCCGGCCGGTCCTGCAGAAGCACATCAACTTCGAGACGATGACCCGGCGCGCCGTCGGTCCCGGATGGCGCCAGTTCTCGCCCGCGCAACGGACCAAAGCCACCGACCTCTTCACCACGCTTGTCATCCGCTCCTATTGCGAGAAGCTCACCCCCGGGGAGTATCCGGTCATCAAGTTCAAGACGGCGAAAGCACCCGAGTCCGGGCGTTGTGAAATCCCGACCACGCTCACCTACCAGGGGAGCAACTACGATGTCACCTACCGCTTGGAGGGGGCGGACAATTGGCGCGTCTCCGACATCATCATCGAAGGCGTGAGCTTGGTGGCGAACTACCGGACCCAGTTCGACGCGGTTTTCAAGAAGGGCGGCGCGGAAGCGGTCATCGACTCCCTCACCCAGACGGTGGGCAGCCCGCGATGAGGCGTCCAGCGGCGGTTCTGCAGGGAGGCGGCATGCGCTGCTGGCTCATGCCATTGCTGGCGATCGCCTGCCTTGCCACCCTCCCCGCCTGTGCGAGCCCCCGCAGGAAGACGCCCGAACCAATCGCATCACCCGTCGGCAGCGGCAAAGGCGTGTTGCCGTCCGCGACAGCCCCGGCAGCCACGACCGGGGATGCCCAAGAGGATGATCTGGATGAATATGATGTGGTCGAAATCGCCGATCCTCTCGAGCCGGTCAACCGCGCCATCTTCTCCTTCAACCACGTCCTCTACAAGGGCGTCCTGCGGCCTGCATCCAAGGGCTACGAATTCCTCGTCCCTTCGCTGGTTCGCAAGGGCATCCACAACGCCTACGAAAATGTCCGTTTTCCCGTCCGCTTCGTGAACCACGCCCTTCAGGGCAAATTCGACCGTGCCGGCCGCGAGTTCGAAAAATTCCTCGTCAATTCGGTCCTCGGTGTCGGCGGCCTGATGAAGCCCTCGGACAAATTCCCCGCTCTGGCCGGTGTGCCTGCGGCCAGCACAGGACAGACTTTCTCGAAGTGGGGCATCGACCACGGGTTCTATTTTGTCATTCCCGTGCTCGGTCCCAGCAGCGTGCGCGACACCGCCGGTCTCGTCGGCGATGGAGCGCTGAACCCGGTGAGCTGGGTCGCCTTTGCATTCGGCGGATCTGCTTGGACTCTGGCCGTCACATCGCCGGACACCGTCCGGTCATGGCCCGACCAGATGGATCAATACGACACCGTGACCAAGGAGGCCGTGGACCGCTACCTCGCCGCCCGCAGCAGCTACGTCCAATATCGCAAGGCGCTCAAGGAGCGGTGAATGGGCCCTGTGGGAATTCAGGGCCTGATCCGCGTGATCTTCGATCCGGTCAACCCCAGACCCGCCATGAAGCCGCGCTGGTTGAAACTGAAGGCGTAGATGTCCTTCGACAGCGTTGTCGTTGAGTAGTCCTTGGCGAATCCCTCATCAACCACCACGACACTGGGGCCGACCCCGAGCTCGAATCCCTCCGAGCGGTGCAGGTAGTCGAGCGCCTCCCGGTTCATGAAGAAAAGGGCGTATCCATAATCCTGGACGCCGGCCTGCAACCCATAGGACACGGAAGTTGTGTTGTAGTAGCCTGCAACCTCGCCACCCTCGAAGAGGACGCCGTTTCCGGTCTGGCCTCCGTAGATGAACCCGCCCTTGATCACGCTCGGAAAGACCAGAACCGCGACGGCCTGCTCATCGAGGCGCCTGGCGCTGCGGTTCTGCTCGACGAGATCGTCCAAGGCCCCGCGTGCACCATCACGCAGGACGCTTGGATCGGTGCTGACGGACTTGAACACGGTTGAACACCCGGCGAGAAGGCAGGCAACGACGAGGAAAGTGGCGGGACGGAGCATGGGTTGAAGGGGTGTGTTTATGGACCATCAACGGCTCCCCCGCTATCCATTTTGTGCAAAGCAGAAAGGTTTTGACTCCGCGTGGAGATCAGTCGAAAGAAGTGCCGCCGCGCCACCATCGCCGCACAATCTCCATGAGTTTTCGCCCCCTGTTTCCGTCCCGTCTCCCGGGCCTCTTGTTTCAATCCGCGGCAGGAGGCGCTTGCGCCTCGGTGCTCCTGCTCGCTGGCTGCGTGAATCCCATCAATCCTCTCGGGAAATTCGATCCCACGCCGAAGGTTTCCTCCGTCCCCCCCCCAAAGCCGGCCGAGAGATTTGCATGGGGGATCTCAACGGCGAGCTACCAATACGAAGATCCTGCGGTGAAACCGGGAAACCCCGACTTCTTCTCCACGGACTGGGATGTGCTCGTCGCCCGGAAGAAGGCGCCCCCTCGCGGCAATGCGCTTTATAGCTGGACCCGGTTCGAGAAGGATCTCGAGGCGCTCGCCAAGATACGGCCCACGCACTACCGGTTCAGCATCGAGTGGGCCCGGGTCGAGCCGCAGCCTGGTGTCTACAACGAAGCCGCCATCCGGGGTTATGTCGCCATGGCGCGACGCCTCAAGGCACTCGGCATCGAACCTGTCGTCTGCCTCTGGCATTTCACATTCCCGGGCTGGCTCTACGACAAGGAGAATCCGGGCCGGTCGAACTGGATGCATCCCCTCGTGCGGGAACGCTGGAAGGCTTATGTGGACAAAATGGTCCGGGCCATGGGCCCCGAGGTGAAGCTTTACGCGCCGCAGAACGAGCCCAACGGCCAGATCACCACCGCCTACATCGTCGCCCAATGGCCTCCGGCCATGACGCTCGCCATCGGCCATTACTGGGAGGCGATCGATGCAAGCACGGGCATGTTCCGCGATGCGGCGGCGATCGTGAGGCGGCTCAATCCCAAGGCCAAGATCGTCAGCGTCGAGGCCCTCCCATGGTGGCAGCGTGCGCCGCTCGACCCCGGCGGGCTCATCTACAATACGATGATCCACGGCAACACCGACCACCTCGACAGGATTTACGACGTCTGCGACATCCTCGGAATCAACTACTACTATTCGCAGGCGCCCGGCCCGATCTCCCTGCTGGCGGGACCTTCGATGCGCGGAAAGAAATTCAGCATGATGGGGTGGCGGATCGATCCCAAGGGCCTGACCAAGGAAATCCTCCGGGTGGCCACGCGCTATGGAAAGCCCATGATGATCACCGAAAACGGCATCGCCACATCAAATGACGCCAAGCGCGAGTGGTATATGCGCAACCATATTGCGGCGGTGGGGGACGCCATCCGCCAAGGAGCCGACGTGCGCGGCTACTTCGCCTGGTCTTTGGCAGACAATTACGAGTGGCATTACGGCTTCAAGGCGACATTCGGCCTTGCCACCATGGATCCCGCGACCAAGACCCGCGTGTTGAAGCCATCCGCCCGCAAGTTTTCGGAAATCATCCGTTCTCATCCGACGGTCGCTTCCGTGATGCAGATCACGCCGCAGAAGTCGTTCGCGCCCGACGCGCGCCATTGAGAATGCCCCGCCAGCGAGTCCACTGCCACCACTGCGCGACGACAGTCTCCGTTCCGCCGCTGCAGCCCGGTGAATCGGTCCGCTGCGGGGTTTGCCGCTCCATCGTCCACCGCCGGGGGCGCACCGATTCCTTCCAGTCGGCCTGCGCCCTGGCCGTTGCCGGGCTCGTGTTCCTCCTTCTCGCCAACGTCTACCCCATCATGCTTTTCGGCGTCGCCGGCAACACCCAGACCAACGACATCGTCACCGGCATCCTGGTGCTTCGCGCCCAGGGGTATTGGCCGATTGCCGTCCTTGTCTTGTTCTGCGCCATCATCGCGCCGGCCCTTTATTTCGGAGGTGTGGCTTACGTCGCGGCTTCCTGCGGCATGTCCCGGCCGCTGCCATGTTCGGTGCGTGTGCTCGGGGTTGTCCGCCGGGTCGAGTCATGGAGCCTTGTGCCGGTCTTTGCCGCCGCCTGCTTTGTCGCGGTGGTCAAACTCGACCTGATCGGCTACGTGGATTGGCAGGTTGGCATCTTCTGGATTCTGTGCCTCTCGCTTTGCTCGCTCGGCTTGGGATCCTTGTTTGATCCGGCGGCTGCGGCCCGCATGCTGCATCTCAGGGAGGGGCGGTCATGACGGATCGCCAGCGGATGGAGTGGACCAAAGCGCTTGTTGTGGCGGGACTGATTTTCTACGTGCCTGCGAATTTCCTGCCCGTGATGACAATCACCATAACCGGCGACGTCGAACCGCTCACGATCATGGGGGGAGTCCATGAACTCGCCGACTCCGGACTGGTGCCCGTCGCGCTGCTCGTCTTTTTCGCGAGCATTGTGATTCCGTTTCTCAAACTTGCGGTGATGTGCTGGTTGCTCATGCTCCACGGTTCGGACAAAGCCCGCCATGGCCGGGCCAAGGCCTTCCGCATCCTCCACCAGATCGGAACATGGTCGATGATCGACATTTTTCTCCTGTCCGTCCTTGCCGCCGTGGGACAACTCGGCATCCTCGCCAGCGTGCGGGCCGAGCCGGGGGTCCTGTTCTTCGCCGCGGTGCTGCTCTGCACACTCTTCGCCGCCGAGCTCTACCAACCGCGCATGATCTGGAGACCCCAACCCGTCCGATGAGTGCGGCGTCCCACCCGCCCGAGGAAGTCGAAGGCGAAATCCTCCCCGCGAAGTCCGGACGCATTTCGTGGGCGTGGTTGTTTCCGTTGCTTGCGCTCACCGCCACGATCTGGCTGTTCTGGAACAATTGGCGCACCCAAGGTCCCGAGATCACCATCCAGTTCGCCGAAGCCCCCGGCATCCAGCCGGGCAAGACCGCCCTCATCTACCGTGGTGTCCAGGCGGGAAACGTGACGGATGTCCGCCTCGACACCGATCTCGACATGGTCGTCGTCAAGGTCCGTCTCAAGGCCTTTGCTTCGGAATTGGCCCGGGAAGGGACGGACTTCTGGGTCGAGCAGCCGATCATTTCGCTGCGCGAGATCGCCGGCCTCGAGTCGATCATCCAAGGCAACACCATCCATGCCCGAATCGGCCATGCCGGGGCGCCGCGGACGGATTTCACCGGATTGGCAACCGCTCCGCTCAGCCCCATGGACGCTCCCGCCCTTGTTCTTTCGCTGAAGGCGGACTCCATACCCTTTCTGGGGCGCGGCACACCCGTCTACCACCGGGGAGTTCGGGTCGGTTGGGTTCGCGACAAGCTTTTGGATGAAGCGGGTCGCGCCACCGCACAGGTGGTCGTCGAGCAGTCCTACGCGGACCGCGTGAAATCCAACTCCCGCTTCTGGGCTCTCCCGGCAACCGAAGTTGCTGCGAGCCCCGGACAATTATCCCTCAGCATCCCCGCAATCGAGGCGCTTCTCTACGGCGGTATTGAATTTGCCGAATTCAGCCCCGGCGGCTCGGAGGCGGCCAGTGGCACCGAATTCGAGCTCTTCCCGAACTTGGCCTCCGCACGGGCGGAAGGGGAGCCCCTGGAGATCACCTTTCCGGAAGCCGAGGGCTTGCGGGAGGGGCAAACCCGGGTCTGCTACCTCGGGCAGCCGATCGGTTTGCTGGACCATGTCGAGGTCGATCCCGGCTCCGGTGAGGCCGTCGCACGCGTCCGGCTCGAAGCGCCGTTCGCTTCGCGGGCGACGGCATCCTCGGTGTTCACCGTCGTGCGCCCCAGCATCTCGGCCCAGGGCATCACCGGTTTGGAAACCATCGTGACCGGACCTTACATCGATTTCGCGCCGGGCGGGGGCAATGCTCCCGCCACACGCTTCGCCGGGCGCGTTCTGCGCCAGATCGATTGGAATCTCGCCGACGAACAGCCCGGTTCGGTGCGTTTCACCCTCCGCGGCGGCTCGACTCCGTCGCTCGAGCCCGGCGCGCCGGTTTATCACGGCGGCATCGTCGCCGGACGTGTGGTCGAGAAACGCCTGGACCCGAAGGGACTGGCGGAAATCGTGATTTCGATGCCCGCAGGGAACGCCGGTGCCGTCAAGGCCAACTCGCGCTTTTGGTATGTCCCCGCCGCCTCGGTTGCCGCCGGTCCGGGGGTGCTCGACGTGCGCTTCGAGGGGATCGCGGCACTCTGGCAGGGTGGAATCGGCTTCGACATCTTCGGAACACCCGCCGAAACCGCGTTGCCTGGAAGCACCTTCGACCTGCACGCCTCGCGCCGCCTTGCCGCCGCCGTCTCGCCTCCGGTTCGCATCGAGGTGTTCAACGCCCAGGGAATTCTTCCCGGGCAGACCGAACTCCGCTATCTCGGCGTTCCTGCCGGAGTCGTGACAGGCATCCAGTCCTCGAAGGACAAGATCGAGGCGGTCGTCCGGTTTTTCGAGGGCTTCGATTTCCTCCGCCGCAAGGGGTCGCAGTTCGCCATCGTCCGACCCGAGATCTCCCTCCAAGGGGTGCACGGCTTGGAAGCCCTCGTCAGCGGCGTCTATTTCGTCTGTGTCGCCGGAAGCGGCGATGGCTATGCCGGGAATTTCACCGTCACCACCACCACCACGCCCGAGTTGCTCGAGGACACGGGATTTGAAATCTACCTTCGGAGCGCAGCGACGCCCATCGGTGTCGGGGCGCCCGTTCTCTACAACGAAACCCCCGTGGGAGAAATCACCCAGAAGAACCTTTCCCCGGATGGACGGCAGATCCGCCTGACCGCCCGCATCAATGAGTCCCACCGCGACCTCGTCCGCAAGAACTCGGTCTTCTGGAACGCCAGCTCGGTGGAAGCCCGTGTCGGCTTCCTCAAAATCCAGATCAAGGCGCCTTCCGTGGTCGCCCCTTCCGGACGTGTCTCCTTCTACACGCCCGACACCGGCGGGACCGCGGTCAAGGAGGGCAGCGAATTCGACCTCCAGGACAGGCGTCCGAGGAGATTCTGATCTCGGCCCGGACTTGACATCCCCCCTCGCCCGCATATCTTGGCGGCTTCAATCGCGGGGTGGAGCAGCCTGGTAGCTCGTCAGGCTCATAACCTGAAGGTCGCGGGTTCAAATCCCGCCCCCGCAACCACCCCTCCTCGCACGCCCTGTGTCGCGTTGCGTGTTCCCGCCCTCGGGTGGAATTTCCCCGCATCGGAAGGAGATGGGCTCGCATTTCTGCTGGCGCAGCACGCTGAAGTTCGTTTGTTCAAGAAAAGCCGCCCGTGGATTGCATACGCGGGCAGCCATGAACGCATCCAAGATACCGAAGATCAGTTCCCTCATGACCCCCCCCCGTTTGCATGTCTGCCTCTTTTCGGCAATGGCCCTGTTGTTGGTTCCGTTTGGAGCCTGTGCGGCGACGTATCACTGGGGCGGAGGGACGACGAACATTTCCGGGACCGGGACTCCAGGTGGCGGAACCGGCACATGGAACGCCACAAACCAGAACTGGACGCTCAGCAGTTATGCGGGCAGCGGGAGCGGTTATGTGGCTTGGACCAACTCGACCAATGACAACGCCGTTTTCGGTGGAACCGCCGGAACGGTCACGATCGGAGCCGCCGTTGCAATCGGCAATCTTGCCGTGGAGACGTCCAACTACGTCTTCACGATCGGAGGCAATATCACCCTCACCAACCAAAGTTTCAGCGGGGCCGGGCTCGCGAGTTCCACATTCCAGGCAACCTCAGGGTCACGGACACTCATTTTCTCGGGGACTGGTGCCGCAACTTTTCCCGGCCTGTTGAGAAATGGCGGCGGGACGCTGGGCTTCCGGCTCGGTTCCAGTCGGGAGGTGAGCCTGACCGCAACCAACAGCGATTACACGGGGGCGACCGCGCTTTTCGCCGGCCAGCTCAACATCAGTTCCATTGCCAATGGGGGTGTGGCCAGCAGCATCGGGGCCTCTCCCTCGACTGCATCCACCTTGTCCTTTGGCAACAGCACGGCGTCGGCCACTCTCAATTACATCGGCACGGGACACGGCACCGACAGGCTGTTCTCCCTCACCGGAACCACAAACACAGTCAACCACAGGATCCTGAGCAGCGGTTCGGGACCGCTGGTCTTCAGCAGCACCGGGACTGTGGCCCATGCGGGAACGGCCGATCTTGCGCGGACGTTCAGCTTGGGAGGAAACAACAATAACCAGAACACCTTCGCCCCACGGCTTGCCGACAACGGCACCGGAGCACTGAACTTGATGAAGATCCATTCCGGCACCTGGATCCTCACCGGCAGCAACACGTATTCTGGCACAACCACGGTCAGCGGTGGCACGCTTCTCATCGAAGGCAATCAGTCCGCCGCCGCGGGCGCAGTCACGGTTTCTTATGGCGCGACGCTCGGTGGAAGCGGGACGATCGGCGGCTCGGTGACCTTCGAATCCGGGGCTTCTGCTCTGCTCTCCGTGGGCAACTCGATGACCATCAACGGCAATCTGACGGCCAACACGAACACGGTGAAGGTGATCCTTCCCGACAACCTTCCGATCGGCACCTACCCCTTGGCGACCTTCGGCGGAAGTTTCTCAGGCTCGTTCGCCAGCGTCCCGACGGTGGCCAGCGGTTCCTTCGCGCCGGGCACGACGAATTACATCGCCACCGGCGGGGGCCGCGTGATCCTCCGTGTGCAGACAGCTCCACCGCCGACTCCTTCGGACACGACCATGACAATCGACAGTTCGCTCAACCCCTCCTATTCCGGAAAGTCCATCACCTTCACCGCCATGGTCGCCCCCGCCCAGGGCTCCGCGGCGCCCACCGGCACGGTTCAGTTCAAGACCAATGGTTCGCCGTTCGGGGCGCCCGTCGCCGTCGTTCCCGGCGTCGGCTCTTTCGGCGTGGCTTCCATCAATACCAGCACGCTGCCCGTGGGCACAACGGCTGTCACAGCGGAGTATTCGGCGACGGGGCTCTTCAACAACAGTTCTGCCACCCTTCCCGGCGGACAGGTTGTGACGGCGTCCGCTCCGAACGCGAACACGCTCATCCCGTATATCACGAATTTTCCGACCACACCCAATCCCTTGGTCATCCGCGACTGGAAGCAGACTGCCCTCGACTACCACGAACTGGCGCTCAGTCCCGCCAGCACCGGCCAGCATTTGCCTTTGCTGAACGAGTATAGCATCAGCACGGCAGCCGGTTATTTCGGACCTGCCTTCTCTCTGCCGAGCTATGTTGGAAGGCCTTCCGGCACCGGAGAGGCGCTCTCGGTGGTCGGTGCGGTCTTGGGAGGCACTTTGGCCGGTCGCGACATGGCAAACTTCAACGGCTCCGATCGCGTTGCGCAATCCGAGGTCTACTTCTCCGTGGTCAACGGACGCGGATTGGTCTTCAACGGCGTCGATTCGCAGGGCTCGGGTTCGGCTTGGTATGACATCTACCCCAGCATCCTTTTCTATGAACTCGGGTCGCGGTATCCAGCGCGCCCGACTCTGCAGACAAAGATGACTGCAATTGCCGACAGTTGGCTGGCTGCAATCCCCGTGCTGAGCAACAACTGGGAGCACACGGGCTTCAATTTCCAGACCATGACCACCACGGATTCCGCATGGCAGGAACCCGACATGGCCATCGGCATCGCGTGGCTCCAATACATGGCCTACGCACGCACGGGCGATCCCAAGTATCTGGCCGCGGCCGACACCTGCATGACGCAGATGAACAACCGCAGCTCCAATCCGGTTTACGAGGTTTTGGGCTACTACGGACCGCTGCTGGCGGCGCGCATGAAGGCGGAGGTGGGGCGCAATTACTCATCCAGCAAACATCTCAACTGGGTGTTTGCGTCCACGTCAGCCGCCCGGACGGGATGGGGATGCATAAGGGCACGATGGGGAAGCTACGATGCCTACGGACTCATGGGCAGCACCATGGACCAGGGCGGCTATGCGTTTTCGATGAATTCCTTCGCGGCAGCCGGAGCGATCGCACCAATGGTTCGATATGAACCGCAGTATGCACGCCTGCTGGGACGGTGGCTGCTGCACACTGCGGCGAACGCGAACTTGTTTTATTCAGGCACACTGCCAGCCAACATGCAGGCGAATGCGGCCTGGGTGCAATCGACCGGAGTGCAATGCATCGCGTATGAAGGCGTCCGCCGCAACGGCCCCACCGTTCCTTATGCATCGGGCGATGCCGATACCCATTGGCCGGGCCAATCGATCCTGAACTTCAATCCTTACGGTGCCTGGAGCAGCGGATACATGGCCGCGCTGTATCGAACTTCGAACATCGCGGGGATCCTGCAGGTTGATTGCGTCGCCACGGAATCTTTTCCGCCCGCAACGCACCCGACCTACCTCTACTACAACCCGCATGGCACCACGCAGCAGGTCGCCGTGGAGGCCGGCGGCAGCCAAAAGCACATCTACAACCTCGTTACGGGCGCTTTCGTAGCCACGAATGTCACGGGTTCCCCCCTGATTTCTGTTCCATCGGATGCTTCAGTCGTTGCCGTGATGTGTCCCGCCGACAGTCCCATCACCCAATCGGGAAGACGTCTGATGGTCGGCGGAGTCGTGATCGACCATTGGAACGCCCTGCTTGACAGCGACAATGACGGACTCCCGGATTGGTGGGAGAGCCGCTACTACGGAAGCAGCACCGGCGCCCAACCCCAGGTGCTCGGGGCGAATCAGACCAGCAACCTGCAAAGCTACCGGTTGGGCCTGAACCCGACCGATCCGAATTCGCGATTCCGCGCGATGGTCGGACGCCAAGCCGGCACGGGCTTCCCGCAGATCAGCTGGTCGGCGGTCGGCGGCAAGCGTTACGCCGTCGAATACCGCAGCAGCTTCACGAATGCGACGGATTTTGTCCCGGCGCTCACCGTGACGTCCACAAATGCCGCGGCGGGCGCCGAAGGTTGGATGAATTGGGTGGATGACGGCACGTTGACCGGTGGCATCACGAACGCAACGTCACGCTTCTACAGGGTGAAATTGGTGGACCCGTAAGCGGTCCGCCTCCACCGCAAGGTCCCCCTCAGGGGCGCTCGATCCGGAACGGCGCGGCGGGAAGGCCATCCGAATTCCGAAGGAGCCCTTCGGGATTGTCCTTCCAAGCGTAGCGGATCACCTTGGGATCCTTGACGCCGTCGGCGCTGACGACCACCGAGTCACCATCGACGCGGGCCTCCGCGGGGGTGAACTTCCCTCCGTCTTCGCCCGCAACCTCGAAGCCCCCGGACACCGCGTCGAGTTTGAGTCCCTGCGCGACATGCTTGAAGCTGACCCGGGTGTTCGCCGCCGTCCATTCCGCCTCCGTGGGCTCGGGTCCGAAGGCTGGAATATCCCTGTCGTAGACCGTGGCAAGCGCGACCAAGGCCGCACGCCGCCCGGCCTCGGGCTTGTTGCGGGGATGAAGGTTGACCGCATCCCCGATGTCCAACGTGACCACGAGCCCGCAGTGCGGGGTTTCGCGGGCCACCCCGGCCTGCATCGCACGCAATTCCGCCCACAGCCCGCTGGCGCGAAGATATTTTTCGGTCTGCCCCCAATTCGCAAGTTGCACGATGAGGAAGGAAAGTTCGGGATCCTGCCATTCCCCTCGCCAGCTGGAAATGAGCCCCGCCAACAGGTCTCGGTAGGGTTCCGACCTCCAAGCGTTCGTTTCCCCCTGATACCAAAGCACGCCGCGGATTGCATAGGGCACCAGTGGCTGGATCAGTCTTTCGAAAAGCTTGGAAAAATTCGCAGGATACTTCTCGGGGGACGGTGGTGCGTTCGGCTTGGCGCGACGCTTCTTCCCATCCGCCTCCTGCCAGGCGCGCAGATCCTTGGCATGATCCTCCATCCGGATCGCGTATTCCGGCCGGTAGGCCTCTACGGAGCGACGCTTCAGATCGTCGGACCAAACGGATGGCGCCACCCAGCTTTCAATGGGCGAGCCCCCCACCGCGGCTTGGAGCAAGCCCACGGGATGCCCCAATTCCTGATGGAGCTTTTTTCCGAAGAAATAGGCCATGGCATAGGCAGACCCCACGGTTTCAGGGGAGCACACTTTCCAAGTCCCATCGAAAAAACGGATCTCAGGAAGGTCGGCGGCCTGCACTTCCTTTTCCTCACCCACAACCCCGCCATAGTCGCACTTGGGGGTCGCGGAAACTGTCATCCTCATGTTGGACTGGCCGGAGCACAGCCAGACCTCGCCCGCGAGCACATCCTTGAGGACGATCCGGTTCTCTCCCTCGATGGTCAGGTCCGGAACCGGTCCGGGCGGCAAGGGAGGCAACTGCAGCTTCCAGTTGCCCGTGGAATCCGCAACGCCCGACGCGACAACCTTGTCGCCCAGCAGAACCCGGACCGGCTCCCCTTTCGCCGCCGTCCCCCAGACTGGGACGGGACGGTCCTGCTGCAGGACCATGTGGTCGCCAAAGACAGCGGGCAAATCAACGGCCGCCAAAAGCGTCGGCCTTCCGCCCAGCCCCGACACGAGCACGACCATGGAAAAAAACAGCGTTCCGGAACGTGCCTTCATGGGGTGATAACTATTCCTATCGCCGCCATGGGGCATCGGATTTCCGAAGCTGTCGATTATTGAACACGACCGGGCCTCGGATATGTCGGGGCATCGGCCCCCATTCAGGGGCCCGTCCAATCCGGGCATGTGGCCCTTGGGATAGAAGTCTCGCTTTCGGCGGGCTGCCCATTATGTTCCTCGGGCCAGTGCTCCATACCATGCGATCGCCCTTGGTTGTTGTTGTATTGCTGGCGGGCTGCCTGCTTGCCGGTTCATCCACATTGTTCGCCTCGGGTGGTCATGGTGAGGCGGCAGTGCCCTCGTTCCCCCAGCCGTTGACCGACTACGAGGCTGTGGAAGCCCAGCGCGCCTCGGAGATCGGCCGTCCGCTTTCACTCGTCGAAACTCTCGTCCTCCGGGCACAGGAGGACCCCTTCAATGTCGTGGCAACGGTCATCTTTTTGCTCGCCGTCATACACACGTTCCTGTGCGCGAAGTTCACGAAGTTGGCCCACCGGATCGACGAGGCGCATCATGCCGAACTGGTCGCATCCGGGGTGACGTATCCGGAAGGACGGGAGCCGGTCTCCTTTTCGGCCACCTTTTTCCATCTGCTCGGCGAGGTCGAGGCGGTCTTCGGATTGTGGCTGGTTCCCTTGGGGCTGTTTCTTTTCCTCGCCCCGCACCATGGATGGGGCGATTTGGTCAGCTACATCGACACACGCAACTTCACCGAGCCCATTTTTGTCGTCGTGATCATGGCGATCGCGTCCAGCCGCCCCGTGGTGTTTTTTTCCAGGACTTGCCTGCGCCAAGTCGCCCGTTTGGGGAACGAGAGCCCGATGGCCTGGTGGCTGTCCATCCTTCTCATCACCCCGCTGCTGGGGTCATTCATCACCGAGCCGGCTGCCATGACCATCGGGGCACTGCTGCTCGGGAGACAGTTCTACATCCACCGTCCCTCAGTCCCCCTGCAGTATGCCACACTCGGGCTGTTGTTCGTCGGAATCTCCGTGGGAGGCACCCTCACGCATTTCGCAGCCCCGCCGATCCTTATGGTTGCAGGAACATGGGAATGGACCATGCCGTTCATGCTTGCGCACTTCGGATGGCGCGCCGTCCTTGGCATCGCGTTGTCCGTGCTTGCCTATTTCATCCTGTTCCGCAAGCAACTCTGCGCCCTTGCGGCGACTGCTGCGAGACACTCCCCTTCCGGAGGCGAAGATGACGAGGATGTCTCACCACCCGTTCCGTTCTGGGTCACGCTCGTGCACATAGGGTTCCTTGCTTGGACGGTCATCAACCTCCACCACCCCGCGCTCTTCGTCATCGGTTTCCTGTTCTTTCTGGCATTCGCACGGGCGACGGAGCATTACCAAGACGTATTGGTGCTGCGCGGCCCCGTGCTCGTCGGTTTCTTCCTCGCGGCATTGGTCATCCACGGTGGCCTGCAGGGCTGGTGGATTTCGCCGGTCCTTGCCGGCCTGGGGGAAGTTCCCCTCTTTTTCACCGGCGTGGTGCTCACGGCCTTCAATGACAATGCCGCCATCACCTATCTGGGATCGCAGGTTCCGGCATTCAGTCCCGAGCATATGGTCGGCGGGGTGATGGTGGCCAAGGAGGGCGCGGAACTGGTTGCCGCACAGGCGCTCCAATATGCCCTCGTGGCCGGGGCGGTGGCGGGCGGCGGCCTTACCGTCATCGCCAATGCACCGAACCCGGCCGGCCAGAGCCTGCTCGGGAAATATTTCGGCGACGGTGCGGTTTCCCCCGGAGGCCTGCTGCTCGGCGCACTTCTTCCCACGGTGATCATGATCATCTGCTTCATCGTGCTGCCTTGAGCAGGACACGCCCTCCGAGGAGAAAGCAAAAAGGGCGCACCGAAGGTGCGCCCTGCCCGGATATCCAACCGTGGGATCACGTCATGGGAATGTGCCCGCATCCTGCTTCACGGGAGAGTGCTGGCGATGGCGCCAGACAAGCCCAAGCAGCGGCAGTGCGCTCCAATAGCGTGGAACAAATTTTCGAGGTTCACTCAAGCACCGCATCAACCATCCCAGGCCCGAGCGATCCGCCCATACGGGAATGGTGGCCTGGGTGCCTGCAAGAAAGGCGACCGCCGCACCGGTGCAGATGATGCCCGGACGGGGATCAAGCCGTTCCCTCAGCCAGGCGCCAAGCACCTCCTGCTTTCCGCCGGCGAGATTGAGGAAGACGACCCGCGGCCTCGCCGACTGCAATCGGGCCAGCAAATCAGGGTCCTCGATGGGATAGGCCCGGTAAAACGGGGCCACATGGGTGTTGTCCTCGCCCACAGGAAAACCCCGGGCCCGCAGCCATCCTGCGATGGCGTCACCCTCCGCCTTGGTCGGCATGACCCAGAATACCGCCCCCGGCTCCTTCAACTCCGGGCGGTCGAGAATCGCCTCGAGAAACTTCAGCCCCGAGTGCCGGGGAACGGCGATTCCCGTTGCCATGCGGAACACGGACACCATCACAGCGCTGTCGGTCAGCACGACATCCGCCGTCTCGACACTTCGGCGATAATGAGGGACCCGGCGCAATTCACCCGCCAGATTTGGGCCGGACGGCGCGACCACGAGCGCCCCTCTCAGCGCCTCCGCCACCGCTTCCTCCACGGAGCCGGTGAAAAACGGAAGCCCGAGTATGCGCTGCGTGCTGTTCATTCGGGAGTGCGTCATGCCCCGGATGCGTCCTTCCAACGCGGGCCACGCTCCTTGGCCGGATTCCCGGAGCAGATCATCCCCGGAGCGAGATCCCTTGTGACAACCGCTCCCGCTGCGGCAACCGATTCCGCGCCGACGCAAACCCCCGGGCCGATGAATGCGGCCGCCCCGATCCATGCGCCCCCGCCGATGCTGATCGGCGCATTGCGGTAGGAAAACGCCTCATCCCGGTAGTCATGGTTGCCCGTGCACAGGAAAGCCCTCTGCGAGATGCAAGTGTGGGCGCCGATCCGCACCGGCTCGAAGTTCAGAATGAACACCTCCTCGCCAATCCATGCATGGTCACCAATCTCCAGCTTCCACGGGAAATGAATGTTCACCCTCGGCTTGATCACCACGCCGTGGCCGATCTTCGCCCCGAAGGCACGCAGTAGCGTCACCCGCAGACCGGATGGCCAAGGCAGCGGGGACAGGAAAAACAGGCATTTCAGCAGATACCACACCCCCTCCATCCCCTTCGACCGCCCACGGTCGAGGCCCTTGCCGGAGTCAAACTTGTCGAGACGGGTTTTCATGGTCTTTGGATATTGTGACACTTGGATTGCAGGTCATGCACTTTCCATTGAATGCAACACGGCTTGTCCGGAGGCCAAGCCCTACCTTTCGATCGCCTTCTTCGATTCCACTTCGTGGGACGGGGCCTCCCCGACCTTGCAGAATCTTTGCACGCTCCACGCTCTGGCGAGTCCTGTCCTCAACGCCGCCCCCAAGGCGAGCCCGAGGGCGGCGCCGGCGGTTCCGTAGATTGACCCATGAAGCGTGCCGTGCCTTCCGGGGATGGGGCCTTGGATCAACTCCTTGATCACCGGCAGCAGCCACACAGCCAAAGTGCTCCACCGCCAATGGCCGCCGCGCCGTATCCACCATGAGGCCCCGAGAAACGATGCGCAGTAGAATCCCAGCAGGCCGAAGGCCCAGAAATTCCGGTAATCCGTGATCTTCAGAATGCGCCTCGCCATTTCGCGAGGCATCCAAGACACCGTGAAAAATGACGAATCTTGCCGGAATGCAAGATGCGCATAGGCTGCAAGAAGGAGGATGCACACCACCCATGCCACCATCCGCCAAGGCGTCCAGTATTCGCGGGTGTTCAACACCCGCTCCCCTTTCCTCCCGAGGCGGCCTCAGCGGCTGCCAATACCTGACGGGCGAAGTTTTCGCAGCCGAAGTTTGCCACGATCTTGCGGGATTGTTTTCCCATCTCCCATCTTCCATCTCCCATCTCCACGATGCGCCTGAGCGCCTCGGCCAGCGCCTCCACGGAGGTCGGGTCGAACAGGAAGCCATTGGAGCGCGGCTCGAAGGAGTTTTCAGTGTTCAGTTTGCAGTTTTCAGCCACCGGCCCGCTTCCCGGAAGCAAGTCTTCCGCACATCCTGCCGTGCGGGAGACAATGACGGGAAGCGAGCATGCCATCGCCTCGTTCACCACCAGACCCCACTCCTCGTAGAGACTTGGAAGAACAAAAGCCTCGGCCAGCGCGTAGAAGATCGGGTTCTCGTCAAGCTGGCGGAAACCGTAGAAGAAGATCGCGCCGCGATCTTCTTGGTTGAGAGAAGACCTCTCCTCTCCGCCTGGATTTCCGCTTTTCCATCCCCGCCGGTCAACCACCTCCAGTCCGAGCGATCTGGCTTGCGCCTCAAGCTCGCACTCCAGCTCTCCGCTTCCGACAAAAACCAGCGCCGGAACGAGGTGACGAGTCGCGAGTGACCGGTTGCTGCCAACAACATCCGAACCCTCACCCTGAGGAGGCGATGCGGCGGCTCCTGTTCCTTCGACCTTTAACCCGCCACCCTTTACTTCAACGCTTGCACGCGCGAACCGCGCGTAGGCCTCGACAAGCGTTGAAAGATTCTTCTTCGGCACCATGCGTCCGAGATTGAGGAAGTAGCGTTCGGGCAGGCCGCAAGCAGAGCGGGGGCCCTGCTTGGTTGAGTGCTGAGAGTTCAGGGTTGAGAGATGTTTGGCGTCGTGCTCCATCCGGAGCGCTTCATCCGCACGAGCGGAAAAGAAGCCGTTGTCCACCGCATCGTAGCCCGTAAAAATCTTTCCCTCTGGAATTCCCAGTGCGGAGAAGTGCCGCTTGTGGGGTGCGCCTCCCACGAAGGCGGCATCGAATTGCTTCACGATCTGTCGTTTGATCCATTTCTTGCAGCCCGCGGCCTTTTCCGTGCCGGCGTGGCTTTCGTTCATCATGACGGTTCTCAAGCCGAGCGACTTCGCAGCGGCGAAAAGCGCGAAATACCGCGCCGGGGAGTAGCTCGGCACAAAGACGACACCGACCCCCTCGTGCTTGAAAAGATTTCTCGCCCTGAAGAAGACTTCAACCGAGGAAGCCGTTTCCTCGATGCCCTCGCATAGTGTGCGCAAATCGTTACACCTTTTACCGTTTACCTTTGACTCGTTGCCTTCTTTCCACGCGTAAGTGCTCGTTGCATCCGCAATCTGCACAGGAATGACTTTCGCTCGATGCTCCATGCTCGATGCCCCATGCTCTCGCCCGGCCCGCTGCAGAGCCGCGACCCGCGCGTGATGGTAGGGACCAAACTGCCCGAAGCAGATCGCTAGTGTCTGGCTGCTATGGTCCGAACTCGCCACTTGTTTGCCCTCGGCTTTGCCTCAACGCTGTCTTCGTCCCGCAGGAGCGGGACTCCGGCTCTTTTCACGCGTCACAATCCACTCGTCACAGCGCTCACTGCGCGCTCGGTCCAAACTGCCCGCAATAGGTCACTCTTAAAACTTAAATCTGAACACTTCAAACTCCCGCAGCGCCAGCTGCGGGCCTCGGCACTGCGTGCATCCATCGCATTTTGTAAGCCCTGCCCTCGTCCAACCGGCGTCTCACGGGAGGGAGCAATGAGCAGGCCAGCTTCCACCACGGCGAACACACATCCTCGAGACTCCGTGATCCTTTGGCCCAGATCAGTTCCACCGCGTGGGTCCTGCGGAACATCTCGGCCAAGGCGTCCCCCGGTTCGCGCGATTCGCTTTCATGCAATTCGACCAAAAGCTCGGCATGACCCAGCAGGGGCAATGTTTCCTCGTTGAGCAGGTCGAACTCCCCGCCCTCGATGTCCATGAGGATGAATATGGGCTCCTTCCCAGCCTCCCCCAAAAGCCGACGAAACTCCGCCGGGTCGCAAAATCCCCTCAAGTCGCAGCGCGAGGCCACGCCGTTCCTCTCAGCTGACCGCCTGATGCGATGTCGCCATTCCTCCTTGGCCTCATATGCGATCACTCGGACCCCGGGCACCGCCCTTGCGAAGGCCGAAACGTAAAACCCCTCTGCCGCACCGATGTCTACGAATAGCGCGGGCCTGTTGCGCATCGCCCTTTCGAAGGCCCGGTAGGTCTCCATCTCGTAAGTTCCGGCGAGCTTGGCCACGACGCCGTCCCCGGTTCCGGTCAATGAACAAAGAGTTCCACAAAACGGACCTGAGGACACCCGCCACGGCACGACGTTAGCAAAAGATTTCAGAGTCATTACGGTGCCAATCTCACCCTCCACCTCTGGATGCAGGCGCAGCAATCTCATTACAGTTGGCCATGCCGAGCTTTGGACTTCTCGCTCGCAGTAGCTGCCGCTTTTGGTGGCGCCGGAAGAACCACGCTAATGCGAGAATTGGAATCATCGCATACATCATTTGATAAAAATACTGCCAAAGAAAGAAGCGTGTCAAAAACATGGCATTCACAGTGATAATCCCGACCATCAGATACCGCAGGTAGCCGCGCGGCATAGTTAGAATGAACCAGTCGAGCAAACTGATTAGGAAACCCAATACCAGCATGCTCAAGAGCATCCATACAAGTCCACCGTCAAGCAGGAAGAAGCCAGCCACTCCAGGAGAATATGGTGCCCCACGCAGGAACCGAAGATCTTGTGTCACTCCTCGAGGAGGCTTTCCGGACCACAGCGTCCGCGGAATAAGGTGCAAAGGCACGTAGGCCCATGACCATACATAGGGATAGAAGGAGGGTTCCGCGGCTTTGGCTGCTGCAAAGGTGTCAAAAATGTTCATATCGCCGTTCGACCTGTAGAAGTTCCAGTAGGCTTCGCTCAAAGTTTGTTCCTCTGCCACTTGTTCCAACACGCTCTCTTCTTGAAACTCCTCGTTTTGAACACCTCGCGCTTGCCCCAGATGCTGGAAGAACGGCTGAAGAATCACAACAGGCAGAATCAGCCATGCGTAGCCCGCTCGTCCCCTGAGTTCCATGATCACTGTAAGTCCGGCGACCATCAACCCGGCGACGTAGAATCCGCGGAACAGAGTTACGTCGCGCATTAGCCACGTGAAGTAAAGCAGCATCAAGCCCGAAACGCTGAGAAGAGCAAGATTCACAGCATCCCTGCGCTGCATGTAGCGCTGAAGGATCACGAGGACGCCCATAATGTGGATGGCTTGAAGCGGAACTGGAAGATCGTAAAAATATGCTCCTGCCGAACTTCCATAAACACCACGGCCGATACCCGCAAGACGCAACATTATGGGCAAAGTGATTAGCTGTAGACCTAACAGCAATCCAACCATGTTGTTCGTCACCAATGCTGCTGCCAGTGGTCGAGCATTGCGAGCGTGGCGACGGGCGAGCTGGCGACGAAAAATGCGTGGCGCTATATCGGCACCTACGGCGAAGCAAAAAGTGGCAGCACTTGCCCACCACATTGCGCTGGTCACACTTTCCATGTCTGCCCTAATCAGGAATAGGCGCGTGAATAACGAGTAGTCACTTTGCATCACCATGTAGATCGGCCGAACCCCGAAGAACAGGAAGGACATGAAAAGAAATCCGCCGACCCCGGTCACCTGTCCCCGAGATACCTCGCGCACAAGCAGGAGAAGCTGGCTAGCAACAAGGACCCAGACCGTTGCGACTGTGCCGCCAACCATGGGGTAAGCGATCACTAGGAGGAATGCGGAGGCGAAAAGGAAGGGCATGGCGGAGAGCGCAGACTTCAGTGTTCAGTTTTCAGTGGCCGCAAGAAGAGCAACAAATCGCACCGTTGTGGACTTTTTGTGATTCCCCGAGTTATTGCATTACGTGCTCAGTTGGCAGACTCGGCGCACGGTGAACAGGAAAATGTCAACTTGCCAACGCCAGCAACGCCGGCGCGAGGTGGCGGGGATGGAACTTGTCGGGCACGCGGGCCCCGGCTTTGAGCCGCGCCAGCAAATCCTGGTCTCGCATGAGGGACATGATGGCTTCGGCGATGGCCTCCGGAGTGACCATGCCCAGCACCAACCCGCTCACACCATGCTCAACAACCTGGCCACAGTTAGTGGATGCGATTACAGGGAGACCGTGACCGAGTGCCTCCAGTTGGGTCAAACCGAACCCGTCGGACAAGGTTGGAAACAAGAAGACATCCGATTCGCCATAAAGCTGTTCCGCGGTCGCTCGGTCCACTGCGCCGAGAAAGCGGACGTTGGGCATCGCCCGCACGTCGTCCGGAATATTCACGCCCACCGGACCCGCGAAGGTGAAATCCACAGGCTCGTTCCTGATGATGCGGATCGCATCAAGCAGCTGCCCTACCCCTTTGCGCAGGATCACGCTGCCGAGAAACAGTGCGCGCAGACGGCTCGGCGCGCTAGTGACGGGTGACCAGATCCGAGTGACGAGATGATCTCCTGATGACGAGTGACTACTGTCCCACCCCGGCTCGTAAACCAGCGGGACTTCAACCATCTTGCCGACCGGAACCCCTGCCTCTTCGAGCAATGAGGCCGACCAAGCAGAGTTGACGATGATGCGGTCCGCCAGTTCGACCTCCCCTCGCCACAGCTGCCAATATGAGGACGGCGGGCGCGACTCGGGCTGTGCAAGACTCTCGTAGCCCTTTGCAGCTTCGGCGACAATATCATGCTCCCTTGGCCCCGGATCGATTTGCCCGAGGATTCTGCGTCCATTAAAACTCTGGAATGGCTGTAGGGCCGTGTAGCTGTAGGAGAAAAACACGTTGCCAGGCAGCGCGGCCACCTCATCCGCCACCCAACCGCCAAACCAGCTATTCCTTAAAAGAATTGTCTCCCACGGACCTACAAGCTTAAGCCGCATCTTTGCATCAAATAGCAATCGACTCAGGGTCCGGCTCCGGACTTTCACGTCCGGCACATCATCACAACGGCGATGAGCCAAAGCGGGATGAATGCCGCTGGCTAATGCTGCGAGTCGTCTTGAGAGCCACACATCCGTGAGCAAGAAGCCGAGAAGGCCTGCGGAATGCAGAGCTGAGGGAACACTGTAGTGTTCGCGAGACCCCAATTGAGCAGATAACCACATCAAGCAGTCTCAAATGCCATCTTGCGCTCAATGGAGCGCCAAACCACACAAGACAATGACAGATGGATTAAGGTTTTTCTTGTCAACCCCGATAATACTTTTGTGGAGGCCGTGCAACACAGTTTCGTGTGTCCACAACCGGGCACTTGAAATGGCTGAAGTCGAAATCGGTGTAGGCATCATGGTGTGTGGCGAGGAGGATGCAGTCGTAGGTGTCAGTGATGGCGGCGACCGAGGTCCGGCCGGCATAGGCGGGGTGCTCCCGGGTCATCGGGATGACGGGGACTAACGGATCATGATACTGAACTGTGGCGCCCCGGGCTTCAAGAAGCTTCATCAAGGTGTAGCTCGGAGACTCCCGGTCATCGTCCACGTTGGGCTTGTAAGCGAGACCCAGCAAAAGAATCTTGGATCCCTTGAGAGCCTTGGCATCCTCGTTCAACGCATCTGCCACCTTTTGCACAACATAGTCGGGCATGGACCGGTTGATCTGTCCGGCGAGTTCGATGAAACGGGTGTGGACCCCGAACTCGCGCGCCTTCCAAGTCAGGTAAAATGGGTCAATCGGGATGCAGTGACCGCCCAAGCCCGGCCCGGGGTAGAACGGCGTAAATCCGAAAGGCTTGGTGGATGCGGCACGAATGACTTCCCAAATGTCGATGCCCATGCGATCCGCAACGATCTTCATCTCGTTGGCCAAGCCGATGTTCACCGCACGGTAGATGTTTTCGAGAAGCTTCGAGAGCTCCGCCACCCGCGTGGAAGAAACAGGGACCACGGTGTCGAACACGGCTTGGTAAAGCGCCACCCCTTTCGCAAGGCAAGCGGATGTGTGTCCGCCGACGACTTTCGGGATGTTGGTGGCGTGAAATTTCCGGTTGCCGGGATCTTCGCGCTCTGGCGAATAAACGGCAAAGACGTCCTGCCCGACCTTGAACCCGGCCTTCTGAAGACGCGTGACTAACTCTTCGTCCGTCGTGCCGGGATACGTGGTGGATTCAAGACTGATCGTCTGGCCCGCGCGAACGTGGGGTAGCATGGCATCGAGCGTGCCGGTGACGTAGGAAAGATCGGGCTCCAAGTGATGATCGAGCGGCGTCGGGACACATAGGATGATCGCATCGGCCTCGGATACGCGGGAAAAACCAGTGGTGGCATCCAGCTTGCCGGCCGCAAGAGCCTCCGCGACCTCTGCATCGGGAATGTGCTTGATATAGGAACGACCGTCGAGCAGGGCCGCGGGCTTGGCGGAGTCGATGTCGATGCCGATGCTGGTGAAGCCCTTGCGGGCATACGCGAGAAGCAGGGGAAGCCCGACGTAGCCGAGCCCGATGATGGCAATGGTGGTGGATGATGGCATGGCAAAAAAAGGCGATGACGCAAAGCCTAAGCGGCTGCTATGAACCTAAGCGCGATAGCTGTGTATTTGCTTCGATAACTTGCTGGGAAACAAAAACTGGATTTGTCCGGCGCAAATGAGCCTCGCCAGTGATGAATTCATGCTTCTGCTCGTAGATGCCAAAAAGACGATATCCATGCGATTCAAGGAATGCCTTGAGTGCTTCAAAAGGCACGAAGCAGTTCGTGTGGGGATTCATTCCTGCCTCGACCTGCACAAGGTCGATCCTCTGATCGCCCAACATGCCCACAGATCCCTTCAAGACATCAAGATCTCCCCCCTCCGTGTCGATTTTTAAGAAGTTAATATGGGGAACTTCATTTGTCCTACAATAGCCATCGATAGTGTCGACGTCCACAGAGTCGATGTCCAGTTCCGCACTTGTTGCATTGTCTCGCGACTGGCCATCCAAGAAGGAGATGTCTGAAGTGCCTGCCAAGACCATTCTTCCCCGGCCCTTCGTGGCACCAAAAGCCAACTGGTAACAATCCACACGCGCGTTGCCTTGGAATGTCTGTTTAAGCTCGTTGAATGCCTTGCTTACAGGCTCGAAGCAACGGATGTGAGCCAGCGGAAACTCGTCAAGAAACACCCTCGCCGACTGACCTACATTCGCGCCAATGTCAAAGACGCTCTCGATATGGCACTTTGGTAATGAAAAGGCGATGTCTTGAACGAAGTCAATGCCGCGGCGGTGCCTACGGACGATGTGAGTATCGGTCAAGCGCTCGACTGTTTTAATAGCTCTTTTTCTCCAACTCATGGCTCGTGGTGGGTGTTGCTTGATGTGCGTGGCAGGGCTTCAGTCATCATATTTTTGTTTCATGACCGGCTCCGTGACCGGATGAGGGACATCACAACACTGCGAATGACATGAATTTCATGTCTCCCCCCCGGCAAAATTAGCAGAGTCGCTGAGAAAATGGTTACGAACACGCCGCCGCCAACCGCAACATGCACAGCGACTGCCAAGTGACTCCATTGCACCGCGAGGACGCTGGTAATCCCAGCCGCAACAACGCTCGCAATAAATGGCCGTGCAACACCAGCAAAAAAGTCAACCAAACGGACAGGGGTGCCGAGAAAGGCCCACATGAGAGTAGGGATGGCAGTCACGTAAGTCGCGATAGCGTATCCGGTGGCCACACCGATAACGCCCCACGGAAGTCCAGCCACAAAGCCTATGGCGCTACTCATCGTGTTGAAGACACCTATTTGAACATACCGCCGCCCCATCCCTCGACTGAGAACAACAATCCCCCACAATGTGATCACCGGCTGGATGAGGGCTACAAGGGCCAGAATCGCGAAAATCGGAACGGCGCCGGCCCATGCCACACCCAAGAGGAGTAGCACAATCTCGTCGGACGCGACAAAGAGAAAAGCCGTCAGGGGCATGGACACCAAAGCAAGCATATGAACAATCTTGCGGTAATACTCGCGAAAAGCCCCAGGCTGATTCTGAAGTCGGCTAAGTGCCGGGAAGCCCACAGAGCTGATAGGGATGCGGAGGTTGCTTATCGGAAGCATGAGCAGTGCATAAGCGCGGCTGTAAAGCCCCAAGGCATCAGCACCAACAAACTTGCCAATAAGCACGTTGTCCAAGTTGCGATGGAAGTAGTTGATGAAGTCGAACGCGGTCACATTCGCTCCGAATTTGACCATTTCAAGGGTTCCGGCACGAAGACGGAACCACCCTGGACGGAACGGTGAAAGAACGAACAGCAACGCAGTCGTCACGACCGCCATAGATAGGTTTCCCCAGACCAGCGCCCAATAGGACCATCCACGCAGGGCAAGAAAAATGGAGACCACGAGCCCCGCGAGAGCGCCAAGGATACCGGGGATGGCGTTTCTCCCAAATTGCATGTTCCGCACAAGCAACGCGCCATGCTGACTGCCGAAGCTGCCTATGAGAAAGCTGAACGACAGCGCAATGGTGACCCATAGCAACTCCGGCTTGCCGTAGAACCAGACAACAAGCGGCGAGGCGGCGGACACGACAAGCGTGAGCATCCCGCCCACCGCGACATTGAGCCAAAAGAGGTTTGTCTGCTGGGCATGCGTGAGATTCTGCTTTTGGATCGCCGCGGAAGAAAGGCCAAGATCGCGAAAAACCCCGGCAAAATTCGCCACGGCCATGACCATTGCAATAATCCCGTAATCCGTGGGCGAGAGCAACCGTGCCAAGGTGACCGTGGAAGTGAGTTGGATGCCAATAGTAAGCCCTTGGCCAACCACCGTCACCAAGCCACCACGCGCTGACTTGCGCTTGAGGTCGGCTACATCAACGACCGGCCCAAGGACTGTTTCATCGTCAACCCCAGGCTTGTCGCGGGAGAAGTCCTCTGGGGTGTTTTTCAAGGTGGCTTTAATATGGTGTTTCTTGGCTTTTTGGCGACCAGCCCTACGCTACCGCACGCGCACGCTGCAACGCCAGCACCCGACGCAACGCTCTTCTAATCCAAAAGAGACGTCCCGCCTTCTTGCCGCCCTTTAGAATCTCCACCGCCGAAATCCTGTTCAATTCTTTCCATTCCTCAAGGGTCTTCACGCCATTTCTTTTGGCAGTCAGTGGAGTAAACTTCTCGAAGTCCTCCTGTGTTTTGAGGATGCAGTGGGGCGAGCGGGGGTCATCCATGTGCTCGGCGAGAAGAAGCGGCAGCAACCAGCCGTTGATCCAACCGTCCCACGCCAGTCGCACGCAATATTGCGGGAACGTGTCGTCCGGAGACAGCACCCCATTTTGCTGCACGCAGGCACGCTTCATGAGATACGCAGAACCCGCCATCCAAGGGTTTTCCAAAATCTTCACGCCCCCAAAACGTGAAATCTTCTTACGGGCCGCCCCTTCATCATAGTCGGTCTCTGGATGCACCCAGCAGCCCAAAACTCCGAACTGACGATACCTCTCGTGGGCAACACGAAGGGTCTCCAACCACTCGCGGGGCACAAGTGTGTCGTCATCCACTTTACCGACGTAGGGCGCATCGGATTCGCTCCACAACCAGTTGGTGGGCTCCCTGAGCTTGGCATTGTGCGTTGAGCGGTGGACACGATGAAGCCTCGGATGTCCAATGTGCTTATCGATGATCTCCGTGACCTGTTGGTATGCCTCGTTCTGCCAAACCCACACCCGCAAGGTCTCGTCCCCGCTCTCCAACAAAGCAGGCAAGGCCAATTCCAAGTATTCCGGGCGATTGTGCGCGATCATCAGAACATCGCAGAGGCTGCCTTCTTTTTTGGTCTTCGGGCAATGCTTCATAACGACACGATATCTATCGATCACGCTTTGTGCCCCAGCACACGCTTGCGGAAGAGGCGTACAAGTCTGATGCAGTGCTCCTTGACGATGGCAGGACTTGCAACGGGGAGAACGCACTGCCGCACAAAGGCTTGGGCACGACGAGGCGGATTGGCCATGTGAGGGGCAAATCCGCTGCGCTCGAAGAAGTCCCACCAGATTTCCTCCAACCCGCGGTAGTGGCACTCGCGGAATGTTGTGACCTCGCGGTTGTTGGTCCAAGGCTTCACACCCACAAAATGCATCGTCTTGATCCGGTCCATCCGATCCGCAATCCAACGACGGCCAAGAAAGTCCTGGTAGCGTTTCGCAAAATTCCATTCCGAGCCGAGCAGATGGACAGCAACGCCGCGCTCACGGACCCAGAGATTGAACACATCCTGATCGCCCTTGTGCGTGCGCTCGTGGTGACGGAGACGGTAAACTTCCTGCAACTCCGCGAAAATCCGGGCACTGGGCTCAAAAACAAAAAGTCCCGTGTTGTATTCGAACTCGGGGTCGGCCAGCGGGTCGGTCGGCAAATCGGCCTCCATCATCGGCATGTCCGGAGCCGCGGTCAGGGCAGGAAAGCCCCCGAGCCCGCAGAGCGACCCAAGGCAGACGACATCCGAGTCGATGAAGATGCATTTGCCCCAATCCTCCGGCAACGCGAATACCCCGAGCTTTTGCAGGGCGTTTTCCATCCGTGCCCCTTGGTTCTGGGCGGAGAGCAATTCGATTTTCGGTAGATCGGAGAGCGGGAAAATGGAGATTCTCTCGGCGCGGCTGTCCAACCAAGTCCTTGGCGCCAGCGTCTCATCGCAGATCGCGACCAATTCGAAGCCTCCCTCGCCCAGCCCGGCGTTCTCGGTCAAGCTCTGCACGAGCGCCGCGAACCCGGGCCAGAACTCGGGGGTGACGATGGTGACAAAACGGACGGGAGGCATGGAGCGGAGGGTGCGAGGAATCGCTACTGAAAACCGCCAACTGAACAATGAACACTTTCCTTCACCACGCCGTGCGTCCGCCTTCCATCGGGATGACGGCCCCGGTCATGTAGGCGGATGCCTCCGAGCAGAGGAAGGCGACGACGGCCCGGTATTCCTCGCGCCGTGCCATGCGGCCCAAAGGAATCAGGGACGTCAACCTTGCCACGAATGCCGGATCCTGATTGTTCTCCACGCCCCCCGGACACAGGGCATTGCAGCGCACACCATCCGCCGCCCAGTAAGTGGCGAGGTATCGTGTCAGACCCACCAGGCCCGCTTTGACCACGGAGTAGGTCACCGGCTTTACCGGCTGATTTTCCGGGGCGAGACCGTCCTGCCGGTAAATCCTCTGGTCGGGGCCGATGAGAGCGAGATCGGAGGCGATGTTCAGGATCACGCCGCCACGGTGCGCCGCCATGTCGGCCCCGAAGATGCGGCTGCAAAGAAAAGCTCCGGTGAGCCCAACGGCGACATCCAAGTTCCAGGCATCGACGGGAAAATTTTCCAGCCGTGACCATGGCTTGTCGGCACGCCCTTCGACCTTCGGATTGTTCGCCGCATTGTTGACGAGGATCGAAACGGGGTCACCAATTTTCTGCTTGGCCCGCTGGACGGCGCGCTCATCGGTGATGTCGCAGACCGCGGTGAGTGCTCGGACGCCGGTGGCGGCATGAATTTCCTCCGCCGCGTCCCGTAGCGCGGACTCATGAATGTCCAGCAACACCGGCGTTGCCCCGCATCCCGCCAAGGCGATGGCATGCTCGCGCCCCAGCAGCCCCGATCCGCCGGTGACAACTGCGAGCTTGCCCGATAGATCGAACTTGGATGTGAGGTCGTCGGAGAGGTTCATTCGAACAAATTACTCAGGAGACCACCAGCAACGCATCTTCCACCACCTCGAGAATGGCATGCCCCGCCGTGATGTGGACTTCTTGGATGCGACCTGTTTCATCCGAGGGGACCACCAAGGCCTCGTCGCAAAATGGCAGCGCCGGACCGCCACCGCATCCGAGAAAGCCGACCGTCCGGATGTCCATCGCCCGCGCCCTCTCGAAGGCTTTGATGACATTCGGGGACTTTCCCGAGGTGGTGATTCCAAGCACCACGTCGCCCGGCCTTCCAAGCCCCTCGACCATCCGGGCGTAAAACTCCCCGTAGGAATAGTCATTGCCACACGCCGTCATGCTTGAGGAATCCAGAGCCAGCGCCAGCGCGGGAATGGGCGGCCGGTTGACATGAGGACGCAGGCGGACCAGCAGCTCCGCTGCCAAGTGCTGTGCATCCGCCGCCGATCCCCCGTTGCCGCAGAAGAGGATCTTGCCGCCACCCCTCAGGGACGCCGCCAGCATCCCGGCGATACGGACCATGGCCGGGAGACATTCATTGAGCGCGGCCCGCTTGGTTTCAATTGAGCGCTCGAAGAGCCCTCCGATGTGCTGTTCTGCTGTCATGGGTTTCAGTGGTTCAGTGGTGTCAGTTGGCTTTGCTTCGCTGCAGCCTGTTGGCCGTGGGGCTATCTGCGGCTCGCTCCTCCGCTCGGCACAGTTTTCAGCGGATTCGAAGGGGTTGGGCGCGCTCCCGGCACCTTGCTCCATGCTCTGCGCTTTTCACAAGTGGCTCCTTACCTGCCCGCCATCGGCGACGAGGACCGTGCCTGTGATGAAGGACGCCTTGTCCGAGGCGAGAAACAGCACGGCATCCGCAATCTCTTCGGGGCGTCCGAAGCGCCCCATGGCGACCTCCCGTTTCAGCATGGACTCCACGCCGGAGGGATCATTCCGGCGCTTCTCATCCCATGCCCCCTGCGGAACCAGGATATTGCCCGGAGCCACGGCATTGATGCGGATGTTTCGTGCTGCAAGCGGGCGGCACATGCCGGAAACGTAGGCATTGAGCGCAGCCTTGGCGGCCGAGTAGGCAACCGGCGCCCCCAGGGTTTCGACGCCGCAGATCGAGGAAACGCAAACGATGCTCCCCCCATCCGCGGGAAACATGGGAAGGCATGCTGTCACGAGATTCGCTGCCGAAAGCAGGTTCACCGAAAGCATGTGATTCCATTCCTCCGGAGTCTCGCTGCCGGGAGGGACCGAGCGTCCGCTACCCACGTTGCAGACAAGGATGTCGAGGCGCCCCCACGCGGCCCTGATGGCACCCGCCACATCCTCCGCACCGCCCGCGGTGGACACATCGGCGGAAACCGGCAGCGCCGCGAGTTCACCGGCCGCTGCGGCAACGCGGTCCTTGTCCCGGCCATTGACCGCAACCCTGGCGCCTTCACCCGAGAAACCCCGTGCGACGGCCAGCCCGATGCCCGCCGTGGAGCCCGAGACCAACACGCATTTCCCGGAAAATGAATTGCTCATGAGTTCTCCACTTCCGCCGATTTCCAGGCAGTTTCGACAAAATCACGGTAGCGCGCCAGCGCTTCCACATGTCCACCATCCGCGGCACGCGCTGTCTGGAGGATCATGCTGCCCGTGTAGTTCCGCCTTTTCACGGCCCGGAAACAGCCGGTGAAATCGCAATCCCCCTCGCCCAGCGGCACGGTGGTCCCGCCGACCGCGCGATCCTTGATATGCACGTTGAGGATGCGACGTCCGTAGAGTTCCCACTCGGTTTCGGGTTCGAACCCCAAAGATGCGCTGTTGCCGGTGTCGTAGTTGACGCCGAAGACATCCTCCGGATAGCCCGCGATCCAGGAAGCAACCTCTTCGGGAGGAAGGTCGGTCTCAAAGGCGATCTTCACGCTCAGATCCCGCAGTGCCGCGGCACGACCGGTCAGATGCTCGCGGAGCGCCTTCTCCTGATCCATGGTCGCAACGCTTCCGTTGTCAACCAGCGGCACGACGACAATGCCGATCTGCATGGCTGAGCAGGCGTGCAGGATCGAGTCCAGTTCGTCGAGCAGAAGCGCCCGCTCCGCAGGATCCTCGACCTTCCAGAACGGCGCCTGCATGAAGCAGTCGCCGGTCAGTGACGGGATGGAGACACCGTGGGCGGCGCAGAGCATCCGGATTTCCGTTCGTCCCGCAGGCGTCATCAGCGGATTGTCCTTCAGGCCTTCGTGGTCGAGCGTCCATTCCATGCAGTGGAGGCCCAGTTTCTGCGCAGCGGGAAACTCACCTCTCCAATGCGCTGCAGGAAATGCCTGGATTTTGCCGCTCACCTGCGGGCTCAATCGCCCCTGCATGAATCCCAGAGTCATGCGCGCCGGATGCCCAAGGCCAGCCTTTGGACCCTCACAATGCCGGGTGCGATCTCGAACGGCTCGGACTTGGTGTAGCGATCCTCCAGAAACCGGATGTCGAACCCCTGCGATTCAACAGCCGCGGCGAATTCGTCCTGCGTGAATTGGCGGATCCGGTAAGGCGCCGAAGCCCCGGGCTTTTGCAGCCATTGGTCGAGCGCCGTCCCATCGATGAAACTCCGCGCCAGAAAAATGCGGTTTGTGCTGGCGAGCAACCTCGCCACCGCCAGAAACGGATCGTTCAAGTGCTCCAGTGTGGCTGAAACAATCGTGATGTCGGCCTGCGGTGGTGGTGATTGTTCCACATCGAGTGTGCTCACCGAATCCTTCAGCTCGGGAAAATACCGGCAAGCAATCTCCAGATATGCCGGTTCGATGTCGAAACCACGGTAGCTTACCGGAAGATTCCGGCGCTTGAGGCTCTTGTAAAACTGCCCTGCACAGCACCCAATGTCATTGAGCGTGCAGGACATTCCGGCCTCGAGCTGCCCGGAGATGATGTCGAGGAATTGTTCGCACCACGTGAGATATTCACCCTCGATCCTCCTTGAAACCGTCTCCAAGTATGCGTCGTTCTGTGTCGCTTGGAACATGGGCGGTGAAGGTCAGGCTGCGGCCGGCTTCAAGCCGGTGCCGAGGATCATCAACTCGACCGACCAGCGGACAAAGGAGGACTTTGGACGGTATTCCGGTCTCACCAGGCAGCGAAGCAGCCGCGACACGACCTTCAGGGATGGGTGCCTCCATAGAACCGGAAGTTGGTGGAACAATTCGGCTTGGACATCCTGAAACCCGCAGATCACCAGCAAATCATGCAGGCCGACCTGGGTGTAGGGGCGGCGATGCGTGTGGTCGTCGAAATAAATGCCCATCTGCGAGATCCAATCGGGCACAAGCGCAATGAGCCGCCCCCCCGGCCTCAGCACGCGCAGGGTTTCGTCCATCAAGGGCTCGGGATCATCCAAATGCTCCAGCAGGGACTTGTGGAAGACGACGTCAAAGGATCCGTCCGGAAACGGCAGCCGGTCGCTCCCCGCACAGCAGGGATGCACGTCCAAGTCCGCACAACTCTGCAAAGCCGACGGACTCTGATCCACCCCCGAGACCTTCAAACCCAGCCGCGCGAACGCGCGCAAGAAGTCTCCGCGACCGAAGCCGACATCCAAGAAGCTCTGCCCCGGCTTCATGCCGAAACGACCGGCCAAATGGGACGCCAACTGGTCCGGATACTGCGTGACCGGCCGTGTGGTGGTGTCGTAGATGACGGAAACGTAGTCCTTTTTCATTCGGCGGAAGGTTCGACCAGTTCTATCAGATTGCCCTCGGGATCGCGGCAAAAGGCGACGAAGGCGAGACCGTCAGGGGATTTCCGGGGCTCGGAGAGAAATGGCGTGCCGCCGGCGGAGAGGCTCTCATGAAGCGTGTTGAGGTCGTCCACCGTGAGCGCAAAATGGGTGACGCCGGTGCGGAACAATGAAGGCATTTCCGCTTCCCCGGGTTTCGGTGCCTCGAAGTGCAGCAATTCCAGCAACGTCGGCCCCTCTTCGGCGGCCAGTTTCACCGTCGTGACCCTGGTGCCGGGCGCGGCAAGGACCGCATCCAAAAAGGCCCCGCTTTCCTCCATGCGCCGGGAAACCGAGAGCCCGAGTTTGCCGCAATAGAACTCCAAAGCCCGGTCAAGATCCTTCACCACGATCCCGAAATGGCGCAGGCATCGGGTCATGACCTTGCAATCTCATCGCGCACAACCTCGCGCAGAACCTGGAGCCCCTCGGAAAGGGCGTCCGGCTCGATGCAAAGCGGCGGGGCGATCTTGATGGATTCGCGCCCTGTGTGGACGAGAAGCAACCCGCGACGCATCGCCTCCTCGCAGATGCGGTCGCAAAGCCCCGACAGCGGGCGTCCCTCGGGATCGTTGAAAATCAGGGCGGCGAGCAAACCCCGCCCGAGCACATGGGCAAGGTGGGAGGGATGATCCCGTTGGATGTCGCGCAGCCCCCCGTGCAACCGGGTTCCGAGTTCCTCGACGCGTGAGAGCATCCCGCCATCGAGAAGAACATTCAAATTTGCCAATCCGGCAGCACAGACGAGCGGATTCGCCGAATGGGTCGAACTCATCGAGCCGATGTCGGGAAGGTCCATGATTTCCCTGCCGCCGAGCACGAGGGCCAAAGGCACGCCGGAAGCCGCCCCTTTTCCGCAACAAAGCAGATCCGGTTCCACGCCATAGTGCATGTATCCGAACAGGCGCCCGGTCCTGCCGAAGCCCGCCTGCATCTCGTCAAACGCGAGCAACAGGTCATGCTTGCGGCAAAACCGCTCGACGGCCTGGACGAAGACCTCAGGATAGAACACGGCACCCCACCCTTGGAACGTCTCCATCATGACCCCGCAAAGATCCGTGGAGGGATCGAGCCCGTTCTCCGCACAAAGCACGGCCATGGAGCGCTCGAAATACCCTGCGGGGTCGCTCATGGCCTCCTCGCGCCACGGATACGGGAAAGGAAGATGAAAAATGTTGGGATCGAGAAAGCCGATCCATTCCTTCTGGGCCGGATTCCAACTCAGCATCTGGGCCCCCATCGTCCGCCCATGCCAGTTCCCCTCGAAGCAAAGGATTCCCGGGCGCTTCTTGCCGGCCTTCGCGGCCTGCAACCGCATCAGTTTCAGGGCGCACTCGGTCGCCTCGGTTCCCGCAGAAAGAAGGAAAGCCTTCTCGAACTGGGCCGGAGTGACCGTGACAAGCCGCTCGATATAATCCGCCCGTTCCTTGGTCGCATAGGTGTAGGAATGCAGCAGCGGTTTGCGGAGCACCGCCTGCAGGCTGTCGATGATCTCCGCATTCCCATGTCCGGCGTTCGTGACGAAGATCGTCGAGGTGAAATCGATCCATGTGTTGCCCCAAGCATCGTGCACCTGGAAGCCCTCGGCGCGGTCCCACACCACGGGCAGTTGCCCGTGCATGGAGCGGGACTCGCAATCGTAGAGCTTCTGCAGGATCGGCAACGATTCTGGAACCGGTAATGCCGTCTGGATGGTCCGGTAGCGGGTTCGCACCGCCGGAACTTCAACTGGAGTGTGGGAAAATCCGTGTCCTGCCATGATGTTCAGACTTTGGAGGCTGATTCCGCAACCATCCCGACCAAGGGATGAGTCTGACGGCCCAATTGCCATTCAAGAAAGGCAAAATCCTCGAAGGAATCAATTTCTGCGCTGATCTCGGTGATGAAAGGCAGCATGTCCACCCCGTAGAGTTGTCCCGCGGACAGCACGAATCCGCTTCGGCAGATGTCCACATAGCCGTTGGGTTGGTAGGCGGCGGGAAAGGATTGCCTCGGGAGGTTGAAATACTCGGGCCGGGGGTCGTCAGGGAAAAATCCCGTGAACCTGTTGTCCACGATCTGCAGCATCTTGTGCGGAGACTCGTTGAGGAGGTGGGCCGAGCGCAACGACGACGCGGCCTCGTCAGCCACCAGCGCCTGGATCGCCTCCTCCAGCTTCCCCGGATGACGCAATGGCGTGGTGGGACGCAGCTGGACCACAAGACCCGGTCGCCATCCCTCCTCCGATTCGAGCCATTCCAAGGCGTGCCGGACGTAGGCGAGATCAGGCGCGGTGTCCGTGGCGAGCTCTTCCGGCCTGAGGAAGGGGGTCTCTGCCCCATAGTGTCTCCCGATCCTGGCGAGCTCCGGGCTGTCCGTGCTCACGATGACACGGGTGATCGCGGGGCATTTTTTGCCGGCGACCACCGCATAGGCGATCAAGGGATGGCCCGCAAGAAGATGAACATTCTTGCCGGGAACGCCCTTCGAACCCGCCCTCGCAGGAACTATCGCCAAAACGTCGGTATTAGCCATCAATCCTCACTCCGGACTCCGTTCAGGGTATTTTCTCACTCAAGAACACCACCCAATCGTCATTGCCTCCATTTGCCGTTCGGTCCGCAAAACGGCAGTCAACGAGCGTCTTGAAAGCTGGGGCGAACAGTCCGACGAGCGCTTCGGGGCACGGCAGGATGTCCTTTCCGATGAAATCGCGATCCAAGGGGGGAAAGTTTTGCGCCACAAGAAGACGTCCGCCGGGGGCAACCAAGGCCGTCAGATTGGACACCACCATGTCGATGGCATCGAACAGATACCAGAAGCACCCGCGGATGACCACGAGGTCGTAGGGTTCGGCCGCTTGCATCGGCTTCTTGAGGTCGGCCACCGAGAACCCGATGCCCGGGAACATGGAACCGGCGTTGTGAACGGCCGTGGGTGAAATGTCGCAACCGAAGATCCGTGCTTGGGGGAGTCGCTTGGCGAGGAGATCGGCGAAATACCCGAGCCCGCATCCCGCCTCGAGCACCTTCCCATGCCCGGGAAGCGCGAACTCCGCGATGCCGAGGGCGATTTTGCAGTCAAGCCGGGCGCCATCCTCGTCCTGATGCCACGGTGCCACTGAGGACTTCGAATACATCTGCTCGAACTCCCCCACCAGTCTGCCGTCCTTGAAGACGAAGTCGTGGTAATCGGCGGACTCGATTTCAGCCATTGTCGTCATCCGTGAACGAGTAGGGTGTCGCGGCGCCGGGTTTGGAGGTTTCAGCGTCACCCCAGCCTGCGATCTGGCCGACGATGTCCACCCCGACATTCGAGCTCCATGCATCGATCAGTCTCCGGTAAATCGGCCCGACGGTGCCCGCGCCGAGCGGGCGCCCCAAATACGACGTGGCCGGCACCATGCAGAACGGCGTGCATGTGAAGAAGGCCTCGTCGGCCGTCATCACGTCGTAGGGCTCGAGGTTCACCTCGCGGAATGGAATGCCGAGGCCGGCGGCCAGTTCGATCACGTATTGCCGGCTGATCCCCCGAAGCATGTTGCGGGGCTCCGCGCTGAGAAGTTCCCCGTTTTTGACGATGAAGAAATTCGAGCCTGTTCCTTCCGTCACAAAGCCATCGGGATCCACGAGGAGCGCCCAGGCATTCTTTCCATTGTAGCGGGAAGCCTCGATGTTCGCCATGAGGTAGTGGATGCGGTTGCGGTTTTTGACCTTGGGTTCGAGAAGCTGGGCCGGGATCATCCGCTGGGACGGGATGAAGATGTCGATGCCCTCCCGATACAGGTGCTCACTGCCCCGCACGGTCCAGCGCAAGGGGAAATCCGCGACGATGAGGTTCGGGCCGGAAGGGACATTCACCCGCCCGTCATAAATGCCGAGCAGTCCCCGTGTGACATTGATCAGAAGCCGGTGTTCGTCGTCATCGGCAAAAAGCGGCTCATTGGCACGCACCACCTCGTCGCAGATCGATTCCAATTCTTCCACGGTCTCGCGCAGTGGGATGCGGAGCCAAGCCGCCGAGGCGACAAGGCGTTCCAGATGCCCGCGCAGTTTGAACTGCTTCCCGTTGAACGAGCGTGTCATCTCGAAGGCGACATCGCCGAACATCAGTGCGCTGTCATAAATTGAAAGGCGCGCTTCCGGCTCCGGAACCAGTTTCCCGTTCCAATAGACGAGGCGTTCGCCGCCCCGCTTGCTGTCAGTGTGGCTCATTGGTGTTTGGTCGGAGGATCGGGAATGGAGGCCTGAAGTTTGGAGGCAAAAAGCAGGCGGCACAACTCCAAGCCGTCCGCACTGTCGATCTCGAACGCCTTCCACGGCTCGACTTCCTGCACCCCGATGCGGCCGTGCAGCCGGTTCCGGGTTCGTCTCAAGCCCTCAAGATCCGTGAGATAGAACGATCCCGTCTCGATCCAGAGCGGCTCATCAGGCCTGTCCTGGCGCCGCCCCCGGGCACGATGGTCGAAATTCAGGCTTTCGAGTTCCTCACCCCTTTGCCTCCAGATGCAGAAGTCCTCCGCCGGAGCCGCGCTGAACAGAGAATCGAACTTGCGGGCTTGGAATGTCTCCACAGCGGCATTGAGCTCGGCAACTTCGCGCAGCGGCGAAGTTGCCTGGAGGAACATCAGATGAGTCGGGTCGAAACCTCGGGCTTCCACCTCTCCGGCCGCATGGATCAGGGCCGATTCGGAACTGGCCGTGTCACCGCTCAATTCCGGCGGCCGATCGACCACCTCAGCTCCATACCTGCGGGCAACCGCCGCAATGTCGGCATCATCCGTCGAGACCCAGACTCCCCGGACCGCGGCGCAGCAGCGCGCGCAGGCAATGCTCCAAGCCAGCAGCGGATGACCGCAGAAATCCGTGATGTTCTTGCCGGGGAGCCCCTTAGAGCCACCGCGTGCGGGAATGATGGCGTGGATGTTCAAGCGGACGCCGGCCAATACCTGAGCTTGCCGGCCACGGCCTTCTCGGCGTCGCTGACGCGCTTGATGCCGTCGCCGAGCACCGCCGGCAACTTGCGTATCTGGGACACAAGCGTTTCAAGCCCCGGCTTTTCAAGCGAGGCGGCCTGGTCGCTGCCATACATGGCGCGATCGAGGGTGATGTGGCGCTCGACGACCACGGCACCGAGGGCGGCCGCCATGACCGAGGGTGAAACGCTCACCTCATGCCCGCTGTAGCCGACGGGGACACCGTAGCGCTTCCTGAGCTCCTGCATGGCGAGCAGATTGAGGTCTTCCTCGGCGCACGGGTAGGTGCTGACCGTGTGCATGATGGTGAAGGGACAGTTGTGCTTGCGCAGGATGGCGACGGCCTTGTCCACATCCTCGTAGGTGCACATGCCGACGGAGAGGAACGTCGGCTTCTTCTCCGAGGCGACGGCTTCCACAAACTCCGGATGCGTGGCCATGGCCGAGGCGATTTTGTTGTAGGGGAGATCGTAGGATCGGAGAAATTCCTGACTGGGGATGTCCCAAGCCGAGGCGAACCATGCGATGCCCTTGTCGCGGCAGTAAGCGTCGATTTCGTCGTATTGCGCCTTGCTAAACTCGAGGCCTTCCTTCTGTTCCTTTGTCGTTGTTCCCCACGGGCTCTGCCGCGGCGTGGCCAGAACCTCCGGGCTGTAAACGATGTCGATCGTCCTCTTCTGGAACTTGACCGCATCGCATCCCGCCTCCGCCGCCATGTCGATCAGCTGCTTGGTGATGCCCATGTCACCGTTGTGGTTGATGCCGATCTCGGCGAAAATCAGGCATTTCTCCGGGACGCTGAAGGCATCGACGCTGACGGCATTCCCGCTGTTTTGTGTGCTTTTTGTCATAGGGTTGTTGGGTTCAGAGATTGGTGGCCCGGGAGCCGTTCAGTTGGGCGTCCATGTCGATGGACAGGATCTGCTCGACGATCTCGCGGACGATTCCAGAGCCTCCCGGGGTTGACAAGCAATACGTGGCCATCGCCTTCACGCTCGGATGTGCATCGGACGGACATGCGACAAAGGCGCACAAGGCTGCCGCAGGAAGGTCGTTCACGTCATTCCCGACATAGAGCGTGCGATCCAGGGGAAAACCCTCTTCTTTCGCCAAGGCCCGCAGGCTGGCGGCTTTGTCGGAGGCTCCATGGACAGCGCGGATCCGCAGTTTCTCCGCACGCCTGGCCACAACCGTGTTCTTCTCCGTCGAGAGAATGAAGAGCTTGAGATGGGTTTTGCGCAGGACGTCGAACGCCAATCCGTCGCGCCGGGAGCAACTGACCGTTTCCCGGCCATCCTGGTCGACCCAGACCCGGTCGTCGGTGAGAACGCCGTCAAAATCGAAAACGATGGCCTCGAGTTCGCTGAGGGTCATGAAATTGTTCGCGGGGACTGGAGACGGGAGGCTAACTCTCCCCCGCGGCGTGTCAAGGGATCGGCAGCCCGGCCCCGGCGGTGGGGGTGTAATCCCTAACCACCACCATGCCCGGGGAGCGTCCGTAGTTCGCATAGCATGTGGCAGCCATGACTTTTTCAATGGGGGTGCGGATTTCTTCGCTTGCGACGTGGAACGAGATCAAGCGTCCGTCCGGCGCCACCCCGCTCAAGCGGAGCGTGTCCAGCACCGTCGAGTAGAACCCCGCCACGAACGAGGGCTTCTGCCCCCCCTGCAGCATGCTCATCTCGAACGGCAGTTCGCCCAGGACGATTTCAATGCGGAGTTCCGCAAAAACCGACTCTTTGAGGTGCATGTGCTCGGTGCGATGGGCGTAATACCGGATTGGCCTCGAGCCGAAATGGGCGCGGATCCCGCGCATCAGTTCGAAGAATCTTGGATAGGACATCTCCTCGTTGTCCGGAAGGTTCGAACCGACGAACAGGACAGGGCCTGCGTCGTCGAATTCGATGCTCCTTCGGACAAAGCCGAGGCGGTTCCTCTCGAGCCTGTCGGGGGGGTGGATTTCGAGATCATAGATCGAGAAGAATGTCAGCGCCGGAGGGAGCTCGGGATCGAATTTCAGAAGTCTGTTGGCGCCCTTGGCGGGATAGCGGGCATCCCTCACCCCGCGGTATCGGAAGTCGGAGAATGAAAGGGACGACGTGCCGTCATCCACAAGATGGAACTCTGCACCAGTGCAAAGATTCGCCGCCGCAACCATCATGCCCAGCGCATATTCGCCCACATGGACTCTGGCAACGGGCTGCAAACGAGAGATCCAGTGGCGCAGCACCATCCAGTTCCAGAGCTTTCCGAGCGTTGATGTCCTGCACGGCAGTCGGTGCAAGGGCTGCCACTTCAGAAAGCGCAGGGTGTTTTCAACCAGCCTGTTGTGGTAGGCATTCTCTTTCTCGAGAAGGATCAGATCGTGCTCCACGCCATCCCCGTCCCGCTCCCTCGCCTCGAAGGCGTTCAAAATCTGGAGGGGTGACTGGGCGAGATAAAGATGCCTGACTTTGGTTGCCTTCAACGGATTCAAACAGACCGGCTGCTGCAGAGACCCTGCAGGTCGGCAGCGAGCCGGCCCCAAGTGTAGCGCGTTTCGATGAGATTGCGTGCCGCGGAACCGCGCTCCCGGCGTTCCGCATCGTCCGCCGCCAAGGCTTGCCGCAACGCCCGTTCGAGGTCCCCGGACTCCGGAAGACACTCCCACGCGCCACCGGCGGCGGTCAGCTCGGGGAAGTTGCACTCGCTCGTCTGGACCGCGGGAACTCGGTGCGCGGCGGCCTCCAACACGGCCATCGGGAAGCCCTCGGAATACGACGGGAGCACGAACATGTCCGCCGTGCGCAGCAGCGCGTGCTTCTCGGCGCCAGCCACCGTGCCGCAAATCCGGCAAGCGTCGCCGCCACCCGTCTCGGAGATCATTCGTTCGACTTTCGCACGGTAACCGCCTTCATCCGGCCCCACGATGAGGAGTTCCCAATCCGGAAATTCCCCCACCAGCCTCCCCCACGCCGGCACCAGCAGGTCGAGCCCCTTCTTCGGATGGATCCGCGACAAGAAAAGGAGACGCTTGGGACGCTTGCGCGTCGTCCAAGCGGAGGGACATGCGGAGGGTGACTCCTCGTCGTTACTCTTCACTCCCGCCGAGTCACACTCGGCGAGGTCAACCCCGTTCGGGATGACTTCGATCTTTGCCTGCTTGCCAACCACGGCACGGATTTGGTCCGCCTCTTTTGCCGACAGTGCCCGCCACCAGCGGACGTGCGAGAAATTCCTGTCCTCGAAGAGCCAATGCGCGAGCTGCTTTTTTTTCTTGGAGCGGCGGAGGATCCACGGGTCGAAAAAACCGTGCGGATGATAGACAAGCGGGCGTCCTCGCCGCCGGGCCTCGCCGCCGAGCCACATGTTGGTCCACACGTAGAGCCCGTGTCCGTGGAACCACTCGGCGCCGGCGACCGCATCCGCGGCGAGCCTCTTCAACTCCGGCGCATAGAAAGCCCTCGCCGGTGCCCTGCGCACACCTTGGATGACGTCCGGCCAAGTCTGCGCAAAATCGGAGGAACGAGTGGAAAGCAACTTGCTCCCTGCCCCTGCGGCTTGCATCGCAAGATGCAGCGAAAGCGCCGCTTGGCCGAGACCCGCCCCCTGCAGCGGTTCGAGCGACTGGACAAAATGGAGGTGCATGAGGTGCAGCTACTTCGCGTCATGAACGCGCGCCTTCCATGCATCCACGATCTGCCGGATGGTCTCCTCCAGCGAAACGGTGATGTCCCAAGCGGGATAATGGGCGCGCATTTTGGCGAGGTTGCTGATGTAGCAGATGTGGTCGCCGATGCGGTTCTCGTCCACGTATTGCCACACCTGCTTTTTGCCGCTGAATTTTTCCGTGATGGCGAAGGCTTCCAGGATCGAGCACGAGTTGTCGCGGCCTCCGCCGATGTTGTAAACCTCCGCCACGCGCGGGGCCTTCAGGAACTCCTCGATGAAACGGGCCACGTCGTGGCTGTGGATGTTGTCGCGGACCTGCTTGCCCTTGTATCCGAACACCCTGTATTCCCGCCCCTCCAGGTTGCATTTGACCAGATAGCTGAGGAACCCGTGCAGTTCGACGCCGGAATGATTCGGGCCGGTGAGACATCCGCCCCGCAGGCAGCAGCAGGGAATACCGAAGTAGCGCCCGTATTCCTGAACCATGATATCCGCCGCGGCCTTCGAGGCGCCGAACAGCGAATGCTTCGACTGGTCGATGGAAAAGTCCTCGGCGATGCCGTCCGCATAGGCGGGATCGTCGTAGTCCCAGCGCGTCTCGAGCTCGCGCAAGGCAATGGTGTTCGGGCGGTCACCGTAAACTTTGTTGGTGGACATGTGGACGAACGGCGACTCCGGGCACGACCGCCGCACCGCCTCGAGGAGGTTCAGCGTGCCGGCGGCATTGGTGTCGAAATCATCGAAAGGAATCGCGGCCGCCCGGTCATGGCTCGGTTGCGCAGCGGTGTGCACGATGGCATCGGGTCTCAAGTCCGCGATGAGCCGAAGAACCCCTTCCCGGTCGCGGATATCGAGTTCGTGGTGCAGGAAGCCCCTGATCCGCCCGGCCAGGCGGTTCTGGTTCCAACGCGTGTCCCCCTGCGGTCCGAAGAACACGGCCCGCTGGTTGTTGTCCAAACCGTGGATTTCCCAGCCGAGATCGGCAAAATGCAGGCACACTTCGGACCCGATCAGGCCCGACGAACCGGTGACGAGGAGTTTGTTCATGGCAACCGAGTTGAGAGCTGGATACTGAGGGATGTGGGATCCGGATTCATCGGTCTTCCGCAATCTGTTTGACCATGGGGAGAAGCCCGGACACGACGCGATGCCATGCCCGGATCTTGTCGAGGCGTTGGCTCTGGAATTCGGCCTCGGCATCGCTCGGGTCGATGGAGTCCGCCAACTCCCCGATATGATCGGCGCCGTTCTCGACATGGGGCTCAACCTTGAGCCGCAGATATCCCGCCGCCAGCTTGCGCAGGTTGAGTTCGGCACGGTAGTGCTCTTTGCGGACCCCCGGAAGATGCACCCGTTCGACGGCTCCGATGTGCATGAGCCACTTGATGGCATCATGGGTCCCTCCCCGGCTCGATCCGAGCATGGCGATGAGTTCGTCGAGATTGAGCGGACGCGGAGTGGCAAAAAGGAGCCCGTAAACCTGGCCGATGGACCGGGGGAGCGAAAACACCGCCGCGGCGCGCACGAACAGGGTGATGCACCGGGATTGGAACTCCCCCGGTTGCGAATGCACCATGCGCCTTTTCCGGGGCTCGATTTGCAGGCGTTTCACGGCACGGATGCAAGCTGCCGCCCTTGGTCGGCCCTTTCGTGGCCGGCCATGGCAGCGAAACTGCAGTGGGCTGCATTCATCAGGAATCCCGATGCAACAGGCTCAGTGAACAGGACTTTCCCATTTCATTCAATATTTTCCGAATGAAACGGAGGAAATATTCCTTCTTTTTCCCCGCGTGTTGGCAGGCCACGCTGGACCGGCATGAAATCCGCCCCCAGTCTGCTTCTTGTCGTCCTGCTCGCCTGCACCTCCCAGGCCACACCTGAAACACTTTCAAAAATCGGATTCGGATCGTGTGCCAACGAGAAGCGGCCGCAGCCGATCTGGGATGCGGTCAACGCACTTGGTCCGGATTTGTTCATCCTGGCCGGCGACAATGTCTATGCGGACAGCGGCGATCCTGCCGTCTTGGAGGAGTCTTACCGGAAATTCGGCGAGGTGCCGGGGTGGGCCAAGCTGCGCTCGTCATGCCCCGTCGTTGCCACTTGGGACGACCACGATTTCGGCGCCAACGACGGCGGGGCAGAATGGGAGGGGAAGCAGGCGGCCAAGGATGCCTTCATGAATTTCTTCAAGACTCCGGAGGATTCTCCCCTGCGCTCCCGTGGAGGCATCCATGATTCACGGGTGTTCGGTCCGGAGGGACGGCGGGTTCAGGTGATCCTGCTCGACACCCGGTGGTTCCGGGGGCCTCTGGAGAAGCTTTCGGCCAAGGAGCACAAGGCGCTGAAGGATGCGAAGGGCCCATGGAACGGCCCCTATATCGAGTCGGAGACGGGCGATTCCACCATGCTGGGGGAGGAGCAATGGGCGTGGCTGGAGGGTCAGCTCAAGATCCCGGCCGAACTGCGCCTGATTGTGACAAGCATCCAGGCGGTGACCATCGACCACGGATGGGAGAAATGGGGCAACCTGCCGCGGGAACGGCGGAGACTGTTCGAACTCATCCGCACGACCGGCGCCAACGGCGTGATGTTTCTCTCGGGCGACCGGCACACCGCCGACGTCTCGAAACTGCCCGCTTCGACGGACAGCGGCCCGGACTATCCGCTTTTCGACATCACCTCGAGCGGGTTGACCCAAGGCGGGTTCAGCCGCGAACGCAACCGCTACCGTGTCGGCACCGCGGATCCCTTCGGACAACAGAACTTCGGCTGGATCACGGTCGATTGGGATCGGGAGGATCCGGCGATCCGGATGGAGATCCGCGATGCCGACGGCAAGGTGGTGCGGGAGGCCGCGACCACGCTCGGGGAACTGAAGGCTCCTATTTGAGCAACGGGGCGATCACGAGGCTCACGATCGACATCACGTTGATCAGGATGTTCATCGACGGACCGGCCGTGTCCTTGAGCGGATCACCGACCGTGTCGCCGACGACCGTGGCCCGGTGGGCATCCGAGTTCTTGCCGCCGTAATGGCCGTGCTCGATGTATTTCTTCGCGTTGTCCCAAGCACCGCCGGCGTTGGCCATGAACAGCGCGAGGAGAACGCAGCCGAGCAGCGCCCCGACAAGCATCCCCCCGAGCGTGGCAGCGCCGAGGCCGAAGCCGACCACCACGGGGGTTGATACCGCAATCATTGCGGGAAGGATCATGCGCCGGATGGCGGCGTCGGTTGCGATCCTGACGCATGAGGCGGAGTCCGGCTTGCCCGTGCCTTCAAGCAGTCCCGGAATTTCGCGGAACTGACGCCGGATTTCTTCGATCATCTCCTGGGCTGCCGCCCCCACCGCAGTCATGGACAGGGCGCTGACCAGGAACGGGACAAACCCCCCGATGAAAACGCCGGTGAGGACACGCGGGTCGTTCAGGAGCAGTTGGAAGCCCGGGTTGTTGATCCTGACGACATTGATGAATGCGGCGATGATGGCCAGGGCCGCCAACGCGGCCGCCCCGATGGCGAATCCCTTCCCGATGGCGGCGGTCGTGTTGCCGACTTCGTCGAGGGCGTCCGTGATGGTTCGTGTCTGCTTGCCCAATCCGGCCATCTCGGCGATGCCCCCCGCATTGTCCGCGATGGGACCGTAAGCATCGATGCTCATCGTGATGCCTATGGTTGCAAGCATTCCGACCGCGGCGATCCCCACCCCGTAAAGCCCCGCAAAATGACTCGCACCGAGGATGACAAAGGCCACCACGGCCAAGGGAATGACCACCGACACCATGCCGACAGCAAGGCCGCGGATCATGACAGTGGCCACGCCGGTGAGCGCCGCCTTGGAGATCGAACGCATCGGGGCGCCTCCGGTGTAGAATTCCGTGGAGAGTCCGATGACAATTCCACCAACGGAGCCCAAGAGAACACACACCCAGACATTCAGGTTGATCCCCAAGCCGTAAATGACGGCGGCCGCAGCGGCGACAAAAAGCGCCGCCGCGCCGACGGTCCCCGTGCGCAATGCACGTGCCGGCTGCTTGCCCGAGGAGACACGAACAAGGGTGATGCCTGCGAGGGAACAAAGCAGTCCGGTCGATGCGAGCGCCAGCGGGAGGAACATGATGCTGTTCCGTGCCCCGGCAATCTCCCCCCATTGCGCGATGGTCAGGGTCGCCGCTATGGCCATCGAGGCGATCATGGCGTTGCAATAGGACTCGAACAAGTCGGCCCCCATGCCGGCGACATCACCCACGTTGTCACCCACGTTGTCGGCAATGACCCCCGGATTGCGCGGATCGTCCTCGGGAATGCCGGATTCCACCTTGCCCACGAGGTCGGCCCCGACGTCCGCCGCCTTGGTGAAAATGCCGCCGCCGATGCGGTAGAAGATCGCCACCATCGAGGCGCCCATGGCGAACCCGTGGATGATGTGCACGTCCTTCTCGGTCTCGCCGAAGAAGAGGAAAAGGCCGCCCACCCCCAGCAACCCCATCGAGGCCACCGTGAGCCCCATGATCGTGCCGCCGAAAAACGCGGTGGTCAGGGCCGCACCCGAGCCCTTGTTGTGCGCCGCCATCGCGGTGCGGACATTGACATGGGTTGCAGAATACATGCCGATGTAGCCGGCGATCGACGAGGCCGAGGCCCCGAGGAAGAACGCAAGCGACTCCCACGGGTCCTTGAAGACCAGCAGCCCGCCGACCACGACAGCGAATCCGGCGATGAGCGACAGCTCGCGACGCATGAAAACCATCGCCCCGGAGTGGATCTCCCCGGCGATTTCCGCCACGCGCCCCTCCCCGCCGGATTCGGCGACGAGGCGGCGATACGTGATGAAGGCGATGGCCAACCCGGCAATGCCGAGCAACGGAACGATGAGGTGCAACTTTTCCATAAAGGGGGGGATTCTGCGGGATGGACGGACGTCAGTAGCCGCGCAACGCCTGCGCCGAATGCCACCACAGGTTGTGCTTACTCTCGAGTTCGTCCTCGGACAACATCGGGAAATAGCGGAGGCCGGTTTTGTCCCCCACGAAGAGTCCCTTGCGAATGAACGAAAACAGGATGTCCGGCCGGAGCCCTCGGTTGACGATCTTGGTCATGCGCTCCGGATTGTCGCGCAACGACAACAGGCATTCCCGCAGGTGGTCGATGTGCTGGTATGGCATCCGCCCATCAAGTTCCGCAGACGGATCCTTTCCGAGAGCACCGAGTTTCATGTCTATGAACGCAAGGCGCGGAATCGACACCATTTTGTCCGGCGAGGCGACCAGTTCGCAGAAGGCACGCGGCTCGAGTCGGCTGGCGACCCGCGGGTAAACGGGGCCGAGCTCCTGATAGAGGAAAAACTTGTCGCCACCGTCTGCCTTCCACTCGGCAGGTTCAAGGGCGAGCGTCAATCCCGCCGGCGTCGTCAAATACGCCCTGCGCAACGCCGCCAAGGGCACCTGGGGCAGCACATTGAACACCGCGATGTAGATGGAGCGGCGCAGGGAGCCGTCCTTGTGCGCGATGCAGCGCTGCTCGGCCTCGGCGATGCGGAAGGCCGAAAGATCGCCCCCGGGATCCACTTCGAGGAAGACTGCAGGTCCCTCGATCTGCCTCTTGGAGCCGGTGGCCATATACGCCCCGAATTTCTCCGGCGGCAGTTGCGACATGATCAGGGCCTCGGGAATCAGGGAGAGGTAGAGGTATCTTTGCATGGGAGGAAGCAGGGAGGTTATCCATCACGCATCCTCCAAGGCAAAACACAAAATTCGCCCGCAAACTCAGCGCCCCGCCTGCCAGCCGGCACCCCGGGCGGCATCCAAGACACCGCGATGCCGCCGGTAAGCCGTGGCATCAAGCCCGAGCAACTGCCCCACACGCATTCCCCCAAGATCCAGCTGGTGCACCATCCGCCTCAGGAAAACGAGGCATGCCACCGCGTCGAAAAGCGCATCATGCCAGGACAGCCGGGGGCACAACCCCCTGACTTCATCCTCCAAACCCAGTGCGCCGACCACCGTTCCAAGCGCATGGTCAGGCAGGTTGGGCAGCAGCGCGCGCGCGATCGGCAGCGTATCGATCCACGGACCGAACCCGTGCAACGGGAATGCCCGCAGGAAGCGCCTCTCCGTTCCCGCACCATGGGCCACCACCGCCGCCCCGGCGAGCCGCGATTTGACCTCCGGCCACAGCGAGGCCATCAACGGCGCCGAAGCAACATCCTCGTCGGTGATCCCGTGAACCACGCGTGCGGCCCGCGTGATGCGCGCGCCGGAACGCACATGGCTGCGGAAAAAGTCCCCCGGGGGGGCATCCCCTCCCCGCCACACGGCAATGCCCACCTGGACCGGTTCGTCGGTGCGCCCGGGGGCGGTGCCGGCACTTTCAAAATCCACCGCGGCCCATGCCGCCTCCCGCACCGGCGTGTCGAGCACGCTCATCGCACCGCAAGCCGCAGACCTCCCCGGATTTTGCGCTCGCTGGCCGCCGCGGACCGCAGGAGCCTTTCGGTGGTCTTCCAGTCGATGCAACCGTCGGTCACGGAGACCCCGTAGCGCAGGTTGACGCCGGTCAGGGGCTGGTTGCCCTCCTCGATGTAACTCTCAAGCATGGCTCCTATGATCGAGGTGCGACCACGGCGCCGCTGGGCGAGCACGTTGCGCCACACGATGGTTTGGCGGCGGGGGCTCTTGGCGGAATTTGCATGGCTGCAATCGATCATGAACCCGGGCTGCAATCCGGCCGCACGCAGGCGGCGCTCCGTCTCCGCCGTGTGACGCGAGCGGTAGTTCGCCCCCTCACGTCCACCCCGGAGAACGACATGGCTGTCGGGATTTCCCGCCGTGCTGACCACGCTCGAGAAGCCATCCTGATCGATGCCGAGAAAGCTGTGCGGAGAGCGGGCCGCCAACAGGGCATCCAACGCGGTCTGGATGCTGCCATCGGTGCTGTTCTTGAAGCCGACAGGCATGGAAAGCCCGCTGGCCATTTCCCGGTGGGTCTGCGACTCGGTCGTGCGTGCACCGATCGCCGACCAACTCACCACGTCGCCGATGTATTGCGGCACGATCGGATCAAGGAACTCGGTCCCCGTGGGGAGCCCCATCGACGTGATCTCGAGAAGGATCTTCCGCGCCAGCCGCAATCCGGCCTCCAAGTCGCAGGAGTCGTCCATGCGCGGGTCGTTGATCAACCCTTTCCACCCCACCGTGGTGCGGGGCTTTTCGAAATACACGCGCATGAATATGCACACCGCGTCGGCGAGCTCCCCGCGGAGGGCGGCAAGACGCTGCGCGTAATCGAGTGCTCCGGCGGGATCATGGATGGAGCATGGCCCGACAATGGCCAGCAACCTCGTGTCGCGACCATGAAGGATCGCTTGGGCTTCCGCGCGGCCGCGGGCGACCGTCTGGAGCGTGGCCCGCGGGACCTTCAGCTCCCTCTTGACCTGCCGCGGTGTGGTGAGACGGACAAGCCGGCGCACCCGGACGTCTTCGAGTGGATGCTGTGCAGCGGTTTTGGCGGGACTGACTTTTCTTGGCATGAAGCGTTCCTCGTGAAACCCGCCATTAAGCCCCATGATCCGTCGCGGCGCAATTCACGACTTGCGCAAAGACTTTGCCGCCAGTCACCGGCACGGTTAATTTGCCGGCATGGCAGTCGGCAAATCCCAGCGACCAGCCGGCTTAGGACGCCGGTTGGAGGGCACGCTGCGCAATTTTTACCGGGCCCGCCGGGCCGGCGAATCCCTGCTGCGTCGCGCACTCAGGCGCCCACGCACGGTGACCGAGGGGCCCAACCTTCTCCCGCTTCTCATCAAGGTGCTTGCCGGATTTGCAAAAGTGGACGGCGAGCTGCTTGAGGAAGAGATCGATTCCAGTCTCGGGTTCCTGCGCTACGACTACCCGGAGGCGGTCTATTCCGAACTGCGCCAGCTTTTCCGTCAGGCCCTGCATGAGAAATCGGATTTCTCGGCCATGGCGAGGGAGTTGCGCGGCAAACTGAGCGAGGACCGGAAAATCCTGCTGGGCATCCAGCTTTACGACCTTGTGCACCGTGCCGGGATGAACCGGGACAACATGGCCGCCTACTACTCGTTCATGGAGCAGTTGGGGACAGCCTCGCAGGCGATAGACATCGTCTATCAGCTCAACAGCGATACCCCCACCCCTCCGGGCGACTTCCTCGATCCGGGATCCTCGCCGCTGGAGGTCATAACATTCGGTTCGGACAACGACTCGGACGTGCAACTGCGGGAACTTTCCGGCGACAACCGCATCGCCGCTTACCGTCACGGCGAGCTGCTTCTGGTGAAGAACCTCTGCGACCATCCGATCTCGGTGCAGGGGCGGGCGCTGCGCCCGAAGGAGTTTTCCCGGGTCTATCCCGGCCAGCGCATCGTGGTGGACGAGAAGGTTCTCACCCACCAGGACCTTGTCTTTTATTTCAACGCCAAGAAGAACCTTTCGCTCGCCCATATCTTCATCACGGTCTCCAAGGAGAACGAAATCCAGCTCGAGAAATCGCGCACACGGGACAGCAGCCTCGAGGTCAGTTTCGGACTCAAGGTCAAGGTGACCGCGCTCAAGGATGTCGCGGCGGAACTCGACGGCACCAGACTCAGGGCCGGCGCCGAGGTCGAAACCACGCTCGAGGACAAGATCATCTTCGACAACGACACCGAGCTGGCCCTCAGTGACCTGCGCCGGCACGCGCGCTCCTACGGGGGGCGATTCCACCTCAAGCACTCCAAGACAACTTATCTTGTTTCAAACAACCCGTCCCTCCTCGACGAGGACGACATCCTTCTCGCCCCCGGGGCGGGCGGGGACATCCTTCTCCGGATCTTCTGCGACTTCGAGGAGAAGGTCGGGCGCCTCGAGGTCCTCAAAAGCGACCATCCCATCCTCGTTGGCGACCTCCCTGTGCGCAACGCGACCCCCCTTCGCGACGGGGACCGCATCCAGATCGATGCCAACCAGGCCCTGCACTGCAACTTTTCGGAGCGCCTCATCGAGGAGGAGCGCAATGTCATCCATCATCTCGACGCGCGCGACCTCGTCTGCCGCTTCAAGAACGGCGAGGTGGGCCTCGATGGCATCACCTTCTCGGCGACGCGAGGCGAGATGATCTGCGTGATGGGCGCCAGCGGCTGCGGCAAGAGCAGCCTGCTCCGCGCTCTTTCGGGCCAGCTTCCCCCGGTGCGCGGCGAGGTGCTTTTCAACGGCCTCTCCCTCTACGAGAATTTCGACAGCCTCAAGCAATACGTCACCTACATCCCGCAGTTCGACGCCTTCGACGAACATCTGACCATCGGGGAAAACCTCGATTTCGCCGCGGCCATCCGCTCGCCCTACCTCTCCAACCGCGAGCGCTCGCGACGCATCGACGGCAAGCTGGCGGAACTCGGACTCAACGAGCGCCGCGACAGCGTGGTGGGCGCCAGCCACAAGAAGACGCTCAGCGGCGGCGAGCGCAAGCGGCTCAACATCGGCCTCGACATGATCGGCTCCGCCGACATCTACCTCTTCGACGAACCCACCTCGGGTCTTTCCTCGAAGGACTCCGAGCACGTGATGGAGATCATCCGCGCGATGGCGCACAACAAGATCGTCATCGTCACGATCCACCAGCCGAGTTCGAAGATCTTCCAGATGTTCAACAAGGCCATGCTGCTCGACCGCGGCGGCCGCATGGTCTTCTTCGGCACTCCCGGCGAGATGCTTTCCTATTTCGCCGAGGCAGAGCACCAGCAGCACTTCGGCACGCCGCTCGGCGGGTGCCCCGCCTGCGGCACGACACGGCCGGAGTTCGTGTTCGACGTCCTCGAGACCCCCCTCCGGGATCTGGGCGGCGACGTGATCTACGAGGAGAACAACCGGGGCCAGCTCGTGCCCGTGCGGCGCTATTCCCCGGAGTTCTGGAGGGACAAATACGAGGCGTGGCGACTGATGCGGGATGTCCGCCAGCCGTCCGCCGAACCTCCAGCCCCCGATGCCGGCGCCGTGTTTGCCGAGCCCGTCCGTTCGTGGCGGGCATTCTTCCGGGAGGAATTCCTGCAGCTTCGCACGCTGTTGGCTCGGGCCTTCATCAGCAAGCTCCGCAACCGTGGCAACCTGCTCACAACCATGGTGGAGGCGCCGCTGCTGGCCGCCCTCATCGGCGCCGTGCTGCGGTATTCTGAGGACGGCAACTACGATTTTGCATCCTCTTTCCATATCCCGACCTACCTCTTCCTTTCGCTCGTGGTCGCCATGTTCCTCGGATTGACCAACAGCGTGGACGACATCATACGCGACCGCCCCGTCCTTCAGCGGGAGCGAAACCTCAACGTGCGTCTCGGGTATTACATCCTGGCCAAGGTGTTGACCCTTTCGCTTTTCGCCGTCGTGCAGTGCGTGCTTTTCATCCTCATCGGCAACCAGATCCTCGAGGTGCGCGGGATGTTCTGGATCTTCCTTGCGGCGATGGTGCTCACGGCGGTGAGCGGCATCGCCATCGGCCTCCTCATCTCGAGCCTCGTCAGCGAGGGCAAAACCGCCGTGAACATCATCCCGATCGTGCTGATCCCGCAGATCATCCTCGGGGGGGCCCTGATCAAATACGAGGAGATGAACAAGAACCTGGACTTCGTTTACTCGATCAGCCGCTGGTTTTCCGAGCATCCGGACGCCGGTGTTCCACGAAGCGACCTCCAGGTGCCGCTCATTTGCGAGTTCATGCCCATGCGCTGGTCGTATGAGGCCCTTGTTTACGCCCAAGCCAAGCTCAATCCGCTGACGGGACGCCAAGAGCAGATCCAACACCAGATCAACACCCTGGCAAGGACACCCGACCTCGCTGCGGCCGAGCAGGAACGCTTGGAGGATCTGAAGGAGCTCCTGGCGGCCCTGTCCGGGCTCCAAGGACGTGACGTCGCCCACGTGGAGAAGCGCATGCGTCGCATCGATCGGGTGATCGCCGGCGAGGCGTTGCCCGGAAATCTGCTCGATCCGTTCTACGGGGGCGTTTCTGCCGAGCGGCTTTTCGTGAACCAGAAGATCACCGACCTCGTCAACAAGGCCGAGATGGAGCAGAGTGATTACCGCGAGAGCCGTTTCCTCAACGTGTTTTTCGGACCCGAGAAGCGCTACTTCGGCCTGCAGGCCAACGTGCTGGCATTCAACGCATGGGTTCTCGTCATTTCTTCCCTCGCGATGTTCCAGGCGCTCTACTTCATCCTGCGCCATCAATTGAAGACCCGGGTTGTATGATTCCCTTGGAAGACAACTTTGCCGATGTGCTCGGAAAGGCCCTCGCCGGACTGGGACTCACGGAGCATGCCGCGGCGGCCAAGGCGGGGCTCGCTCCCCGCGATGTGCAGTCCCTGCTGTCGGGGGAATTCTGCGAGGAGAAGGCCCGCGCGCTGGCCTCCGCACTTTCGCTCAATGCCGAGGCCCTCGTCCGTCTCGGCCGCGGGGAATACCATCCCGACGTCGCCCCCCCGGGAAACCTCGCATGTGTCACGACAGACTTCCAGGGGATGTCAGTGAATGCCTACGTGTTGTGGGATCCGAACAACCACGATGCGGCCATCTTCGACACGGGGGCGGATGCCGCGCCGGTTCTGGATATCGTGCGGGCCGAAGAACTCAATGTTCTGGGCCTGTTCCTGACCCACAGCCATGCCGACCACATCCATGCCTTGGCGAAGCTGAAGACCGCCTTGGGCATTGATGCCTGGTCATCCGTGTTCGACCCGGTGCGCGGGACTCACACTTTCCGTCCCGGAGATCTCTTCACGGCCGGCTGCCACTTCATCAGGACGCGTCACACCTCCGGCCACAGCCCCGGAGGGGCAACCTTCGTCATTGAGGGGGCCGAAGTTGGCGTGGCCATCGTGGGAGACGCCTTGTTTGCCGGCTCGATCGGCGGAGCGCGCAACAATTACGAGGAGGCCCTGACCAACATCCGCCGGGAGATCATGACCCTGCCCGACGACACCATCCTTTGTCCCGGGCACGGGCCCCTGACCGCGGTCGGCCTGGAAAAGGCCAACAACCCGTTCCTGTAGGCCGCTTACTGCCCGAGAAGCTTGCGGAACTCGGGCGTTCCCCTGATGCCCGTGTAGAGGGGATCGTTCGCCAGTGCGACTTTCGCCTGCATGCCGCCGAGTTGGATCGCCTTGCCGGCGGTTTCAAGGAATTGCTGCATTTGACGGTTGGTGAACTCGAAACGCGCCAAAGTCAACAGCACGGACACATCATTGGGCGCCAAGGATGCCAGCTTGCGTGCGGGTTCGAGCCCCGCCTGCCAGAGGCCGTTCGCATTGCAGAAGTCGACAGCGAACCGGATGAAATCGGGATTGTCTCCGAACACGGAGGCGGCCTGCTCCAACTGCTGCCGCGCCGCATCCTGCTGGCCGGTCTCCATGTAAAGGCGCAGGAGGTTGGAAAGCGCCTCGGGATTCTGCGGGTGGACCTGAAGCTCGCGCCTCAGAACCCCGATCTCGCGGTCGGCCTCGCGCAAGCGGGTCACGCGTTCGCGTCCCTTTTGCACGCCGCGGTTCGCCGGATCCCCTTCCACCGCGCGATCCCAGATCTTGTTCATTTCGTCCCAGCGCTTCTGAGCCCGAAGAATGTCGCTCAGGGCGATGAGCGCCTCCATGTTGTTCGGATGCAGTTGGAGGGCCTGGCGGTAGGCGCGCTCGGCCTCCCCATACATCTTGCGCCAGCGGTAGATGTTGCCGGTCGAGTTGCGCAATTTCGAAAACGACCGCTTGGCGTCGAAATCCTCGTGGAAATTTTTGTCCGCCAGCAGCTTCTCGACGTAGGCATTCCAGAAGCGGAAATCCTCCGCCACGGCCTCGGGCGGCAGGCTCTCCAGCGGCTCCTTGTTGAGCCGGTAGCTCAGGCCGTTCGGCACGGCGTAAGCATACGTCCACTCCATGGGGAAGCTTTCCTCGATGAAAAATTCGCGCTTGTCCTTGTTGTTCTCGAAGATCCACTGCGCGATGGCCGCGTGGAAAAGGATGCCGACATTCGGATCCTGCGGGTTCGCTCCCGGCGGCATGTTCATCGAAACCTTCCGCACGATGTCCACCAGTTCCTGCTCGCTGGGCATCTTGGTCGTGTCCGGCGGATAATGCTTGTCGCGCTCCAGCCATTTCTCAAACCATCCCTTTGCCGGCGGCCGTCCCGGCGCATAATGGTCGTGGATGTATTTCTGGTAAAATGCGTCAGCCAATGCGTTCTGCGTGACGATGACAAGGTCGCGCCGGTCGAAATCCGGATCCCTGCGGTGCTTCGGATCCACGAAGCTCTCCCCGAGGATCATGTAGGTCGGGACGAAGCGCCCGGGATCGGTGCCGCCGAAGACAAAGGCATCCTTGGGGAGATCCTTGAGCATGTCGTGCCCGTATTCCCAGCCGAACCAATGGCCGCGCTGGCTGCAGGAGGGTTCGTTCTGCCATGCCGTCCACAAGGGGAGCAGCGGGAGAACCCATGCCGCGTGCCGGAAGCCGGGGCGCACGGACATCAACCGCGCCAGCACATAGGCAGTGCCTGCGGCGCAAAGCAGCGCAAAAAGAAGGTAGGCGTAGCCGTGATACGGAAACTGCAGCGACCATGCATCAATCGTGGTTTCCGTGCGTTCCATGATCGGCTGCAGGAAGGCAGCGAGCACAAACCCGAAAAAGACCAGGTAAAGAAAGGTTCGCTGCCTCAGCGGCAGCCTGAAAATGGCCAGCACCCCGGCGAAAAATGCGACGATGCACCACGGGGTGAAGTTCTCCACCAGCTTGCGCCAGTAGAAGACGCTGAACTCCCTTCCGAGTTCCAGTGTGGAGATGCGCTCCGGATCTTCGGGCTCCGGCGGTTTCTCCGGAGCTGTCCCCATGCCCTTGCCGAGGGTCCGCACAATCAGGTCGGACAGACTGCCTGCATATTGCGTGCGGTTGATCGAGTAAAAGAAGCCCTCCGGTGTGCGGGTGTAACCCCAATTCATCGGCGGGTTGGTCGAGGAAGCCAGCGGCATGTAGGCGTAGGGCAGCAGACCGAGGATCACGGCCACCGGAACCAGCAACACGATGCGCACATCGGTGCGTCGCCATTTGAGCACGAGCAGCACAAGCAACCCGAGCATGGCGAAATAGAAAAACCGCATCGCCGTGGACCATGTCGTCGCGTCATTCGACAACCATGCGAACCCGAGATAGACGAGCGCGGCGCTCACGAGCGCGGCCACCAGCACCTCCCAGAATATCGAGCGCCTGACCAGCAACGGCACCAGCAGCGGCAGGGGCGCCAACGCCAGCGTCAGGTGGTGGTTGCTCATGCAGAGTGAAAACGCAAAAAATGTCGCCAGAATCGGAAGGTCGCGCTCGGGCCTGCGAACCCACCAGTAGAGGGACAGCAGGAACAGGCCCACGAGCAGTCCATGCAGGGTGTAAACCTCGGCGATGACCGCCTGCGTCCAGAAGGAGAAGCTGAAGGCGAAGAGCAACCCGAAGCTGCCTGCCACCAATGCGGCAACCATGGCGTTGGCGCGCTCCGAGGCGCCTCCCCATGACGGCATCATCCATCGGAGCATGCTGGAGGCCAGCAGCGTGGTCACGCCGACGGCCAGCGCACCACAGAATCCGCTGAAGAGATTGATCTCCCAAGCGGCATTGCCGAGCGGAAGCAGTTGAAAGAGCCAAGCCAGGAGAGTCCACAACGGATACCCCGTCGGGTGCGGGACACCGAAATGCTGGGCTGCCGTGATGAACTCGCCGGAGTCCAGCAAGCCGACATTCGGCTGCGCCGTGTAAAAATACACCGCGCCGCTGATCAGCGTGGCGGCAACGGCGACGAGCCAGTCGGCCCGGAGAAACATGGGGCTGGAACCGGACGCCTCCACCGAAGTTTGGGGTTCCTCTTCGATTGCTTGAACCATACGGAAGTGACCGCACAGCAAACACGAACCCGGGCCCCTCCGCAAGCGCCGTGAACCGGGGCGATCAGGACAAAAGCAGTCCGTTCAGGGCGGCGCGCAGTTTTTCCTCGTGCCCGACCTTGAACCGGGACGCGGCATGCAGGCGGCGCACCCTGCCGTCCCGGGCCACAAATTCCAGCACCAGTGGACGCCGTCCCGGGAAATCCAGCACGCATGAACGCAGGTCCTCCATCTCCCTGCGGCCGGCACGTCCGCAGGGCAACCGGAGCACCACGGGTGTTTCATGCTCCTCCCCCCTCGGCAGCGCCCGGATCTCGGATGCCGTGACGGCAGGTTTGTCGTCCCGCTTGTCAAGACGACCGGTGATCTGCACGACCTTGCCCGCCTCAAGTTGCCCCATGTGCTTCTCGAACGTCTCGCTCCAAACCCGGACCTCCACCTTCCCGGTGAAATCCTCGAGGACGAGGAAAGCACAGGGCTTGCCCCCCGATTTCGTGAACTTCTTCTCCACCGAATCGAGCAGTCCCGCCACCTTCACCGTGGCGCGGTCGTCCATTTCCTCCAGGGAGGCGACCGCGGTGAATTTTCCACCCTCCAGAGGGCCCCGATAGGCATCGAGGGGATGTGCGGTCACGTAAAAGCCGAGCAACTCCTTCTCGAAGGAAAGCATCTCCGCTTCGGTGAACGGCCGGGCGCGGTGACGCCCCCCCGCCCGGGCGGTGACAGGCAGACTCTCCGCTCCGAAGAGGCTTTGCTGGCCCGCCGACCGGTCCCGATGTTGCGAGGCGCTGGCTGCAAGCACGGGCTCGAGATCCTCGGTCAATTGTGCGCGGTCCTCGCCCGTGAAGTCGAAGGCACCGCATTTGACCAGGCACTCCATCGATTTGCGGTTGATGGCGCGCGGATCCATGCGCGAGGCGAAATCCTCCAGTGAAGCGAACACTCCTTTCGCCTCCCGCTCGGCAACCGCCTCGGCCATGGCCGCCTCTCCGACGTTCTTGACGCCGCTGAGCCCGAACCGGATGGCGGTGTGTCCTGCATGCTCCTCGGGCGAAAATTTCAGCACACTGCGGTTGATGTCAGGCGGGAGGATCACAAGTCCCATCCGCTTGGCTTCGTCCACGTAGAATGAAATCTTGTCCGTGTCGCTTACCTCGTTGCTGAGCACGGCGCACATGAACTCGACCGGATGGTGCGCCTTGAGCCAGCACATGCGGTAGCTGATGAGCGAATAGGCGGCACTGTGGCTCTTGTTGAACCCGTAGTCGGCGAACTTTTCCAGCAAATCGAAAATGGCTGCCGCCTTCTTGGCCGGGATCTTGTTGTGCTTTTCGCATCCGGTGATGAAGACCTCCCTCTCCTTGGCCATCTTTTCCTTGTCCTTCTTGCCCATGGCCCGGCGGAGAAGATCGGCCTGCCCGAGGCTGTAACCTGCGAGAAGATTGGCCGCCTGCTGCACCTGCTCCTGGTAGATGAGGATGCCGTAGGTCTCCTTTGCGATCTTCTCGAGCAGCGGGTGATCATAGTTGATCTTCATCTCGCCCTTCTTGCGCTTGATGTAGTCGGGGATCAGGGCCATCGGCCCCGGACGGTAGAGGGCGCAGAGGGCGTTCATGTCGTCGAGGCTGCTGAAGCCGAATGCCTTGCAGTATCGGGACATGCCGCCTTCAAACTGGAATATGCCCACCGTCTCACCGCGGTTGAGAACATCGAATGCCGCCTGGTCGTCCACTGGAACGGCCTCGATGGAAAAGTCCGGAACCTTCCGCCGGATCAACTCCTCGGCGTCGCGGATGACCGTGAGCGTCTTGAGGCCGAGGAAGTCCATCTTGAGCATCCCGAGGTCGGTCAACGGCTCCATGGAGAACTGGGTGACAACCTCGTTTTCCTTGCCGCGGCAGAGGGGGATCATCTCGGAAAGATCGCGGTCGCCGATGACGACGCCCGCAGCATGGATTCCGGCATTGCGCGAGAGTCCTTCCAGCACGGTCGAGTAGCTCCAGAGTTGCTGGGTCCCCGGCTCGGAAGAAATGGCATCGCGCAGTTCGGGGTTCTTCTCCCGCGCCGATTCCAGGGTGATGTTCAGCTCGTTGGGGATCATCTTGGCGATCCGGTCTCCATCCCCGTAGCTCAGCCCCAGAACACGCGCCACATCGCGCACGACGCTCTTCGCCCCCAATTGGTTGAAGGTCACGATCTGCGACACACAGCGCTCGCCGTATTTCTGGCGCACATACTCGATGACCTCCCCACGCCTTGCCTGGCAGAAATCCACGTCGATATCCGGAGGACTCACACGCTCCGGGTTGAGGAAACGCTCGAAAATGAGGCCGTAGCGCACCGGGTCGAGATCCGTGATGCCGAGCACATACGCAACCATGCTGCCTGCGGCCGAACCGCGCCCGGGTCCCACGGGAATCCCCCTGCCCTTGGCGAAATGGATGAAGTCCCAGACGATGAGGAAATAGCTCGTGAACCCGAGCTTCTCGAGGACGCCGAGCTCATAGTCCATGCGTTCCTTCAGTTCCGGCGCGGCCTCCGCCCCGTAGCGGCGGTGGAAGCCCTCCTCGCACAGTTCGCGCAGGTAACCCTCGCGCGTGCGGCCTTCCGGGGGATGAAAGACGGGGAACCGCGATTTTCCGAACTCCATGCTGACCTCGCACCGCTCCGCAATGAGCACCGTGTTCGTCAGGGCGTCCGGGTAGCCTCCGAAGACCTCCGCCATTTCCGCCGGGGATTTGAGATAAAGCTCCGGAAGGTAGCGAAGACGGCGTTCGTCCTGCACCATCGCCCCTGTGCCGATGCAGACCATCACATCGTGGGCCTCGTGGTGGGAGCGCTCGAGGAAATGCACGTCGTTGGCCGCGACGAGCCCCAAGCCCATGTCGCGTCCCCACCGGATCAGTTGCGGATTGCACTCGCGCTGCGCATCCATCCCATGGTCATGGATTTCCATGAAGAAATTGCCGGATCCGAAAATATCCCGGTATTGTCCTGTCAACTCCCGCCCCCGCTTCGGATCGCCTGCAAGCACGGCACTGCTGATTTCCCCCTTCAGGCAGCCGCTCAAGCCGATCAGGCCCTTCGCATGGCGCGCCAGCAGTTCCTTGTCGACCCGCGGCTTGTAGTAGAACCCCTCAAGGTGGGCGGCGCTCACCAGTTTGATGAGGTTGGCCCACCCCTCATTGTTCTCCGCAAGCACCGTCAGATGGAATGCGGCGTCACGTCCCGAAGATGCCTTCTTGTCGTGCATCGAACCCGGCGCCACATACAGCTCGCACCCGAGCACAGGTTTCACCCCGGCCTTGCGCGCCTCCTTGTAGAACTCCACCGCCCCGTAGAGCACCCCGTGGTCGGTCATCGCCACGGATTTCATCCCGCGTTCCGTGACGCTGCGCATGAGGTCCGCAATGCGCACAGCCCCGTCCAGCATCGAGTATTCCGTATGCACATGCAGGTGCGCGAAATCGGGAACGGCCATGCCCCGACCTTACGCCACCGGTCAAGGCACGGCCACCGCGGTCTGCCGGGTTTTCCTCGTGGCCAAATGCCCGGCGATGGCTACGCTCCACCGGCATGTCCGCTCCCGAAGAAAACATCCTCGCCATTCCGCGAACCGTCCTCGAAAAGCTCGGCGTCTTCCAGGGTTTGAGCTTCGAGGTGGACCGCTACGTGCCCGGCCTGCTCGACCCGCGGAACAACCTTTTCCTGCCACGCTCGTCCGCGGAGGGCGACCCGTCCCACAAACAGTTGATCCCCTACCTCGTGATCCGTCACGGAGACCGGGTGCTGCACTACACCCGCGGGAAGGCCGGCGGGGAATCTCGCCTTCACGCCAAGGGCTCGATTGGCATCGGCGGTCACATCAACGACGGCGACACGACAGCCGCGCATTTCGACCCAGCCGCCTACCACCGCGCCGTGGAACGCGAACTGCACGAGGAACTCGTGATTCCCGCCGGCTACCGACAGACGATTGCAGCCCTTCTCAACGACGACACCACCGAGGTGGGGCGCGTCCACATGGGAATCGTCCACATCGTGACAGTGGAATCGACGGAGATCCTGCCACGGGAGGACGCCATCCGTGACGTCGAATTCATGACGGCTCACGAGTTGGCCGCCAGGCGTGGACACCTCGAAACGTGGTCACAGATCGTCTTCGACGGGATCGAGCGCCTGCTCGGGGCTCGCTGATTTCACCCCTGCGGCCCGGCTCCGGCTCCTTACTACGCGCCCTGCAACTCGCTGATGATGCTGATGAGCGGGAGGAACAGCGCGATGACAATCGTGCCGACGACCACCGCAAGGAACACGATCATGACCGGCTCGAGCAGTGAAGTCAGCCCCGCCACCGTGTTGTCCACCTCGTCGTCGTAGACATCGGCGATCTTGAGAAGCATCTCGGGCAACTGGCCGGTTTCCTCGCCGACGTCGATCATGCTGACCACCATCGGCGGGAAAATGCCGCTTTTCTCCAGGGGCGACACGATCGATTCACCTTCTTTCACGCTGTCATGGACATGCTGGATCGCATCCGCCAGAACCACGTTTCCCGCCGTGTCACGCGTGATGTTGAGAGCCTGGAGGATCGGCACGCCGCTTGTCACGAGTGTGCCGAGGGTCCGGCTGAAACGCGAAATCGCGCTCTTCTTGATGAGATCCCCGAAAAGCGGCGTGCGCAGCTTGATGGCGTCGATGATTTTCCGTCCCTTGGCGGTCTTGCCGATGAGATTGAGGATCACAAACAAACCCACAATGCTGCCGATGATGACCAACACCTGATCCTGCACGAATTTGCTCACAGCGATCACAAATTCCGTCAACCCCGGCAACGGTTTTCCTCCGAGCATGTCCGCAAAGATTTTCTCGAATGTCGGAACGATGTAAACCAACAGGAACCCCATGATCGCGACGGCGATGACGAGCACGATGATCGGGTAGAACATCGCGGAAACCACCTTGTTCTTCAGCTTCTGCGCTTTCTCCTGGAAGTCCGCCAGCCGGACGAGCACCAGTTCCATCACGCCGCCCAGCTCGCCGGCTTTGACCATGTTGACGTAAAGTTTATTGAAAATCCTCGGATGTTGCCCCAAGGCGTCGGAAAACGTGCTGCCGCCTTGGACGGTGTCGGCCAACTTTCCAATCGTCTTGCGAAGCACGGGGTCCGGCTCCTGCTTGCCCAGAACCGTCAGCCCCCGGAGCAACGGAAGCCCGGAATCGATCAGGGTGGCAAGCTGGCGGGTGAAGATCATCAGCACCTTCGGTTTGATGGTCTTCCTCTCGAGGAAGGGAATGCTGATGTTGATCTCCTTCTTGAGACCCGCTCCCTTGGCCGCCTTCGGCGCCTTCGCGCGCCCCGCCGCTTTCGCCCCGTGGCCCCCCGCCGTAACACTCGTAGGGTAGTAGCCCGCCTGCCTCAACGCCTGGATGGCTTCCTGCTCGTTGCCGGCTTCGATGGTGTTGTTGACTTCCTGTCCGCGGGCGTCAAGGGCGGTGTAGGCAAAGGTTGGCATAAAACGTTCCGACTGTGGGGGTGCTGAGCATTGATAAGCAGCAGAGGGGCATTCTCCAAGAGCAAAAAGCTCCCGGTCCTACAGACGAAGAAACGGGTTGCCCTCCCGCTCCTCGCCGATCGTGGTCAACGGCCCGTGGCCCGGAAGCACCATGGTCGCATCGGGCAACGGCAGAATTTTCTTCCGGATGCCGTCAAGCAGCAACTCCCCGTCACCTCCCGGAAGATCCCATCGCCCGATCCCTCCCCGGAACAACACATCGCCCCCGACCAGCAATCCCGTCTGTGGAAGATGAAAACACAAGCTGCCGGGGCAGTGACCCGGAACCTCCAGAACATCAAAGCGCCACCCCAACAAATCCTGCCCGGCCCCCTCGCAGACAAGCTTGTCCGGTTCCAACGGTTCAACCCCCACGGGGAACCCCACCCGGCGGAAAAAATTCGCGTCGGTTATCATCGGCACCGTGTCTTCGTGGCACATTACAGGGCACCCGTGACGGCGTTTGATGGCCGCCGCGTCCTGTGTGTGGTCCCAGTGTCCGTGGGTCAGAACAAGGAGTCCCACCGGCTCGTTCGCAAAATGCGCATCGGCACCTTCCGGGGCATCAAACAGGATCCCGCCCCGGGGGGCCTGCAACAGAAAGGAGTTGGTTTCGTAGTCCCCGCCGGTGAAAATTTTGAACTCCTCCATATGTTGGTGGTCAAACCTAAACAACTCATTTTCCTTGCGCAATGGGTCACTCGAAGCGACCAGTGAGTCCACATCTCATGCGATATCCATCAATGCTCCGCCTGGCGCTGCTTGGCGTCGCGCTCTGCACCAGCCCCGTCCACGCCGCTCCAGACGAAAAAAGTGCGGCGGACATGGGCGAAATCGCCCGCACCGTGGCCCGCATGCTCGAAAGTGCGCACTACAATCGTCAGCGCCTGAACGACGAGATCACCCCCGGCGTCACTCAGGCACGCCAAGCGCTCGACAGGTATTTGGAGACGCTTGATTACAACCGCCTGTTCTTCACCCAGGCCGACATCGATGAATTTGTCCGGCTCCACGGCGAGGGCATCCAGGACGACATCATGCTCGGCAACCTGGAACCGGCCTACAAAATCTACGACAGGTTCTTGCAGCGGGTCGCCGAGCGGGTCGGCAAGATCAAAGTCGCACTTGAACAAGACCTCGATTTTGACAGCAACCGCGTCGCCCAGATCAACCGCGACAAGCTGCCATGGCCCGCCGACGAAGCGGAGGCGGACAAGATCTGGTCCACCCGCATCGAGGCTGAGGTCCTCCAGGCAACCTTGGCCGAAAAGGCGCTCGAAGAGGCGGCAGCCAAGAAAAAGAAGAGCGGCGATGCCGCCCCTGACAATGCGGCTTCCGCATTGCCCAAGCGCACGCCCAAGGAGCAGGTCCTCCGCCGTTACGAGCGCCTCCTCAAATCCCTGCGCGAGGAGACCCGCGAGGACCATGCCAACACCTTCCTGACCGCCCTGACCCAGAGCTACGACCCGCACTCGGACTACATGAGCCAGCGCGCGCTGGACAACTTCAACATCATCATGGGGCTCTCGCTTGTCGGCATCGGCGCCGAGCTTCGCAACGAGGATGGCTACGCCAAGATCCAGCGCCTCGTGCCCGGGGGACCGGCCGAACGTGGCGGAAAATTGGCGGTCAACGACCGCATCGTTGCCGTCGCTCAGGGCAGCGGCGAATTCGAGGATGTCGTGGACATGAAACTCGATCGCGTCGTCGAACGCATCCGCGGAAAGAAGGGCACCACCGTCCGCCTGCAGGTGATCCCCGCCGCCTCGTCCGATCCGTCGAAACTCGAAGTTGTCACCATCGTCCGTGACGAGGTGAAGCTCAAGGACGAGGAGGCCAAGGCCCAAGTCATTGAGGCCGCCGATCCGGATGGAAAACAGTCCAAGATCGGATGGATCACGCTGCCGAGCTTCTATGCAAACATGGACCGCCGGGGCGCCCCGAAAAGCACCACGCAGGATGTGGCCGCCCTGCTCAAGCGACTCAAGCGCGAAGGCATCGAAGGCCTTGTCATCGACCTTCGCAGGGACAGCGGAGGATCACTCGACGAGGCCGTGCGCCTCACGGGCCTTTTCATCCCCAAGGGGCCCGTTGTCCAGGCCAAGGACACCAACGGCAACATCAATGCCCTGAATGACCCCGACCCCAGCGTCCTTTGGGATGGACCACTCATCGTGCTGACCAATCGCCTCAGCGCGTCCGCCAGCGAGATCTTTGCCGCCGCACTTCAGGACTATGGCCGGGCCGTCATCGTCGGTGACGAGCAAACCTTCGGGAAGGGCACCGTGCAGACCCTTCTCGAGGTGGACCGTTTCATGCCCCTCTTTGCGTCCTCGGGCAAGTCCGGGGCCGTCAAACTCACCATCCAGAAGTTCTACAGGATCAAGGGCGGCTCCACGCAGCTCCGTGGCGTGAATTCGGACATCGTGCTGCCCTCACTCACCGATCAAGCCGATGTCGGGGAAGGAGCCCTGAAGAATCCTCTGGATTATGACGAGGTTCCAGCCCGCTCATTCACGGCGATCGGAAGCGTCGGCTCCCTCATCCCCCGTCTGCGAGCCGCCAGTGCCGCCCGTCTCGCGGTCGACCCCGAATTTTCTTATATCCAGGAGGACCGCGAGCGACTGCGCAAACGGCTCGACGAAAACGCCGTCAGCCTCAACAAACAGATCCGAATCGAGGAAATCGAACAGGACAAGGCCCGTCGGGAAGCCCGGCTCGCCGAACGGAAGGCGCGTGATCGCCACGAGTTTGCGGCTGTCGAGGTCACCTTGGACAGCGTCAATGCCCGGGAGTTGCAGAAGGTGTCCCTTGACAAGCCTCCGAAGCGAACCGGGCTCGAGGAGTTCGAGGACGGCGACGATCCCTCGGCGCCCGCCGAGGAGGAAATTTTTGTCGATCCCGTGCGCGACGAGACACTCCTCATCATGCAGGACTACATCCGGCTGAAGGGCCAGCCTCCTGTCACCGCCAGTGCGCAATCCGCAGACGCCCCCACGCCGTGACCCCGGCCACCTCATTGCGGCCGCACTCGACAACTCCCGGAAGAACGCATTACTTTTCTGCCGTTATGAAAAAGCTTCTTCTTCTCGCTATTGGTGCCGCCTTGGTCGGCGGTCTCAGCGCCTGCAACACCGTGAGAGGCGTCGGCCAGGATGTCAGCGCCGTCGGACGGGATATTTCCGCCGGTGCAGAAGGCGTCGAGCACAGCCGCTGATAGCCCTGCAGCCAGCCATCCTTTCCCCTCCGGATCTGCCTTGCGCCCGTAGCTCAGGGGATAGAGCAGCGGATTTCTAATCCGTTGGTCGGGAGTTCGAATCTCCCCGGGCGTAATCTCTGTTGCACCGCGTAAATCACTATCCCGCACAGAGATAATTCCTTTTTGACGTTGGTATTTTCAACACACGGACGCACACTCAAAAACGCCTAAAACCCCGCTTTTTTGGCACCAATTGGCACCAAGCCAACCAGCGGATTGGCAGCAAAAACCCCGCCTCGGTTGCCCGGGCGGGGTGTGCTCTTTGGAGTCAAATTGGATTTACGCGGCCTTCTTGCGCACCGCTGGCACGGTCCAATTGTGGTCCAGGTAGGAGAAGTATCCTTCCGCACCCACGATGACGTGATCGAGGAAACAAACATTCAAGAGATCTGCCACTTCTCGCAACACCCGCGTAAGGTTATTATCTGCCTCGGATGGCCACGGATCACCGCTGGGGTGATTGTGGATCAGAATGTATCCGTAGGGATTCAAGTGAAGCGTGTTCCGAAAAATCTCCACCGGTTTGGCAAAGCTCTCGTTGACGGTGCCTATGGAAATCACCTCATAGCACAACACTTTATGCCGGGTTGACAAGGCCACGGCGACGAGTTTCTCCCGCATCTCATTGCCCATCTCCTTGAACAACTCGAAAACCTTGTATGACGAGTTCAGGCAAGCATCCAGCTTTGGGGTGATCTTGACGCGGCGGGGTTTGTAGGTCACGCAGACCTCTCGAACGTAGAACGATTTTTTTGGATTCATGTGATGAAAAAGTCCGCCCGCCAAGGAAGGCGCGAACCTTATCCCCATGGCTATCACACCACAGGTATCCTCGACGGACGGACGTTCTTTCATTGTTTCCCACCTCGGTTGATTACTCCGCGGTATGAACTTGGGGAGCATGTTCGCGCACGCTCAAGTCGGACCATGGCCCCGCTCCAAGGCCGATGTGAAGCATTTTCTATGGAGCGCAGGGCACAGCAACGGGCCTCGGATCACTCCGGGAGCGGCACGGTTTTAGCAAAGCTCGGGTGAAGGCACTTCGTGCGTTCCTCGTGGAACGAAGGCCGGTTTACCGCGGGGCAGGCAGGTATGCTCGACTCCCCACCCCGCGGCTCGCACCCGCGATCTGCGGGCCGACACCGCCGCGCGAAAGCTCGCCGGAGAACGCGCATCGGCTCGTGCCCGCAAATTGTCTGCTTCACTCAAGCACCTCGGCCAAGCCGCGGGTGGACAGAATCTTGCTTGGCACTTCAAGGTTAATCGCGAACTGCTGCAGCAAGAGCGTGTGGCGGAGCTTGGCGAGGGCCAGGAGCACCTGCGACGGCTGCCAGCACGAGGGCTGAACGTCGCCGACGATCTTCGCATCGGCAGAGGAATGGACTCCGGTGTCGCGCTCTTCGCGAGCGCGGTCCTCGTTGATCGTCTTCAGGCGTCCCGCCGCCCGCAGGCAGATTTCACGCACGAAGGGCAGAACGTCCTGCCGATTAAAGGACTGAGCCGACGCCTTGCAGATTTTGATTCGGTCATCCCGACGGGCGCGGACCAGCTCGAATTCCTCGAAGTCGTTCTCGGTGGGCACCGCGCCGCATTCGATCAAGTCCTTAGCTGCGGCGAATCGCGTCTCCGGCATGGCAATGGCATCGTCAATGCTCCGCAGGTGGGCGGCGGCCTTCAGGTCCAGCGAGGCCAGGCATTCCTTTTCTTCGGCCGTCAGCAGGTCGGGCATGAGGTGGCCGATCCGAGCGCTGATCTGGCATTGCTCGATGGCTTTTGATTGCACACCGATTTCCTTGGCGCACATTTTCAGGATGTCCCAAGACGCCATGGGCTCGCCGGCGGGCGAACTGTCTCGCGACGTGGTGTTGTTGATGGGATCTGCGGGTGTGGTGGTTGTGTTCATATCGTGGGTGCTTTTGGTTGTGAGGTGAGAGGATGGTTTACCGCGGCTCGCGAAGGACGCGCAGCGCAACGGCAGCCGTGCGGAGGTGGTTGGGTTTGCTGCCCTTCTCGAATCTCCCCGGGGCCGCTGCCATGACCTCGGCACAATGCGAGACGGCGAAACGCAGTTGCGCCACGCGGTCTTGCCCCGATGACGGAAAGCGGCTTCGGAATTCCGCGCGGAGCGGTGCCAGCGGATCCGCGGGCAGGGCCTGGGCGCGGGCGGCGGGCTTCGGAGAAGCTGCAGGCGATGGCGCGACGTTTCGGCCGCCGCGGGCCTCCGGCCGGATCGCCGCCTTGCTCGCTTCGCCTTGGATCCCGGACTCCAAGGCTTTCTGCCATCGAAAAATGGCGGGGCCGTTGGCGCGGAAAAGACGGGTGCGCTCGCTACCTTTGGCGGCTTGGAATGCCTCGTAGGCCTCACGGTCGCCGGGGTGGATGCCGGTGATGGTCGGGGCGGCGGGTGCTGAGGTTTTCCCACAGCAAAGTTTTCGATGGATGGATTGTGTCATAGCGTTGGTGGGTAAATTTGAATGCCTCATGCAAAGCGGAGCATGGGATCAAAGATGGCGGGAAGCGGCGGAGTCTTTTGCTTGGCGATTTGTTCGAGCAGGGCTGTCTGCCGTTGGAGCTCTGCCGTCTGTCGGCGATTCTCGCCGAGCAGAGTGTCCTTGATGAAGATCCCGCTGAATCCGGCGATGGAGATCAACCGGGACACGGAAGCTTCGCCCCGGCCCGGTTCCTTCCCTTCGCCTTCCAAGTTGAGCTTGCCAGTCCTGCGGTCCTTTTGGGCGTCCCACGCAAACCGCCCCTGAGCTGCGGTCACCTTGTCTGCAAGCTTATCGATGGACTGGCTGAGACTGTCCTGTGCGGAACCAACGTCAACCAAGTTCACCGAGTCATTGAAGGCATTCGCCATGGCTGATGCGACGTTGTCCCAGGCTTCGGCCGCTCTGCTGGAAAGACGCTCCATCGCCGGCACGAAGGCCGCATTGGCGGCCTGTTGATATCCCTCGGCCGTGTCGTTCATGGCCTGTGACTTCCCCCGTAGGTAGCCCGATGCCTTGTCGGCTGCCCCGCCGAGCCCGATCTTGCTGAGCATCGGACGCATCAACTCCACAATCCTCGCAAAGCTCCCGTGGATCATTGCGTTGAATGACGAAGCAAAAGCGAGAAGCTGATTCCCCGCACCCTTCCAGAAATCCACAGTGCCAAGGATGGAGATCAACTCCCTCGCCATTTTGAACTTCTCGAAAAGGATCAACCCTGCGCCGACGATGGCGGACTGCATCCCAGCCCACAGGAAATTGATCGCTGAGCCGATGGCAACCTTTGCGCTGTCGAGAAGGATCGACCAGATGCTTCCGTCCGTGAGGGCTTGAATGCCAAGCGCGAGCGAGTCGCCCAGCCGCTGCCCGATAGCGGCAAAATCGGCGCCGGCAAAGAAATCCATCAATGGCGTGAGGACCGGTGCAACCTTGTCGGCAACGCCGACGAAAAAGCCCTGCACCTTCGTGCCGACAAGGCCGAGCTGGTCGGAAATCTTTCCGAAGATCACGGCGTTGCGTTGCAGGATCTCGGCCTGCGTGCCGACCTGAGCGGCGGCATCGCCGAAGGCCCCAGCATCGGCGAAGAGCGCGAGCAGTTCGCCACCGCTCTTGCCGAAGATGCCCATGGCCGCAGCGGCGCGATCGGTGGGATCGGCGATGCTGGAGATGGCTTTGCCGACCGCGGTGAATTGCCCGCCGGGATCGAGGCCCTGCAGCGTCTCCATGCTCAGGCCCAGACGCTGGAACATGGCGTTGGTGGGCTCGCCATCCTCGTTCACACCCGCGAGGGCTTTCTGCAGGCGGTTGATGGACGGGCCGACCTGCTCGCCGGACATGCCCGCGTTTTGGAATGCGCGGTCCAGCACGACCAAATCCTTCACGGCGACGCCGGTGCGAGCGGACAAGTCGGCAAACCGGTCGCCGGCATCGAAGGCGCCCTTGAGACCTGCCGACATGCCAACAAATGTGCCGCCTGCAAGCGCAGCGGTAGCCGCCAAGGCGGTCATAGCCGCCGTGCCGACCGCCATCAAGGGCGAGAAGCTTTTTTCGAGCTTGCCTACCGAGCCGCCAATTTTCGAGAAGCCTCCGCTACCGCCCTGCATCTTCTTTGTTAAAGCGTTAAAGCGTGAGCCGATGGCATCGAACCCTTTGTCTTTGTATTCAAACGTGACCGGGACTGAGTTAGACATGAGAAAGGAATGGTGAAGGGTGAGGACTCGTCAGGCGCAGAGGGCTGGTGATTGTGTGGCGGCGGGGAGAGTTGACCGCCCCGGCATCTTCGCCAGGGCCCGCGGGTTCCGGGGTGGTCCCGATAGTTCGCCCCGCTCCGCCCGTGCGTTGAATTCCGCGATGGCTTCGCGTGTCACGAAGTGCTGGCCGCTGACAAGGACGGTGCGCAGCCATCCCCGCCGCCGATACCGCCACAACGTCGCCAGGGAGAGCCCGGCATCCTTCGCGAACTGGCAAAGCCGGATCGGCGGGAAGGCCGACAGCGGAGGCGTGGCGGAGGCGACGCTCATAACATGGCAGGACTCACGTCAGCGTCTCGCGTTGGCATGTAAATACGTTGCACCACGTAAACAGTAGATACGACGCGTCGCAGTGCTTCCACATCAAATGTGCATCACACTGCATTCTTACTACTGTCACAACTTCATGAGGGACGTGACAGGGATGACATGCCTTTTCGATATCCGGGGGATTTCCCTTTCCCCAAGTTGCAGGATACCGCGATAGCCTGTCACCTTGAGCGCGGGCAAGGAAGATGCAGCGGTTGCGCCCCCGCGACCGCCTGCCTCTGCCTCGAGTGGGCCGACCGGGCGACGGTCTGACGGAAGGGCTTTGTTCTCTCTGCAAGTGACACAGAACCCAGAGGGACACAAAACTTTCCGATACCGCGCTCGAGTCAGGGTTGGGAGACCCAACACCCTCACCCGGAGGGGCCACCCCTAAAAGATTCCTTAGCGCCAAGGGACGCAGAGGAGTGTTTTTCCCTACATGTGCCAAAAGTCTGTCATGTCTGTCATGATGAGTGGTCGGCCCAGTGTTCATGCCGCTTGCCGGGTGACAGGCTGCCGCAACCCGTCTATCACGGCTCATCATTGCCCACGACCGTGGGCACGGCGTGATGTGACAGACCGTAGGGCTACGACCATCGAAGGAAGCGCGAAGGAAGGCGACCGACCTTCAGGCAGTCTTAGGCGGTCGCTGAATGGTCCAGACCCGACCATCGGCCATTCGCTTTTCCGCCACGCGGGAAGGGTATCGCTTTGCAAGCGATCTCAGGATCTGGCCGCACCGTGACGGACTAACATGGAGAATCTGCCTGGCCGGACCTTTCACCTCCGAGTCGTCCGCCAAGAGCGCCTTCTGCAGCTCGCACGCTTTGCCCCGCCACGCGGAGCCGGAGGGGCTCAGTCTCCACAATTCGACATCAATCAAGCCGAGCAAAAGCTCGGCATGGTCCGCCTCATTCACAGTCTCGAAAAGCTCGTGATCGTAGAATGAGCAGACACCGTATCGGCGGTCCCGAAAATCCTCCGGGATCGGCCAATCGATGAGATAATTGAGGAAGGCCGGTAGCTCTCGCTCGAACGCGGCCCGCACCGACTCCCGTAGGTCTTCGGCGTCATCGAATCGCTTCCAAAAATCGAGCGCAGGCCCTGCCTTGAACAACATGATCTTTTCCTTGAAGTCCTCTGTCAGAGGGGGCAAGCAGCCGAGTTTCTCCGGCTCGTCATTCAACGTGATCGTCGGGCGAATGAATGGCGAGACCGTCACCGCATCACGATTCTTCTTGTGCAGGCGCTGCGTGTTGTTTGCAACAACCTCCTTTATCCGCTCTCCGAAGAAGAGCCGGTCATCGTAGCGGGCCGAAGACGGGACTTCGCCTATCAGCCAATGTTCCGCGGCCATCAACTCCACGTTGAAGTCTGTGCGGCCGAAGAAAAACGCTTTCGGATCAGCAGACCTGCCGCCCAAGATCGGCGTGATGATGAGCGACTGCAGGAGGGTCTTCCCGCATCCTGACGGGCCGGCGATGATGAGGCACTGCCCAGGCGTGCGCCTGCCGGTCCTCAGTGCTTCGTAGGCGACTTTGAGCCACGCGCAGAAGTATTGTGACTGCTTGCTCCCCAAGAGTGCACCGAGGAAGGATTCTATCGTTGGCCATTCTCCCTTCCGTGGTTCGATCAAAATGGGCGAATCCAAGACAAGCACACGGCCGCCTTCCATCTCATACACTCCGGCCTTCCAGCCAGCGAGACGGATGCACAAATCAACCGCATGCTTTTCCGTTGCCGCGTCGAGGATCCGATCAATTTGCGAGACGGCCTCGCCGGCCTCGGGATTAGGACGGTTACGGAAGTTCCTGACCCGCAGCTTGCGCCGGACTTCCTGCGCCCCCATATCGACGAAGCGCTCTCGTTCGCCCTCGTGTCGGCGCAAAAAGTAGGACTGGCTACCAACGAGCCAGAAAATACCCAATTCCTCCAGCGCCGCAAACGGATCGAACAGAGGAGCGTTGTCGCCACGGTGGTCCGCTTCAAGGTCGGAATGCTTGGATGATCCATCCACCGCCGGCGGCTGAGTGTGCCCGTGCATGCTGGTCTTGGGCCGCCGCGCAGGTCCGGGTTGGAAGACGGCAGGCGCACCCCTTCGCGGCTTCAGTGCTACCCCACGACGCTCCGACTTTGCTGGTGCTGTAGGGGCGTTTTCCCGGGGCGCATCGGAGCCCTTACGCTTGCTTTCGGCATCGCGATGGGTAGGACAACGCTTGTCCTTGCCCCGCCTTTTGGGTTGTGCTTTTTTTCCCACTGGTTCGTGTTCTGCCCGGTGGCGCTGCAACGCTGCCGGGCTATTTTCGGTCGGCTGATTGGTCAGGCAGAGCCCCGCCTCATTGAGGCGGCAGCCAGGAATCCAATTTCCATCTCCAGGTAAAAAAGAAAGCCAACCCGATCCCTGATCGATGCCTTCCTCCATGCGTGTTCGAGGGCCATCAGTTTCACGCTCTTCTTGCGCTGCATGCGCCGCTTGATGGGCAGTCCATCGCCTGGGCCTCTCTGCAACCTTTGCTTCATACCCGCTCAGATTGACCGGACGGTCAGCTTATCAAGGGCGCGCTCAAGATCTGCCCGGCGGTAGCGCACGAGTTTCCCCAAGCGCACACATGGTAGCAGGCGGCGGGCGGTAAGATTCTGAATGTGACGGAAAGAGCAGCCCAACAAGGCGGCCGCCTCATTCTTGTCGAGAAGTAGCTTGATGGTCTGGTTTGTATCTTTGGTCTTGCCCATGCGTGCAGGACATACGACATGTCACAGTTGGTCAATATGTGTTGTGTGTTGCGGCAAATTTCTGATACTGTCGCACCGATGAAATCCAAAGCCAAAAGACCAAGACACGCAGCATTGATGCGTCTTCGCAGCCTTTGCGGACTCACTGCCGAGCAATTCTCTCGCGTCACCGGAATCGGCTACGCACAACTGGTCGCGGTCGAGCAAGGACGGCGAGAACTGTCGCAGATGGACGCTATGCTCATATCAGCCGCCACGGGAGTTGACCCCTCGTTCAACACGGACAAGACCAACAACCAGCTCAAAACGCTCTTTGGCATGGAATACCATGAGGGCAGCTTCGACCTATGGAAGAATCAAGATTTTCCGCTTTATCGAAGGCAAGCAGAGGAACTGATGAGCAGCGGTCAGGACCCTTTTGCGGAAAGCCTTGCACACAACATCTGCGAGTTGCTCGCCGCCGCGCGAGTGCGAGGCCAAGAGATGGCTATCCAACACTTTCTCGCGCAGGTTTTGTGGGACGCTGGCAAGCGATTCGGGATCACGGATGCCGTGCGCACATGGAAGGAGGTTGTCACCGAGTTCAAAACGCCAAAAAAGCTCAAGAGGGGATTGACGAAATGCGTAGTCAGCATGAAACTCCAGACTCGACATCTCCCCGGAGTCGGTCGTGGCTAAGCGGGCGCGGCGTGAAGCGCAATGTTGGTAAAGGTCGCCTGAGAAAACTCCGGCGATGCCCCGGCTTCCCCAAAAAATCGCAGTGCATCTGTTTAGTCGTGATGCTGTTGCTATCCCCGCAGGCGCAGCCCCCTCAGCGCAAGAGTTCCCGGAATTCCTCGGGGGAAAGGCCAGCGTCTCGCGCGATACCGCCCATCGTGAAGGCGTTGACCGGATTCGCGCGGGGAATCGTGACGCGGCAGCGTCCATTGGTCATGATGATGTGACCGCTTTGCCGCACGATCCGGAAGCCCATCTTTTCGAGTGCGCGGACGGCGTCCTGGTGGCGGATGCCGGGAATCTTTGGCACGATCCGGGGATGATCAGACCGTCACGAGTTCGCGGGAGAACGTGACGCCCTCCGCGGCAAGCGCAGCGTCCCCGTCCTCCACAGCGGCATCCTGCCAAAGCGCGATGGCCTCGCGGATGTTGGCAAGGGCCTCGCTCCGCGTCTTCCCTTGGCTCCAACATCCCGGCAACGCAGGGCAACGGACGGCGAAGCCCTCTTCGCTTTCGATCAGTTCAACGGCCAGCCTCATGAAGTGACTATTGCCCCCGGCCCTGCATTTTCGCAAGTCGCAAGTCTGCCTCTCCTCGCGTCATGCCCCCGCGGCCGCCTTTGCCATCGGGACCACGTTGCGAGGAGCGCCCGCGGGTGTCACACGAAACCACGCCGCGGCCGCGGAGGGCTTGCCAAGGGCGTCATAGTGCGCCCGGATGATCTTCGGGCTGTTCCCGGCCGCGTAGGCCACGGCCTCGATGCCGGTCACGGTCGCCACGGCCTCTGGCGCAATGTTGAATGCGGCGGCTGCAGCCTCGGGGCGGAGGGCCAGCCGGTAGGAAATGGCCGAGTGACGCAGGGCGTTGTCCGGCCAAGGCAGGAGGGCTTTGATTTGCTTCGGCGTGAGGGCGGCGGTTGCCTGCCGGACGCGCATCAGCGAAGTCTGGAACGGACCGAATCCCGCCGCCATGCGGGCCAAGTCCCAAGCGGCCCGGGCCTCCGGGCCGGCCACGAACACGGGGCCGGACTTCTTCGCAACCCCGGCAAGCCATGCCACGGCCGCCGCCGGCAGCCGGACGGCACGGCGGCTGTTGGTCTTGGTGGTGCCGGCGTCGAGTGTCACCACGGCCTCGGCCAAGTCCACGTTGCGCCAATCGCACCGCGCGATTTCGGCTTGCCTCAGGCCGGCGAAGGCACCCAGGACGATGGCGGGAAGGATACAGTCCTCCGCGGCCTCAAGCATGGCGGCGAGTTCCTCCGGCGTGAGGATTCCGGGCGTGCCGTGCGTGACCTTGGCCACGGCGGCGGATTCTGCCGGGTTGTCGGTCCGCAAGCCTTGCATCACGCACCAGTTGAAAAACACGGCCAGCACACGGCGGCGGTTGTTCGCCGTGACGGGATGCAGGGCGGCGAGGAAGTCGTTGATCTCCGCCGTGGCCACGCTTGCCGTGGTAGCCGTCGGCAGCGCGGTCTTGAGTGCGTCGAGAATCCCCTTGAGGTCGCGCTTGTAGGCATCGGACTTGTCCGCCTTCGATGCGGTGAAGTCGGCCACGGCATCGGCCAGCGGTTTTGCCTTGGCGGACTTTCTCAGATGATCCAGGGCAAACTCGATGGCGCGGGAGACGTTCCACCCGTAGGCGGAGAGTTCGGCGTTGTAGATGGCGCTGCCGCCCTCGTTCTTTCGCGTGATGTTGGCCTCGTGCGCCTTGCCCTTCGCCTCTTCGAGAGTCTCGCAGTAGTAGCGCGGTCCCTTGCCGTTGAGTCTGGCATCCACGAGCCAGCACGGGCGGCCGTTCTTGCGGGCTTTCTTGATCGGTGGCCACGAGGGGCGGCGGTTTTTTGCGGTGATCTCGTTCTCTGGTGTTCCGGGTTTCATCATGCCGAAACTTGGCACCATGTTGGCACCACGTCAATGTGTCTGTGTAGGGTGTCGGATTTCTAATCCGTTGGTCGCAGGTTCGAATCCTGCCGGGCGTGCAGGACTCAATACGCTTCGGACAGGATCTGCCTCAACGTGTCGATCTGTTCCTGCGACCACCGCAGCGACAGTGTCGGCAGGACGAGGTCCCGATAGGTCGGCGACAAGGCCCTGGCCAGACGAAGGTTCTCCACGGCCTCGACGCGTCGTCCGGTCTTCCACTCGCAGAGTGCGCTTATGGCAAGCAGGTCGTCCCATCGTCGGCGGGAGGCGAGCACGCCATCTTCGGCAAACCGCCTCGCTCCTTCAAAATCTCCCGCGCGGTAACTCGCATTGGCCAAACCCAGATACGCAATCGGTGTCCCGGGGAACTTGGCCAGAACATCGGCCCACAGGGCCTCAGGATTCCGCCAAACGCGCTGCCGCTGCAGATTGGATGCATACAATCCTGCCAACAAGACCATGCATGCCGCAGCAACACTGACCGGAACCCACGGACGCCCCGCCCGGACCGCGGCGCAGGCGATCAGGGTCCCCGCCATCATGGCCACCCCGGCGAGAGGAACATACAGGAACCGGTCGGCAAGAGGATGAAACTGGGGGGCGAAATTCGAGGCTGGCAGGAGCCCCAGAATGAAAAGCATCAACCCAAGAAGCCCGAGCCGGTGCATCCGCGCAACAACCCCGAACGCACCTGCAGCAAGCCCCAGCACCAGAAACGCACGGGGAAGCATGATGCCCGCAAGAACTTCCCCCGGATAGTGGGCACTCAAACCGGTGATGCAAAAAATCTGCAGAATTTGCACCGCCAAAATCCGGCACTGCAGGACGAGCGCCGTTGACAAATCCGGGGCCAATGGTGTCGGAGGCACTGCAAATATGACGGAATGCTCCGGTCTCCATGCGTAGCTTGCCAGCAGGAACGCCGCGACAAGGAGGGCCCCGAGGAACAGCCCCGGAAGCAGCCTGCGAAGGTGTTCCCTGAGAAACAGGAATCCCCCGACGAGAAATACCGGAAGAGCCGCGATGCCGGACTCCTTGGAAGCCACGGCCAGAACCGCCGACAACACCAGCATCACATTGGCCACCAGCCAATGCCTCGGCGGACAGGCGGCGCACCGCAGGATCACCAGCAGGCCAACCAAGACCGCCGAAAGCACGAGCTCATCCTCCCTGTTCGACGGCTCGGCAACCACTTCGACCACCAAGGGATGCAGGGCGAAGAAAAGCGCCGCCAAGGCCGCTGCCAAGGTTGGAATGGGATCCGCCGGCTTGGATGGACGCCCCAAGGCCGCGGCAATGACCAAAAACAGCATCGCGGCATTGGCGGAATGCAGCAACACGCTGGTAAGCCGGTAACCGGAAGGCTCCCTCCCCCAGACCGACGAATCCAGCATCAGGGAGGCAAGGAGCAGCGGTCGGTTCCGGTCGAGTTCATCCCGTGACATGACATGCAGACTCAACACATCGCCCCAATGCGAGGGATTGTGGATGTAGTCCCCGTAAAGCACCTGCCCGACGGAATCGTAAACGAAGCCGCCCCGCACCGTGGGGAAATAAAGAACCGCGACCAGCAGGAAGATCGCGGGTGCGCCAATCCAAGGACATCGGGGCAGAAACACAGCCGATGCTGGAAGCCTCCCCCTCCGAATTGAAGGAGAAAATCCCTCGTCCGCGGCAACTCCGCCTATTTTCCGAGGTAAACCTCCGCCACAGCCTTCGCCGCGCCGGAAAGCGCCTCCCGAAGTTCTCCCGGTTCGAGCACCTCGGCGTCCGCGCCCCACCCCAGAATCCATTGCCGCAGGTCGGGTGACAGCCCCACATCCATCGTCAGAACAAGCCCGTCTCCATCGCGATCGAATCGCTGGGAGGCATGCCATACCCGTTCACCGACGAGACGGGAGGCGACACCCGTGAAACGCAAACGCACCTTCCGGGCCTGCCCGCCCTCGAACACGGCGAAACTCCCCTCGAGAATTTTTGCAAGGGAGAATTTTTTCGGACGCTTGAAGCTTATGCCGGTCCGTTCGACGGAACGTATCCTCGGCAGCGCGAATGTCCGGACCGCCCCGCGGGCGGGATCATGGCCGAACAAATACCATTGGTTCTCGATGCAACCGAGGTGGTAGGGGCGGGCCGTTCTCTGCTCCTCCTTCTCTCCGGCGAGTTTGTGGTAGGAGAAGGAAACCTCATTTCCGTCCATCACCGCGTTGGCCAAGGCATCGAAGACTTCCATGTCGGCAAGTCCCGTCCCGCTGTGATGGACGGACAGCGCCTGCTCGAGTTCGTGCCATGCCACCTCCATCTCGCCACCCAGGGAATGGCTCAGCTTGCGGAATGCGCCCGCCAGCGGCTGCTCGAATGCCGTGCCGCGGAATTGCTCCAGTGATTTTTGCGCCAGCAGAAGCGCGGCCACTTCACCCTGGGAAATTTTCATCACGGGAAAATCCTTCACCGCAGCGGTGTAATGGAACCCGTGCCTCACGGCATCGTAGGCCAAGGGCAACTCCAGACGGTCGCGCATGAACTCGATGTCGCGCATGACTGTCTTCGAGGAAACCTCGAGTGATTCGGCAAGGCGGCGGCAGTTCGGATATTCGCCCCGGGTAAGCTCCTGATGGATGCGCCACATGCGCTCCATCGGCGGACGGCTTCTCAGCACATCGGGCCGGCGTCTGGGGGCCTTGATTTTTTCCGGGCATTTTTCGGGCATATGACAGCGTATGTCCTACCCCATCGTCCAAACTTGCCCGCGATGAAAGCAAAAAACCACATTGGCAAAACCCGCAGGCACAACCATCGCAGCAATGAGCTCCTTCCACATGAGTTGGGCGCGCACTTGTTCGCCCTCATCCGCCGCAACCTTGCAGCACGACGCGAGCCGTCCGTGGCTCGGGACGTGCAACTGACCTTCGCCTTTCAGTCGGAGTGACCGCCGCTCAGGTGGTCACAATCACAATGACTGCGTAGCAGGCTGCCAAGACCCCAACCCCGGCCAGTCCCCACGCCACCATGTCCAGCTTGTCCTTGGATGCGACCGGACGCGGCAGCGGCGACATGTAGCTGAAATTGCCGGGGCGCCCCCCGCTTGTTGCGGCCGGCTCGGAACCGGCCACCGGCGGGATCGGTCCGCTCTCCACGACCTCCTCCTGCACCACCGCGGGAGCGCCCTCATCCCCCACGAGAAAAACGGAGCGAACGCTCCCGAAATATATCTCGTCCCCATCGTTCAGCACGCGCCGTCCGGTGACCTGCTCCCCGTTGACGAATGTGCCGTTGGTGGAGCCCAAGTCATGGAGGGTGACCTCCCCATCCTGCGCCACGACCTGCGCATGGCGGCTGGAAACCGACCCCTCGTCCAATGCGATGTCATTGTCTCCCAAGCGGCCGACCGTGAGCTGATTGTCGACGAACTCGTGGATGGTTGGACTGTCCTCGGGGAAATATACGGTCAGGCGCATGGGTGTCCGAGAGTATCAACCCGCCTTTGTCTCATCAATCAGTTTGGCAAACTGGTCGAAGAAGTAGCCGGCGTCATGCGGCCCAGGAGCGGCCTCCGGGTGGTATTGGACACTGAAAACCGGCATCGACTTGCTCCGCAACCCCTCAACCGTGCCGTCGTTGAGATTGATGTGCGTCACCTCGGCATCGGAGGGCAGCGAATCTGCATCCACCGCAAACCCGTGGTTCTGCGAAGTGATGGAAACCCTGTCTGTGAGCAGATCCTTCACCGGCTGGTTGCCTCCGCGGTGGCCGAATTTCAATTTGAACGTCTTCCCCCCCAGTGCATAGCCGAGAATCTGGTGACCGAGGCAGATCCCGAAAATCGGCTTGCGACCGAGCAACCCGCGCACCGCGGCATGGATGTAGTCGAGGGCCGCGGGATCGCCGGGACCGTTCGAAAGAAACACCCCGTCCGGCTTCATGGCCAACACATCCTCCGCGGACGTGTCGGCGGGAACCACACGGACCGCCAACCCGCGCTGGCGCAGCCCCCGGAGAATGTTGCGCTTCATCCCGAAATCATAAGCCACCACCCGGTGCCGCACGGGAGGCAGCATGCCGAAGACGTTCCCCAACGGATCACAAACTCCGCCATCCGGAAAAGTGCTCTGGACCAGCTGCCACGGCCGGCTTTCGGCGTCGTCCGGATCCCAGTCGAAGGCCTCCCGCACCGTGACCTCGCGCACAAAATCCATGCCCACCACCCCGTCGCCCGTGCGGGCCCTGCTCACCGCCTCTTCCGGGATCATCGGCTCCGTGGTCAGGCATGCCTTCATCGCGCCGGCCTCGCGCAGGTGCTTGGTCAGGGCCCGTGTGTCCACCTCCTGGATGCCGGGGATGGCATGGCGCTTCAGGTATTCATCGAGCGATTCCTCCGACCGCCAGTTGCTCGGGGCATCCGTCAGCTCTTCAATGACAAAACCGCGCACCTGCGGGCACCCGCTTTCCTCGTCGAGCACGTTCACCCCGTAGTTCCCGATGTGCGGATTGGTCATGGCCACGATCTGGCCGAAGTAGGACGGATCGGTCAGCACCTCCTGATAGCCGCTCAGGGACGTGTTGAAGCAAATCTCCCCCGTCGTTGTCCCCGTCGCGCCGAACGCCTCGCCGTGGAACACCCGCCCGTCCTCAAGAGCCAGTAAAGCCTTCATCATGTGCGAATCCTTCTATCCGTCCGCCGCCGTGCGGACAAATCATATCCGGCGCATGCGAACCGCGGGACGAAAAAGCCTCCCGCGAGGGGAGGCTTTTCCATGAAAGGATTGCCCCGGATGAGCCGTCACGGCCCAATTCCCGATCCCTTGAAAGCAAGGGCGGATGACCGCCGCACACAGCGCGGACTTCCAATCAAGGCATGTCCTTGCCGCCCGCAGCTCAGCCTCCTGGGAAACAAGTAATACGGTTCGGGGTTTGGATCGTTTACTCGAACCCTCCAGGGCAAATGTTTTCCGCGATGCGAAAGATCTAAGCGCGAAAATCGGCCCCCAGCTCCGCTTTCGCGTGATCGCGCAGCGTTTCGACCGCGCGGTCAATTTCGTCCGAGGTCAATGTTCGACTCGCGTCCCGGAATGTCAAGGCGACCGTGAGCGCGCGCCGATCCGCGGGAAGCGCCTCCCCGAAAGCGTCCGTGAATACGTCCTTCAAAGCGAAAGTTTCAAGGTGCGGCACACGCACGCGGCGGAGCGCCGCCTCGATGTCGGCATATGGAACCCCGCGGGGGAGAACGATGGACAAGTCCCGCTCCACGGCCGGAAATTTCGGAAGGTTCCGCACCCGCACGTCGCCCGAAACCAGCTCCAGCCAAGGGCCGACGATCAATTCCGCGTAATACACCGGCGACCGGGCCTCATGGTCCTGCGCCAATGTCTTGGGCAGACGCTGGATGGTTCCCTGCACGCCGCTTTCGCCGGACACCCGCATCGCCAAGCCTCCGCCGTCGGATGCGTCGAATGCCAACGGACCGAGCACACATTCCAACACCCCTTTCAAATCGTGGAAATCCGCGGGCGTCCCCGCCTCCTTCCACGATGCCGCCCGCGCCTCGCCGCTGGCGATGAGACCGAGCGCTGTGCACTCCTCCCGCCCCTCCGTGGAGAAAACCTGTCCGAGCTCGAAAAGCCGCACGGATCGGGCGCCGTGCCGGAAATTGTGCGCCATGGCACCGAGCAACCCGGCACGCAGGACCGGACGCAGAAACGCCTGATCCGCCCCGAGCGGGTTCCGGATGGCGACCGCACCGGCCGCGGGGACCCCGGCCTCCGCCAGCGCCTCGGCGGAAACAAAGTGGGATGTTCGCGCCTCGCTGAAGCCCTGGGCGCGCAAACGGCTCCGCAGAACCTCGGCGCGGTCGTGACGCAGATCCGCCAAAGACGCCGCCGCGGGGAATCCACGCAGACGTGAGGGAACACGCTCAATGCCCGCCACGCGGATCACCTCCTCGATCAAATCCACGGCTCGTGTCAAATCGGGACGGAATGCGGGAATCCGCCATGTGCCCCGATCCTTTCTCTCAAGCCCCAAGCGGACGAGGATCGCATCGATCTCCTCGTCGCCAATCTCCAATCCGAGCAAATCCCGGCAATGCCCGTAATCAAGGGCGATCTCCCTCTCCTCCCGCGGCAATTCCCCGGCCACGAACACCCCGGCTTCGGGAGTGCCGCCTGCCGTCTCCAAGATCAGCCCGGTCGCACGAGCCGAGGCGGCGAGCACGCCCTCGGGATTGACGCGTCTTTCAAAACGGTAGCTTGAATCCGTGGTGCATCCGAGTTCCCTCGATGTCCGCCGCACGCGTGATGGCTCGAACCACGCGCTCTCCAGCAGAAGATCGACCGTGGAAGGTTCCACGCCGGTTTCGGCGCCACCCATCACGCCCGCAAGCGCAACCGCTCCGCTCTGGTCCGCGATGACAAGGTCGTGCGGGCGGAGTTGCCGGGTGATGCCATCCAAGCCGTGGAGCGTTTCCCCATCCCGTGCCGCGCGGACCACAATGCCGCCTGAGAGCTTGGCCAGATCAAAGGCGTGCAGCGGCTGCCCCGTCTCCATGAGCACGTAATTCGTCACATCGACCACGTTGTTGATCGGACGGAGTCCCACCGCCGCCAAACGGTCTGCCAGCCATGCCGGACTCGGTCCGATTTTGACGCCGCGGATGATGCGGGCCGAATAAAACGCACACCCGGCATCCTCGATGTTGATGCGGCCCGGCTCCGCCGTCGCGACGGGTGGAAGCGGCGGCGAGGATGCCGCGTTTCCCGTCAATGCCGCCCCGGTCAGCGCCGACAACTCCCGCGCCACGCCGAGGTAGCCCAGCATGTCGGGCCGGTTGGGCGTGACCTCCAATTCCAGCAACGTGTTCGGCGGGAAAAGCTCTCGGACCGGACGACCGACCGTGGAATCCGCGGGCAGAATCATCAATCCCTCGGCATCATCCGCCAAGGCGAGTTCCTTCGCGCTGCACATCATCCCCTCCGAGGCGACGCCGCGGAGTTTCCCCGATTTGATCTTGAAGTCCGGTCCCAACACGGCCCCGGGCAGCGCCAGCGGCACCTTGTCGCCGACGCGGTAGTTCTTCGCGCCGCAGACGATCTGCCGGGGTTGCCCGCTCCCGTCATCGACCTGGCACACGCTCAACCGGTCGGCATTCGGATGCTGCTCGCTCGAAAGAATCTGCGCCACGACGACCTTGTCGGGAACGTCGCCGCGCGTCATCCGTCCGACAACCTCGGTGCCACCCGCCGTGAGTGCATCGGCCAAAGCGTCTGCGGTGCCGGGCAGCGCCACGTAATCCGCCAGCCATTCGAGGGAGATTTTCATGGCGCGAACTGCGAAAGGAAACGCTGGTCGTTCTCGACGAACATCCGGATATCCGGAACGCCGTAAAGGATCATCGCCAGCCGTTCGAGGCCGAAACCGAAGGCGAACCCCGTGACTTTGTCCGGATCGAACGCCCGGTCGCCCCGCCTCGCGTTGATCTGCTCGAACACGGCGGGGTCCACCATGCCGCAGCCGGCCAGTTCAAGCCAGCGTGTCCCCCCACCCAACGCGGCGGCGCGCACGTCGAGCTCGTAGCTCGGTTCCGTGAACGGGAAAAAATGCGGACGGAAGCGCACACTCGTGTCCGGCCCGAACAACTCGCGGAAGAAAAACTCAAGCGTCCCCTTGAGGTCGCCAAGGGTGACTCCCTCGTCGACGTAAAGCCCCTCCATCTGCGTGAACTGCGCCAGATGCGTGGCATCCACCTCATCGCGCCGGTAGGCGGCGCCGGGGGATATGATGCGCACCGGGGGCGCCTGTCCTTCCATCGTGCGGATTTGCACGCTCGACGTGTGCGTGCGCAGCAACCGCCCGTCGGGAAGGTAAAACGTGTCCTGCTCGTTGCGCGCCGGATGGTCCTCCGGGGTGTTGAGCGCATCAAAGCAGTGCCACTCCGTCTCGATGTCCGGGCCCTCGGCCAGCGCGAAGCCCATGCGGCGGAAAATCTCCACGGCCCGGCGTTGGAGGACTTGGAGTGGATGCATGCTGCCGACCGCCCGGGCGACTCCGGGCAGCGTCGGATCCACACCCGCCAGTTCGGCCTCCTCGGCCGCGGACTGCAGCGCCGCGGTGCGTTCCTCAAGCGCGGCGGACACCGCTTGGCGGACTTCGTGGAGAAGCTTGCCGATTTCCGGCCGCTCCTCCTTCGCCAGGTGGCGCATCTGCTCCCCGGCATTGGTCAGCCGCCCCGCACGGCCGACATAGGCCACGCGCACGCGGTCCAACGCCGGGGAGTCGGTTGCGGACGCGATGTCACGCAGCGCCTCCCCGCGCAGGACGTTCAGTTCCTCCCGCATTGGGCGGATCTCCCGGCCTGAAGGATCAGGCGGCCTTGAGTGCCGCGGCGGCCTTGGCCACCACTTGGTTGAAGGCGGCTTCGTCAGCCACGGCCAGATCGGCCAGCATCTTGCGATTGATGGCGATCGAAGCCTTCTTCAATCCCTCCAGCAGGCGGCTGTAGGTGATTCCCTCGGCGCGGCATGCGGCGTTGATGCGCGTGATCCACAGCCCGCGCAACGAACGTTTGCGGGTCTTGCGGTCGCGTGTCGCCCAGACCTGGGCCTTCATCCGCGCGTCTTTCGCGTAGCGGAAGAGTTTGCTTCTGCGTCCGCGATAGCCCTTGGCTTTCTCGACGACTCTTTTGCGCCGCTCACGACTGGCCGGCGCGTTTGTTGCTCTTGGCATTTGTTGTCCCGCCTTGCGGCGGTCTCCTTGGGACGGATCGTTTCGTTGTTCGGCCCCTCACCTCATCCATCCCGTGAACCCCGATACGCGGGGCCAGGTGCGGCGGCCGGCGTCAATCTTCAACCAAAGGGCAGGTTCTCCTTGATGCGGGCCACGTCGCTCACATCCACGAGGATGTTCTTCGCGAGCTGCCGCTTGCGCTTGGCGCTCTTCGACGCCAGCAAGTGGCGGCGCGAGGCCTGGGCGCGGAGCACCTTCCCGGAAGCTGTGACCTTGAAACGCTTGGCCACGGCTTTCTTTGTTTTTCTGCGAGCTACCGGTTTCGGCATAAGCGAATCACAGTAATGGAAAGGCGCCCTTGCGGCAAACCTTTTCCATCATTCCATCCAGTTGAGGATGTTGAAATTCGCGCTGACCATCACCGTGATGACAATCCCGACCGTCAGGATGCCGAGCATTCCGACCGTGGAGGCAATGATGACCAGGGCATTGATGAGCCGGTCTTCGGACTGTGTGTCTTCCATCAGGGAAGGACTACCAGCAAAGCAGGGACCAGACGAGTCCTTTTGCCCGTGGTGGCGCCGGGAAGCTCAATGCAGCAGCAGGAAACCCGCCACGCCCCCCGCAAGGATGGTCAGCGCGGGATTGATGCGCGTGAAGGTCAGCAGCGCGACCACGACGGCACCGATGGCAAGGGTGATGCCATTGTCCTCCCACCCCTTGGCGGGATTGAAGCTGGCCGTCTTGCCCACCGCATAGGTGCCGGCGAGCATGAGTCCGATGACAATGGGAGCCATCCCCTTTTGAATCGCGTCCCGCCACGGCGATCCGCGGGCGGACTCCCACAGGCTGCTCACGATGTAGCAGAGGAGGCACGCCGGGAAAAAGAAGGCGAAAAGAACCGCCACTGCGCCGGCCCAACCAGCCACCATGTAGCCAATGAGGATGACCGAGGTCATGTTCGGTCCGGGAGCGAGCTGACCGAGGCTGTAGATCTCCGCGAACTGCGTGTCGGTGACCCAGTGATGGATATCGACCGTGTCATGCTTCATCTGCGGCAGAACCGCCGTGCCTCCGCCCACGGCCAGCAGGGACAACAACGCGAAGACGTTGATGAGGTTGACGATGTGGCTCATGCCTCCTCCTTCGAGGTCGTTCCGGCCGGCCGGTTCAGCCAGATCGCCAGAGGCGCGACGCAGAACAAGGTGACCACAAGCGAAATGTGGAAGATTCCGACGAGGACGAAGACCACGAGGACGAACGCAAGGTCGCGGGGATTGATGAGCTGCTTCCAGCCGATCTTCAGCGTGACCTGCAACAGCAGCCCCACGGCCGCCGCCGCCACGCCCGAAAGGACGAGTGTGATCACGGGATCGTGCCGGAACCGGGCATAGGCAAGCCCCAGGCCCATGACGATCAGGGCTCCCGGGAGGACCATTCCCAGAACCGCCACCGTCGCCCCCATCGGTCCCCGCAGCTTGCGTCCGACGATCACGCTCATGTTGGTCGAGTTCAGCCCCGGCAGCGTCTGGCTGATCTCCAGGGCCGCCATGAACTCCTCCTCGTCGAGCCACTTCTCCACCTCCACGAGCGTGTGGCGCAGGTAGGCCACGATGCCGCCGCCGAAACTCGTCACGCCGATCAGGGCGAAGACGCGGAAGATTTTGGCGAGCGAGGGCTTTTCCGCAACCTCACTCATGGTTCACCACCGTCTTGGCACCGAGCCCGTAAACCAAGGCGGTTTTGGTCGTCCCCAGCAGGACCCAGTCGGCCGCGACGGACTGCAGCTCTTTGTGGAAGGTTTCGGCCTTGTTCAAGGTCATGGCATGGACGTCGTCGGACTTGTTGAACTTGCACTGGAAGGCGAATTCCCCGCAGACCGGCTTCTCGAGCTTGCGGCTGCGCCAGACCGCGATGGTGGTCTTCCCGTTGTAGTGATGGCCGAAGTGCGCCAGACCCGTGTTGACCTGCACCTCCTCGACCGCCATGTCGTTGACGAGCTCGATGGGGGCGTCGCCCTTCTCCTCGATCTCGCGGAAGGCAGGAAAAGCATGCGTGATGTTGCGGAGCGCGAGGTCCATCGCCTCCCGCGGCAGCGCCAGCACCGCGTTGTGCGAGTAGATCGCGCGGATCTCCCCCAGCTTGTCGGGAAGCGGCAGCAACTCCTCCTTGAACTTGATCCGCGTCTGCCCCGCCAATGCCGGACGGATGTCGACCTTGGCCGCGGAGTCGAAGTCCGGATGCCGGAATTTCACCGTCAGCTCCGGCGTCCCCGCCGGCCAGCCGTCATGGTAGAGCGTGCGCAACCTCACGATGAAGTGGTTGTTGTAGAGGTCGAACTCCGGGGTGTCGAAGAAGAGCACCTCCCTCACCTGGTTGACGAAGGCGTCCTCTGCCTCCTCCAGCTTCACGTCGAGGTTCTTGGCGACACGCTTGACCACATGCCAGAAATCCTTGAAAGCCTGCGGCGTGGTGAAAGGCTCCGGACGCAGGAGAATCTTGTATTCGCGGTAATGCAGGTCGTCGTGCGGACCATTGGAGGGATCGTCGGCAAAGTCGGGCATATCCGTCGTAGGTATCACTTCCCAGAAGGAAGGCGAGCAGAGTGTGAGGTGCGGGCAACCGCCTGCACGAGTTCAACAGAAAAAATCACCAGTCACACCGATCAAACATGCTGGATGAGAATGCGTCTAAGATTCATCCTGATGGAACTTGCCCCCGTCGTTTCACCGTTGGCAGGCGCGTGCGGCATTCCGGGCGGACTCACCGAATCGACCAAAAGCTGCCGCCTGCGCTGGCGGACCGCACTTGCGGCCTTGATCGTTCTGGCACCGCACTCACTCCAAGCGGTTGTTCCCTACACGGGAGGCAGCTATTCTCAGACTTTCGACGGTCTCCACGGCTCGGCCATCGCGCTGGCAGACCTGCCGATCACCGGCTTCCCCTACCATCTTGCAGACGCTCCTTTCACCGGATCCTCCGGCATGGGAGGCTGGTATGTGCGCAATGTTGCGTCCGCGGCACTCGCATACAGAGTCTACGCCGACGCCGGCTCCGGTTCCGGCTATATCAACTTCGGCCTCGCGGGATCCACCAACCGCGCCCTCGGAGGAATTGCCGGAAGCACCAATGCCCGCCCGCAATTTGGAGTTGTCCTGCGCAACGATACCGGCGGGACGATCAATGAAATCGCAGTTTCCTTCGCCGGGGAGCAATGGCGGGGGACAGGGTCTGCGACAACCCTGGTCTTTGACTACCAAATCGGAGCGACCCCAAGCGTCGCTGCAGGGGGGACTTTCACGGAACCCGGAGGGAATTTCAACTTCACCGCCTCCGGTGCCAGCGGCAGCATCAATGGCAAGGTCGAGGGGCGCGTCAACAGCCTGGGGGGCACGTTGTCCGGCCTGACTTGGGCACCGGGACAATATCTCGTCTTGCGTTGGTCGAACTCCACGAGCGCCGCGGGGATGGCCATCGATGATTTTCAGATCTCCACCCCGGGAGCACCTCCGCCCACCCCCACACCGACTCCGAGTCCCACACCGCCGCCAAGCCCCGAGTCGGCTTTCATGCCTTTCACCGGCCACCATTACAGCCAAAACTTCGACGGTCTTCATGCATCCTCGCTGAACGGTGCCTCGCTGCTGCCCGCCGCGAGCTACCCGTATTACCTCGACCAACCACCGTTCACCGAAGGCATCGGGCTGCGCGGATGGTTTGTGCGCAACGGAAGCTCGGCTTCGCCGGCTTACCGGGTTTACGGCATGGCCGGCGAATCCACCGGATTTGTCAGTTTCGGAAGAGGCTCGAGCGGCGGCGGAGACCGCTCTCTGGGCGGCATCTCCAACGGCGGGAACACCAGGCCACAATTCGGCATCGTGCTGAAAAACGTCACGGGCGTTGCAATCTCCGAACTGGACATCTCCTTCTCCGGCGAGCAATGGCGCGGCACGGGGGCATCCGTCACGATGAAATTCGGCTACGGGGTGCAATTCACTCCGGACACCTCCGCGGCGACGCTGGTGGAACCGGGCGGAAACTTCAACTTCACGGCCAGTGCCCCGGCCGGCGCGATCTATGGGGACACGCATGGACGCTCCGCGGGCTTGGGAGGCTCGCTCCAGAACCTGAATTGGAACCCCGGCGAATATCTCGTGCTCCGCTGGAGCATCGATGATGCGAACGCGGGGCTGGCCCTCGACGATCTCACCATCACGGCCCCCGGTCTCGCGCCCAAAGCCGCCGTCGTGCAGGACGACTGGGTTTACGTGAAGTTCCCCCACGCGTTCTCGGTCTCCCAGCAGCGATGGTTCCGTCTTGCGGGCGACAGCGTGCCCTCCGGCATGACGGACAACGCATTCCAGCCCATCAAGGGCGATGCGCTGAATCCCGCGACCGCCCCCGAGGAACGCGTGAGCCCGGCCTACGCGTCCACCGGAGCGGATCCCAAGACGCTCCTCCGCTGGCCCACGAGGGCCGGGGCGGTTTCCTACAACGTGCATTTCGGAACATCCTCGTCGCTGGGTTCAGGCCAGTTCCTCGGCAATCGTGCCGACCGCTGGATCAGTCCGGGCAACCTCGCGCCCAACACGCAGTATTTCTGGAGGGTGGATGCCGTGGATGCCTTGGGCAATGTCACCGCCGGCAACCTGTGGCACTTCTGGACGGGCGACACACCGGGGACGATCACCATGGTCGACACGATGCCCAACGAGCCCCCGAACTACTTCCTGCGCGACTGGAAGCAGGTGGCGCGCGGGTTTGACAGCATGGTCAGTGATTTCAACGCCGAAGGGCAGTATCTGCCGATCCCGTTCTACACGAGCGCGAAGCGCAACTTCCCGCAGGCCTTCGTGAACATCGGCAGTTTCATCGGCCACTTCTCCCTCGCCGGCGGAATGGCCACGCAGTCCACCGTGATCGGAGCCTCGCTCAGCGGCGTGGACAAATCGAAGGATCCCCTCACCGGCCTGAACTACGTGACCATGCAGTCCTCTTACCACAGCGTGGACAAAGGCTTGGGCGTGCTCTACCACTCGCCGACCGCCGGTCCCGTGCAAAGCGGATGGTATCAGCTCTTCGCGGCGGTTTCCCACTGGCAACTCGTGGACCTCTACCCCGAGGTGGCTGTCAACGAACTCATGCCTGCTAACGACGGGAACACTTACACGATGGAGGGCATCCTCCGATCGAACGCGGACAAATGGCGCGATGCCTCGCAGGTCATCAACGGCAACTATTCCTTTTTTGCCTTCAACTTCGAGACCATGCAGCCGGACTATGGCGGCACGCTGCTCCCGCACCTTGCGGGTCCGGTTGCATGGCTGGAATACACGGCCTACCAGCGCTACGGGGACACGGGCTATCTCGCTGCCGCCGATCAGGCCTTGGGCTTCCTGCAGGACCTGGGTTTCAACCCCAACCACGATCTCCTTCTTCCCTATGCCGGTGTCGCGGCCGCCCGCATGAACGCGGAGATCGGGAGGAACTTCAATGTCGGAAAGTTCATCAACTGGCACTTCGACAACAACGGCGATGTGAATGAAAGCACCGGCGTCGCGGGCGGTGAAACTTGGGGCGGCAGCTCCGTGGCGGGTCTGGCCGGCAAACCCGCCCTCCCCATCGAGAAGGTCTATCCCGCGAACACATTCCACTCTGCCGGCGTCCTCGCCCCGGTGGCCAGGTATGACCAACGGTATGCGCAGCACATCGGCAAATGGCTGCTCAATGTGGCCGTCAACTCCCGCTTCTTCTATCCGAACTTCCTGCCGCCAACGAAGCAGGAGACGGCAAGCGCGGCGTGGGCGCAGCAATACGACACCAACGGCTACATCGCCTATGAGTTTCTGGGGAAGGACTCCTACTTCATCAACAAGCCGTTGGCAGACCACTCAACGCCGAATGGCAGCGTCCTTTCAGGCGACCACACCTCTCTGATGCTGGCCGATGACGGCAACTACATGGTGCTCAAGGGCGCCAATGTGCCCAGCGGCCCACGTCTCCGGCACATCTGGCAATTCAACGTCCCCTCAGGCTGGACTCACAAGCTGCGATTCGAGGGCCGCATCGTGGGTTCCGGGGCGGCCAGCGGCTTCCGGTTCGCCTACAGCAAGAATCCGGCCGGCCCGTGGACCAACATCGACCTCACATTCACCGACACGACAGAGGTCGAGCGGACGATGAATTTTGCGGAGGTGCTCAAGACGAACATTTCCCCGATTTCGGGGACTCTTTACCTCCGCGTGGAGGATCTCGGCCCCCTGCCATCAGAAGGCCCCGACGAACTGCATCTCGACTTCCTGCAGATCCAGACGTTCGATGCCAACACGTCACCCTACCTCGGCGGCGGCCACACCGCACACGGCGGAACGACGGACCTCTGCCTCTACCAGAGCGCCCAAGTCGGCTACCTCGCCGGCCTCGTCGAGCCGACGAACGTGGAAGGCGTCCTCCAGATCGACCTCTGCGCAACCGACTTCCTCGGAGCCGCATCCTGGCCGACGTATCTCTATTACAACCCGAAGCCGAACTCGGTTTCCGTGCAGGTGAACGTGGGATCCGAGCCCGTCGACATCTACGACACAATCACGCAGCAGTTCCTCCAGCAGGGGGTTTCCGGCGTGCGCTCGTTCAACATCCCGGCGAACTCCACCCGCGTGCTCGTTCTCACGAAATCCGGGGGACTGCGCTACTACCAAGGCGGCAAATTGTTCGTGGACGGCGCGGCCGTTGACTACTACAACCCCGCCGCGCGCGCCGCGGAAGACACACCCGCGAACCCGGCCCCGCTCCATGCGTCTCTCCATGCGGCGCTGGCGGCGAGCCCCATGGGCGACGGCATGTCGAACCTCCTCAAATACGCCGTGGGCCTCAACCCGCAAGCGCCGGCTTCCAAGACGGATCGCGAGGTTGTCAAACTGGCGAAGAATTCGTCGGGCCACAATGAACTCCGGCTCCGGATTCCCGCGAGGCGCGACGACGTGCGCTACACCGTCCAGGGCTCCACTGACCTGAAGACATGGACGACGCTGGCCAAGGCCGAGGGGCGGAACGCCTTCTCTGCGGCAGAGGGCCTCGGTCATCCGCTTTCCATCGGAAGTGAGGGAGATCGCATCGTCCTTGGTGGATTCGATGACGAAGACGCACCGGCGGCATTCTATCGCCTGAAGGTCGAACTCCGCTGACACGCTGCGCAACAGCACCCCATTCCTCTGATCCCGACAATCTCATGAAAGCACCGCCTCCCCCGATCGGGACACGCACCCACTGCATGCTTCAAGTCAAGTCCGGTCCCTTCCGCTGGATGGCGGGGCTGGCGGCGGCAATCGCCTTCTTCCCGGCGATGCTTCACGCAGCAGCGCCGATTGAAGGAGCGAAGGTGATTTATCTCGGTGACAGTCTGACGAGCAACAATGGAACCCTCGGACCGCAGCGCGGTTACTACCACTGGACGGATGTGGTGCAGCGGAGGTTCAACCTGCAGGTCATCGCAAATCTCGGCAAAGGCGGCAGCCGGGCGGATGCCGGCCTGGACCGGTTGAACGAACAACTTGCCAGCGCCGCACCCACTCCGGATTTCGTCCTCATCAACTTCGGCATGAACGACCACAAGATTGCCGAAGCAACAGGACTTCCGGTTTCGAGCACCACGGCCTTCGGACAGCAATTGACGGCGATTGTCACCAAGGTGAGGAGTGTGGGCGCCGAGCCGATTCTGGTCGCGCCACATGCCATCTACGAGGGCGAAGCCGGCGGCGCCTATTACTACGGAAAATACGATCCGGCGAACTTTGTGGCAGACGGGGGCGCCCTGCAGAGGTTCGATACTTTCATCGCGGCCATCCGCAACGTCGCCCAGCAGCAGAACGTGCGCCTGATCGACATCCGCAAGGTGTCCGACGAATACGATGGCAGGGAATACACAAGCGAGGGCGTCCACCTCAGCAAACTGGGGCACCACATCTACGGTGACACGATCGGCAATTTTCTGTCCGCCAATTACCTCAGCGAGGGCTATGTCCCCGCTCCGGTCGCGTCGTTCACGGGCGGAGCCTTGCCGCATGAGCAATCGTTCAACGCCCTCCACAACGTTGCGCTCTCCACGGAGGACCTGCCCGTGGAAGGTATGCCGCACCACCTTGCCGCCTCCCCGTTCTCCGGCTCGTCCATGGCCGGATGGTATGTGCGCAACATCGCAGCCGGCCCGCTCGCCTACAGGGTTTACGGAGACACAGGATCGAGCTCCGGGCATGTCAATTTCGGCGCGACTGACGCTTCGAACCGCGCTCTGGGCGGCATTTCAAACGGCGGCAGTTCCCTTCCGCAGTTCGGCGTCGTCCTCCGCAACGACACCGGCTCAACCATCGGGGATGTCGTGATCTCCTTTGCGGGAGAGCAATGGCGCGGGACAGGTGCGGCTGCGACCCTGGTTTTCGACTACATGGTGGGCACCACCCCGAGCATCGCCGCGGCGGGGCCGTTCACGGAACCGGGTGGAAATTTCAACTTCACCGCTTCCGGAGCAAGCGGCAGCATCAACGGCAAAGTCGAGGGCCGCGTCAACGATCTCGGCGGCACATTGTCCGGACTCAACTGGGCTCCGGGACAATACCTCGTCCTGCGCTGGTCGAACTCCTCGAACACTGCGGGCATGGCCATCGATGATTTCCGCATTTCAGGAATCGTGCATCCCGAGCCGGTCGTTCATTTCACGGGAACGGGTTACGAGCAGACCTTCGATGGATTGCACCAGGGAGGCATCGCCTTGGCGGACCTCCCGACAAGCGGGTTTCCCTACCTGCTTGCCGCGGCGCCGTTCAACACCTCGGAGGGGATGGACGGATGGTATGTGCGAAACATTTCGTCGGCAGCCTTGGCCTACAGGGTTTACGGGGAAACGGGCACAGGGTCCGGATTCATCAACTTCGGCCTGACCGGCGCCTCGAACCGTGCCTTGGGAGGCATCTCCAATGGGAATAGCGCACGACCGCAGTTCGGTGTCGTTGTGCGCAACGACACGGGCGCGACCATCACACAGATCCCCATTTCCTATGTGGGCGAGCAGTGGCGCGGCACAGGCTCGGCCACAACGCTGGTGTTCGACTACATGGTCAGCCCAACCCCGAACATCGCCGCGTCCGGGACATTCATCGCACCCGGGGAAAGCTTCAATTTCACCGCCTCCGGCGCCAGCGGCAGCATCAACGGCAAGACGGCCGGAAGGACACCGGGTCTTGGCGGCATGCTGAGCGGGCTCAATTGGGCTCCCGGACAGTATCTCATCCTGCGTTGGTCGAACTCCACGAACACCGCAGGAATGGCCATCGACGATTTCCGCCTCGGTGACGCCGAGTTCGATCCCGATCCAGATCCCACGCCAACACCGACTCCGACTCCGACGCCTGCTCCCACACCAACTCCGACGCCAACACCGACCCCGGCCCCATCGGGACCGATTGTCACCTTCGCAGGAAGCTACGCCCAGACTTTCAACGGGCTCTCCGGCGCGAGCATTTCCTCAACCGAACTGCCAATCGCCGGGTTCCCCTACCTGTTGGATGCCGCACCATTTTCAGGTGCCTCGGGCCTGGCCGGATGGCATGTGCGCAACATCGCAGCTGCGGCACTGGCCTACAGGGTTCACGGAGAAACGGGCACAGGCTCCGGTTACATAAACTTCGGGCTCACGGGCTCCACGGATCGTGCGCTCGGCGCAACAGCCGGCGCGAGCAATGCGCGTCCGCAATTCGGCGTCGTGCTGCGCAACAACACGGCATCCACGATCAGTCAAATCGCAATCTCATTCGCCGGAGAGCAGTGGCGCGGCACCGGCTCAGCAACGACTCTCGTCTTCGACTACCAAGTCGGGAATTTGCCGAGCATCGCCGCAACGGGAACCTTCACCGAGCCGGGTGGGAACTTCAATTTCACGGCCTCCGGCGCCAGCGGCAGCATCAATGGCAAGGTCGCGGGACGCGTCGGCAACCTCGGAGGCACCTTGTCAGGTCTCAACTGGGCACCCGGCCAATACCTCATCCTGCGCTGGTCGAACTCCACAAACTCCGCAGGCATGGCGATTGACGATTTGCAGATCGTCAGCATTGGAGCCCCTCCTCCAACTCCCACGCCCACCCCGACACCAACCCCTGCTTGGAATCTGCTCGAATACGCCATCGGACTCGGCCCGCAGGCTGTCAGGTTGACCAGAAGCTCCTCCGGACAGGCGGAAATCCGCCTTCGGATTCCAGAGCAGCGCGACGATGTCCGATACATTGTTCAAGTCTCCGATGACCTGACGACGTGGATGACGCTGGCAATCGCCGAAGGACGGGGCACCTTCTCCGTGGCGGACGGCCTGAGCCACCCGCCTTCCATCGGCAACGAGGATGGGCAGATTGTCCTCGGAGGATTCGACAACGGCGAAACACCAGCAGCGTTTTACCGCTTGAAAGTCGAATTACGCTGAGCCTCGCATTCGCTTCACTGGCCGGCTCAGGGCGCTGAGTTCGGCTGGCTGCGCGGTTTGGCAAGTCCCATGAATATGCTCTGCATCCCGAAGTGCACGACGACCAACCGTGTCACGATGATGCCCGCGAGCACCACGAGTGTGAGCATGAGCATCCCCTTGGGATCCAGTTGCGCTCCTGCAAAAATGATCACCATCGAGTAGGCAAGTCCCCACACCAGTGCGATCTCCGGATAGATCGTGCCTTTGAGTGTCGGGATGTCGGCCTGCCCCCGGAGGATGTCACGGAGCACGCCGCCACCCGCCCCCGTCAGACCGGCCATCACGGGCCCCCAGAGCCAGAGCGGCTCGCACCGTTGCTCGATGGCCACCATCACGCCGATGACGGTGAATGCGGAAAGGCCGAGCGCATCGGAGAGTTCCAGCAGCCCCTGCGTCGAGCCCCAGCGGAATTCATCCGGCGGGGGAACCTCCCCGCCCCCGATGCTCTGGCCCCGCACGATGTCACGGACCAGGAAGAACACGAACCCCACTGCAACCGTCCCGATCACCAGCAGAAGAAGATGGGGTGCCTGGATGATCCCCAGGGGCGAACGTCCGCTGACAAGATCACGGATGATACCCCCACCGAGCGCGGGCAGTGCGGCCAGCACCAAGGCGCCCACCACGTCATAACGTTCGCGGCGTGCGATGATCACCCCCGAAAGGGCGAATGCCACCGTGCCGATGATCTCGAAGGCCCGGAACACCCGCGTCTCCAGCGTGATCAGCAGCAACTGGGGCACAAGATAATAGCGTGCAAGCCGGTCCAGTTCCCCGGTCTGCTTCATTTCCTCCAACGCAGCGTCGAATGCCGCCACATCGCCGGGTCGGCCGCTCGCCTTGGAAAACATGATGCTGACATCCGTCTCGTAGATCACCCCCGGAATGGCATCGATCTGCCCCAAGGCATCGGCCTTCCACGCGACGCTCGCTCCAGCCAGCCGGTCGGCAAGAAACCCATCCACGTTTCCCGTGAGCAGTGCCGCCAGCGACTCCGCATTGCTCCCCGTCTCGAGAATGTTCCCGCGGAGTTCTTCCGATGCAAGAAGACTGGCGGCCTCCGGCCCGTAATAGAATCCCCGCACCGCCGCCAGCTTGCCGCCGCGGCTGAGAATCCGCCGGATGCGCGCGAGGGCTGTCGCTCCCTCCCACTTCTCCCGCTCGCCATGGCGCAGGAAGAGCATGATGGATTCCGTGCGGTAGGGCACGCTGAACCACGCCCACTCGCGGCGATCTTCGCGCGGTGTCGCCCCGAGGGCGAAATCAAGCCCCCCGTCACGGATCGCCCGGAGGTTCTCCTCCCACGAAACCTGCTCGAAAGCCGGCTTGTATCCGGCCCGTCGCGCGGCCTCCTGCATCACCTCGATGTCGAGCCCGCGCAGCGTGAGGATCCCCTGATCATAAACCTCCTCGAATTGGTAGGGCATCGCCGGCGACCAGCCGCCGCGGATCTCGGGTTCCTTTTCCGCGCGCGCAACGCCGCACAGACCAAGGGCGGAGACCAACGCAATCGCGCGGGCGAATGACGCGATACCGCAGAAGGATTTCATCATCGGTTGCAGGCCTCTCCCAATATCCTGCCCAGGCTTTGGCAGAAAGGACTATCGGCAGGGCCGGCCATGACGCAGGGCGTCACAACGGCCTGCTTCCCCGTCGCACAAAATCTTGGCTCTTCCAAGAAGCATGTAGCATGGTCGGCCATGGATCACGCCGCCGCTGATTGGGAGAGACTGCGCACATGGGAGATGCCTTTCGGCCGCTACAAGGGGCGCAGGCTTTACGAGCTTCCGGCCGAATACCTGTGCTGGTTCGAACAGAATGGCTTTCCGGAGGGTGATCTCGGACGGTTGCTGCGGATTGTTCTTGAGGCGAAGCGCCAAGGCGCGGATCACGCTTTCGACATTCTGCGGAAATAGCCACCACACCCCGCCGCGCGGCAGAACGTCCGGTTTTCAGTGTTGGCTCAGTTTTCAGTTTTCAGCCGGCCGTGCACGGCGTTTAATTCCTCGACTGACCGCAAACTGAAAACTCCCCGTCCATGAAAGTCGCCAAAGATCACGTTGTTTCATTCGACTACGAAGTCCGCAACAGCCGCTCCGAGCTGCTCGACAGCTCGGAAAACACCGCGCCCATGGCCTACCTCCATGGTTATGCGAGCATCGTTCCGGGGCTGGAGAAAGCCCTTGAGGGGCGGTCGGCCGGCGACACCCTGGATGTCGTCGTCCCCCCTGTCGAAGCTTACGGCCTGCGCGACGAGCGTCGTATGGGTGAGGTTTCCCGCGACATCTTTCCGGCCGGGGCCGAGATCAAACCCGGCATGCGCTTCCGTGCCCAAGGCGCGCACGGAACCGACAATGTGGTCGTGGTTGCCGTGTCGGAAGACACCGTCACCGTGGATGCGAACCATCCGCTGGCGGGCGAGACCCTGACCTTCAATGTCACCATCCGCGAGGTGCGGGCTGCCACCGGCGAGGAAATCGCCCACGGTCATGTCCACCACGCGCACACACATGCCGCCGACGACGACTGCTGCGGAGGTGGCGGTTGCGGCTGTCATTGAGGTCCATGCGTCGCCGCACGGCGGGAATGTCGCCGGACGAAGCCCGCGAGGCCGTCCGCGATGTTTACAAGGAGCTGGCCGGGCGCCCCATCCAGCGGGATTGCCGCCTGCGCACGGAGTGCTGCCACTTCAAGCTCACCGGAAAAGTCCCCCACCTGACCCGCGGCGAGGCCCTTGTGGCCGCGCACGCGTTTCGGGCGACCGGACGCAAAACCCTCACCGCCCGTCCGGACGGCGCCTGCCCGCTGCTCGATGCAGCCACCTCGCGCTGCCTCATCTACGACAGCCGCCCCTTCGGATGCCGCACGCATTTCTGCGCAGCCGCCGGCGGCCCCTACTCGCGGCGCGACGTGGTGGATCTCATCCGGAAGCTGGAGGAGATCGACTCACAACTCGGCGGGGACGGCGCCCGGATGTTGCCGGCCGCCGTGGCGGACGCCCTGCGTTAGCTAGCCGACCCGGACGGCACGGGTCTTGTCCAACCTCAAGATTCCCGACTGCGACAAGTCGAGCATCGCCTTGGGGTCGGTGACCTTCTCCCCGCGCCACTGGATGCTCCCCTGCACCGCCAGTCGGCGGATGTCGCCGCGGGATTTGTCCTGCCCGAAGCATTGCGCGTAGGCCTCGACGCCTGCCGTGATGACATCGATCAGGGGAACGGCCGGGTTGAAGGCCGGAAGCTCCGCGTTTTGGAGGTCACGACCGCTGAAGCGGCGCTCGAATTCCTCAAGGGCCGCGTCTGCCTCGCCCGCCGAGTGGAAGCGCTCAACCAGCGACCGGGCGAGCTCCTTCTTGGCCGCCATCGGATGGGCCTCTGCCGGAAGATCGCGCGACAGCAGGAGCGTGTAGTAGCGGGCCATGAGCGCATCGGAAATGCTCATGACCTTGCCGAACATGTCGCCGGGAGCGTCGTTGACGCCAATGGCATTGCCGAGGCTCTTGCTCATCTTCTGGGTGCCGTCGAGGCCCTCGAGAATCGGCAGCATCATGGCCACCTGCGGCTCCTGCCCCTCCTCTTTCTGCAGGTCGCGGCCGACCATGATGTTGAACAACTGGTCGGTTCCGCCGAGTTCGACGTCGGCTTGGATCATGACCGAGTCCCATCCCTGCATGATCGGATACTGCACCTCGTGGGCGCGGATCGGTTGGGACTTGTCGATGCGCTCCCGGAAGTCCTCGCGCTGCAGCATCTGCTGCAGGGTGACGCGGCTGTTCAACCGGATCACGTCGGTGAAGGTCATCTTCTTGAACCAATCGCCGTTGAAGACAACCCGGGTTCGCTTTTCATCAAGCACCTTGAAAGCCTGCTCCTGGTAGGTTTTGGCATTCGCCAGCACTTCGTCATGGGTCAGCTGCGGCCTCGTCGCGGAGCGTCCGCTCGGATCCCCGATCATCGCGGTGAAATCGCCGATCAGGAGAATGCCGTCATGACCGAGGTCCTGGAACTGCCGCAGCTTCTGAAGGGTCACCGTGTGGCCGAAGTGGATGTCAGGCGCCGTCGGGTCCACCCCGAGTTTCACCTGAAGCGGCCGGCCGGCGGCGAGTTTGCGCCGCAACTCGTCCCGGCTGATGATCTCCGCGCAACCGCGGCAGAGAATCTCAAGAGACTCGGCGGGATCCATGCTCAACGATCGCGGTTGAGCACATCCCGGACCTGATCGATCGAGAGAGCCGACTGGGCCGCGGGGCTGGCGGCATCGAGTGCGTTCTGGGACTTGCCCCTTCCGAGGAACTTTTTGGTTTCCACGGCGCGGCCGGCCTGCCACGACGTGCGCCCCTCTTCGGGTGCCGCCTTGGTCTTCACCTCGCGGGAGGTGTAGGACTTGTCGCTAAGCACATAGCGGGTGAGTTCGCGCGCTGCGGAGGTCTCATAGACCTTTTTGCCGAACCATGGATTGCGGATTCCGAGGAATACGCGCGTGCCGAATGTCTTCGTCGGGGTCTCCTTGAGGCCGTTGTAAGCCCCGGCGCCGCGGAACTGCCCGGTGGAATAGCCGGTTCCCGAAAACGACTTCGCCCCCATGGGATTCGCCTGCTCCAAGTTCGGCTTCATGATCCTGTCCATCATGGTCTGCTCCTGCTGCTGGGCCTGCGCCGAGGCCGCAAAGAGCATTGCCAGCAATAGCACCCGAATTACCATGGCTCATCCATAGCCGAGCCGAGTCCCCGCTGCAACCTTGGCGCCACCATCCATGACCACGCCATCCCCGAAGCCACCGCGGATTGCCGCGGCCATCGCGGCCTTCAGGCGGGATGAGGAACTCATCCGCCTGTTCACCACCTTGGCTTCCAGCACCGTGCCGTTCGATGGCGGCGTCTTCGTCGCCGACAATGCCGCCTCCGAGGAGACTGCTGCGGTTTGCGCCGCCGCCCCGCTGCCCGTCACATGGCTTCCCCGTCCTGCCAACAACGGCCCCGGTGCCGCATGGAACGCCGCGGTATCCGCTGCGCTCGCCGACAACTCCGTGACCCACGTGCTGGTGCTCGACGATGATGTCGTCCCGCCGGGCGACACCGCGGCCCTGCTGTTGCAGGCCATGGGTGATTCCGCGGCAGCGGCAGCCCCCCTTTTGTTCGACGAAAAGGAGCGTCTCTGGGCCTTTCCCGAGCCGAAGTCTCCTGCCCTGCGCCGCGCCATCCGTCGCGTGCATTCCCTCTCCGAGTGCCGCACAGCCTTGGGCCCGGAGCCGCACCCGTTCTGCTGGGCCACCGGGGCCTGCATGCTCTACGCGCGACGCGCCTTCGAAACGGGGGGCTTCCGCGAGGATTTCTGGATGCTGGGTGAGGACCTCGAGTTTTCGATGCGCGTCGCCTCGACCCTCGGCGGAGTGTTCACGGCATCGGCCGCAGTCGCGCACCTGCCCCCGCCCGGGATGCCCGGAAATGCCTCCATGCGCAACAGGCTGAAGTTCCTCGCCCTGCTGCAAAACCTCTCCTATCTCGCCTTTCACTCACCCCATGGCAGCCACATGCGCGGTTATCTGCCGGGCAATTTCAAACGCTACATCCTTGTCGAAGATCCCGCGCCCGCGGGACTGCGGGATGCCTGGCGCACGTTCTGGCACGGCGCTTTGCGCGGCCGGCCGGCCGGACATGCCTCCGGCGTGCATCTGCGGGAAAGGGTGCAGCGCCGGATGCAAAGGGACCAGCCGGAATGAACCCTGCGGCCGCCCGTCGCATCGTTGCCGGCATCATCCGCCGCCTGCCGGAGGATTTGCGCAAAGCGGCAGAGGAAGTCCCCGTGTGCATCGAGGACTACCCGGACGATGACCTGACGGCGGACGGTCTTGCACCGGACATTCTCGGTCTTTTTGTGGGTTCACCCCGCCACCAGCACGATCACGATCCCGGACCACCCCCGCAAATCCTGCTTTTCCTGGGCAACATTCTTGAGGAAGCCGACGAGGTCGGAACCACCTTCGAGGAGGAGGTCGGGAGAACCTACCTCCACGAACTCGGCCATTACCTCGGCCTGGATGAGGACGCGCTTGCAGAGCGCGACCTCGATTGATCCCGCCTCACCCCACCGCGTTGACCGCACGGGAAAGAAGGACGGTGATCACGACGATCGACAGCGTGACCTGCAGCATCATCAGGCTTTTCGCCCGGAGAGAAACCGGCACCTCAAGCGTCGGACCGAACGTGGTGCATGTGTCGAACGAGAGATAAATGTAGTCCCCGAGCCCGGGTTCTGCGAGCGGCCCGTTGCGTCCGGGGATGAGAAAGGCCCGCCCGGGAGTGATCCGGTCGAGCACCAGGTAACACACGGCAAAAGTGAGGACGCTCATGGCGCCGATCGCGCCGACATCCCACAGGCTGGCCAGCCCCGAGGCCTTGGCTGTCGCCGTGAAAAGGAGCGCCGCAACATTCACGACCAGATGCAGCAGCGCGAAGCCAAGGTAGGCCGTCAGGCCGGGAAGAATCCAGCGTGACTGCGGACGAAACACGGACAGCAGGATCACCGCAAGCAGGAGCAGCAGCAACCAACCGCTCCCCGCATGGAAAAACTGGACCACCGCCACGCCGGCTGCGTCCAATTCGCCTCCACCCACCAATTTCGCCGTCACGGCGGAATCCAGAAGCTGGACCACCACCATGACGATGGCCAGGCGCCAGTGCTCATGACCTTTCAATGGAGACAAATTGGTCATGCGCGGGGATACCCGATTTCCGTGCCGGACGCCAACCTCGTCTGCAATCCGCCGCGGCAGGCTGCGGATGCTGGCGCATGCGCCCGCCTGTCGCCTATGATCCCACAGCCATGCCGGAGCAACTGCGCATCATCCACACCACCGAATACCATTACCGCGAGGCCGTGACGTTCGGTCCCCACCGCGCCATGATCCGTCCGCGCGACGGGCACGACCTCCACATCAACGCATCATTGCTCGAGGTCACGCCTCATGCCGACATCCGCTGGCTTCGGGACATCCACGACAACTCCATCGCCATCCTGAGCTTCACGGAGCCCTCGGCGCTGCTTCGCATCCACAGCGAAGCCGTGGTGGATGTTTACCCGGACACCCTGCCGGACTACCTGATCGGTCCGGAATGCTCGGAGTATCCGTTCCAATACGGTGCCGAGGAACAAATCGAGATCATTCCCTACCGGATCCCGAGCTATCCGCATGACGGCACCGCGGTGCTCTCGTGGCTGAGGGATCTCTACCGGCCCGGAACCACGGCAGGCACTCTCGAACTGCTGGGACAACTCAACAGCCGCATCCACGGCGCATTCCAATATGTCCATCGCGAGGAATTCGGCGTGCAGATGCCCTGCGAGACCCTGGCCAAGGGCAGCGGCTCCTGCCGCGACTACGCCGTCTTCATGATGGAGGCCGCCCGCCACTGGGGCTTTGCCGCACGCTTCGTGACCGGCTATGTCCGCATGAACGAAGGACAGCACGGCGCCACGCATGCCTGGACGGAAATCTACCTGCCGGGCGTGGGCTGGCGCGGGTTCGATCCGACCAACAACAAGCTGGCCGGCGCCGAGCACGTCCCCGTGGGTGTCGCCCGCGAGCAGGAAAAGGCGGCCCCGATCATGGGCACATGGGCCGGAAGTCCCGGGGCTTTCGAGCGCATGGACGTCGTCGTGCGCGTCGAGGCGCTCTGATCAGGCACCCGGCGGCTTCAGCCGGAAAAACATCGCGTAAAGCACGGGCACGACGAACAGGGTCAGCGCGGAGGCGAACATCAGGCCGACCACGATGGTCACGGCCATGGCCCCGAAGAAGACATCCGGCACGAGCGGGATGAGACCGAAGACCGTGGTCAGGGCCGCCATCGAGACCGGGCGCACGCGGCTGACCGCCGAATCCACGACGGCCTCCCACGCTTCCTTGCCCGAGGACAACTGGGCGTTGGTCTCGTCGATGAGCACGATGGAGTTCTTGATCAGCATGCCCATCAGGCTCAGCGCCCCGAGCAATGCCATGAAGCCGAACGGTTGTCCGAAGATGAGCAATCCCACCACGATGCCGATGATGGCCAGCGGCACCGTGAGCCAGATGATGGCGAAAATCCGCATGCAGTTGAAAAGCACGATGACAATCAGGGCCATCGCCAGCACGAATGGTGGAAGCGCCTCGGCCAGGGCCTTGCGCGCGAGAAGCGAATCCTCATGCTCGCCCCCCCACTCCATGGAATAGCCAGGCGGAAGCGGGATCGCCTCGATTTGCTCCCGGATCCTCGAGTGCAGCGTGCTGGCCAGCCCCGAAACCTGGTCCGCATGGACCGTGATCGTCGGCAGGCGGTTGCGGCGCATGATGATGGGATCCTCGATGACCGTCTCGAAGCCATTCACGATCTGACGGACCGGGATGAAGCGGTTCGCCGCCGGGCTGAAAACTTGGACGTCGCGGATGTAATCCGGGTCGCTCCGCTCGGCGAGCGGCGCCCTGGCCACCACGGGAAGAAGCTCATCCCCCTCGCGGTAGATTCCGATCGTGCGCCCGCTGAATGTCGCCTCGAGCGCGGCACCGAGGTCCGTCCGCGTGATTCCCGCCAATCGCGCGGGCGCCTCCGCGAACTGCGGCCGCAGCACGGGCACCTGCTCCCGGCAATCCAGACGGATGCCCTTCGCGCCGCCGTCCTGCCGGAGAATCTCCACGGCCTCCCCGGCCAACCTCCTCAGCTCCTGCTGGTTCTCGCCGGAAAATCGGACCTGGATGCGCCCCCCCTCGCCGGGACCGAGCAGGAACCTGCGCCCTGTGATCTGGGCATCGGGAAATGCCGCCGTGAGTTCCCCCTCGACTTGCGGAATCAGCGTGTCGATGGCGGCATGGCCGTCCACATCGACAAGGAATTGGGCGTAGGACGAATCGAACCTCTCGGGCGCGTAGGTCAGCAGGAAGCGCAGCGTTCCCTGCCCGACGCTGGTGGTGACATGGGTGACGCCCGGCATCCCGGCGATGCGCTCGCGCATCTCCTCGGCGGTGCGGTCGGTTTCATCGAGCCGCGTCCCGACCGGAAGCCAGACATTCACCATGAACTGCTCCCGCGTGGAGTCCGGGAAAAAGCTGTTCTCGACGAATCGGAATCCCCACACCGACAGGGCCAGCAGCACAAGCATGGCCGCCAGCGTCGCGAACCGCCGTCGCATGCAGAAAACGAGCAGCTTCTTGTAGCCCTGATAGATGGTCCCGGCATAGGGGTCCGCCGCCTGCTTCCCCGGCCCACCGGCCTTGAGGAACAGGTAGCCGAAGAGCGGGGTGATCGTCACCGCCGTGATCCAGCTGATCCCCAGGGCGAAAAGAAGGACGACAAAGAGCGAGCGCGTGTATTCCCCGGTGTTGTTGTCGGAAAGCCCGATGGCCCCGAAGGCCAGAATCGCGATGGCGGTCGAGCCGAGCAGCGGCCACGCCGTCTGCGCCACCACGTCCTTGGCCGCCTTCAGCCGGTCATGGCCGCGCTGGATCGCCACCAGCATGCCCTCGGTGATCACGATGGCGTTGTCCACCAGCATCACGAGGGCGATGATGAGCGCCCCGAGCGAAATGCGCTCGAGCGTGACACCCCCCAAATCCATGGCCAGCATCGTCCCGGCAATCGTGATGAGCAGGATCACCCCGATGATGAGCCCGCTTCTCAGCCCCATCGCGATCAGGAGCACAACAAAAACGATGATGATGGCCGCGACCAGATTGGAGACAAACGCGCTGATCGCCTCGGTCACCGTGTCCGCCTGGAAGGAGATCTTGTGCAACTCCATCCCCAGCGGGATCCGTGAGCCGAGCGAGGCGATGCGGCTCTGGACGGCATCGCCCAGCACGACGACATTCCCGCCCTCCACGGTGGAAACGCCGATGCCGACGGCGTGTTTGCCGTCATAGCGCAGCGTCGTCGTCGGCGGGTCGATGTAATCCCGGCGGACCGTGGCGATGTCGCGCAGGAACACGAGCGCCCCGCTTCCTCCCCCGCGGATGAGGAGATTTTCGAAATCCTCGGTCCCGGTCCATTCCCCCGTGGGGTCGATGGTGATGGCCAGGGGCCCGGCATCCACCCGACCGGAGGGAACCACGAGGTTCTGCTCGCGCAGGGCGGCGAAGACCTCGGACGGCAGGATGCCCAGCCTCGCCATGCGGTCGCGCTGCATCTCGATGAAGATGACTTCCTGCTGGACGCCGAAGAGCTCCACCTTCTTGACGTTCGGCACGAGCAGCAGTTCGCGCCGCAGCAGCTTTGCGGTCTCGTAGAGCTGCGCCGCGCTGTAGTCCGGCCCGGTCAGGGCGTAGAAAATTCCGAAAACGTCGCCGAAGTCGTCGATCACCAGCGACGGCCCCGCTCCCGGGGGAAGCTGCCTCTGCGCATCGGTGATCCTCCGGCGCAGCTCGTCCCACACCTGCGGCAGGGAGTGCTTGTCGTATTGGTCGAGGATCCGCACCGTGACCGTGCTGCGCCCCCGCTCGGAACGCGAGGTGACGCGCTCGAGCTGGCCGAGCTGCTGTGCGGCCATTTCGATGACATTGCTGACCTCATCAGCCACTTCCTGGGCCGTGGCCCCCTGGTAAGGCGTGACGACAAGCGCTTCCTTGATGGTGAACTCCGGGTCCTCCAGGCGCGGGAGATGGATGTAGGACCACGCGCCGAGCACGACAAGCAGCGCCGTGAAGACCCACGTGACGACACGCTTGCGGATGGACGCCTCGGCGATGTTCATGTCAGCGTCCGGGAGCCGCCATCCTGCCGACCTTCATGCCCTCGGAGAGAAACCGCACACCGGAGATGACCACTTCATCGCCGACGCGGAGTCCATCCGACCTCAGTCGCATGGATTGGCCCGCCGGGCCGAGCAACTCGACGGGAACCGAAGCCACCGTGAGCCCCTCCGGAGCCAGACGCCAGATGACCGGGGAACCCCCAGCCGTCCCGACTGCCTGCGCCGGCACCTCGAAAACCCCCTCCTCGACGACCTGCTCCTCCGTTCCACGGGCGCGCAGGAGAACCGTGCACGTCACCCCGGGCAGGATGTTGGCATCGGCCGGAGGCTCCAGATCAAAGGTGACCCGGAATGTCCGTGCCGCGGCGGTTGCCTCGGTGCTGAACGATTTCAAGGACAGGTCGAAGCGGCGTCCGGGCATCGCGGGGAATTCCACCTGGGCTTCGAGCATGCCACGCGCGTTCTCCGCCGTGATCCCCTGCGCAACGAGCGTCATGGATTGCTCCGGAACTTCAATGTCCACTTCGAGCCGGGAAATGTCCTGGAACACGAGCACGGGCTGCTTGGGTTGGACGCTTGTGCCGACATTGAGGAGCGTGCGTGCCACGCGTCCGTCAAACGGAGCCATCAGACGCGTGTCCTCAAGTGCCCGCTGGGCCTCCCGCTGGGCGGCCTCCGCAACCTGGAACTCCGTGGTGAACTGGTCGAATTCCGTGGCGGAGATCACCCCGCGCTCGCGCAGTTGCCGGCGGCGCCCAAGTTCATCGCGCGCGTTGGACAGCCGCGCATTCGCCGAGGCCAGGCGCGCCTCGAAATTTTCCGGATCCAGCCGGGCCAGCAATTGACCCCGTGCGGCGGTCATTCCCTGCGTGGCCGGACGCTCGACCATGCGACCGGCGACATCGAAGGACATCTGGGTGGTCCGCAACGCCACGACTTCGCCGGGGAAACGGCGGAAGTTCTGTGCCACGCTCTGCTGAAGAACGAGGGTCTGCACGGGTGGAACCGGGGGGGCCGGTTGTTCGGGCCCCGGGCACCCGGCGAGCAGCAGCGGGCCCGCGGAAAGCATCAGCACGCGGCGGATTTTCAGGAAAGTCATGGCGTCAAAAAGCATCCTTCTGCAAACCGGAAGTTTCGCCCGATGTTCCCAACGGGCGAGAAAAAACCTCGATTCCATGCCGCTTTTTGCTGGCCGCACCGGTCCCCTCAACGGCAAGGATTCCCCCCGTGAAACCCGCCGCCACGCTGTCCCTCCCCGTCCGCTCGCTGGAAATGCTTCTCGACGAGGAAGGCTCCCCGCTTCGGCTCCCCCGCATCCATCCCGACGCCTCCCACCACCTCATCGAGCAGTCCAAGGAATCCCCGGCGCAAAACGGCTACCGCATCGAGATCCGCGCCCCGGAAACGTCCGCCGCGGCCAAGGTTCCGGAGGCGGTCCGGGCGCACTTCACCGAGAAAGCCCGGCAGGCGGACTGCGAACTCTCCGATCATGTCCGCAAAGGCGTCAAGGCACTGGCCATCTCGGTGCTCGTCGTCGCCGCGCTGTTTGCGGGCGCCGAATCCCTGCATGCGATGGGCGAACGCCGGCTCTACCGGCTTCTCAGCGAAAGCCTGATCATCATCGCGTGGGTGACGATGTGGATCCCCGTGGAATCCCTCCTCTTTGAAAACCTCTCCCTGCGCCGCAAGCGCAACAGGCTGCGCGCCCTCTCCAAGGCCGAGGTCAAGGTCCTTCCGTCGGCTTAAACGGAGGCGAAAAGGTTCAGTCCGAGCCGCTCGGACAAAAATTTGCTCACGAGCTGCCCCTTCACGCTGTTGCCCGCGGAGTCCAAGCGCGGCGCAAACACCCCGAGGCCACCCTTGCCCGGTGCCACCGTGAAGATCCCCCCGCTCACCCCGCTCTTCCCAGGCAGGCCGACCTCGTAGAGCCAATCGCCGGACAACTCGTAAAGTCCCGCCGTGGCCAGCACCGCCAGCACATGCTTGCAGTGCAGATCGCTGATCACCCGCTCTCCGGTCAGCGGATTCACCCCGCCCAGCGCCAGCGTCGCCGCCATCACCGCCAGATCCCTTGCCGTGACCTGCAGGGAGCACTGGCGCGTGTAAACATCCGTGGCCTCCAAGGCGTCGCAATACATGCGCCCGTAACCCTCGAGCAACTTGGCGATGCCGCGGTTGCGCTGGTTGGTCTCGGCTTCGGAAGCATACACCTCCTCGTCGAGAACCAAGGGGCGTCCGGCAAAGCGGGAAAGACCGTCGCGCAGGAAGTCCCACTTGGCGGCCGCCGTCGCGCCCGGCACGAGGCTGGTCGCGGCCATCGCCCCGGCATTCACCATCGGATTCATGGTGCGGCTCGGGTTGAGTTCCACCGCCATCACCGAATCAAACGGCAGCCCCGTGCTGTTGACCCCCAACTTCTCCTGCGCGGCATCCGCCCCGAGCGCCTCGCAGACCAGCGCGAACACGAACGGCTTGGACACACTCTGGATCGTGAACACATGATCCGCATCCCCCGCGGTGTGGATGTCCGCCCCCGGCGCCACGAGGCAGATCCCGAACAAATCCGGCGGCACCGCGGCCAGCGCCGGAATGTAATCCGCCACCGCGCCCTCACGATTGTCCCTGAACAATCCATGCGCCTCCCGCACCAGACGACCGGCGACCTCCGAAGGAGCGGGACGCCCGGTGCAGACCGCCGAGCGGACATCCTCCGGGTCGAGCGTCAGCGGGATATGCACGCTGCCGGAATCAGGCTTCCTGGGCGCGGGGCAGCGCCATGCCGAACGTGGCCAGCGTGACCCCGGTGAAGATGCTGTTGATGCCGAAAAGAAGGCCGATGACCCATGCGGCGTCCGAGGGGAACTTGGCAAACAACATGGCGCCGAGGATCAGCGCCATCAACCCGTTGAACACGACCCAACCCCACGCGGGATTCTTGCCCCGGAGTTTGAATCCGAGCGCCAAGCTGTAGATCCCCTCCACCACGAAGACGGCGCCGAGAACCAGTGTCAGCGCCAGCAGGCCCTTCACGATGTTGCCTAGGATGAGCAGGCCCACGACGATGCGCAGCGCGGCCGAGAAAAAGTCGAGCAGGCGGTGCTGGCGGGCTTTTCCGAAGAGCGCGGCAAAAAGGAGGAAGACGCCGCTCACCAGCGTGAAAATGCCGATGACCTGCGTGATGGCGAGAGCGGCCAAGCCCGGACGGCCGATGGCGTAAAAGCCGACGAAAATGCAGAGGATGCCGCCGAGCACATACCAGATGCGGCCGGCCGAATGTTGGGGTGCGGAACCAGTCATGGCCCCGATGGTAGGAGGCGCCGTTCCCGCAGCAAGCCGCGAGTTGGAGCCGGCCGCCTCACCCGAACCAGTTCAGGAAGCGGGAAATGACCAGGGCGTTGGCGATATCGACGAAAAACCCGGAAACCAGCGGCACCACGATGAAGGCCCGGTGGGCCAAGCCGTATTTCTTGGTCACCGCGGTCATGTTGGCCATCGCCGTGGGGGTCGCCCCGAGGGAAATGCCCGCAAACCCGGCACTCATCACCGCCGCTTCATAGTCATGTCCCATGAAGCGGAAGATCACGAAGATCGAGAACGCCAGCGCCAGCAACACCTGGGCCGTGAGGATCGCCACGATGGGGCCGGCCAGATCGAGGATGGCCCAGAGCTGGAGGCTCATCAGCGACATCGCAAGGAACACGCCGAGGGACACATCGGAGACGAGCGCAAGAGAGCGACTCCCGGCCGGCCATGTCAGCCCGGGAATCATCCGCGGAACCGTGTTGGTGAGGATGATCGCGGCAAACAGCGAGCACACGAACAGGGGGAGATTCACCGACAACTGGTGCAATCCCTCCTGCAACAGGCCGCCGAGGGCGAGGCTGATGTTCAACCAGAACAAGGTGCCCAGCATGCCGTGGTAGCCGATCGTCTCGGTCTTCGCCTCGTAGGTGATGCCCACATCCGGCTCGATCAGCGTCTTCGGCTCCAACTTGTGCCGCGCAATGAGCCATTGGGCCACCGGGCCGCCCATGAGCGACGAAGCGACCAGCCCGAGCGTGGCGCAGGCAATGCCGATTTCCCCGGCATTGAGGATTCCAAAACGCTCCGCAAAAACCGGCGCCCACGCGATGCTGGTCCCGTGGCCGCCGAGCAGCGATACCGATCCGCCGAGCAGACCGATCAGCGGGTTGAGCCCGAAGGCCGAGGCGACCCCGATGCCGGTGAGATTCTGAAGCATCATGTAACCGACCGTGAGGCCGACCAGAATGACCAGGGGCAACCCGCCCGCGCGCAGGGTCTTGAAATCCGAGTTCAGACCGATGCCGGCAAAGAAATAGAGGAGAAGGAAGTCCCTCGTCTGCAGGTTGAAGGAAATCTCCACCCCGAATCCCAGATACAGCACCGCGGCGAGAAGCCCGACGATCAGCCCGCTGCTGACCGGCTCCGGGATGTTGAAATCCCGCAGCACCCGCACATGCCGGTTGAGCCAGTTCCCGGCTGCGAGAACCAGAATGGCGATGTTGAAGGTGGCGAAACTTTCAAAACTCATCACCGGAACCAACCAGCCGCGTCCGCTCCGCGCAAGGGCAAACCCGCCGCATCCCAACACCCGCTTGCCACCGGATGGCCTCCGCACGATAACTCCCGCCATGCCGGATCAAACCAAGACGCGCCGCGGATGCCTGCGCAACCTCCTCCTCGTTGCAGGAGTCCTGATCCTCGGCGTCGTTCTGGCACTCGCATGGCTGTTCCGCCCCCTCCCGACCGCGGATCTCACCGCATCCCCCGCCCCGGCCCATGGCTACGACGAGGCCATGGAACGGCTCGAAGCCATCCATGCCGAGGAAGCCACCCTCCCGCTGCACAATGGCGGACGGACCATCGTGCTCTCGCACGGCCATCCCACGGATCGTGTGTTCGTCCTGCTGCACGGATTCACCAATTCGCCGCGCCAGTTCCGGGAGCTCGGCGAGCTGCTTTTCGCCCGGGGGGCCAATGTCGTCATTCCCCGCCTTCCCTACCACGGGCTCACGGACCGCCTGACCAATGCCCATGGCGACCTCACCGCCGCCAACCTGATCCGCTATGCCGAGAGCGGCATCGACATCGCCCGCGGACTCGGGAAGCGGATCACCCTCGTCGGCCTGTCCGTCAGCGGCATTTCCGCGGGGTGGCTCGCGCATCAGCGCGACGACCTTGACGAGGTGTTCCTGTTCGCGCCGTTTTTCGGCACGGCCGCCGTGCCCGACGCCCTCACCCCGGCCGTGACCGCCGCCTTGGTGCGCTGGCCGAACACCTTCCTCTGGTGGGACCCCCGGGCGCGGGAGAACATCCTCGGACCGCCCCTGAACTATCCGCGCTTCGCCACCCGGCCGCTCGGCGAGGCCATGAGGCTCGGACTCGACGCCGAGCGGCAGACCGGACCGCTGCGCGTGAAGCGCTTCGGGCTCGTCCTCACCGCCAGCGACAAGGCCGTGAACAACCGCCGCACCCTGCGGATCGTGTCCCTCTGGGAATACAACTCCCCGGGCACCGAGTTCTTCATCTACACCTTCCCCCGCGAGGATCGCATTCCCCACGACTTCATCGACCCGCTCCAGAATGGCGCGCAGACCGGGAAAGTCTATCCACGTCTGGTCTCGTGGCTCATGGACTCCAGCCTCGCGGACCAGAATCCCTGAGGCACCGTCCGCGCACTCAGCGCCGCGAGCCCATCAGGATGCGCAGCACATACCAGAACATCAGCGCGATCCCCGCGAAAAGCTGGATGGCCGCCCCGATGTCCGCATCCCGCGAATACCCGCCGCGCAGGATCCCCGATGTCGTGTAGAGCACCGACCCGCCCGCCAGCAGGATCATGGCCACGGAGAACCACGTGCCCGGATCGAACTTGAACAGCACCGCGCACACGATCACCCCCAACCCGAACAGTCCGCCCCAGATGAGGAACGTCCGCAGGAAGGAAAAATCCTTCCCCGTGAGCACCACCACGCCGGTGAGCAGGAGGAACCCGCCGATGGTCACCTGCGCCGCCGTCGCGATCACTCCCGGCGCGCTGCTGTCCGCCACCGCCAGCAGCGGCACCGTGATCAGCGCCTGCAACAGCACATAAAGCGCGAACCCCGCATATTGCACCGGACGCGACACCTGCGGCGCGGCCAGCATCGTGGCGACCCACGAGAGCAGCATGAACCCGCCGAGAACGACCAGCCACGACACCCCGGAAAAAATGCCGACGACGGTGTTGGCGATCCCGCTCTGGAAGAACCACACCTCCAGCCCCACGAAGAGCAGGATGGCCAGGACAAGGTGCGTGTAAACACGCGTGAGGAAGGAAGACTGCGCCCGGGCGTCGTCGCGATCCAAGGAGGGTGAAAAGGAATCCATGGTTTTACTCCGCAAGGGCCTTCTCGATGTCCGCATCCTTGAGCGATGCCGGATGCCCCTGCCAGACAATCACCCCGTCCTTGTTCGCGAGGAACGCCGAGGGAATCCCCGACACCCCCATCTTCTCACTCAGCCGCCCGCCCGTGTCCGTCGCCGTCGGGTAATCCATCGGCACATCCTTCTGGAACTTGCGGATGACCGCATTCGGCTCATCCGTCACCCAGACAATCTCCAAGCCGCGATCCTTGAACTTCGCGTAAAGCTCGTTGAGGTGCGGAATGCTTTCCCGGCAAGGCGGACACCATGTCGCCCAGAATTCCAGCAGCAGCGGCTTCCCCTCGAGTTCGGGCGATGCCTTGAGAAAATTCACCGAAATCTTCGGCAACTTTTCCCCGACCCAATTCTTCTCGGCCGCCATCGCCGAAACCGCCAAAACCAACCCGACAGCAAGAAGCGCGTGGAGTTTCATAGGCCGCGATTTAGCCCAACCCAACCGCAGGCGGCAAGCTGGGATTGCAGGCGGCCTACGATCTGGCTCTTTTCGAATCCATGTGGGCACGCGCCGCGGCGATCACGGCTTCGCTAACTCGGAAATTTGTGCGCGTCATCAGCAAGTCGAGCGTCAGATCGAAATCTGTCAGATTGCGCATGGCAGCCTCGATCACCACGCCCAGAGTGCCCGTGACCGCGAGGTCGAGGCGCGCAGCCACCATGCGACCGCGCCGCTCGTCCAACAAGAGCAGATCGGCTTGCACCGCTTGGGCAAGACGGATTGCTGCCGTTTCGCCGACGTCCAGCACCACATCCCCCGGCAGCACCGGGGCACCCTACGGAACATCTGTGACGCGCAGCCACGAAGGAACGGAAGCGGCCCATTGACGGAGCGCGGCAGGCGCACGTTCATGGAGGCACTCCGCAAGAACCTCAGGCGGACACACAACCTCTCCAAATTAAAGCCGGCAACCAAGCAAGACCGTCCACCACTGCCAGATACCGCAGGGGCGTCGTATCGCTGACGACGATCATGCCTCCCGCAGACGATCAAGCGTGGCAAGATCGGATTGCAACTCCCCCGCGGTGACACCGGGCCAAACACCACGCGAGGCAAGAAACTCCTCCGACTCCCAGCGAGATGTGTGGCCCAGAAGATGGCCCACCTCCGCGCACGAGAGCTTGCCGCTGCGATAACCCTCCACCGCGAGACTCTCCAACGTCGCCCGCGGGAGGTCATCCCACGCGCCGGTCAGGGTAGCAGCAACGCGGTCGGGAAGTTGCAGGGTGAGAGTCATACCCACCAAGCTACGTCGGGGCATCTCACTTGGCAACCCGGCCCGAGACCTCGCCGGCAAGCCGGGACTGTGCAGGGTCCTCCATTCCGCCCCACTCCGGTTAAAACTCCAACCCGACTCCGATCGCTTGCCACGTGCCCTTGGTGATTTGTTGACAGGTCCCTTTCTGGGGTTGGTTGACATGATGGCCTTTTGCTCCATGATGCCATCATGATAAAGACGCAGATCCAATTGGAAGAGTGGCAGTATCGTGCCGCGAAGAACGAGTCGGCGAGGACTTCGCGCAGTCTCTCCGACCTCGTCCGGGAGGGGCTGACCTCGGTTCTGCAGAAATCCCGGCATCAACCCCGCCAAACGCTGGAAAGTCTGGCCGGCAAGTATGGACCACAGTCCACCGACGATCTCAAACCGCATGACCAAGCTTGGGCGGATTCGATCCGATGAAGCCCGTGTTTGTGGACACGAGCGGCTTCTACGCGTTCCTCGACCGCACCGACCCGTTCCACGACCAAGCCAGCACCTTTTTTCTCCGGGCCCGTGACGAGGGCTGGGGGCTCTTCACTTCGAGCTATGTGGTCCACGAAACCTGGGCCCTCATCCAAGCACGCCTCGGCTGGGGCGCCGTGGAAGACTGGCTCTCCTCCCTGCTTCCCCTTTGCGAGGTCGTGTGGGTCGATGAAACCCTCCACCGCCTCGGCATGGCCCGCGCCCGCCAAGTCAGGGAAAGACGACTGAGCCTCACCGACTGCGTCTCCTTCGAGGTCATGTCCGCCCGCAACTGCCTCGAAGCCATCGCCGACGACGAGCACTTCCGCAAACTGGGCTACCTCCCACCCAAGGATTGATCCGCCCCTCCTCCGATCGCTCGCCACGTGCCCCATGGCGGGGAAAAAGGAAAGCATGGTGACTGTGTTGAGATTTGTTGACAGACCCCTTTTTGCCTTTTCCTCGGTTCACCCACGAGACGCCTTTGTGTTCCATACAAATCCAACCTTTTGGAGTTGTTGAACGCGATTAGGTTTAAGTGTTCCTATCTTGAAGTGCGTTCGTTGTGTATTGACCCACCTACCAAGGAGCTTATCACCTCCGCCTTTTTGCGGGACGTTGCAGTGGCCATGGAGTTTCTTGAATTCAACCAACCTGTCGAACATTCGATCCCATGCATTCCGCTCAACTAGACGCCAGCTAAAGCCAATTTCATCGAGACGCTTGCTGCGCTTGGCGATGATGGGACGATTGTATCGCTTTGCAGCCCGCTGACTTCGAACCCAAGTTCCAAGAGCAGCGTATTTACCGGAACGTTGAGGAACGTTTGTGTGGCCATGCTCTTTCTTAAATTCGACAAGTTGCCGGAACATTTCTTCCCAGCGGGTGCCAATTGGATCCCACTCGAAGCCCGCGTCGTTCAGCCGCTGCACGCGGTCTGGAGCGAGACGTTCGCGGCTGTAAGCCATGCGCTGTTCTGAAACCCAGTCTGCGAGTTTTCGATTCTCTTTCCACCGCTGCGGAACGAGGCAGTCGCCGTGCGCCTGTTTGTATTCGAGCAACGCCTGAAACATCATCTCGAAGTATTTTACGCTGGATAGCGGCCTCTCACCATTCGACGGTTTGGGCATGTGCGTTCGCGGCCTGCCACCTTTTCGCCCACCGTCCCAATCAAAAGCCAGTTCGTTCAGTCGTGCGATTTGCCAATCTGCCAGCTTCTGCTTCCGATACTTCCGTCGTTGTGTTGTGACCCACCATCCCAGCTTTTTGTCAGGCCGATAAACTTGTGGGACGGCTGCGTGACCGTGCTCCGCATGGAATGCAATAAGCCGCTTCAGCATTGTGTTCCACGCTTCCTGTGGGGAGCGGGTGCCGCTGAATTCACCGAGCCTCCAAGCGAAACCGAGAGCATCAAGCGCGGCGATTCGCTCGGGTGAAAGTTTGCCATCCAGCTTCCGCGCACGCTGAACCCCAACCCAATTCGCCAGCACTGGATTCTTGCTCCAGGCGGCTGGAACGCGACAGTGGCCGTGCTCCGCATGAAACCGCTTCAGTTCTCCAAGCATCCTATTCCAACGCGATGCGAACGGCTCCCACTCGAATCCGATGCCGGTGAGCCGCTTCTCACGCTCGGGTTCTAGGTCTCCGCGCTTTTTCGATTGGCGCTGAGTCAGCATCCACCGTTTCAGTTCGTCGCTGGCGGGTGCCTCTCGCCGCTTTCCATTGTGCATGGGCCGCATGTGTTCGACCAACTTTGCGAACATGGCATCCCAAGCGCCATCATGTGTGCTCCAGGCAAAGCCGATTTCCTCCATTCTGCTCACCTGCTCCGGCGTGAGCTGATTCTGCTTCTTGGCCCGCCGTTGTATGGCGACCCAACGAGCAAGTTGGGGTTGAGGCGTCCAATCGGCAGGCACGTTGCAGTGGCCGTGCAGTTTGAAGAAGTCCACCAACTCAGAAAGCATTTCGTCCCATGTGCGGGTGATGGGAGTCTCGTCCACAGGAATAAGCTGCGAGGGCATCCCGATGCGCCGCGCGTTTCGCTGCCACACGAAACCAATTTCGTTCAGGGCGTTGATTCGCGTCTCGCTCAGCTCGCCCCGCTTCTTAGCCTGCCTCTGAGTCAGCATCCAGCGGTTGAGCTTCTTCGTGTCCTCGTCCACCACATAAACCGCAGCAGCGCCGTGCGCGGCGGCGTAAGCCCGAAAGCGGTCGAAAGCCACACGCCACTGCTTGTCTGGGTCGGTCGTTTTTTCATCAGCTCTGCTTGCTGCAGTTCGCCCATCCCATTCAAACCCGATAGAATTTAAGCGCTCAACAAGTGCATCAGAGAGTTTCCCCTTTTTATGCTGGTGTCGCTGACGAACAACCCACCTTCCCAGAAGCCCATTTTCTGCCCACTGCACATTGACGCGGGTGTGGCCAAATCTCTCCTTGAAAGCACAAAGGTCAGCGAATCGCTTTTCCCATGTGCTTCGGTCGACCTTCCAGTCGAACCCAATCTTCTCGAGTAACGCAATTCGATCTCCATGTAGTTCGCCACTCAGGAAGTCCATCCGCTGGGTTTTCACCCAGTGAGCCAGCGAATTGTTCTCCTTCCAATTCTGCGGAACACGGCAATGCCCGAAGCGTTTCTGGAACTTCACCAACTCCAGATAGGCACCTCGCCAATTCGTTTCTCTCGGATTCCAATTAAAACCCAGACGGTTCAAGAGCTCGACTTTCTCCGGCTCCAGATTGCCATCACGTTTCCGCACTCGCTGATCCACAACCCATGTCGCCAGTTTTTGGTGCGCGTCCCATCGAGCGGGAATGCCGCAATCCCCGTGCTTCTGTTTGTAGGCAACCAGTTGCCCGTAACGCTCGAACCATGGTTCGCCAACCGCATCGAGACATGCCGCAGTGATGGTGCTGCGTAGCACTTCGAGGGAAAGCTCCGGCCCGAATATCTCCACTCGTTCTCGGAAACGGCTGTCGTCAAATCCGCCCGTGCAACCCCGCTCAATCCGCATCTCGGCGATAGTCTGAGCAAGCAGGTCGTCCTGCTCCTTCAGGCTCTGAAGGACTCTCCAAACCTCGTCGAAATTACTGCGCAAGACCGCCTGCTCAGTGGTCTCGCCGCGTGCCTCCTCGACGTAGAGCGGCACTAACACGTAGCCGATTTCCTTCTCTGGAGAGCGTCGCATTGCTCGGCCTGTCGCCTGCACGATGTCCACAATGCTTCTCTTCGGACTGAGAAACGCCACCATGTCAACAGCGGGAACATCCACGCCTTCCGTGAGACATCGCGCGTTGGAGAGAATGGCGCGCGGAGCGGCAGCGAATTCGCGCAGTAGCCGTTCGCGGTAAACGGTAGTCATCGCCCCTTCGATGTGCGCACAATGAAATCCCTTGAGATGTGTGCCGATGCCTTCCGGTCCGCCGGAGGTGAACGACTTAGCCGAATTGACCTTGGAGTGGAAGGTGAACACTTTCGAAACTTTGTATTTCTCAATGGCTGACTTGAGCGCGATTTGATTGGCAACTTGTCGGGCCTTTACTTCGTCCCCTTCGACCAGGACAACACCAAGCCGCAGCGCTTCGTTGGTGACCATCTCCGATGTCACAACCGAAATCAGCACCTTATAGTCGGTGATGATTCCAGCCTTCGCTGCCGCGTTGAACGGCAGCCGATGAACGACTTGCCCGTAAGTCTCGGGCACATTCATCGAGAAGACGACTTTCGATTCACCAAACTTGTCCTTCTTCGCCACGTCATAGTGACGCGGTGTCGCAGTCATGAAAAGTCGGCGTGCAATGGGCAGATTCTCGTCCTTGAGCGCGAGTGCAAACCTCGCGCCGTCTCGTCCAGCGGTCTTATGAGCTTCGTCGAACACGCCGAAATCAAAAGGCGGCAAGCCAGCGACGGCTGCCGCGACGACTTGGCTGGATTGATACGTGGAGAACACCAACCGCACCGAGTCGGTCTGCCTCTCAAGGAAGCGCCGCACGTCGGTAGCCTGCGTAGTGACCGCAAAGTCGAGGTCGGACGGGCGAACCAACAGCGAATCTTCCTCCGGCTGAACTGTCGGATCGGAACAGACGCACAGGAATTGAACATCCGGCCAACTCGTCTCGTGAAGCCACTCGTGCAACGTCTGGCGAACCAGTGCCAGCGAAGGCAGCAAAACCAGCACGGTGCGTGCCCCAAGTCGTTCCGCAGCCCAAAGGGCGACCAAGGTCTTACCGCTGCCGCAAGCCATCAATGCCGTGGCTCGTGGACCGCGTGCCAAACCTCCAACAATATCATTCAGGGCGACGACTTGGTGAGGCTTTGGATGTTTCCTTTTAGGGGCGGCCGCTCGCTCCGCGAGCCAAGCTTCGATGATCTGGAAATCCTCCGGCGTTAGGCGGTCGAGGTCGCTGCCCCTGACGAAGATGGCCCCCAACCGTTCCTCAGCGACGCGGGCGACTTCATCGCAGTTGGTAAATACGAGCCTGCGCGCGCCAACATCAGCCAGGCCATAAAAAGTAGAAAGTTCGGTCCAAGTGAGCGCTGGCCGCCCAGTGCGGAACTTTGATTGGTAGCAGACGGGCTCCTCCACCGAACTGACGAATACTCCATCCACTCCCATGTCTGCCAACGGCAAGCGGAGTTGCTGGCGCAGTGATGAAGGCATTGAGTTTCCCGGCCAAACGTCGCGAGCCTGATAGATTCGCTGTGTCGCCAAACACGCTTCGGCGAAGACTTCGAGTGCTGCACCTCTCGCTTGCTCCGTTGGCAGTGCTGCAATTCGCTCTTCAAGCTCGGCGAAAATCTGAACCCCTGACATCAAGCCGAGGCCATGAAAATGTTTCGCTTTGGGATGACGCGGCAGGTTCATTCGCCGTGTTTCAGAATGAATTGCACACCTGTTTCATGCTGCCATTGGCGAGGACGAAGCTGGCCATGCCTTGCGGGGCGAGGTGGTGTATAAAGTGCTGCCCATGCAAATGGGGTCTGTCAACAAATCTCAACAATGTCTCAAGATCTCCCGATACCGGAAGCAGGTGGTGACTCGCTCGTTGACCATGCCGACGGCCTGCATGAAGGCGTAGCAGATGTGCAGGCATCAGAGGGCAACGTAGGCTTTTGCGCCCCCGGGAATCCGCGAGGGGTCAATCCTGGCGTCGAAGGTGGCAAAGCGGCCGCCGTGTTTCACCGCCAAGTGGTGGATGGATGGGGATGGCACGCCGGAATTCCTCCTCGTCAAGTTCCGCCTCGATCTCCTTGATCTTCTCCAAGGTGATCGTTTCCCCAGCCCCCCCTCTGTAGCGCCAAGAATCCAAGGGGCCCGATTTCGAATTTCTCCGGGGCTGGGTTGGTCGTTTTCATGGATATGGGTGTGTGTCAAATATCACTCGAAAAGCCCCTCCTTGTCAGCCATCCATAACCTCCCGATGCCGAAAGCAGGTGGTCACATGGTCGTTGACCATGCCGACGGCTTGCATGAAGGCGTAGCAGATGGTCGAGCCGACGAAGTTGAAGCCGAGCTTTTTGAGGTCCTTGCTCACAAGGCAAAAGGGGTCTGTCAACAAATCTCAACAATGTCTCAATACCTCCCGATGCCGGAAGCAGGTGGTGACGTGGTCGTTGACCATGCCGACGGCCTGCATGAAGGCGTAGCAGATGGTCGAGCCGACGAAGTTGAAGCCGAGCTTTTTGAGATCCTTGCTCATGGCGTCCGACTCCGTGGTGCGGGTCGGGAGGTTGGCCATGGAGGCCCGGCGGTGCTGACGCGGTTTTCCGTCCACATAACGCCAGAGAAATGAATCGAGGGACCCGTGCTCCTCGCGGATCTTCAGGACGCCGCAGGCATTGCGGATGGTGGACTCGATCTTGAGACGGTTGCGGACGATCCCCGGGTCCTGCATCAACCTCTCCACATCGCGCGGGGAAAACCGGGCAACTTTCTCCGCGTCGAACCCGGCGAACGCCTTGCGGTAGTTCTCCCGCTTCTTGAGGATGGTCAGCCAACTCAGCCCGGCCTGGGCGCCTTCCAGGATGAGGAACTCGAAGAGCACGCGGTCGTCGTGCACGGGCACACCCCATTCTTCATCATGGTAGGCCACATAGAGCGGATCATTCGGGCACCAAGCGCAGCGCTTTTTCACGGGGGATGTCACAAGCAGAAAATTAAGGCCGCGGGGTGGCCGATGCCGAAACCTGCCCTGCATCACGGATCGTCGCCGCATTCCGCTGCCGCGGCAGGAACAGGCGGAGCACCCAGATGTTGCGGAAATCCGCGATCAGGGATTCCGCGCGGCCAGCCGCCGCGTTCGAGCGCTCGAGAAGCTGGTGGAGTTCGGGGGCGGAGGTCTTGGCGGTCTGCTCAAGCTGCTCGGACGTGCGGCGCAGCGCGGAGACACTCTTTCCGATTTCATCCATCAAGGGAGGCAGGCGGCTTTCGACTTCGCTGGTGACCGCAAGCAGATGCCTCCGCGCCTGCGCGATGTCCCCGTTCTCGTCCGCGAGCCCCTCCATGAACTCCCTCGTGGACTTGGTGGCCGCCGTGGCCTCGGCCAGCGTCGCCGGAACATCCCGGGCCAGATCGACCGTGAGCGTGCGCACGGCGGCAAGCGATTGACGCACATCGCCGTCGGGGCTGTTGAGTTCGTTGAACAGCTCGGCGCCCGTGGCGATGACCGGACGCAGGTCGTCGCGCAGGGATTTCGCAATCTCGCCGAGGGAGGCCTCGCGCTCGACCGCGATGTCCGCCCCGTCCTGCAACGGCGGCAAGCTTGGCGTGCCGGTCCGTAGATTGATGTAGGGTGTCTCCAGCGGACCGCGTCCGGTGAGAACCGCCACCGCATCCTGTCGCAGCCAGACCGCCCCCCGACGCCGCACCCGCAGGGACATCCGGGGTTCCCCCTGCTCGTCCAGCCAGACATCATGCACCCTCCCCACCCGGATGCCGTGCAGGGTGACATTCATGCCCGGCAAAATGCCGTCCGCCCGCCCGGGCGAGGCGAAATAGTCATCCGTCGGCTCGAACAAATCCTGCTGCCATGCAAGGACGGCTCCCATGAAAATCAGGAGGATGCAGAGCAAAGCGAGGAAGCTGCCGACCTTGAGGCCGAGGTATTGGAACCTTGGATCCGTGTCGCGCAGATATTTCATGATGCCGGATTTTTGAGAATAGATTCACCGAAGCCCCGCGGCAACGCACTTTCCGGCGAGATGAAGAGCCACGAACAGTCCGGCAGGCGTCCCCTCACCCACGCGACGGCCGCTTCCAAGGCCGGACGCTCCCGGGCATCCAACTTCCCGAAGATATTCGCCGCCACGATCGCCTCGGGCCGGCAAAGATAAGCCCGCAGAAGCCCCGCGAAGGCGCGGCGCGGATCATCGAGCATGTGCGGCAGAAACAGCAGCGATTCGAACGGAAGCCACCCGGACCAGGGGGGCTCCGAGACCAGCTTCTCCAGCTCGGCCAGCGGGGCGGAGCCGCGGCGGCGCTGCATCGACGGGAGCAGGATGTTTTCACAGACATTGATGTTCCCCAGCAGGGCGCCGTCCTCCGTGAGCGGCGCGATGCGGCGCAACAGGCCGAAACAACGCTCCAGGTCCAATCCGGCAAAATCCGTGCCGAACCAGACGACGGCATTGGGCGGAACAGGGGCCAACCCCGTCACGGCATCGAGGGCCTCGGCGGCGTGGTGGTCGTTGTGCACGGGCCACACGGCCGCATCGCCGCCACCGGCCACGCGGATTTCCGGGAGCTTGCCGCAAACCAAGTCCAAGCCGCAGGATTGGAACACGGGCGCTTTCATCCGACCACGAGCACAAAGAAGCCCTCCATCAGCACGATCGCGATGAATCCGTGCACCATCGCGGTGCGCACCGCCACCGGCACCCCGAACGGCCCCGGCATGGCGGCCAGCCCTTGGCGGCAGCAAATGGCCCCGATCGCCCCCCCGAACATCAGGGCCTTCACCGCCATGATCATCCCCCTGTCCGGCTGCAATCCCCGCGTGTAGTGCGTAAGTGCCAGCGGAAAATCCCACCCATCGAACAGGGCCATGAATGCCAGACCGCCGAAGACAAGGATCACTTGGAAGAAAGCCGCAAGCGCCGGAACGCTCACAAGGCACGCAGCCACCCGCGGGGCGATCAGGTAGGAAGCCGGATCAATCCCGAGCCGGTAAAGGGAGTTCACCTCGCCTTTCTGCTGCATGTCGGCAAGCTCTGCGGCCATGGCCGAACCGCTGCGGGCCAGGACGAAAAGGGTCACGATGAGAATCGAGGCTTCCTGGACCACCAGGAAGCGGAACACATTGAGTGTGAGCGCAATGTCCTGCATGAGGACGCGATAGAGTTGCGAGATCGCGGCGGAGCCGGTCACCAAGGCCGTGATGCTCACAAGCGGCAACGCCTCGATGCCGGTGAAATAAATCTGCTTCAACAGCACCCGGCGACCGGGCAGCCGGAGGATGCTTCCGCCGTGGCGGAACATTTCCAAGAACACATCAAAGGACGCCGTGGCACTGCCCGCGAGCCATGCGGCAAATCTTGCAGCTTGTCGGACCAAGGAAATCACCGGATGCCACTATGCGAATGACCGGGCTCCCGGACAAGCGGCGTTGTGGGGCCCTGAGGTGGTGGGGTCAATCCCTCGCGATCGCCACGGACGCCGTCTGCCCGATCCTGAGCGGGACCGGGGGTTTCCCCGTGATATCGACGCGCACGGGAAACCGGTTGGGCAGGCGCACCCAGTCGATGGTCTGGGGAACATTGGGCAGAAGCTGACTGCCCATCGTGCTGCCGTCCTGGACGAAGATCCCCCAAGCGGTGCTTGCCACGACGCCCTCGAATGGCTGCCCGGAATGCCCCATGAGCGTGATGCGCACCTTGTCATTCGGCTGGACGCCCGCAATCTGCGTCTCCTTGAAATAGGCGGCGACCCAGAACGTCGAGGTGTCCACGAGCGCCAGGAGCTGCTCCCCCGCCGCGACATAGGTCCCCGGACTGGTGTTCACATTCGTGAGGTAGCCGTCCACGGGGGACACGACCGTCGTGAATTCGAGGTTGAGCTTGGCATTCTCCAGCGCCGCCTCGGCCGCGGCCACGTCCGCCTTGGCCGCCTCGAAATTCTGGATGGTGTCATCGTATTGCTCGCGGCTGATGACATTCTGCTGAAGCAGATCGACCGCGCGCTTCGCATTGGCCTCGGCGTCGGTCAGCTTGGCCTGGGCCTGATCCAACTGCCCCTGCGCCTGGTCCACCGCGGCCTTGAACGTGCGCGGATCGATCTGGAAAAGAAGGTCCCCCTTCTTCACCGACTGGTTGTCCACCACGGGGATCTGGATGATCGGGCCGGCCACCCGGGGCGCGATTCCGACGACATTCGCCCGCACATAGGCATCGCGCGTCCACGGCTTGCTGAGATAACGGGAATACATCAGCACCGCCGAGACCAGGGCGAGCGCCACCACGATGAGCGTGACGAGGACCTTCGGCTTCATGGGGTGAACAGCAATCCGAGCGTGCACCCCAAAAGCACGGCGAGCGCGATGAAGAAGAGCGGGAGATTCCAGATGAAGCGCGTGAGCCGGAAACGCTCGAGGACAATCACGGCCATCCACGCCAGAAGATAACCCAAGGTGGCGATCACCATCCCCCATGGCAGCATGAAGTCGCCGAGGATGATTTCAGGAACGCTCAACGAAATGCCCATGGCCGCACATCCTTTGTCAGCTTTTGCCAATGGAGGCAAGCGCCCCCGCTTTCCGGGCTGGTTCCCGCGGCAACGTGCGGACAACAATCCGCCCCGTGCAAGCCCCATCCGCCACGACCCGCCGGTTGAGATTCCCGGCATGGCTGGATGCCGGTGCCGCCGCCCTCGGCTTGCAGATGGCGATCGCGGGCACGGCGGCGTTTTATTTCTCCCAGTTCCTGCGCCTCGAGTTCCCGTCGTGGAGCGTCTTCACCGTCATCATGCTCCTGAGCGCCCAATATGTCGGCGCAATCCAGGAGAAGGCCGTCCTGCGCATGATCGGCACCGTGCTGGGCGGATTGCTCGGCTACCTCGCCACGGGGGCATGGCAGCAGACGCCGGTGCTCTACCTCGGGATGACATTCGCCATCACGGCGTTCAGCGTGGCCATGTTCAGCCAGTCGCGTGCCCCGTATGCATTCCTGCTCACGGGACTGACCTTCGTCATCATCGCCATCAACGGACAAAGCGATCCGCAGATGGCGTGGCAGTATTCCCTCGCCCGCGTCGAGGAGGTCCTTGTCGGGGTGGTTGCAAGCCTCGTCGTGCAGAGCACGATCTGGCCGCGGTATGCCAACGAGGATTTCCTGAAGCAGCTCCGGGACACCTTGGAGGAACTTGCCGAGGCCACGCCGCGGGGGATGGCGATGTTTCGGGATCATGACGCGGAACTGGACGCCTCCCTGCGCGATTTTCCGCGCCGGTCCACCGCGCTGCGCCAGCTTCTTTACTTCGGGGCGCGGGAGAGCCGGCACTTCCGGAGGAACCTGGCCATGCACGGCTCGGCCGTCACCTCGATCGCCCGCGCCGCCAACCTCCTGCGTTCCCTCGACCAGATCGCCCCGGCTCCGGAGCCCTACCTTTCGGCCCTCTCCGGAGAGTTCGACGAAGCCGGCCGCACCCTTCGGGACGGCTGGCTGCAACTCCGCGACAACGGGCGCATTGACGACGATTGGCGCTCCGGGATGGCCGGCCTGCTCGCGCGCATCGAGGAAAAGCTCCTCGTCCTGCGAACCGACCCCCGGAGCATGCAACTCGACGCCGCACAGGTCGGACCGGTGTCCGCCCACGTGCTCACCCTCTTCGACCTCCACACCAGCATCCTCGAACTCGACGAGTTGTGGCGGAATCCCCCGGCCATCCAGCGGACGGACAGCCTCGTGCTCGCCCCCGAGTGGCCGGACGCGGCGGCCGTCAAACGCGGGCTCCGCGCCGCACTCGCCACCACGGTTGCCCTCGTCCTCGACAACTGGCTTTCACCGCCCGGAGGCACGCTCATGGTGCTCTGCGCGTTCAATTTCACCGCGCTGAATTACTTGAGCCCCACCGGAATCGGCGACCACAGGACCTTCCATTTTGTCGTCAGCGCCGCCCTCGTCGGCTTGGGTGCATTCCTGGCCCTGCTGGTCCTCACGCCGATGATGGCCAGCTATGCCGTGCTGAACATCGTGCTGGCGTCGTGGCTGTTTCTGCAGGGGTATCGGACCTACAACCGCGGCGGCATCACGAAGGCGCTGACCGTGTCCTTCCTCCTGCTGGTCTCCGTTTTGAGCCTCAATGCCCAGGAGCCGGTGCCTTTCGAAAACATCACCGGCATATTCTTCGGCCTGGTGACCGGCGCGCTGATCGCCGCGCTTCACGAGCGGCTCCTCTGGCCCATCCTTCCCCAAGGCCGGCTGCGCGCCGGCATGGTCTCCTATCTCCGCACGATCGCGGGCGGCATCGACCGGGGCGTCACCAACCTCCCCCTCTGGCAGCGGACCAAGCTCGCGCTGTTCCCGTCCGAAGCCCGCAAATTCATCACCATGATGGAAGGACCCGCGATGCCGCCCGGTGAATCCCGCCGCCTCGAGGAATACATCCTCAGCCTGCAGAAACTCGCGGGCGAAATCATCCTCTGCGCCGGCCGGCTTTCCCCGAGCCTGCCCCCGGACGCCGCCCCGGAGACGAGGAACACGTTGGACGAGGTCAAAGCCGCCCTCGCCTCGGGGTTGAACAGCTTAGCGGACTCGTTCGGGCGCGCCGAGCAACCGCCCGCGGCGGACCATCTGGACGATTTGATCCGCCGCTGGGATGAAAGTGTGGCCCGGTTGCGCCGCACCTTCTTCGCCGACAACGTGCCCCCGCGCACCGCGATCGTCCCGATGGGGCTGTCCTACCGCTACCGCGTGTCCTTGGGCCTTCTGAAGCGGGCCAATGCGGAGGCGCGGTCGCTTCGACCCGGGGAATACCTCGGGGACGTGAGCCTTTGAAGCGACATCAGATTTCAACTGACGATCAAGAGGGGACTTCGGCTACATCAAAACTCAAACCGCAATCAGGGAATGGTGAGTTTGATGCGGACGAAGCGCCGCCCCGCACTGCCGGGTGGCAGGGTTGCCTTCACATGCTGGATGAGGCCATTGTCCGAGATGACTCCTGAGGCTACTCCTGCGGTGCTCCAGCTTCCCGTCTTCAGGTCTTCGTGCCATTCCACGGTGAATGTCGCACCCGCTGCCACCGCCGCAACACTCCGGGTGTAATGGTATTCAATGCTGTCTCCATTGTGCATCAATGTGAAAGGCAGTGCATTGGGAGTATTCGGGTCCAGCCCAAAAGCCCACTCCAGACAATTCGAAAGGCCGTCTTTGTCTGTGTCGTCCCCTCCCGTTAGATTGGCTTGGGCAAGGTGAGGTGAAATCTTGTTCCCTGCTTTCCCGAAACGTCCTCCGGCATACAGATTGGCACCATCCAAGGCCAAGGCAAAGACGCTGCCATCAACGCCCGAACCAAGCGCCGACCATTCCACCCCATTCCACTTTGCAATGCCATTGGCCCCCACGCCGCCAGCAGACATGAAAAATCCTCCTGCATAAAGGTTGCCACCGCCATCCACAGCCAGAGCATACACATAGGCATAGCTCCCCCACTCTCCTTCGATGCCCGAACCCAACGCCAACCATTCGCTGCCGTTCCACCGCGCGATACTATTGGCTTCCTCATCATCGGCAGTGCCAAAATATCCCCCTGCGTAAAGGTTGCCGCTGCCATCCACAGCCAAGGCATAAACATATGTATTGCCCCATTCATCCTCCATGCCCGAACCCAAGGCAGACCATGTGCTGCCGTTCCACTTGGCGATGTTGTGGGCTTCGACGCCGCCTGCGGTATTGAACCAACCTCCCGCGTAAAGGTTGCCGCCTCCATCCACAGCCAAGGCATTAACGGAGCCGACTTCGGTCCACCACTCCTGCGAGGTCTCCATGCCCAAACCCAAGGCAGACCACGCGCTGCCGTCCCATTGCGCAATACTATTGGCATCTTCTCCGCCCGCGGTGGTGAAGCTTCCTCCTGCATAAAGATTACCGAAGTCATCCGCAGCCAAGGCATTGACATAGGCATAGCCCGATTCGTCATTGACGCCCGATCCCAATGCAGACCACGCACTGCCGTTCCACCTTGCGATCCTGCTGGCCTCCATTCCACCCGCGATGGTGAAGCTCCCCCCTGCGTAAAGGTTGCCGCTGCCATCCACAGCCAAGGCATGGACGTCGCCACCAGAGAAACCCAAACCCAAGGTCGACCAAGCACTGCCATTCCACTTGGCGATGCGATTGGCATCTATTCCCCCCGCCGTGCTGAATCCTCCCCCCACATAGAGGTTGCCGTCGCCGTCCGCGATCAAGGCAGAAACGCTGCTATTTATACCCAACCCGGCATCTAAGGCTGACCACGCGCTGCCGTTCCACTTCGCGATACCATTATCCCCGCGCCCAGTATAGACAGTGCCATTGCCGTCCACAGCCAAGGCATAAACATGACCAATACCTGAACCCACCGCTGACCATGTGCTACCGTCCCACTTGGCTATCCCGTTCACTTCAACCCCTCCCGCAGCGGTGAACCATCCTCCTGCCCAGACATTCCCGCTGCCGTCAACAACCAAGGCCATAACCGAGCCTGCACCGCCCTCCACGCCCGAGTCCAATGGAGACCATGTGCTGCTGTCCCACTTGGCGATATTATTGGCCTCCACGTCGCCCGCCATGGTGAATCCGCCTCCTGCGTAGAGGTCGCCGCTGGCATCCACTGCCAAGGCACTGACACTGCCGCCGCTGACCCCATCACCCAGAGCGGACCACATATAGCCATTCCACTTGGCAATGTTGTTGACCTCCACGCCACCTGCGGTGTTGAACCAACCTCCCGCGTAGAGATTGCCGCTGCCATCCACTGCCAAGGCGGAGATAGAGCCATCCATGCCCGATCCTAAGATCGACCATGCGCTGCCATTCCACCTCGCAATACAATTTGCCTCCACGCCGCCTGCGGTGTTGAACCAACCTCCCGCGTAGAGGATGTCACTTTCGTCCACAACCAATGCATAAACCACTCCATCATCCATGCCCGAGCCCAGTGCTGACCATACGCTGCCGTTCCACATTGCAACACCATTGGCCTCCACTCCACCTGCAGTGCTGAAGCCTCCGCCTGCGTAGACATTCCCGCTTCCATCCACCGCCAAGGCACCAACGCCACCATTGATGCCCAAGCCCAGCGCCGACCACGCGCTGCCACTCCACCTCGCGATGCAACTTGCCGCAATCCCGCCTGCGGTGCTGAAGCTCCCACCCACGTAGAGATTGCCGTTTCCATCCACAACCAACGCATCGACGGAACCGCTTATGTCAGGTGCATCAGGGTTAAGGACGATCCAATCAGCATCACTGAATGTAGGATCGATCCGAACAGGGTAAACCGCTCCGGCGTCATCGACGCGCACGGCCAGCCGTCCCGAATCAAGAACTTCCATATGTGCGGAAAGTTCGCATCCAGAAGCATCAGTCACATGCAGCCGGTGGTAGGCCAACTCCCTCCCCGTGGCCTCAATGGTCAGCTTCGCCCCGTAGTCTGCTGCCTCGGCGCGCGCACCCGTCACCTCCATCACCACGCTCAACTCCCCTGCGCCCGCAGGCCGCTCAAGCACCACGAAGTCCTGCCTCACCCCGTCGCCGCTCACACGGTATTCCTCCACCAATCCCGGGCGAACCCACGAGACCGACTCGTTCCCAACCAGAATACTCCCCTTGGGCAGCAGCGCCACGGATGTTTCCCGCCCCACCAACGCGGCGCTGAGACGGAAGCAGTTGGGCTTGTCCAAGTCCTCGTCCGCTGTCGAGGTGAGCCACAGTCCTTCGGGTGTAACCTCTCCCTCCAAGTCTTGCAGGACAGCCCGCAACTTGGCCCCGGCAGCCGTTGGCGTGATGCCCATGCCCTCGCCGGAATATTGCCTCTGCGCCTCAACCCCAAGCTGGTCAAATGGGATGGATGCCGAAGGCTGGGGTTCCGCAGAGGCCAGCGCATCACCGCCTGCTATCGGGAAGACACAGGCGAGGATTGCGGCAACGAGTAAGCATCGGAAGCTGCAACCTCCACTCTGATGGGGAGAGTCGGCTGAAGTCATGGCAGAATTTCATTTTGCGGGCAGTTCATGGCCACTTGCAAGGGTGAAAACAGTCCCCGGAAAGCGCTCTCCTGCTTCCACCCGAGCACCGCTAAACTCCCTGTTTAGCGCGAGTTAAGAATTGCGACTACCATTCCGGCTTGAACCACTCAAAGCATTCCGTCCTTCACTGCTTCATGCACTGGTGGCAGCCAATTCCCCGGCGGATTCCTCGGCACGCGGAGGTGCCTTGGCGGAAGCCGTGTTGCCGGAGTCCACGAATTTCACGCCCACCAGCTTGCTCACGCCCTGTTCCTCCATGGTGACGCCATAGAGCACGTCCGCCCGGGAAATGGTGCGCTTGTTGTGCGTGATGACGAGGAACTGGCTCTGCTTCACGAAGCGGTCGAGCATGGCGAGGAAGCGGTTGATGTTCGATTCGTCGAGCGGCGCGTCCATTTCGTCGAGGATGCAGAACGGGCTGGGCTTGACCATGTAGATCGCGAACAGCAGGGCCACGGCCGCCATCGTGCGCTCGCCGCCGCTGAGCAACGAAACGCTCTGCAGTTGCTTGCCCGGGGGCTTGGCCGTGATTTCGATGCCGCTTTCGAGGGGATCTCCCTCGTCCATCAGCGCCAGATCGGCCTTCCCGCCGCCGAACAGCTCCCGGAAGGTCTCGCGGAAATTGTCGCGGATCTTCCCGAACGTCTCGGCAAAGAGCGTCGTCGTGGTCGCGTTGATCTTCTTGATCACCTCAAGCAACTCGTCCTTCGAGTTCGTAAGATCGGTGAATTGCTCATCGAGGAACTTCTGCCGGTCGAGAAGATCGTCGAATTCCTGGATGGCATCGATGTTCACCGGCCCCATGGAGTCGAGCTTATCGCGCAATTCGCTGACAAAAATCTCGACCTCCGCCCAATCCAGCCGGGACTCGACCGGATCGGATGCCGCCTCGGCCTCCGGGGCGGTCTCCACCGGCGCGGTTTCCGCTTCCTCGGCAACGTCTGAATCTTCCGCGGCGGCGCTGCTGCCCGCCGACTTCCGGCGCTTGCGATGCTCCCGGATGGAACAATGCAGCGCATAGGTGTCGAGCCGGACGTCAACCAGCTCCACATGGTGACGCCGACGGATGTCTTCCTGGAGATTCTCCGTCTTGAGGCGCAATTCCGCAGCCTGCACTTCAATCCTCCCCTTCTGATCCTGAATCTCGCCGTGCTCGCGGCGCTTCTGCCGCAGGATTTCATCCGCGCTCTGCACCTCGGCCTGCAGCGAGGAGCGCTCCTTCTGCAGGTCGTCCAAGGCGGATTGCTTTTCCCCGAGCTCGGCCTGGGCCGCGTCGGCATCCCGCCCCAAAGCCTCGGACTGCTCACCCAGCGCCTGGATGCGCTGCTCGGCGGAGGATTTTTCCTGCCCGCGCTGGCGCACCGTCTCCTCGAGTTCCTCGATGCGGCTGAGCATCGGGGCGCGCTGCGCCTGCAGGCTCTCCTCGAGCTGCCGGGCCGCCGCCAACTGAACCCTCAACTCGTTGAACTGCTCGCTGGCCGCCACCTCCTCGCCGGCTTCGCGCTCGGCTTCCTCCATCGCCGCCGCGGACTTCGCCGTGGCCTCCTCCGCCTGGCGACGGCATTCGGCCACGCGCCCCCCCAGCTCCTCGGACCTCTGCCGAGCCGCCTCCAATTCCTGGGCTGCCCGTTCCTGCTCGCGGCCGAGCGAGGCCGAACGATTTTCGGCGTCGCCCACTTCCTTTTCCAGCAAGCCGTGGTCGGCCCTCAGGCCGGCCAACTCGTTCTGGCGCTGGCGCAGCATCGCCCGTGCGGCTTCGAGGGCTTCCTTCTGGCCCGCACGGGCGGCAAGGACTTCCTCGCGGGCCGCCTCGTGGCTCGCCAACTCTTGCTGCAAAGACGCTTTTTGCCCGCTCAACGCGGCAATTTCATCGCGACGCTGCAAAGCCGAGGTGGCCCCTTCGCCGGCGCGCCCGCCGGTGACGATCCCTGCCGCATCGATCAATTCCCCGTGCTGCGTGGCAAACGCGACGGACGGATGACGCTCGCGAAGTTCGGAGGCATGATCCAAATTCGTGGCCAGCGCCACGCCGTGCAGGATTCCGCGGACCAAGCGCTGCAGGTCATCGCCGTCGCAGCGCACGCGATCTGCCGCCCAGCCGAGAGAACCCTCGGGGGCCGGACCGGGTTCCGGCAGATGGCTGCCGTTCGGCGCCACCAGACTCGCACGCCCGAGCTTGTGGTCGTAAAGCGACTGCAGGATTTCGCGCGCGGACTCCTTGTTGTTGAGCACGATGGTGTCTCCGCGAGCCCCGAGCGCCGCTTCAACCGCCGGAAGAAACCCCGGCTCGACCCGGAGCAGGCTTCCCAGCATCCCGCGCACGGAGGACTTGAAGTGGTCCGGCCGATCGAGACCGCGAAGCACCGCCTGCGCGCCCGGGGCAGCCCCCTCGCCTTCGAGGTTGAGCTGCTCAAGCACCTCCAAACGCGACTGGATCTGGGCCAAGGTGCGCTGGGCGGCGGACATTTCGTTCTCCACGCGCTGCCTGTCGAGTTCACCGCGCTCAAGGGCGGCTTCCGCCGCATCGAGGGCGGATTCGGCCCCGTGCAGGGCCTCCGTCCCTGCGGCCACCTGCGCCGCCGCCTGCTCCAGCCGCTGCCGGGTTTCGGATTGGCGGTTGAAAATCTCCCGAGCCTCCACCTCAAGCGCCTCGATGCGGCTCTTGGTGGCATCGCGCCTCGCTTCGAGCCCCGCAAGCTCGCCCTGAAGGCGGAGCGATTCATTCTCGGCCTTGCTGATTTCGATCCGCAGGGCCTCGAGGGATTGGCGCGAAGACTCCCGGCGTCCCGCGCTCTCGCGCAGCCGGGCCTGCAAGGCGTCGAGGGCGGCGGAGCGCTCGGCCAACTCGGCGGAAACCCTGGCCACCTGCTCGTCGGTGCGCCCCATCTCCTCGCGCTGGACCCGCTGGCGCTCGCGGGCGGCCGCGATCTCGGAGTCGCAACGGGAGATCGTCTCCCGAAGCTGCCCGCATGTTTCCTCATTGTGCGAAAGCCGGCTGCGGGCCTGCACCATGCGGTCCCGAATGGACTGCATGGACTGCCGCGAACCCTCGACCTGATTTTCGAGCTCCGCCAGCCGGGCACGGTGCCCTGCCACGGCCTGCTCGCCCGCCTCGAGCTCGGCGGTGGTCTCATGCCAGCGCGATTCGAGTTTCTGAAGTTTTTCCTGCAGCCCGTCGTGCGAGGCCTTCAGCTCGTCGTGCTGGCGCCGCACAAAATTCAACTCGAGCACCTTCAGGTCGTTCGACAACGCCTGGTAACGCCGGGCCTTGCCCGCCTGACGCTGAAGCGAGCCGATCTGGCGCTTCACCTCTCGCATGATGTCGTTCACCCGGACGAGGTTCGCCTCGGTGTATTCCAACTTGCGCAGGGCTTCCTTTTTCTGCGCCTTGAATTTGGTGATGCCGGCCGCCTCCTCGAACACCGCGCGCCGGTCCTCCGGACGGCTGCTCAAAATGAGGTCGATCTTGCCCTGCTCCATGATCGAGTAGCTGCTCCGTCCGATGCCGGTGTCCATGAACAGCTCATGGATGTCGCGCAGGCGGCACGGTGTCTTGTTCAGCAGATACTCGCCCTTGCCGTCGCGGAAGATCCGGCGCGTCACGCAGACCTCCTCCCACTCCGTGCCCAGATGTTCCGCGCATCCGCCGAACGTCAGCGACACTTCCGCCATGCCGACCGCCGAACGCGAATCGGTGCCGCTGAAAATGACGTCCGACATCTCGCCGCCGCGCAGCGCCTTGGCGGATTGCTCGCCGAGACACCAGCGGATCGCATCGAGGATGTTCGACTTGCCGCAGCCGTTCGGGCCGACCACCGAAGTGATGCCCTCGTGAAATTCGAGGTGCGTCTTGTTGACGAACGATTTAAAACCGACCAGATCGAGAGATTTGAGAAACATGGGGAAGAAACTCCAGATTGCATTCAATAAGGCGCCCCGGCACCTTTGGCAACCCCCGCTTGCCACAAATTGTGGTGCATAGGGCTCCCCACCACCATATCTAGAGTCATGCCAGAACAATACGAGAGCGTCCTCCCAGATCTTTCGAGGCCCGACCTCGATCTCCTGCTCGATTTTCTCCGGTTTCGCAGTGTCTCGACCAAGCCCGACCACGCGCCGCACATGCGGGCATGCGCGAACTGGCTGAGTTCCCTGCTGCGCCGCGGAGGCTTCACGTCCGAGGTCGCCGAGACCGGGGGCCATCCTGCGGTCCTGGCCCGCGGACCGGAGGCCCCGGGGCGACCCACGGTGCTCATCTACGGGCACTACGACGTGCAACCGGAGGAGCCCCTCGACTTTTGGACCTCACCGCCGTTCGAGCCGGCGATCCGCAACAAGCGCATCTTCGCGCGCGGCTCGACCGACAACAAGGGCCAGATCCTCGCCCACATCCTCGGCGCCATCCACATGCTGCGCGAGGAAGGCTCCCTCCCGGTGAACCTCATCTTCCTCATCGAAGGCGAGGAAGAGATCGGAAGCTCGAACCTCGACGACTTCATCCGCGCCCGGCGCAATGAATTGCGCTGCGATATCATCGCGATTTCCGACACCGGAATGATCGCCGAGGGATATCCCACCCTCACGCAAAGTTTGCGGGGCATCGCCGCGATGGAGGTCGTCATCCGCGGACCCGCCACCGACCTGCATTCCGGGATCTTCGGCGGCGCCGTCATCAACCCCGCCACAGCCCTGGTCAAACTCCTCGGACGCCTCCACGACGACCAGAACCGCATCGCCGTCCCCGGATTCTACGATGATGTGGTTCCACCCGATGCCGCCGAGCGCGCGGAGCTGGCCGCGTTGCCGGTCAGCGAGTCGGACTACCAGCGTGAAACGGGCGTTCTCCTGCTCGGTGGCGAGGCCGGGTTCAGCAGCATCGAACGCATCGGCGTCCGGCCGACGGCGGAAATCAACGGCCTGACCAGCGGATACCAGGGCGAGGGCACCAAGACCGTCCTCCCCTCCAGCGCATCGGCCAAGCTGACATTCCGTCTCGTGCCCAACCAGAAGCCCGACCGCGTGCTCAACCTCGTTGAGATTTTTTTCCAAGACCTCCTCCCGCCCGGCGTCGAAATGGAAATCCTCCGCGGACACGGCGGCATGCCCTACATCCTCGACACGCGGAGCCCATGGTGCGGCGCCGCGCTGCGCGCCTTGGAAGCAACCTTCGGACGCCAGCCCGCCCTGATGCGGGAAGGCGGGAGCATCCCCATCGTCCAGACCTTCCGTGACCTCCTCGGCTCCGACACCCTCCTGCTCGGGCTCGCCGCGCCGGACTGCCACGCGCACGCTCCGGATGAAAATTTCCCGATCGAAAATTTCGAGGCCGGGATCCGGCTCCACCAGAATCTGCTGCGCGAACTGGCGTCCACCCGCTGAGCGGCGGGCGCCAGCGTCACTTCAGCAGCCGGAAATCCATCGGATCGTCCCCGAAGATCGCGTCGAAATCGGCGTCCGGCGCCCCCAGGATTCCCGCCGCTTCCTCCGCGGTTTTTCCCTTGAGGGGGCCGTTCTGTTCGATCAAACGAACCCGGACCGAGCCGGCCGCTTCCTGATCGAGCAAAATCACCGTATAGCGCTTGGCCTCCGCATCCGGCACCCCCTCCGCGAAGCTGGCGATCGTGCGCAATTGAAGCAAAAGGCGCCCGGGCGCCACTTGACGCCCCTGAACCTCGTAATAGGTCGCTTCATCCGACATGCCTGCAGGATAAGCGAGCAACCAGGAATCGCCGGAAAGCGCGGCGAACACCGCGAACTGGTCCTTGCGCGGATCCCCCCCTTCGCCGGCTGACACCCACACCCCGGCCATGGCCCCCGGCAACGGCGAGAAGCCGCCGGTGAACACAGGTTTCTCGAACATGCAGCCCGGCAGAAGCCACATGCAGACCAAAGCACAGATGCCGGTTGCGTGTTTCATCGGGCTTAGTCCTCCAAGGTGAAGCCGATCCTGAGGGTGACCTGCCAATGCGCGACCTTGCCCTCGACGATCTGGCCCCGCGTGTCGATCACCTCGAACCAGCGCATGTTGCGCAGGGTCTTGGCCGCCCGGGTGATGGCGGAATTGACGGCATCCTCGATGCCGACCGAGGACGAACCCACCAACTCGACCTTCTTGTAAACGTGATGGCTCATGGCCGGGATGTTAGCGCCCTGCAGCCGTGGCTGTCTTGGAAATTTTGCGGGGCCTTCCCACCGCGTAGGTGGCGCAGGCCTCCTCCCCCTCCACCAAGAAGCTTTCCAAACGGAGCGGAACGGAACGCCTCAACAGGGAGGACGCCGCAGGCCCGAGGAGGGTCGGTGCTTCCGCTCCACCGAAAATCAATGGCGCCCAGGTCACATGCAGTTTCGACAGCAATCCGGCCCCGACGAAACCGGCCAGCAGAGACGGGCCCCCTTCGCACACGGCCACCCCCACGCGGTAATCCCGGGCCAGCGCCTGCAGCGCACGCCGCAAATCCACGCTCCTTCCGCGCGGCTCAACGCGCACATCGGCCAGACGCTCCAGCCATGCGCGGGTTGCCGCAGGCATCGCCCGCGTGGTGAAGACCACGATCGGCGCGCCCGGGGTGCGGAAAACCCTCATGTCCCGGCGCAGATCGCCGCGGTTGGAAAAAATCACCCGCAGGGGCTCCGCGGTCCGGCCTTCCCGCAGCCGCCGCTCCTGGAGAGACCGCACGGGAAGCCCCATCGCCATGTTGTCCGTTTCCAACGTCCGGCGCCCGACAAGCAACGCATCACCTCGCGCCCGTATCTCCAGCAACCGGCGCTTGTCCCGGTCCGAAGTGAACCCCGTGGGCACATGCCCCCGGGTGGAAACCTTGCCGTCAACCGTCACGGCAAAGTTCGCCTCCACCAGCGGCATCTTCATTCGCTGTGCTCGATCTCGTCCTCGAGCCGGTCCACCTCCTTGTGCATGTCCCGCAGGCTGATCGTCTCCCGGTCGGACGCCTTGTAAAAGAGGAAGATCAGGCCGCCGGCCAGGCTGCCAAGGGTGTTGATGAAGAATCCTGTCACCGAAATGAGCGTCGCCACCCCGGCGCTCACGCCGAACGGTGCCAGCAGCGAGACGAACAGACTCTCGCGCAGCCCGATGCCGGACACGCTGATGGGAATCGCGGTGATCACCGCCACGATTGGCATCACCGAAAAGATGTCCACCACCCCGAGTTGGTCGGTGAAGGCACGCGCGGCGCAGTAAAATGTGATGAAAAACATCGCGAAAAGCGGGAAGGAAACCAGGAATGCCCAGACCGTCGTGCGCCATCCCTTCGCATACAGGTGGCAGGCGGCGGAGATTTCGACGATCCTTCCGCGCAGCGGGATCCATGCGGGCAGGTAATGCACCCATCCGAGCCCAGAGACCACGAACATCCCGATGATGGTCGCCATCGCCGCCGCCAGCAGCCACAGCAGGATGTTGAGGAGGGCCGCGCTCCCCTCGGTGTGGCTGAGCTGGTCGTAGCGGAAATACAGGAACGCCACGCTCAGGAAAATCAGGGCGAGCATCCCGATCACGCGGTCCATGAACACGCTCAGCAGCGCCGCCGCCTTGTTCGTGCGGGTTTCCCTCATGGTCAGGAACATCTTCACCACGTCCCCGCCGGTGGATCCCAGCATGAACAGGTTGAAGAACATCCCGATCATGAAAAGCTGCCATGTCCGGAACCAGCTCATCTCGATGTTCTGAACGGCGAGAAGCACCTTCCAGCGGACCGTCGCCACCAGCGTGCAGGCGAAAAATACCGCCACCCCCACCCCGAGCCACCACCAATCCGCCAGTTTCAACGCCGCACCCATCTCGCGCCGCGCCCCGGGGTCGTGGAACACCCACCACAACAATCCGATGGTCACCGCCAACTGCAGCAACGTGATCAAGGTCTTTTTCAGCATAGTTCCGGCCGCGCATAGCCAAGCAGTTGCGGCCCCCCGACGAAATCACTTTTTTCGGACTTGGCACACATCCTGCAAACGAACCTCCATCGCTGTGTCGGGCGCCCACCTTCAACAATTTTTCTTCGCCCCATCCCGCCGCTCGCCTAATTTCACCCATTCGATATGCAAAAAGTCGCACCTGTCACCTTCGAGAAGGAAATCATCGACGAACTGAAGTTCACCCTGGCCCGTGACCAGATCACCGCCTCGCGACGCGACTGGTGGATCGCCACGTCCATGGCCATCCAGCGCATCATCATCGAGCGCATGATGAAGACCCTCGCCGTGCACAACGAAGGCAACGTCCGCCGCGTTTACTACATGTCCATGGAATTCCTCATGGGACGCCTTTTTGCCAACAACATGATCGCGGCCGGCGTCTTCGAGGAAGTCAGCGAGGCCCTCAAGAACCTCGGACACCCCCTCGAGGAAACCCGGGACGAGGAATACGACATGGCCCTCGGCAACGGGGGCCTCGGGCGCCTCGCCGCATGTTTTCTCGACTCGCTCGCCACCCTCGACCTTCCCGCCATCGGCTACGGCATCCACTACCAATACGGCCTCTTCAAACAGGAGTTCCGCAAGGGCTACCAGGTCGAACTGCCGGATGACTGGATCCAATTCGGCTCCCCGTGGGAAATCATCCGCCCGCAGCACAAGCAGGAAGTCCCCGTTTACGGGCACGTTGAAACCGTCCACGACAGCGGCGGGAAGGATCGCCAGGTCTGGGTCAACTACCGCAAAATCATCGGCCTTCCTTACGACATCCCCATCCCCGGCTACGGCACCCAGACGGTCAACTTCCTCCGCCTGTGGGAATCCAAGGCCCCCGAGGACTTCGACTTCGAGGCCTTCAACCGGGGCGGCTATGATGAAGCCGTCCGCCAGAAGAACATGGCGGAAACCATCAGCAAGGTCCTTTATCCGAATGACCACACCGAGGCGGGGAAGGAACTGCGTCTCCTCCAGCAATACTTTTTCACCGCCTGCTCGCTGCGCGACATCATCCGGCGATTCCAGAAGGACAATTCCGACTGGGACGTTTTTCCCGACAAGGTCGCCATCCAACTCAACGACACCCACCCGGCCATCAGCATCCCCGAACTCCAGCGCCTGCTGCACGACGACTACGGTCTTCCTTGGGACAAGGCATGGTCCATCGTCACCCGCACCTTTGCCTACACCAACCACACCCTCCTTCCCGAGGCCCTCGAGAAATGGAGCGTCGGGCTTCTCCGCAAAGTGCTCCCGCGCCACGTTCAGATCATCTTCGAAATCAACAAGCACTTCCTCGACGAGGTCGAGAAGAAATGGCCCGGCGACATCGAGAAGAAGCGCACCCTTTCCCTCATCGAGGAAAACCACGAACAGATGGTCCGCATGGGCAATCTCAGCGTCGTCGGCAGCCACTCCGTCAACGGCGTGGCCGCCATCCACACCCAGTTGGTCAAGAGCGATCTCTTCCCGGGCTTCGACGCGCTCTATCCCGGACGCATCAACAACAAGACCAACGGCATCACCCCACGGCGCTGGCTGCTCGCCTGCAATCCGCGGCTCTCGGATCTCATCATCCGCAACATCGGCCACGGGTGGGAGCGGGACCTCGACAAACTCCGCGCTCTCGAACCCTTGGCGGACGACGCCTCCTTCCGCGAGGAGTTCATGGACGTGAAGCTGGCCAACAAGGCGCACCTGGCCAAGCGCATCCTCGAGGAGTGCGACGTGAAGGTTGATCCGGCCGCCATGTTCGACGTGCAGATCAAGCGCCTGCACGAATACAAGCGCCAGCATCTCAACCTGCTCCACATCCTCACCCTCTACCGCCGCCTCCTCGACAACCCGAAGCTCGACGTGCCGCCGCGCGTCTTCATCTTCGCCGCGAAGGCCGCCCCCGGCTACGATCTGGCGAAGCTGATCATCAAGGCGATCAACTCCGTGGGCGCCGTGATCAATGCCGACAAGCGCATCAAGGGGAAGATCAAGGTTGTCTTCATGCCGAATTACCGCGTGTCCCTCGCCCAGCGCATCGTCCCGGCCGCCGATCTCTCCGAACAGATCTCCACCGCCGGCAAGGAGGCATCCGGCACCGGCAACATGAAGCTCGCCCTCAACGGGGCCGTCACCATCGGCACCCTCGACGGCGCCAACGTGGAAATCCGCGAGGAAGTCGGCGACGACAACATCTTCATCTTCGGCAACACCGTGGAGCAGGTGCACGAGCTTCTGGCCAAGGGCTACAACCCCCAGAAATACTACCACGCCGACGCGGAACTTGCCGCCGCCATCGACTGGCTCGGCACCGGCTACTTCACGCCCGACGAGGGACCCGATGTGCTTGTGCCGCTGCGCGACAACCTGCTCTACCACGATCCGTTCCTCTGCCTTGCCGACTTCCGCTCCTACTGCGAGGCGCAGGATCGGGCCTCGGAGGCCTTCAAGGACAAGGCCCGGTGGGGCCGCATGGCCGTCCTCAACACGGCCCGGGTCGGCAAGTTCTCCAGCGACCGCACCATCGCGGAATACGCGCGCGACATCTGGAAGCTGCCCGCCGTCCCCATCCCCGAGTAGGAGCGTCCGTCTTTCGACTGGCCTCGTCCCGGCGCCACGCCCATCATGGCGGGCTTGGTGGCGCCGGGTGCCCGCTCACCCGCTGCTGCTGCCGCGCGACCCATGGCCAGTGTCACCCTCCAGAACGTCACGAAGATCTACCGCGGCCTCCGCGGGGAGGAGGTTCCCGCCGTCCTCGACCTCTCGATCGAGGTTCCCGACCGTGCTTTCGTCGTTCTCCTCGGGCCGTCCGGTTGCGGCAAGACGAGCACGCTGCGCATGGTCGCCGGTCTTGAGCGCCTCACGTCGGGACGCATCCTCATCGGCGGCACCGATGTCAGCGACCTGCCCCCGGGCGACCGCGACGTGACGATGGTCTTCCAGAACTATGCGCTGTATCCCCACCTCAGCGTGGCCGACAACCTTGCCTTCGGTCTCCGGGTCCGAAAGACCCCCGTCGCCGAGATCTCCCGCCGGGTCCGCGAGGCCGCCGCCATCCTCGGGATCGAGGACCTCCTCGAACGCATGCCCGGCGACCTCTCCGGAGGCCAGCAGCAGCGCGTGGCCGTGGGCCGCGCCATCGTGCGCCAGCCCCGCGTTTTCCTTTTCGACGAGCCGCTTTCCAACCTCGATGCAAGCAAACGCGCCCAACTCCGCGCCGAGCTGATCAAGCTCCACCAGCGGCTGCAGACGACCATCATCTATGTGACCCACGACCAGGCGGAGGCCATGACCATGGGCACCAGCATCGCCCTCCTCCGGGATGGCTCGCTCCAGCAATCCGGGGCTCCTCTCGAACTTTACCGGAGCCCGGCGAACACCTTCGTCGCCGGCTTCCTCGGCAGCCCGCCGATGAATTTCATACGCGGCACGCTCCATGTCCGCGATGGCAACCGCCATGTCTTCCGTGAAAGCGGCGCAGGCTCCATGGAGATCGAGTTGGCGCCCCGACGGGACATGACGCGCCTGATCGAGAAGGAAATTCTTCTCGGACTGCGCCCGGAGAATTTCCAGCCACTCATGCCCGGACAAACCCCGGATGCGGCCACGTTCCCCGCCCACCTCGACATCGTCGAGCCCACGGGGGCCGAATCCATCTGCTACCTGCAGACGGGTGCGAACACACTCATTTGCCGCAGCCGCCACGTGGTGGACACCCGTGAAGCCGGCCACCGCATGCTCTTCCGAGCCGACATCTCCAACCTCCTCCTCTTCGATCCCGCAACAAGCCAGCGGATCGACTGACCCATGTCCGTCCTGCGCCCACGCGAAGCCATCGAGGAAATCGAAGCCTCAACCTTGGCACCCTACGCCCAGCGCTCGGCCGCGGGGCGCGGACGCCTCCACCCGCAGGACGCCCACCATTGGCGCACCGAATACCAGAGGGATGTCTCCCGCATCATCCACTCCGCAGCGTTCCGGCGCCTCGAATACAAGACGCAGGTCTTCCTCAACGGCACCGGCGACCACTACCGGACGAGGCTCACCCACACCATGGAGGTCGCCTCGATCAGCCGCACGCTCGCCCGGGCCCTCGGCCTCAACGAAGACCTGGCCGAAGCCGTCGCGCTTGCCCATGACCTCGGCCACTCCCCCTTCGGACACTCGGGCGAGGAGACGCTCGACCGTCTGCTCAAGGACCACGGGGGCTTCGACCACAATGACCAGAGCCTCCGTGTTGTGACCCTCCTTGAAAGTCCCTACGACGAGTTCGACGGGCTCAACCTGACGTTCGAGGTGCTCGAGGGCGTGCAAAAGCACGCCTCCGAACGCTCGGCCCCCGGCATCGGCTCCTACGCCTGCGCCAGTCTCGAGGGACAGATCGCCGACTTGGCCGACGAGATCGCCTACTACTCGCACGACTTGCAGGATGGACTCGAGGCCGGGCTCATCCTCGCCGGTTCGCTGCACCAGGTGGAATTGTGCGCGATGCTGGCGGCGGAGCATGGCTTGGACCTGGACACCGCGGAAGCCCGGTCCACACGCCACAATCTTGCGCGCATCCTTTCAAACCGCCTGATCCACGGCGTGCTGACGGAAAGCGCCGGGCGGATTGCCGCATCGGGCGTGCAGAGCGCCGATGACGTGCGCCGCCATCCCGACCTGCTCATCGGATACAGCCCGTCCTTGGAGGAGCAAACCAAGGAACTCCGCTCGTTTCTCTATGCCAACCTTTACTTCCACCCGCAAGTTGCCGGCGCCAACCAGCGTGCGTGCGACATGATGGCCGCTGTTTTCGGCGCCTATCTGCAGGATCCCCGCCGGATCGGGCGCGAAGCCACCCGCCGTGTCCCGAACTGCGGCCTTTACCGGGCTGCCGGAGACTACATCGCTGGAATGACCGACCGTTATCTGCTGCGGGAGCACGGGCGCATCTTCAGCCATGCTTGAAGACGATCGCCCCTCGCTCCATTCGCGCCTCTGGCGGATTGTCCGCGCCGTTGTCCTTGTCTGGCTGATTCTTGTCGCGTTCTTTGCACTGGCCCAGCGCTCGATGATCTATTTTCCCACCAAGGACGATGCCACCAGCCTGCACGCACAGGCGTCTGCAAGCGGACTCATCCCGTGGACCAATGCACACGGGGAAGTGATCGGCTACCGCACGCCTCCGGAGGAAGGCGCCCCCCTCCCTCCGGCTTCTGTCGTGATTTTCCACGGAAATGCCGGCCACGCCATTCACCGCGCGGACTATGCGCAAATTTTGCGGGGCGCCGCACCGGAGCGCGCACTCTCCGTTTTCATCCTTGAATATCCCGGCTACGGAGCCCGTTCCGGGAATCCCTCGCAGGAAACCATTCTCGCCGCAGCGGAGGATGCCATCCATTCGTTGCCGGAAGGAGCCCCGGTGATCCTTCTCGGCGAATCCATCGGCACCGGTGTCGCCGCCGCCATGGCGGCCAAATTCCCCGCCCGCATCGCCGGCCTCCTTCTGCTGACACCGTTCAACAGCCTTGTCGCCGCGGCGCAGCACCACTACCCGCTCTTGCCGGTTCGCTGGATTCTGCGGGACAAATACCCCTCGGCCGACTGGCTCAAATCTTACACCGGTCCGGTTTCCGTCGTCCTCGCCGCCAAGGATACCATCGTGCCGGCCGAACTCGGCCGGAAACTCTACGATGGCTACAGCGGCCCGAAACACCTCTTCACGGCACAGGGGGCCGACCACAACGATCTGCTTTACACCCTCACACCTGCAGACTGGCGCTCCTCCCTCGGGTTTCTTCTTCCCCGTTCAACAGCGCCGTGAGGTTCACCGTCTCCGCTTGATTCCGAACGAATAGCCGCTTCGGTGACGGCCACCGCCGGCTGACCGGGCCTTGACGTGGGTCGCCGTCGGGTCGAGCAGGGTCGTGTATTTGTAATCGAAGCCGTCCATTTTCAAACGAGGGATCTTCATGCCGATGAAGCGCTCGATCGATTCGATCATGGCGAGGTCCTCCGCGGTCACCAAGGTGAAGGCATCCCCCACCGCCTGCGCGCGGCCGGTGCGTCCGATGCGGTGGACATAATCCTCCGGGTGTCCCGGGATGTCGTAGTTGATCACATGCGTGACGCCCGCGATGTCGAGACCGCGCGCCGCGATGTCCGTCGCGACCAGAACTTCATATCGTCCGCTCTTGAAGCCCTCCAGGGCCTCTTCCCGCTCCCGTTGCGTGCGGTTCGAATGCAGGGCGACCACCGAGTGATTTTCCTTCTTCAACTGCCGGGCGATGCGGTCGGCCCCGTCCTTGGTCCGGCAGAACACCAGCACGCAGTCGAAATTCGTCGCGGCCAACAGCCCCGAAAGGAGTTCGTATTTCTGGTCCATCGCGACCGGGTAAAGTGCGTGCGTGACCGTGTCCGCCGGCGAGGTGCGCATGCCGATCTCGATCTTCTCGGGATCGTGCACGGCGAACTTGGCCAGCGATTCGATCTCCCCGGGCATCGTCGCGGAAAAGAACAGCGTCTGGCGCTTCTTCGGGAGCTTCTGGATGATCCGGCGGACCTGCGGCAGGAAGCCCATGTCGAGCATCCGGTCCACCTCGTCCAGCACCAGGAACTGCAATGCCTCGAGCGGAATCTCCCCCTGCTCCATGTAGTCGAGCAGGCGCCCCGGCGTGGCCACGATGATGTCGCATCCGCGCTGCAGATCCTCGCGCTGCTTGCCGTAGCCCACCCCTCCGTAGAGAAGCGCGATCGTCAGATCGGTGAAACGTGCGTAGTCGCGGAAGGCGGTCTCGACCTGCATGGCCAATTCCCGCGTCGGCTCCAGCACCAGACAGCGCGGTTTCGCCTGATGCGCCCCGAGCACGCTGAGCACCGGCAATCCGAATGCCGCCGTCTTTCCCGTCCCGGTCTGGGCGGATCCCATCAGGTCACGACCCTGCAGAATCGCCGGGATGGCCCGCAACTGGATCGGCGTCGGATCGACGTAACCCATCGACTGAACCCCGTGAACCACTGCCTCCGACAATCCCAACTCGTTGAAACCCATAAATATTGATCTGATCCGTCCGCGAAAGTCCCTTATCGGCGAACCGCGCCGATGCGGAAAGCACAAACTTGCCGCGCTTTCAGGCGCCGCCCTTCTCTTTGCGCAGCACCTTCACGGATTCGAGGCGCATTTTCCGGTCCACCGCCTTGCACATGTCGTAAAGGGTCAGGCCCGCCACGGTCACGCCGACCAAGGCCTCCATCTCCACGCCTGTCCGGGCCTCGGTCGCCACCGTGCAGGTCACAACCACCCCGCGCGGCAGAATCCTGAAATCCACGGTCACAACATCAAGCGGAAGCACATGGCAGAGGGGGATGAGGGCGGACGTCTTCTTGGCGGCTTGGATCCCCGCCACCCGGGCCACGGCAAGAACGTCCCCCTTGGGGAGCGCCTGCTTCCTCAGCAGGCGCATCGTTGCGGGGGCGCAAACAAGCCTGGCCTGTGCCACGGCCTTCCGTGCCACGACCGGCTTCGCCCCCACATCCACCATGCGCGCCTCACCGCGTGCATCGACATGGGAAAGCTTCTTCACAAGGCCCGGATGAATTCCGCCTCGTCACCCGCAGCAATCCCCGAGGGAGGCACCCGCAGCAAGGCATCGGCACGGGCCAATGACGTCAGGTCACCGGAACTGCGCCAGCGCAACGGCCGTATCATTCGCGACTCCGCGATTGCCGGCCACCATGTTTCGCGGGGATTGCCCGCAACCGCCGCCGCCACGATGCGGTTCCTCACGCGGGGGCGCGGACTCCCCCCCTCCATGGCCGCCACGGCGGCCGCCACGAAAAGGTGAAGGCATACGAAATGCGAGAGGGGGTTCCCCGGCAACCCGAACGCCCAAGAATCGCCTCGGCGGCCGACAATCACCGGGCGCCCCGGACGGACCGCAACTTGGCTGACGAGAATCTCGAATCCGGCCTCTGCCAATGCCTTGGCCGTGTTGTCGTGCCCCCCCACACTCGACCCTCCGGAGACCAGCAGCAGATCCCGCTCGCCTTCGATCGCTCTCAGAAGCGCCGGCATGTCCTCGGAGACACGCGCTTGGGTCAACTGGAGGCCGCGCGGCCGCGCCCAAGCCCCGACCATGGCGGAATTCGCGTCCCGAATCTGCCCGGCCTCCGGTTCGGCCTCCGGTGGAACGATTTCGCCACCCGTCGCGACATGCAGGACGGAAAGCCTGCGGGTCACAAGGGGACTGGTGCAACCGGCGGTCGCAAGCAGTCCCGCCACCCCGGCGGAAATCTTCCGGCCGACGGCCACCAAGATGTCTCCCGTGCTTGCATCCTCGCCGCGCAGGCGGATGTTGCCGCGACCGCGCTGTTTCAAACGCACCGCTGCGCCATCCTCCACCGCGTCTTCCAGCATCACCACCTCGCATCCCTCGCAGGGGACCGCCGCGCCTGTGGCGATCTTCATGGCTTCCCCGCGTCCGAGCTTGCGCTGCTTCCATTGGCCCGCCCGGATTTCATCAACCACCCGGAAGGACGGTGAATCATCCGAGGACAGGACGACAAAACCGTCCACTGCCGAGCGGTCGAAAGCGGGCTGATCCTGCGGCGACATGACGGGCTCCCGCAGCACGCGACCGTCCGCCTCGGCGAGGCTTGCCCGCACGGAGTCCCTCATCGTGACCGACTTCCGCAGCAAAACCCACAGCTCGTCCACCGTTGTCATGGCACTCTTTTCCAGATTGGGACGTCCCGTTTCAAGCGAATCATGAATTCCTCGAGCAAACCGAAGGCCTCCATCCGGTGCGCGGCCTCGATCCGCACGAGGATCGACGCCTCGCCGGCGGGAACATGTCCCACACGATGGAGGACCTCGACGGCCTCACAAGGATGAACCACCGCCAACTCGTCCAGGATGCGCTCGATCTCGCGCCGGGCCATCGGTTCATAAGCCTCGTAATCGAGACCCGCAATCTCTCGGCCGCCCTCCATGGCCCTCACGATGCCCGCGAATTCCACCACCGCGCCGCATCCCGCCGGGGATTTCGTCACCATTCCCCCGGCAAGGCGTTCCGTTGTGAGCTGGACCGATGTCCTCATCCTCCGGAGACGGGTGGAATCAAAGCGATCTCGTCGCCGGCAAGAAAACGCTCATCCGGCGAGACGTAAACCCCGTTGCGGGCCAGCCTTACCTGCGACCGTGCCCCGGCCAAAGCAGGCCACCTTTCCAGCAGGATCTCCCAGAGGCGTCCCGCATCAACCGCATCCTCTGCAAGCTCCGCTTCCGCGAGACCGCTCAGCTCCCTCAAATGCGCGAAAAACAGGACCTTCATCGCTTGGCCATGCCGCCCCTCAGTCCGTCCGCGGCTTGAGATGGGGGAAAAGGATCACCTCGCGGATCGATTCCGCTCCGGTGAGGAGCATGACGAGACGGTCGATGCCCATGCCCATGCCGCCGGCCGGAGGCATGCCGTATTCGAGGGCCTGGAGGAACTCCTCGTCGATCTTGTGCTGCTCGCCGCCCGACTGCTCGACAAGCCGCTGTCGCTGGACCACCGGATCGTTCAATTCGGAATACCCCGGCGCGATCTCCTGTCCGTTCATGACAAGCTCGAACACGTCGAGCACGTCCGGATTGTCGGGGTTCACCTTGGCGAGGGGGATGAGTTCCTTCGGACAATGCGTGACGAACAACGGATCAATGCTCTTTTCCTCCACCAGCTTCTCGAAAACGTGCTGGGTGACCTCGTAGTCCTCAAGGCAATGCGAGATGTCCAAACCGAGTTCCAACGCGCGGTTGCGCCGCCCCGAAGCATCGCGGGCGAACCATCCCGGCTCGGCCTCCTCCACGAGGTCACGGTAACAGGCGCGCCTCCATGGACGGGCCAGGTTGATCACGCGGTGCACGCCTCCCTCGGCGTCCTTGTGCTCGATGAGCAGGCCGCCGCAGACCTTCTCCGCCACGCGGCACACCAACTCCTCGACCAGTTCGGCCATCATCTCGAAATCGGCATACGCCCAGTAGGCCTCCAGCATCGTGAACTCGGGGTTGTGCCTCCGCGAAACCCCCTCGTTGCGGAAATTCCGGTTCAACTCGAAGACCTTCGTGAGCCCCCCCACCAGCAAGCGCTTGAGATAAAGTTCCGGCGCGATCCGCAGATAAAGATCCAACCCGAGAGCGTTGTGGTGCGTCTGGAACGGCGTCGCCGCCGCCCCGCCCGCCACGGCCTGCATCATCGGGGTCTCGACCTCGATGAACCCCCTCTCCTCGAAGAACGCACGGATCTCCCGGATGATCGCAAACCGCTTGCGGAATACCGCGCGCGACTCCTCGTTGGAAATCAGGTCGAGGTAACGCTGCCTGTGCCGGGCCTCCACATCCTGAAGCCCGTGCCATTTTTCCGGCAAAGGACGCAGCGATTTTGCGAGCAGCACGAAGCGGTCCGCCCGCACGGAAGGTTCCCCGGTCTTCGTCGTGAAGCATTCGCCCTCGACGCCGATGAAATCCCCGATGTCCAATTTTTCGTAAACCCCCACACCATCCTCGCCGATGGTCTTGTCCTGCAGATAGACCTGCATGCGCCCCGTGTGGTCGCTCACGTCGAGGAAATGGCTCTTGCCCATGTCGCGGCGCGCGGTCACTCGTCCGGCCACGGCGACCTTGGCGCCCTCGGCAAACGCCGCGCGCACGTCACCCACATCGCCGCTCACCGGGAACGCCCCCCCGTAGGGCCGGGCGCCGCCGGCCGCCAACTCCGCGCGCTTCTCCAAGCGCACCGCCATCAGGTTGTTCACATCACTCATCGGATCGCACAGGATGCGGCTCGCTGCGCCGCCGCACCAGACGAAATTACCACGGAGTCGCGCCCTTTTTTCCCTCGCGGTCAAGGAACTGCCCCGCGTCCTTTTCGGAAACCCTCCCCAAAGTCGCGGCCAGGCTCCGGGCCGATTCCTCCACGCTGAGCGGCGCCCGGGGACCGCCGATCTCCGTTTTCACCCAGCCCGGGGTGACCGCAACAACCGTGATGCCTCGCGGCCGCAATTCCGCCGCCATGGTGCGCGTCAGCATGTTCAACGCCGACTTGGACGCACCGTAGCAGTAATTCAGCGAATCCTCCTTCGAGGAAATCGAACCCGCCAGCGAGCTGATGTTGATCACCCGGGGATGCGCCGCCCGCCCCAGCAGAGGAAGAAACAACCGGGTCACCCGCGCCACTCCGACCACATTGACGGCAAACGCTTCCTCGAAACATTCCAGAGGCAGGCTCTCCAGGGATTCGTTGCCCTCTTCGGGAAACACGCCGGCATTGTTCACCAGGACATCCAAGCCCCGCACCCTGCTTGCAGCTTCGTCCACCGCCGCCCGGACGCTTTCATCGCTGCGCACGTCGAGCCGGAGGATATCAATGGTCCCGGGCCCCTCTTTCCCCGCTGCCGCTTGCAAGCCATGGGCCGCCGCTGGATCCCGTGCCCCGGCGAGAACATGCCACCCCTGCGCAGACAACTCGCAGACCAACGCCAGTCCGATGCCCCTGCTCGCCCCCGTGACCAACACTGTTCCGCCACTCATGCCCCGAGAATGGCACGCCGTCCGCATGGTGCCAACGCCCGGTTCATCCGGCCTTCCTTGACACGCGGAACTCCGGACTTAGCGTATCTTCTCCGATGGTGCCACAAGGTGACGGCTTTCCCCGCGCGCCGCGGCATGCCTGGAAGCGGAACCCGCTTTTTCGATTCCTCGCATCGCTGCGGCTCGCCGTCATATTGCTCAGCGTGCTCATCATCATGAGCATCATCGGCACCATCGCCGAATCGAAGTTTGACTCGGACACCGCCCGCATCTGGATCTATGAGGCCCCATGGTTCCACCTGTGGCTGATCCTCCTCACGGCCAACCTCATCTGCAGCACCCTCACCCGCTGGCCGTGGAAAAAGCACCACACAGGATTCCTCCTCACGCACCTCGGCATCATCCTTGTCTTGATCGGCGCCGTCGTGGGACAGATCTGGGGCGTTGAGGGCACCATGAGCCTCACGAAAGGAGCCGAACCCGACAACGCTCTGGTGCTGCAAAAGCGCCAGCTGACCATCCGCGATCCGGACGCCAAACAAGCGGTCATGATCCAACTCGGGCGTCGCCCGCTCACCGTGCGGAACCGGCGTCCCTTGGAACTCTGGACCACCCCCGGCGGATGGAAGCTCGAGGCGACGGAGAGCTCGAACCGGCTGCTTGCCACCTTTCTTCCGGGGGCGGCTCCCGTCGGAACTCCCGCCGCACGCGTTCATCTGCAGAGCAAAAGCACCCGTCAGGACATCGCGCAATGGCTCCTTGCCGGCGACCGGGACCACGCGCGGCTCGACCTCGGCCTGATCACCGTGGACATTGCAACGGATGGAGCCCCGCCCCCGATGACGGGCGCCCCCAACCGTGCCGTCATCACCGCCATGGCCGATGGAACATTGCGCATGGCCCTCTATTCCTCCGGGCGTCTTGTCACCGAGGTCGCGATGCCCAGAGGACAGGCCATCCGCACCGGATGGAACGACTGGACCATCGAGGTCGCGGACGTCCTGCCTTCGGCGGCACCGGGCTTCCATTTCGAGCCGCTGCCGGACGACAAGGAGCCGGCTGCCGGTGAGCAATTGATGGACGGCGTGCTGGTGCGCGCATCCCGCAGCGATCAAACCGTCGAGCAATGGGTCGGAACCGGATGGCGCGTCAGCATGCCCACCGGAGCGTTGCCGATCGAAGTCTCCTACGGATGGGAAGTCTTCCGCCTTCCGTTCGGCCTTGTTCTTGAAGACTTCACCGTCGAACGCAACGAGGGAACCGATGACCCGGCATCCTTCCGCAGCGACCTGGCCATGGTGCTGCCGGACGGACAGGTCGCCGCCAGGGGCTCCTGCTCCATGAACCAGCCGGCAAACTATCCGCAGGCGTTCTGGCGCTCCATGACCGGTCTGACCTACAAGATTTCCCAGGCCTCATGGAACCCGAACGACCTGAACCACAGTTCCGTGCAGATCCTGCGGGATCCGGGTTGGCTTGGCAAATGGACAGGCTCGCTCATTATCTGCGCAGGTCTCATCACCATGTTCACCTTCCGCAGGCCGTCCGAACCCCGACCGCAACCGTCAAAGCAGCAACCCACACGGCCGGAGCCGGCTCTGGCACGAATCTCATGAGACTCCCCTTGGCAATCCTTCTCGCCGTCTTGCTGACTGTTCCGGCGGATGCAGGCACCGACCTTCACCCGTGGGAATCGCTCGTCGTGCAGGACAGCGGACGTCGCAAACCCGTCGGCACATTCGGACACGAGGTGCTCGTCAAGCTCGCCGGGCGCGATCCGATGACAAACCTTGGGGGAGAGGCGTTCGACGGCAGCGCGTTCGTGTTTTCGATGGTCTTCGCCACGCGCGATTGGCGCGATGAGCCCGTCATCCTGGTGGCTTACCGTCCCTTGGTGGAGGCACTCGGCCTCGACCCGACTCGCAAGCGCTTCTCGCCCAAGGAGCTCGCGCGCACCGCCCAACTGACGGCATTGGCCCAGGAAGCATCGGCTTTGCGGCAGGCCGGGAAGCCGGTGCCACGCATCAACGCCGAAGCCCAGACGGTGCTCGGCCGCATCCAACTGTTCGATTCGCTCAGCTCCACCTACGCCTTTCTCCTTGCCCCGCCTCCGCCGGGCTCGCCGGACGGCTCGTCATGGCTCTCGATCGACCGTCTTGCGGCAGCCTATCCGCCTGAAATGAGCGCCCCCATCCTGCAGGATCTCCGGGCGCTCAATGTGGCCGCCCGCGAGAATGACAACCCGGGCTTTGCCGAAGCCGCACTCCGGCTCGAGACGAACCTGCGCGCCCTCAACCCCGGCGTGTATCCCGAGGAGCGCATCGTCCAGCGCGAATTGTTCTACAACCGTCTCCACCCTTTCGACACCGCCATGTGGTTGATGATTCCCGCCGCGCTTCTCCTTGCCGCCGGCAGACGCCTCGGCTGGCGCCGATGGCTGCTGCGCGGAGGCGTCCTGTTGACCATGGTCTCCTTCGGGTTCATGATCGTGGGGATCACCCTCCGTGCCCTCATCGCCGGCCGCGCGCCGGTGACCAACATGTATGAATCCGTGGTCTGGGTTGCCATGGGCACCGTGCTCTTCGGGCTGCTCTTTTACGCCGCTTACCGCAGCCGGACCATGCTGCTCAGCGCCCTTCCGGTGAGCTTCCTCTGCCTGCTCCTGGTTCGCAGTCTTCCGGTGGCGATGCCCAAGCGTCTGGACCCGCTCGTTCCCGTGCTGCGCGACAACTTCTGGCTGACCGTGCACGTGCTCACGATCACCCTGAGCTACGCCGCATTCGCCCTCGCCCTCGGCTTCGCCCACGTGGTGCTTTGGAAATACATCCGGAACCCGAAAACCGCGGCGGGAATGAAGCAACTCCACACATGGCTTTATCGCATGATGTTCGTCGGGCTGATTCTCCTCGCAGCAGGAACGATCCTCGGCGGCGTCTGGGCGAACTACAGCTGGGGCCGCTTCTGGGGGTGGGATCCCAAGGAAACTTGGGCCCTGATCGCCCTTCTCATGTATGTCGTCGCCATCCACGGAAAAATGGCCGGATGGTGGGGGGATTTCGGCATCGCCGTTGCCGCCGTCCTGGGGTTCAGCGGCATCATCATGGCTTGGTATGGCGTCAACTATGTCCTCGGCGCCGGCCTGCACAGCTACGGCTTCGGTGTCGGGGGGGAAGGCTATGTCCTCGCCTTCCTCGCTGCCGAAGCCGCCTATGTCGGATTTGCCGTTTTCCGGAGGCAACGCGACCTGCACCAAGTGCGTCTGGAAAAAATGGAGATGGCCCGGTAGCGGATCAGCTCCGGCACCCGGCGGAAAGCCCCGCCGTTTCCAATATTTCCGCAGCCGCCCGGCGTCCGCTGGCAATCGCACCATGCACCGTGCCGCTGTGCCCCTCCATGTCGGTCGCTTCCCCCGCGAAGTGAAGCACCCCTCCCAGCGGTGCGGCCAAGGCTTCCCGGTGCCTCGGCTCGGTCTGTGCCAGCGGGAAACTGTAAAGTCCGCGGATGAAGGGTTCCATCGTCCAATCCGCCACATAGGCCTCCTTGAAATTGCCGGAAGCCACACGCTCACCGAAGACCCGATCGAGTTCCCCGAGGGCAAACTCCACCAAGTCGATCTCCAGATTGCGCAGGAAATCCGCGCGGGTGCCGCTGACGAACGCCGTCAACACATGCGTCCTTCCGCCCCGGCCTTTGCCCGGATTCCAGAACTGCGGCAGAAACGTGTCCGAGTGCAGGAAATACATGTCAGCAGGCCAGAAACGCTTGCGGAATTTCAGCAGGATCTTCATCCCTCCGTCCATTCCGATGCTTGCCACCGCCTCCCGCTTTTCGGGAGGCAGCGCGGGAACGAACTCCGGCCCCCCGTCGCGGAGAACGGCCACTGACCCGGTGAAGATCACCGCGTCGGCCCGCCGTTGCTCGCCGCCGGCGAGCCGCACCACCACCTCCACCCCGCCCCATTCGATCCGGGCGACGGTTGCGCCGAAACGGATGCGATCCTGCACCACGGCCAGCAGGGGATCCAGCAGCCTCACATACGGCTGGCGCACGGTGTAGTTTTCCTCCCGCAACTGCCAATTCCTCTCGTATCCGACGAAGCCCCGCATCCCCAGACGGTCCAACGTCGTGCCATGTTCCACCCCCAGGCGCGAGTCGAGGTAATGCCATGCGTGGCCGGGAACATGCCTTGCCACCAGATATTGCTCCACCGTCCATGCCGGGCCGTCGTAGTGGCTCACATTGGCCACAAACTCGAAAGCCTCGCGCAGATCCTCGCCGGCCCGGGCCGCCTCGAGGGAAATCAGCTTTCCATCATAGCGGATGTAATCATGCACCGTCTCATGGCGCAGCAATTCCGCACCGGCCTGCCCAACCAACGGCACGAGGCAGTTCTCCAATCCATGAACCTCCTCTGCCCCGAGCTCGATGGGAATGTCCGCGAAGCCCTCGAGACTCCGGATTCGTCCTCCGACCCGGTCACTCGCCTCCAAGATCGCCACATCGGCATTTCCAGCGACAAGGCGCTCCGCGGCCGCCAACCCGGCCGCCCCGGCCCCGATGACGACCACGCGCTTCCGCTTCACAACTCCACCAAACCGCATGTTCAAGCCGTGCGCAATCGCATTCCAGAGGACCGTCTCCCGGGGAGGAACTCAGCCGGCCGGAAAACCAGCCAGCCTCCGGCTCCGGTTGTGAGAACGCCTTCTCGGCGCTCTCGAACCGTCAATGCCGTCGTATGGTCATCCCCGCGAAGCGGGGCGAATCTCAAACCACAAGGAGGGACTTGTGGATCTTGGCGATCACCTTGCGCACCTGGCTGCTGGACCCGTCGGCTACCAGCGGCTTGTGCGCATCCTCGGGAAAAAGGAACACAAACAAACCGTCGGTCATTGTCAGCAGGGCGTCGGCCGGCGCCGGCGCGTAAAACTGGAAGTCCGTCGAGGCATCGTAGGGCACATTGGCCGTGAGCTTGGCCGCCGGCGTCCACTCGATGATCTCGCCGCCGCCGATGATGTATTGAAGGTCGATGTATTCGCGGTGCGTTTCCCAGCGGAAAGCATCCCGTCCGCCGGTGTCCTGGAGCAATGTCTTTGCAAACAGCTTGTCGCCGGCAAAATCAATCTTGGCCCCCGGTTCGACGTCCCGGCAATTCTGCAGCCAGTCGAACAAAGGCGCGGGATCAACGCCCCGGAAAAGCGGCGCGTAATGACGGAGGTTGGCGTGGGTGTCGAGGATCATAGGCCACCAAGAGTGAATGAGGGAAACTGCTGCGACAAGGCCTCAAAATTGGCGCTCCGGATTGCTCCGCGGCACCGTCCCCAATTTCTGCCAATAAGTGGCGGATCCACGGGAGCGAAGCTGCAACCGGTCGCGCCCGAACATCCTGGCCCCCAACGCCAATGGCGTCACCACCAGATAAAAAACCGCCGCAAGCGCCGTGAAACCGATCACCGAGGACACGATGTAAACGAACCCCATCCATGCCCAATACGCCGGCAACCCGAGCTTTGTGCCGGTGATTCCGGTGAGAAACGCCACCGCGCCGAACCCCCAAAGAAACCGGGCGAAACCCCTCCCCCCCGCGAAGATCCCCCAATCGACGAAATAGAAAAGCGAACCCATCGCACCCAAAGCCAGCGCAAGGATCCAAGCCCACCGCCTCATTTCCGGCGGCGTCGGATGCCAGTTGATCTTCGTCATCGTTTCGGAATTCGCGCCCCCAAGGACCGCCTCCCGTCAAAACAGCGTGTAAATGAAGGGCGCCGCCTTGGTGCCCCCCAAGAGAATCAAGATCCCGACCAGAAGCAGCACGATGATGATCGGCGCAAGCAGATAGGCCTTGTTCGATCGGATGAAATCGAACAACTCGGCGAGAAAGGACCTGCGGCGCATGGCAACGGGATTCTGGACCTCCCGGGCTCCCGGTTCAATCCGGATGGAAGCCCCGCCTGTATTCCGCCGCCCCCGCCATCGGAGGCTGGTCGGCCTTGAACAGGATGCAGTCCTCCGCCACGAGGACATCCATGTCGGTGAACATGAAACACCGGTAGGCATCCGCGGGACTGTGCACAATCGGTTCGCCGCGGATATTGAAGCTCGTGTTGACGAGGACCGGGCAACCGGTCAATTCCCCGAACGCCTGCAGGATGGCATGAAAGCGCGGCGAATCGCCACGGCGGACCGTCTGGATGCGCGCCGAGCCATCCACATGGGTCACCGCCGGCAACTCGCCCCGCACGGATTTCAGCTTGTCGAGGCCCTGCAATGCCTCCGCCCCGTCCGATGGCGGCAGCCGCCCCCCGCGCACCGGGGCCACAAGAAGCATGTAGGGACTCTCCTGCTCCAACTCGAAATAGTCCCCCTGCCTCCCGGAAAGAACCGCGGGCGCGAAGGGCCGGAAGGACTCGCGGAACTTGATGGCGAGATTCATGCGTCGCTGCATGTCCTGTCGCCGGGGATCCCCGAGCAACGATCGCTGTCCGAGGGCTCTCGGACCGAATTCCGCACGCCCCGCGAAATGCCCGACAATCTTCCCGGCAGCGATCTCCCCGGCCACCATCCGCGCGAGTTCCCCCTGGGACCGGCAAATGCGATAGACCGCACCAAGACGGTCGAAAGCCTCGCACACTTCCTGCGATGAGAAGGACGGCCCCAGACACGAACCGTGCTGCGCATCGGGACGGCGAGGCGTCCTTGGATTGCCGAGGTGATGGAACCAATGGTGAAGCGCCGCACCCAATGCCCCGCCGGCATCACCCGCGGCAGGCTGGATCCACAACCCGTCAAAACCGCTCTCGCGAAGAAGACGCCCGTTGGCCACGCAGTTGAGCGCGACACCGCCGGCCAGACAGAGGTTGTTCAATCCCGTCTCGCGGCGGACGTGGGCCGCCAAGCGGAGCACGATCTCCTCCGTCACCAGTTGGACGCTCGCCGCGAGATCCATGTGGCGCTGGGTGATGGGGTCGTCCGGACGGCGGGGCGCCCCCCCGAAAAGCCGGTGGAAACGCCCGTTCGTCATGGTCAATCCCGGACCATAGTTGAAATACCGCTGGTCAAGCCGGAACGACCCGTCGTCCCGGACGTCGAGCAGATGTTCGCGGATCAGTCCCGCGAAACACGGCTCCCCATACGGAGCCAGCCCCATGAGCTTGTATTCCCCGGAGTTGACACGGAACCCGCAATAATGGGTGAACGCGCTGTAAAGCAGCCCGAGGGAATGCGGGAAACGGATTTCCTGCCGGAGTTCGACGCGATTTCCCCGCCCGACTCCCCAGCTTGTCGTCGTCCACTCGCCCACCCCGTCCATCGTCAGGATGGCCGCCTCCTCGAAGGGACTCGGGAGAAAGGCGCTCGCCGCATGGGATTCGTGGTGCGTGGTGAAAAACATCGGCCCCGAGTAATCCCCCAACCCCTTGTCGATCTCGCGTGGAATATGCAGTTTTTTCTGCAGCCACACGGGCATCGCACGCAGGAAGGAAAGCAATCCGCGCGGCGCAAAAGCCACATACGTCTCCAGCAACCGCTCGAACTTCAGGAGCGGCTTTTCATAGAACACAACCGCATCGAGACCGGAGGCCGCGATCCCGGCTTCCCTCATGCAGTAGGCCGCCGCGTTCTCCGGGAAGCGATCGTCGTGCTTCTTCCGCGTGAAGCGCTCTTCCTGCGCCGCCGCCACAACCTCGCCGTCGCGGACAAGCGCCGCAGCACTGTCATGATAAAATGCGGAAATTCCCAGGATGTTCATGGAAAAAGAAAACCGCGGAGAACACGGAGACGGCAGAGATCGGCGGGTTTCATGCCTCCTCTGCGGGCTCCGCGCCCTCCGCGGTTCCGGATCAGTCCGCGATCCTGCGGAGATATTCGCCGTAGCCGGACTTCCCGAGGCTGGCCGCCGTGGCCCGCAACTCATCCTTGGTCAGCCACCCTTGATGGAGCGCGATTTCCTCCAGACAAGCGATCATGAGGCCCTGCCGCGATTGGATGGCATGCACGAAAGAACCCGCATCAAGCAGCGATTCCGCGGTGCCGGTGTCCAGCCATGCCGTCCCGCGTCCCAGTTTTTCCGCCCGCAGACTGCCTTCCGCGAGATAACAACGCGCCAAATCCAGAATTTCCGTCTCCCCCCGCTCCGAAGGTTTGAGAGCCGCGGCAAACCGCGGTGCCCGTTCGTCGAAAAAATAGATGCCCGGCACCGCATAGCCCGACCTCGGATGAGGCGGTTTTTCCTCAAGCGAGAGGACGGCGCCTTGGTCATCGATCTCGATGACCCCGTAGGCCCTCACATCAGCCACATGGTAGGCGAAGAGGGTGGCCCCACCGGAGCCAGCGGCCGCCCTGATGGTCTCGCCAAGCCGTGCGCCGTAAAAGAGGTTGTCGCCCAAGACGAGGCAGGAGGGCGCTCCGGCAAGAAAGTCCTCGGCAATGGTGAACGCCTGAGGCAACCCGTCAGGACTTGGTTGCTCGGCGTAGCTCAGTTCCAAACCGAAGGCCGAGCCGTCGCCAAGCAACTCACGGAACCGCGGCAAATCCCTCGGCGTGGAAATGACCAGGATTTCCCGCATCCCGCCGAGCATCAGCACGGACAGCGGGTAATAAATCATCGGCTTGTCGAACACCGGAAGCAGTTGCTTCGAGATCGAGGAGGTGCACGGGTGCAGCCTGGTGCCGCTGCCACCGGCCAAAACGATGCCTTTGCGGGGAGTTTTCATGGATCAAATGTAGTCCGCCATCTCGTAAAGCACCGGATCCCGCCGCGGTGGAAGCCGCCGCCTCAATCCGGATATCCCAGCCCGGGCCTCCCCGCCAGCCTCCGGGTCCGGGGAGGCCATCGAATCCTCATCGAGCACGGCCCCGTATTCCTCCTCAAGCTTCTCAGGATCCTCGCCCTTTTCCATGCGCGCGAGCATCTCCAGCATCGGCTCCGGCATTTTCTCACCCGTGATATCCATCATCCGGCGCATCAGGCGTCCGAGTTGCCGGGGATCGGGATTCGCCTCATCCATCCCGGACATTTCCCCGGCCAAGCGCATCATCTCGGCCTCCTGCTGGGGATCGAGATCCGGCATCCCGCCGCCTTCCTTCTTTTCCTTGGCCCGCCCCGTGATGGCGAATGGCGAAATCAGGCGCTCCATTTTGCGGCTGCCGCCGTCCGGACACCTCGGAATCACTCCCGGCCCGACGGACCTCCGCGCATAGAAACTGTAAATCCTGTGCGTGTCGGCCGAGTAGAATTCGTAGATCGGCATTGGAAAATCTCCCCCTCTTCACCGGGCCAGACCCAACCGCTCGCGTTGGTAGCTCCGCGATTCGACGGCCTCGCACCATGCCGCATTCGCCAGATACCACCCGACGGTCCGCCGCAGCCCCGACCCGAAGGTCTCCGAAGGCCGCCAACCAAGCTCCCTTGTGAGCTTCGAAAAATCCATCGCGTAGCGCAGGTCGTGTCCGGGACGGTCGTTCACAAATGTCTTCAGGCGCGCATGCGGCCCCGCAGGATCGGGACGCAATTCATCAAGAAGCACGCAGATGGCATCCACAACATCGATGTTCCGGCACTCTGCGGCGCCCCCGATGTTGTAGGTCTCACCCAGGCGCCCACCCTCCAGAACGGCCCGGATCGCCCGGCAATGATCCGCGACATACAGCCAGTCGCGCACATTCTCGCCGTTTCCGTAGATCGGAAGCGGTCTGCCCTCGACCGCATTGCGGATGACGAGTGGAATCAGCTTCTCGGGGAATTGAAATGGGCCGTAGTTGTTCGAACAATTCGTCGTCAGCACGGGCATTCCGTGCGTGTGGAAGGCCGCCCGGACCAGGAAATCCGATGCCGCCTTGCTTGCCGAATACGGACTGTTCGGGGCGTAGGGCGTCAACTCGGTGAACGCCCCGTCGTCCGGCCCGAGCGTCCCGTAAACTTCATCCGTGGAAACGTGGAGGAAACGGAATGCGTCCCGACATTCTAGTTCCTTCCAGTAGGCCCCCACCTCGTCGAGAAGGCGCTGGGTGCCGAGGACATTGGTGACGACGAAGGGCTCCGGAGAATCGATGGAACGATCCACATGCGACTCGGCGGCAAAGTTGAGCACCGCGTCGATGCGATGCTCGCGGAGCAGACGCGCCACCAGTCCGCGATCCCCTATGTCGCCCTGCACGAAGACATGCCTTTCATCCGTCTCCAAATCCGCCAACGAGCCCCTGTAGCCTGCATAGGTCAAGAGATCCAGATTGACCAGCTTTCCAACCGCCCACCCCGGCGTTGTGAGCGCCATGCGGACAAAATTGCCCCCGATGAAACCGGCACCTCCTGTAACGAGAAGATTCATGTGCAGATGATTCGCATGGACGCTCAGGCCGCCCTCTCAACTGTCATCCCCCAACTGTTCCTCAGCTCACCGCCGCCAGCCGCAAAACCCGCCATGCCGCCTCGAGGGAAATCGCCATGGACATCTTGGAGTCCCCCTCGCGGCGCTCGGTGAAAACGATCGGCACCTCCTTGATCGTGAATCCCTGCTTCCAAGCGGTGTGATGGAGTTCGATCTGGAATGCGTAGCCTTCGGCCTGCACCCGCGACCAGTCCAGATCCTTCAAAACAACGGTGCGAATCGCCTTGAACCCGCTGGTCGGGTCGCTCATCGGCAGCGCCGTCAGCATCCGCACATAGAAGCCGCCGAAGGCGCTGATGAAGAGGCGGCTTTGCGGCCAGTTCAACACGGAAATGCCGCCGAGGTAGCGGGAACCCACGGCGATATGCGCCCCGCCCTCGAGCGCCTCGAGAAGCTTCGGAATGTCGGCGGGGTCGTGGGAAAGGTCCGCATCCATCTCGACGGCGGCGTCATACCCCCTCTTGGCCGCCCATTCGAAGCCCCTGCGGTAGGCCGACCCGAGGCCCGCCTTGCCCTCACCCTCGAGGAGGAACACCTGCTTGTTGAATTCCGGGCGCGCCCGGACGACATCCGCGGTCCCGTCGGGTGACCCGTCGTCCACCACCAGCACATCGAGTTTCCTGGGCAGATTGAGCACCAGATCGAGCGCCTTCCCTATGGATTCGCGCTCGTTGTAGGTCGGAATCACCACGACCGCCTTTCGCACCGGAGAGCCCGGCGGCTTGATCCCCGGCTTCATTTTGTTCGCACCGGTCCACACATCCCTCCAACGGCGCGGCACGAAGGGCAACGGCATCACCACAAGCATCCCGACCACACCCACCCACGATATTCCTGCGATGAAGACGCACCAATCATACCAGCGAGGCGGCGTGAAAATGAACTCGATCGGCCCCTCCGTGCGGCTCAGCGGGACCGCCATCATGCCGCCGAACGCGCGATACACCGGAACCTCCACGCCATCCGAATACGCGCGCCAGTCCGGGTGCCACGCCTCGGTGACGACCAACCAACCCTCCCGCTGGCCGTGCGGATTGAAAACCATCCGGGAGGGGTTGGAACGAGGCAGGGCGTATGGCACGCGTTGGAACGGTTCACCGGGAGCCTGCGCATATCGCTGGGCGACCTGGATCGTCCCCACCTGCGGCGTCCCGCTGCCCGCCAAAAACGGGTATGTCCGCTCGTTCGCACCAATCTCGATGGGAACTGCGTTGATGCGCCCGGCCGCCTCGAGGAATGCCGTGGACATGGTCTCCGTGCCGGGGTCCATGGCGATGTATTCGCGGGCGGCGAAGGCGGGCGCCAAGGAGTCCTTGTTCTCAAGCACCTTGATGTATTCGGAGTCAAAGGCCGTCGGATAGGCTTGGGAAAAGGCCTCCTGCACCTGCTGGGGAGTGAATGGATCCTTCTTGTCCAGCAGCACATGGGAAATCCCCGCGACACGCATGTAGGTCTGCATCGCCGGTCCGGAGGCATTCGCACCATTGATCAAAGCGCGCATCCCCTGCATCTGGAAATGGCCCCAAGCCGCCTCGCTGTTCAACCCGCGGCCGGATTGCATCGGGGTGCGCAGGTAAAAATACCGGCCCGACATGGGGTAAACCCGGCCGTCGATCAACGCGGTCTTGAGATGACGCTGGGCGCGGTCGAAGTCGGAGAAGGTCTGCGCCGGGAGTCCCGGTGCGAAGAATTTCGAATAATAGGCGTGCGCATCCAGCCCGGCGATGAGTGCCAGCAATCCCGCAACAATCAAGCGGTCGCGCTTCTCGATGAAGGCAGAAAACATCTGCTGCAACGCCAAGGCGCCGGTCACGGCAACGGCAAAAAATCCCACCTCCCAGAATCCCCACGGCGCGCGGATGTCTCGGTAAAGCGGCAGCTTCTCCAAGATGACAAATCCCGGAACGAACAAATAGATGAGGATAAGGAGGGCCGCCCACCAGCCCCGGTGTGGCGTCGCAGGCAGCATCGCGTAAATCAGCAGGGGCGGAACACAGGCCATGAGCCACATCAACGCGGCAATCCAATCCGCCGCCTGCACGGACCCCTTGAGAAACTCCTGGAGGCCGGTGAAGACCGAAAACGGCCCCTGCGACAGCCAGAGTGCCAGCAGGGTTATCCCGGTGAACAGCCTCAACAGCACTCCGCTCCGGCTCCCCATCCATGCCGAATTCTTCCGTGCCCACCAAAAAACGGCGCCCACCGCGAAAAAGGTGACCAACCCGACGTAGAACTGTCCGCGGTCGGCCGTGAAATCCCCTCGCATTCCGGCCAGAAGGCCATTCGCACGGTCCAGCACGGAAAGGAAACTCTTGATCGAGAAGGAATGCTGCCAGCCCTCGAAATTGTCGAATTTGAACGCTGCCACCCACTGGTATTCCCGCGTGAGCGGAAGGAGCAGGACGACCGACATCAGGCATACGAGCACAAGGGACACCAGGGTCCCCCTCACGAGCGCCACGCGCCGCTCGGGCTGATCGACCAGCAGCCAGACAAAAAAGACCGCGGCCAGCGGCGCGAACATGAATGTCAGTTTGGCGTAGGAAAGCATCATGGCCGACCACCCGAACGCGAGCCACGCCGACATCCGCCACGAACCCTCCTCGGCCATTTTCAGGAACGCCCAGAGGATGAGCGGCGGAAAAATGTAGGAGTAACATCCCATCCAGTGTTCGAAGTTCGCGATGCGCAGGATCATCTGCGCGTTGAGCACATAAAGGATCGCCGCCACCACGGCCGTCCACTCGTTCCGCGTGAGCCTCCGCACGAAGAGGAACATGGTCAGGGCTGCGGCCGGCAGAACCGCCAGGGCCGCGATCTTCGCTCCCGCGGGATCGCCGAAAATCGAGTGGAACAGCACGCCGAAAAACAGCGGAAATGCGCTGAGGAAATATGGCGCATTGCTCTGGCCGTGCAGGAAGTCGGGCCCCCACCAGGCGATCCCATCCGTCCGGAACATCCGCATCACCTCGGCGAGGAAGCGCCCCACGTCCCCGTAAAGTTCCTCCTGCGACGGGGTCTGCCGCAGCCAGCCGAACCCCACGGCGCCGCAATACAGGGCAAGAAATCCGAGCAGAACCCACCGAGGGGTCTTCGAGGCAGTCATGGCAGCAGCGCTGTCGTGCATGGGAACCCGCGACATCAGCAGGAAATGGCCTTCTCGACAAGAGTTTGCACCACATCCCGGCCATCGGGCCATGCGGCGCAGCCGGCGGGTGCGGCGATCTCCAAGGAACCGCACACCGGGATGCAGTCGAACAGACGCGAGGGTGATGCATCTTCCGACACGAGAGCATCAGGCACTCCGAGGCTTCTTGCCAGGCTCCGCGCAATGTCGAAATACGAGGTGTCCCGGCTCGCCGACATCTGGAAGATTCCCGGCTGGAAATTGACGGCCAACCAAGCCAGCCCGGCGATTGTGTCGGGAAGAAGCACCGGGGCGACCCTCAGCCACGAGGCCGCGTCCACCCGCCGGCGGCTGCGCAGGTCGTCGACCCACGCATTCAGGCGCGGCGACAGGGTCTCCCCCACCTTTGTTATCCTCAGAATCACATCCACCGAAGGGTCCAACGCCTCCTCCACCGCGGCTTTCTGTCTTGAGTATTCACAGCCCGGCGACAGGGGGGAACGGGCTCCTGTCTCCGGACCCGAAAACACGAGACTCGTGGAGGGGAAAACAATCTTCGCCCCGCGCTCCTTCAGGCGACGGATGAGCATGAGGTTTCCCTCGACATTGACCCTGCGCGTGCCCTCCGGATTCTGCGCGCACTCCGCCACGCCGCCCGACCACGCGCAAAGCACCGCGACTTTGATGTCTGGCGGCAGCTCGGCATGTTCAACGGCCCCGAGATCGAGGGAGTGTCTCTCGCCGGCCGCCCCTCGGCGCCCGCTTCCCCGGCTGGTGGTGTTGCCGCGCTGCAGCTCCCCCACCAAGCCCCCCCCGACCAGACCGTCTGCACCAGTGACAAAAATCACCCGGCTTGGTCCCCGTCGCAGCGCGGCCCGCAAGCAAGCCCCAGGATGTATTGTGCCATCGGAAAGAATCCCGTGTGAACAACCTCGTCGTTCATCGAGAACACAAAGACATTGTGGAAATGCCGCGAGAGCAGGATCCTCATCCCCTCTCCATCCTTGCAGTTCACATGCCCCTCGCGGCTCGGCTTGGAAGCATGCACCTGCGACGCCTGTGACGGACACCCGAGAAGGAGCACTCCGTGCGGATGAAGAGACGCCCTGATGTTCTTCACGAATGCATCCTCCTTTTGCGAAGGAATGTGCTCGATGACATCCAGCGCGTAGGCTGCATCGAACCCGGCATCCGGAAGTGGTCCGCCGGTCATGTCATGCACCGCGAACTCCACCGGCCAGCGGGGATCCATCACGGACTTTGCATTGTCGATGAAGACCGGGTCGAAATCCACCGCCATCACCTCGGGCCCCGCCTGACGGACGATGCGCGTGCCGAAGGCATCAGCACACCCGACCTCGAGGACGCGCCTGCAACCTGCCAGCATCTTGGCCGCGAACTTGTAGCGGGCGAGGAGAAAGGCAAGACGCTTCGGGTCATCCTGCCATGTCTGGCTGCTCATCAGCCCGAACCGCGCGGTGTCGCCCTGCTCTCCCCGCTCGACAAGGAATTGGTATTGCGGTTCGCGTGATTTCGTTTTCATCGACCGGCGAGGATGATGGGAATGACGGCTTGTGGCGAGAGTTTCAATTGGCCGCCCAATATTCCCCGGCCTTCTGCAGGCGCCGGCGCAGGAGGGCGTCGTCCGCATCCGGACGATGGAAGACATTCAGGATGATCGTCGTCCATTTCACCTTCTGCAATGGGAGCAACGCACGGACCCTTTGCGGGAATCCCCCCTCGAAAGCCCCCGACGAACGGAGCTCCGAGAGGAAAGCATCCGCGTCCTCCCCAGCCAACACCAACTCGGGCTGAATGAGAAAGTCGGCTGCCAGCTTCGCGGCGTCGTCCCAGCCCGCGTGCTCGAAATCCGTGAAACAGAAGGACCCGCTAGGTCGAACAAGAACATTGTGGAATCCGAAGTCGGACGGCGAAAGGCGGCGCCCCGCGGAAGCCAAGGGGTCGAAGTCCACGAGTTTCGCGAGTGCAGGCGCAAGCTCCTGCCTGACGAAATTCATCATCTGTCCCCTGACGCCTGAATCAGGCTTCAGAGCCAGCAATTCCTCCACCCTGAGCCGCGCACATTCACGATGGCTCCCGAATCCGAACCCGGCATCCGACGCCTCCGGGATATCCGAAGCCGCCGCCAGAACGGCAGGACAATTGAGGCGGATGATGAAGTCCGCCATGCGGACGATGTCCCGCCTCGTGGGACGGGATGGTATTTTGCCGCCCTCCACCCATTCGAAAAGGATCGCACGAGCCTCGTGATCCGCCCCCAATATCCTGGGAACGTCCGCTGGAAGATGGCGGGCGATGAAACTGTGCATTTGCAGTTCCCGCGCGAACGCATCGCGGATCCCCGGCGCTTCGTGCACCTTCAGCACGGCCGAGCGGCCCGCTTCATGCAAGCGGACGACCTTGTGCCGCCCTCCTCCCCCCAGAACTTCCGCCTCAACGGCGCTTCCCCACCCGTGCCTGCGGAGAAAATCCGCCGCGCGCGGATCCGCCAGAGGATCGTTTTTCATCCAAGGAGGCGGGCGGCGATTTCCGCCCATGTCCGGAACCGTTCGACTCCCGGTTGTTCGGGATGCTCGCCGCGAGGATCGAACAGAACCTTGGCAACCCCCGCGGGGAAACCCGCGGCGCCGAGCAGTTCCGGGAGGTCATCGATGAACACATCCACCCGGAGTTTCCCGATGCGTGAAAGCTTTTCCTGCTTCGTCTCCGCAAGATGAACTTCCAACCCCGGCGGCAGATGCCCCTTGATCCATGCGCGTGCCGCGGCATGCAGATCGTGAGCCTGCCCGGCAATCGGCCGGGGTGTGCGGTGACTGACGACAATGCAGTCGGCTCCCGCCGCTGCTGCAGAAATGAGGAAATTCACGGCGCCGGGAAACGGTTCGGCTCCCTCCATGAGGGGGCCGTAAAGTTCCCCCTGCAATGCCGTCCACTCGGCCTCCCGGCCGGCCGCACGGAGGTATGCACGCAAGGCGAGCTTCGGATCCCCCCCCCCGGTCTCGACGCCGTGCACACGGCACATTTGTCCGACCACGTTCCCGTAGTCGGCCAAGGTGTTGTCCAAATCGATGCCGATGCGCATGCCCGACGGGGTTCAGCACTGGCCGTAAAGCAGCTTCGAAACACGGCGAATGACGATGTTCTGGAGCGAATGGGCCACCGAGGCGAAATTGCGGAAAGTCAGCGCGCTGGAAGACCCCGCCTGCCGTTCCTGCCCATACACCGCGATTTCCTTGTAGGAAAGGCCCCGAGACAAAAGCCTCGTGAGCAGGTCGGCCTGGAAACCGAACCCGTGCGAATTGGAATGCCAGCGCATGACGTAATCGCGGCGCGTCACAAGCATCCCATTGTAGTAATGCAACCGGAAGCCGCTGAGAAAATTGACCAGGGCCGTGTAGGCCTTGCTGATGATGCGGCGCGATTGGGCGCGTCCGCGGATCTCGATGTTGTAGGGAATGAGAAGATCGGCCGTTCCGATCTCGCGGAAAATGGCCACCAGAGTCTCCTTCGGTTCGACATTGTCGCCGCAAATCAGGCGATACCACTCCGAACGGCAGAGAAAGGCGGCCTCGGCGTAGTTGTTGGCGAGCCCCTCGTTGCGGGCATTCACACAAAGGGTCAACGGCACGCCGGGGTTCGATCTCCCGAATTCCTTGACGATCTCCACCGAGCGGTCGCGCGAACAATCGTCGATGACGACGATTTCAAAACTCACACCAACCTCCCCGCATGCGGCCACCACGGTTTCCAGAGTTCCTTGGATGTTCTCCGCCTCGTTGTAACATGCCACGAAAAGACCGAGGGTGAACGCATTGCAGTCCGGCGCTTTTTCAGGCTGCGGGCCGAAGGAAATCTTTTCGCGAAATTGGTCTCTCATGGGTTGAACTCGCTGTGGCGACCCAAAACGAACCGCTTCAGGCCGAAGATGACTGATGCAATGTGCTGCAACCGGGACTTTCCTGACCGGTAGACGCCTCCTCCATCCTTCCGGAGATCACCCGCCGACACCAATCGTTCCAGACGCGACCGCAGCATGCCATGCTCATCGTATTCCTCACGAAGCGTCTCGATGGCCACTCCATCCGGCATCTGCAGCAACTCCCTGTAAATGCGGACGCGCACCGACGACTGGCCCAGGTTGACGAAATTCGCGTAACCGTAGGCCAGGCAGGCGAAGATCGGCGCGTCAACAAGCACCGCGGCAACCACCATGTCCCGAACAGGTTGCCCGGCGGAAACGGCGGCGAGTTCGACTCCGGCAAGGACCGCAAGACCGCCAACCCCGGAGGCAGCCAGCGTGTTGAGCAGCGGCGCATCCGGCGCCATCCGGCACCATACCGCATGGATCACGCACATCGAGGCAAGCGCCGCCACCGGAGCCGCAAGATGGATGAGCTCGAGCGCAATCATCCGCCGTGGTCGTCGACCAAACCCAAAACGGTGTGGCGATGGAAAAGCACCAACCTGAAGAGCGTGTAGGGATGTTCCGCCAGCAGGTAGCGCCCACCCCGCTCGCTGAGCATGCCATCCTCAAGCAGCGCGGAAAGCCGCGCCGTGACGAATGGCCGCTCGTTCATGAAAGCCTGCAGATCCTCCAGTGTCAGCCCGCGGGACCCTGCTGTGGCAACATGCCGGATGAGGCTGAGCGTCGGGCTGTCCGCCTCCAGCGCGGAATACGTCACGACATAGGCAAGGGTGAACGCAAGCACCCCGAGCGCCACATTGAGCCATTGAACCCAACTCAGCGGTGCAAAGCCCGCCTTTTGCAGGGTGAACGCTGCCAGCGGGGATATGGTCAGCGAGCCGGTGAAGAACAGCAGCAGCAGGGCGGATCTCTGCCGGCGGGGCACCGCAACCCGCCACCAGACCAGATGCGCCGCAAAGACCACTGACAGCAAAAACGCGATGGTCAGGAAAACATTCATTCCAGGCTCAGATTCCTGAGTTCTTTCTGATGGTCATGACCGCATGCACAACCTCCCCGGATCGCATTCTCTCGATGAGTCCGTTGGCATCATCCAGTCCGCCGCGGTGCGAAATGAACCCGCGCCAGTCGATGGCGGCGTCTGCAAGTTGACCCAGGATGCGAGGGATGTCCTCATGCGGTCGACTCTGCCCCCCCTCCGAGCCTGTCAGCATTCGTCCGAAGTGCAGCGGCAAGGTGTGGATGCTCACCCTCTGGTCGCTCGGCATCACCCCGAAAAGGACACACCGCCCTCCGCGCAGCTTCGCCAAGTCGTAGGCCGTCTCGATGACTTTCGGATTCCCCGTTCCGTCGATCGTCACATCGGCCAAGCCGCCCAGGATTTCCCGGACACGTTCGCCCGCCTGCTCGCGCCCCGCATGGATGGCGTGCGTCGCCCCGTAGTCGGCTGCCTTGGCAAGTTTGTGGTCGTGGAGGTCCACGGCGATGATGGGATTCGCCCCTGCCAGTTTGGCACCGAGAACCACCCCGAGGCCGATGCCGCCCACGCCGAAAATGACGACGGATTCGCCGGCACGGACACGTGCGTCGTTGTTGATGATGCCAAAGCCCGTCGTGAGCGTGTCGGCCAAGAGGCAGCACAGCTCGAAGTCCGTCTCGGGAGGAACTTTGGTCAGCCGGTTCTCCGAAATGACGGCAAAGCGTTGGAACGTCGTGATGGGTCCGGCATTCACATCGCGACCATCCCATTTGTAAACGGCTCCGCCGCCGTCGATCCCGGCCCCCGGCCGCCAATGGCACACGACACGGTCGCCCGCTTCCACTTGGGTGACCTCCGGCCCAACCTCAAGCACCACGGCGCCCGCCTCATGCCCGAGAAGGTGAGGCAGGAACCTGTCAGGCCCCTTCACGCCGTCGATCTCGCCGATCTGCGATCCGCAGATGCGGGAGGCATGGATTTCCACAAGCACCTGTCCGCGCTTCAGCGCGGGAACATCCACCTCGTCCACGACGAGCGGGTGACGCTGCTCCACCAGGATGGCGGCGGGTGTTTTCATTCGAAATAAATGAAGCTGTGGTCACCGGTGTAGCCCGTCTTGTCGAACCACCATTCCCATTCGTCCGGCGCGAAAAATGCGCGGCACGTCAGCTGCCAGTAGAGCAGGTTGGCCTTCTCCGATTCGTTGCGCCAGCTCTCGACGCACAGGTAGCGGTGCTTCCTGCCCACACGCATCATCTCCCGCAACGCGGCATCCAACTCGAAGCACGGCAGGTTGTGCATCGTGTTGATGGAAAACACGAAGTCGAACTCCCCATCCTTGAACGGCAACTCGTGCGCCCGACCTTCGACAAGCCGGCCTTTCACCTCGGGCTTGGCATGATCCAGGGCATAGCGGCTGACATCCAACCCCGTCACCTCGATCCCCGGCACGGCCTGCGTCAAATCGTAGAGCAGGAAACCCTTCCCGCAGCCGATATCGAGCACCTTGTCGCCGGGCTTGAGGCCGTAATGTTCCGCCATGAGGTCGGCCACCTTGCGCCAGCGCCCGTCGTAATTCATGCCGCCATAACCGGTGCGCCGGTCGCCATCCCAGTAATCCACTCCCCACCCCAGAGCCAACTCGGCCGCCTTCGCCTTGGGGAACTCGGGATCGTTGACCCGCGCAAGGTAATCGCGCGCGGTCGCCTTGTGCAGGGGGGCGATGAAATCAACGTAGGCCATGGTCAAACTTGGAGCGACCGCTCGATCGAGGCGGCCATGGTTTCCGCATCCAGGCCGGCCCAAGCCCGCGCCGACAGCTGGTGCGTGGTCTGGTGCAGAAACTCGTCGGGTGTCCCGAAAGTGAGCAGGCGCGCCTTGGCTCCCCGCCCTTCGCGTGCCAGCCATTCGGCGGCAGCCGTTCCCAATCCCCCCAGCACCGAATGCTCCTCCGCCGTGGCAACCAGATCCGCCCCCGCAAAAACCTCGCGGAGCAAAGCTTCATCAAGCGGCTTGAGCGAGCCCATGCTGGCAACACCGGTGGAAATGCCCCGCGATTCCAGGATGTCCGACGCCTGCATGGCAACAGGAAGCATGTTGCCCAATGCCAGGATCCACACCCGGCCTCCTTCGCGGACCCGCAAAGCCCTTCCCATTTGGAAATCCACGGGGTTCTGATGCACGACCGGCTCACCCTTCTTGCCGATGCGCAGATAAACCGGCCCCTCGTAATCGAGCGCCGCGGAAATTGCGGAGCGCAACTCGACGGCATCGCCGGGGGCGAGCACCGCAAGTCCCGGGATCAGGCGCAGCATGCCCATGTCCTCCACCGAGTGGTGCGTGGCTCCGAGCGACGCATAAGACAAACCCGCCCCGGTGCCGACAAGGAGCACGCGTTGATGATGGTAGCCGAGATCGAGCCGTATCTGTTCGATCACGCGGTATGTCAGGAAGGAGGCGATGGTGTAGCAGACCGGACGCAGTCCGCAGGCGGCCATGCCGGCCGCAACGCCGATCATCCCCGCCTCGGCGACACCGCAATTGAAGAAACGGCCGGGCGCGATCTCCTTGAACTTGTCGAAGAGACGGTTGCCGATGTCGCCGGAGAGCAGCACAAGGTCGTCGCGTTCCGCGGCGAGCTTCGTGATTTCGGCGGCAAAGGCGTTGCGCATCGCTTACTCCAATCCGAGTTCGACACGGGCGGCAACCAGTTCCTCGGCCGTCGGGATCCGGTAATGCCAGTTGTTGTCATCCTCCATGAACGAGACGCCGCGTCCTTTGACCGTGTGCGCGACGATCGCAAGCGGCTTCTCCCTCCCCGGTATCTCCGCACACGCCAAAGCCGCGCGGATTTCCGCATGATCATGGCCGTCCACCTCGTAGCTCTCCCAGCCGAAGGATTCCCACTTCTCCCGCAGCGGATCGAGGGCCATCACCTCATTGCTGCGTCCCGTGGCCTGCCATTTGTTGTAGTCCACCATGACCGTGAGGGAGCCCAGCTTCTGCGCCGCGGCGAACAGCGCCGCCTCCCAGACGCTCCCTTCGTTGCACTCACCGTCACTCAGGATGACCAAGGTGCGGTAATCGCGTTTCTGCACACGCGCCGCGAGGGCACAGCCCACACCGACCGCCAAACCGTGCCCGAGCGAGCCCGTGGCCCATTCCACGCCGGGCGCACAGCCGGGCGCGGGTTGCTCGGCGAGGGCGGCACCGTCATGGCCGTATTCTTCGAGAAGATGCCGCGGGAAAAACCCACGGGCGCAGAGCGCGGTGTAGAGTGCCGGTGCGGCATGACCCTTGCTCAGCACAAGGCGATCACGGTCGGGATTGCCGGGGTCGGCAGGATCGGTGCGCAGGAAACCCCAGTAAGCCGCAACCAGCAGGTCGATGCACGACAACGAAGACCCGAGATGCGGAGTCTTGGCGCGGTGGGACAGGCCGATGACTTCGCCCCGCAATCCCGCGGCGATGCGTTCCAGTTGATCGTTCGAGAAACTCACGCGCTGTCGCGGTTGAGCAGGGCCATGCCGCTTTTCAGCAGGACGGACTTCGAGATCGGCTCCCGGTTGCCGACAATTTTGACCGCCTGCGCACCGGCCAACTGTCCGAGGAACGTGGTCACATCCACCGGCAAGCCTTGCGCGGCGGCTAATGCCATGATCGAGAAGAACGCATCCCCCGCCCCGATGGTGTCCGTGACATCATCACCCAACGGCGGACACGCCGCGGTTCCGCCGTCGGAAGTGACTCCGATCGTCTTGACCGCGCCCCGCGTGAGCCATCCGGCACGGGCATTGAGATACGCGCGCAGTTTGCCGAGTTCTGCCGCGTAATCCACGTGGCGGTGACCGGACGACAGCAGCAGTTCCTGCTCATCGAGCGAGAAAACATCGGCGCGGCGGTATTGCCGGGAAATGGTGTTGAAGCCGTGATTGTTCGAATTGGTCTGGCAGTTGAGCGCAAGGAAAGGCGCCCGGTCCTGAAGCAGGTCACGCACCGCGGACTGCATGAGACCGTGGCCGAAATCGGCCAGCACGACGATGTCACAGGCTTTCATCTCCTCCTTGAGACGATCCAGCACACGGGCGACCGTCTCCGTGGATGGAGGATCCGGATGAATGAAGTTCACCGAGAAAAGTTTGCTCAGGTCCTTGCCCTCGCTCACCGGTTCGACGAAGCGTTGCTTGATGATCGAGACGAACCCCTCATCGCGCACCATGGCGTCGTCTTCCTCCGGAAGATGGAGCCGCAGGGTGGGCTCCAACCACCCCTCCGTGCCGACCAGCGAGACGAGCCGCACCTTGGAAGTGAACTGCTTGATGTGCCGGTAAACCGCCAGCGCCCCGCCAGCCTGCGCCTCCTCCTCCAGATAGCGCCCGGAAATGATGCGGTTTTTTGACGTCAGTCCCTGGACTTTGACGAACGTGTATTTGTCGAAAATCGTGTCACCGACCACCAGAACCCGCAGATCCGAAAATCGCCCGACGACTTCCGCCAGTTCCGCCGGTGTGATGCGCCCCGCAAGCTCCCTGCAGAACGCCGTGACGTCCGGATTCGCCATTTCGAAATTGCGGTTGATCAGGCGGGTCGAGCTGAAAACGATGTCGCCGATGTAGCGGACATCCCCGCCGAACTTTCGCACCGTCGCCACGTCGTCGTGGATGTTGCCGGTCACGTCGTTGGCCGCATCGGCGTATTCCGTGCCCTTGCAGTAGATGTCGGGCTGCACAGCCTCGATGGCCTCCACGGCCGCGGCGTGCGGCACGAGCACCACATGATCCACGAACTCCAACGCCGCAAGCGTGCGGACCCGGAGGGCGTCGTTGAAAAACGGTCGCCCGGGCCCCTTGTTGACGTGCTTCTCGTCCGTCACCGTGACCACGAGCACATCGCCCAGCTTCCGGGCCTGCTCGAGGTGCACGATGTGTCCGGGATGCACGAGGTCGAATGTGCCATGGCACTGCACGAGGCGCTTTCCTCCGGCGCGAAGACACCCGAAGAACTCCCGCGCCTCCGCGAAGGGGATGATTTTGTCTGCAGCCATCAGCGCGCGAGAAAGGCATGACACCCGGCGTCGCGGCCGAGCTTCATGAACTTCATGTTGTAGTGCTCCGGGGCGTCGATGTCGGGAAACTGCCCCCCCTCCAGGGCTTTCCGAAGATTCGCAACCTCCTGCCGGATGCTGCTGACCGGCATGTAGCCGAGGTCTTGCAGGATCCGATCCGAGGAAATGTGGTAGTCACGGTGGTCGGTTGTGTCGGTGACCTTGATCTCGACATTGAGGTCCGCAAGCTCGCGCTGGATGATGCGCGCAATTTCAATGACTTGGTGGTTCTCGAAGCCGAAGTTGAACGTGCGACCGTTGATTTTCGCCGGATCCGCATCGACCAGCAACCCGTAGAGGTTGACCATGTCCGTCATTCCGACATTCGGACGCCGCTGCGCACCGCCATGCACCGTGATGACGCGCTTGCGGAGGGCGTCCGCCGTCAGCTTGTTCACCGTGAGGTCGAAGCGCTGACGGGGCGAGTAGCCGCAGATGGTGGCCGGCCGCACGTTGACCGCGCAGAAGTCCGGGCCGGCAGCGGCGAGGACCAGCCATTCGGAGAGCGCCTTGTATTTCGAGTAGTAGGTCAGGGGCTCGGGCTCGAGCTGCTCGTTGATTTCCGATTCCGTGCGGGCGCCGAACACACTGCTGGACGAGGCGTTGATGAATCTCCCCACCCCGGCCTCGCGCGCCAGAGCCAGAAGCATCCCGATGGCATCGAAATTCACCTGCCGCGTGAGAACCTCGTCGATGTCGCCGGTCGGATCGTTGGAGATCGCCGCCAGATGGATGATGGTGTCGCGTCCCTTGAGCGCATCCCGGAGCACCGCCTCGTGCCGCAAGTCGCCATGGACGAGTGAAAAGCGCTTTTCCCACTCCGGCCAATCGGGCGAAGCCTTGAGCGCCTCAAGACCGGCACCGGTGTAGAGCATGAGGTCGAGCACACGGACATCGTGCCCCAGGGAAAGAAGGTGCGGAACAAGCCGGCTTCCGACATAGCCGAAGCCACCGGTGACAAGAATGCGTTTCATAAAATCAAGGTTTGTGGACGTAGTTCATGGGCTGCGCACGCAGCACCTCGAGGTTGTCGGAAACCCACTTGTGGGTGTCGGCGATCCCTTCCTCGAGCGAAATGCGGTCCTTCCAACCCAGTTTGGTCCGTGCAAGGGCGCTGTCGAGAAGATAGGCGGAATCCTTGCCGGGCCGGTCAGCCACGATCTCCGCGAAATCCTCGAAGGCCACGCCGGCTTGGCCGCACATCGTCGCCACAAGGTCGCGGATGGAGATGGTCCGCGTGGTGGAAAGATGGAACACATCGCCCGGATTCCCCTCCAGCACGGCACGGAGCGTGCCGTCAGAAACATCGTCGATGTGGATGAAGGAACGCACGGAGTGCCCCCCGCCGTGAAGCTGGAGTTTCTGCCCCAAAGCCAGGAATAGCAGCGTGCGCGGGACAATGCGGTAGAGTTGCTGCCCGGGACCGAAGACATTGGCGGCACGCGTGAAGACAACCGGAAAGCCGTAATTCTTGAGGAATGTTAGGAGATGCAGATCGCACGCGGCCCGCGAGGCGGCATAGGGCGTGCTGGGGTTGAAAGGTGCATCCTCCCTCACATCACCGGAGCAACTTCCGTAAACCTCGGGAGTCGAAACATGGACGTATTTCTTCAGCCCGGAAATTTTGCGCAATCCGTCATGCAGGCGCACGTTGGCCACCACGTTGGTTTGATACCAGTGCTCGGGGTGCTCCCAACTCTCCGCTACCATGCTCTGTGCGGCGAAATTCACAACGTAGGGCGCCCCGAATCCCGCAACGGCCCCGGCGATCTCCCCGGTGTGGTGATTGAGATCCAAACGGGCGAAGCGGAACCTCTCCAATTCCTCCGCTTTGCATTGCCAGCGATACGGCAGGAAAACCGGATCTGCCTCCTCGGAACGGCTGATTCCGAGCACCTCCCACCCCTCGCGCAAGCAATGGGAAACGAAGCTTGCACCGGAGAAGGAGTTGCTGCCGATGACGACGATGCGATGACTGTTCATGGATTTTCTGGAAAAGAGGCGACCGGGGATGGAACGGTGTTTGCGGCTGGAGTGGACTGAAACCGTCCGCGCTCCAAGCGGACAAGCCTCATCCAAAGCTCCTCGATTCGATTCCGATAGGCTCCCGAGTTCCTCTGCCAACTGACGCCCACGGCAGCCTCGAAATGCCGGCGCTCGGTCTCCGAAAGACCCCCGGCCGCCGTCGCCACGGGGGGGGATGCCCCATGCACCGGTGACCCGATCTTGAGGAGTTTGTCGATGTGCCGAGTGCGGTCCTGCGCCGCTTCCTGCAATATCTCCGCCATGACTGCGGCAGTGCCGAAGATCTCCTTGTCATCGAGGCCGGATTTCTCCCGCTCCTCGCGGAAACGCGACGCCAACCCCGCCAACATCTCCGGAGTGCAACCCGATTCTCCCGGTTCGAGCGGTGCCAGGATCGGGTCGATACAGGGAAGCAACGCAGCGGAGGGGGCTTCGCCCGGAAGCGTGCGCGGTGCTGAGCGTTGCTCGTGCAGATACCAGGCGAAAGCGAGTGCACCGATCACGAGCAAACCAAGCACCCACAGCCAAGCAACATGGCTCCTGTCTGCCTCCGCCCCCCGGCGATCGGGGAGCGCCGTGGCATGTTTGAACGACGAACCGCCACGGCGCCGTCGGCGACGGGCGGAGCCGCCGGCATCCGCCCCCACCTCCGGCACGCTGCGCGAGCGACGACGCATTCCCGTCGGGTTGTTCTGCGGCACAGAACCTGGATCGTCAAAAATCATGCAATAAGGACAAGCTGCCGCCCTTGGTCGCGGGAATCGTCCCCCGGCCTGACAAGTGCGAGCTGATGCGTCCCCGCAAAGTAACTTTTTCCGTTCAGCCCGTGGCGCGCCCCGACAAAGGATGAACCTTGCCGGGAACGACCCTCGCTGCTGTCACCTCCACTTCCCGCTGTGTTCCCAGCAGGTCGAGCAGGACCGCGACCCTTTCCTTGGCGGGCATGACGCGCGTCACCAAGGCGCGCAGCCCCCGGAATGGGCCGTCCAGAACCGTGACCTCGTCGCCGGGCACGATCTCGGGAAGAATTTCTATGGTTTCATTGTCGCTGACGAATCTCCTCAGCTCCTCGATGACCGCCTCATCGACCACGGCAGGACTCCCGCCGAACGCCACGATTTTCGTCACCCCCATCGAGGAGGCCACAAGACGATAGTGCGACCGGTAGGGAAACTTCCCGAAGATGTAACCCGGGAACAAAGCCTCCTCGAACCACTTCTTTCCGTTCACCGTGACCCGTTGGAATCGCAGGACCGGGCTGAACACCTCAAGACCGAGCCGCGTCCGCAAAAGCTGTCCCGCAAGCTTTTCGTGCTTCGGCTGCGTCTTCAGACAAAACCAAAACGGCACCGTGGATTCGATGATCGCGGCGTCTTCCATGGCTACAGCTTCAAAAATGTGGAAACCAGCGGCATCAGACGGCGTGCCTTCTTGTGCCACGAATGAAGGCGGTCAACCCTGTCCGCCAAGCCGTCCGGCGCCCCGCTGCGGGGATCTTCCACCACTTCACGCAAATGACCGAGGCGCTGGTCCGCGTGATCCAGTTTGACCGTCAGGTGATCCCCCAGAAAACCTCGGAGCAGTGAAGGCAGTTCCACCTCCGCCTCGTAATAGTCCTTCCGGTCTCCGGGATGATGGCTCACCCGCACCGCGCGCGCCCCCCGCAAAACGCGCAGCCCCTGACTTGCGGATCCCTTGCTGATGCCAAGCCGGGAAACCAAGTCATCCAAGGTATGCTTCCCCCCCGTGGCAAAAAGAAATCCGTAGATCTCACCCACCGAACGCGGCAGGGACAGGTATTTGCCAAGATGCACGAAGAACTCCAGCACCTCACGTTCCGCCGGACCAAGCGAAGTCGGCACAACCTTGACAGGCACAGCTTGCTTCGCCGGGGGCATCCCGCAACTGTAGCCCAGACCGCGCGGAATTCAACAAATTGTGAACAAACTGAACTCTGAAGCCAAACAGCCCGGAGAAACAGGAGTTGGCGGATTGCCGAGCGACGGAGTGACAGGTAGCGTTGATAGCCAGTGCATAAGCAGACACCGGCATGGCAACAACGGGAAGACCTCTTCTTGGTTCCTCCCGGAGGTTGGGTCTTGGCTATCAGCGTGTTGCTGGCGGTGGTCTTGGCGGGCGGTCGTCCCTTGTGGGCCCAGGGGATTGTCACGGCATGCATCGGAGCTCTGTGGGTTTTCTGGCCCCCCTCCAAAGCCCCGAACCGGGCGGTCCTCGGGGTTCTCGGGCTTCTGGCCGTCGTGCCCCTGACCGTGTATCTGCCGGCGACATGGACAGCACCACTGGCGTGGCGGGAGGCGTTGGCAAACACCACGGTGATGACACTTTCGCCGTTCGTCACCCCGCAACCGTGGCTCACGCTGCACAACTGGCTGTTGTGGCTGACAGGGGTGAGTCTTGCAGGTTGGTGTTCGGCACAAGCATGGGATCACTACAACCGCGACACCCTCGCCCGGCTGATCACCGGGGGAATCGTCCTGATTGCTGCATTCGCCATTTATGCTACCTCAACCGGGAACAATCCGGATCTTTGGCAGAGCACCAACGGATTCGGACCGTTCGCCAACCGCAACCAGTGGGGATCGCTTCTGGGTTTGGGGGCGGTGATGTGCGTGGCCCTCATCCACCAGACGCTGCGGCGCAAACGGAAGCGCGCGTTGGTGTTTTGGTCGGCGTCCTTGGCCATGCTCACGTGGGCCATCATCCAGAACGGTTCGCGCGGCGGCTTCGTGGTCCTGGCAACGGGCGGGTTTGCGTATTGGACGTTCTTCGGGCTCGCAAACAAGAACTACCGGTATGCGGCGATCGCCCTGTCCTTCCTGCTCATCTCCTTTGCCACCATTTCCGTGAGCGGCGGTCCGATGGTCGAGCGGTTCATAGGCCTGCGCGAAACCCTCACCGAGAATGCTGATACCGATTTTCGGACGCAATTCTACCGGATGACTCTGAATCTCTCGGCCGACGCCAGGCTTACCGGTTTCGGATTGGGCAACTTCCCCTACGTCTTTCCATTCTATCTGGACTTCGAGCCCATGATGGATCGCCGTCCGATCCATCCCGAGAGCAGTTGGTTGTGGCTGCTGGCGGAAGGCGGCTGGCTTTCCGTGCTGACCGTGTTTGGTGCCGTTTCCTTGCTGATCTACCTCGCCTACACGGCACGCAAGTCGCGGGCCGCCACCATGCGATCTGCCGCCATGGCCGTTGCCGTGGTCATGGTCGTCAATGCATTCTTCGAGGTCAGCGGCCACCGCATCGGAACCCTCTTCCCCGGCATCGCTCTCGCGGCCTTGGCCCTCCCACCAGCCACGGCCGTGATCCATCCGGACGTCCTGCGTCACATTCTCCGTCTGCCAGGGATTCTGCTTGCCGTGATCGGCTTGATCTGGACGGGAACTGCGGCCGGATGGCTGATGGTCCCGGCCATCCAAGGCACATACGTCATCCAGGAAAAGGCCGGCTCCGCCCATGAGAAGGGAGATCCCGGAGCGGCGGCGGATTTCCTGGCGCAGGCGGAAAAACTGGAACCTCTCAACTGGGATTTCCGCTGGGCCCGGGCCACATACCTCATCGAAGCAGGCAACCCAAGTGCCGCTTGGGATGAATTTCGCACAGCCCAAGCCATCCTGCCCTACATGGTCTGGGTGCTCGAGAGGGAAGGCTACGTTTGGGCTCCATTCAATCCCAGCCGGGCCGCCTATGCATGGAATCAGGCCCTGCGACGTGCGCCCCCCTCCCGCCGCGCAGGCATGTATGCCAGCTACCTCAATGCCGCCAAGGGCAACCCCCTCCTCAAAGTCGCGCTGCTCAACCTCTACCCCGATGACCCGGAAATTGAGTTTGCCCGGCTCCGCGCACAGCAGACCGGCGATCCCCTCCCCCGCCTGCCTCGGCTGCTTGCCATAACGGAAAACCTCAACCTGGCCCCTGATCACCTGATCGAACCAGCTCTGCGGTTCCTCCTCAACTACTCGCAGGTCGGACTCCTTGACAGCCTGACCGAAAGCAATCCGCGCCTGAAACGTCTCGGCTGGCGGGTGCTGGCCGACCGTGCGGCAAATGCAGAACGATTGGATGAAGCACTTGATCTGCAATTCGAATATGGCCCCCGCCCCGTCCTCCCAGCCCCGATCAGCCGCAGCGACCTCCGCACAATCGAGAGGGCGGCAGCCTTGGCCCCGCTGGATATCGCCACCGCCATCGCCTACTATCAGGCTCTGGAGTCAGCCCGCCGCAAGGATGATGCCTTCTGGCAACTCCGGCGAATCATGGAATCACCCGAGGCGCCGGCCTACATCTGGTATCTCGCCGCCAAAGCCGCCCACAGCCGGGGCGACTACCCGGAGGCGTGGCAGTTCCTGAAAACCTACGAAGAAAAATCAAAGAAATGAGGAAGCACCCAGCCGATGACGATGAGTTGAGCGCCGAGGAAATCCGCCAGATGCGCCGACAGCGCCTCAAACGGCGCCTTCTGGTCATCGGCATCGCGGCTCTGGTCATCATCGCTGTCGGCTCCTTTTTTGGATTTCCGCGCATCACGGAATTGCGCGCCCGTCAATTCGCCACCAACGCAAGCACCCTTCTCGCGGAGGGCAACCTGCAGGAGGCGCTCAACAACGCCTCCTCTGCCATGCAAATGCGCCCCGACTTGCCGGCTGTGCAGCGTTCCTACGCGGCCGTGCTTCTGGCGGCCGGCGTCCCGGAGGCCATTCCTGTCCTGCAGGATCTGCTGGCAAGCGGCCACGCAATGAACCAGGACCGCCTGCAGCTTGCGGAAGCCTCCCTGCGTTTCGGCGATCTCGTGCTTGCCGAAAACACGGCGCTCAACCTGATCCAGCACGGAAGCGATGTTCCCGACGCACTCTTCATCCTTGCACGCGTCCGCCTGGCCCAACAACGGGTGCAAAGTGCGGCGCAAACCCTCCAAGAATGTCTCGAGGCCGGCGGCGATGCCCAGGCCGCCATCCTGCTTGCGCGCATTCATCTCGCCGAAAACACCCCCGAATCGATCCTTGCAGCCATCAATCTTCTCCGCCCCATCACCAGCCGGACCGATCAGGACGGCCTGGATGCCCTGCTCGCGCTGATTTCTTCACCGGCCTTGGAATCGCCCGAGGGCCGCGGCTGGATCAAGGCCCTGCTCGCACACCCCAAGGTGACCGGCGATCAGAAACTCCTCGCGGCGACCGCGGAGATCCATCTCGACCCCGGATCATACATCGCGGTCTCCCGCCGCATGATCGAGGAATTCCGCACCGGCTCCCCCGAGCAGCGCGCCCAACTCGCCCGGTGGCTCAACCAAAATCGGGAGCATCAAACCGTGCTCGACATCATCGGCCCGTCGGAAGCGGCCAGCCGGAGCGACCTCTTCCTCATACGACTCGACGCGCTGGCAGGACTTGGGGAGTGGCAGCAGATCTCCGGGTTGCTCCAAGCCGACGGACTCCCGCTGCAAACCCCCATCGTCCAACTCTACCGCGGCCGCGCCGCCCGCGAAACCGGCAGGCCCTCGGCAGCCGCAACCTTCTATCAGCGCGCCTTGATAGAGGCCTCCAACCAACCGGACCTGCTGGGCTATGTGATCGGCTATCTCGGCCGCATCGGCGAGGACCAGGTGCTCGAACAGGAACTCACCCGGCTGACCGACAACCCCGCCACCGCGCGCCAAGCCTTCCAGTCGCTCGTTCCCATCGTGCAAAAGCGGCAGGACGCCGGACAGCTTTATGATCTTTACGAGAACATGATCAAGCGCCTCCCGGCCGACCCGGTGGTGCAGAATGACTTCCGGTATTTTGCAGCCCTGACCGGAAAATCTCCGGACATCGAAGGCGCCCGAACACTTGTCAATTCCGACCCCAAGATGCTCGCTTACCGCATCACGCTCGCCCTCGGCCTTCTCAAAGTCGGTCAACCCGGTGAAGCCTTGGACGTGTTCGACGGAGTCACCCTTGACCCCGCCCAGATCCAGCCCTACCAGCGCGCGGTGCTCGCCGCGGTGCTCGGGGCCAACCAGCGCGAAAAGGAGGCCCGTGAATTGGCCCTCGGAGTTCCTGACAACGCGGTGACAGACGCGGAATTCAAATTGATCGCGCCTTGGCGCAAGGGAAACTAAGCTGCCTGGGTGAAATCCGCCCGGGTGAGTGTGTGCTTTCGCCCGCAACGCGGACAGATCACCCTCATGCGCCCCTCCGTCCCCATCATGGTGTCGAGGTCCTCCCGCAACGCCGCACCGATCGCCTCCGCTATCCTCCTTGGAGTGCACCCGCACTCGAAACGGAAATGACGGATCTCCAACGGAGGCCTCGAAACATCCCCGATCATCGCACGGATCTCGTCGGTCTCAACGGACTCGAGCCACGGCAGATCGCAATCCGGTTGGGCTGAGAGCAGGGCGAAGTCATCCCCGCCCAGATCAAAATAGCGGGCCGGTCGCTGCTCGCTCCGCCGGTAATACGCCTCTGCCGCGGACAGGACATCGGCGCCGGAGAACTCGACCGAACTCCTGCGCCGCGCGCCCCTCTCCCCGACCGTCTCCGCGTGAAGCACATTGCCGCCAACCGAGCGAACATCACGATCGAACGCCTGCCCCGTGACCCTGCCCGTCTGGCCCTCCGCCACCGCGAAAAGATTCACTCCCTCCTCCTCCAGATGCAGCGTCCACGCACAGGTGAACGCACGGGGCCCCGAGGCCACATGCAGGCTCAACGCAACAATGAGCAGCTTGAGCTTTTCGTCCACCCCGTCGGCCAGCACGATGCCGTTCTGGCCGAAATGCAGATAGAATTCCATCAGCATCGGGCCGAAATCGGCCGAACAAAGCAGCGCGTTGCGTCCGCGCACGAAGCGCGACGCGACGGCCGTCAGGCTGTCATCGGCTGCCGCCTTCATGCCCGCGGCACCGCCTTTGCCGCTTGGACTCGGGGCCGTGCATGGCTGTGCCACCAGCGCCGGGCCACAGCATCCCACAGGGAGATGACAAGCAGATAGGAGCCTGCCGCGAGAACCATCCCGGTGATGGCACACCCGAGAAGCAACGCCACCGGAACATCCGTCGCCAGGCCGATCATCGCGTCCATCGTGACCGCCTCGGGCGCCTCCTGCCCGAGCAACCACGCCCCCAGACGGTATTGCCAGTAGAGAATCACGGGCCAGGTGAAAGGATTCGTGATCCACACCACCGTGATCGCCGTGGGCACATTGTAGCGGCAGAGATAAGCGGTGAGTCCCGAAGGGAGCATCTGGAACGGAATCGGCATCATCGCCCAGAACAACCCGCCCGCCGCCCCCAAGGCCACGGTCCGGCGGTTCGGTCGCCACAGCGCGGGCGAAAACAAGCGATCCCCCAGCATCCGGTGCAGCCATGTGCCCCGAATGTGCCGCTGGCGGGGGAATTTCTTAAGCCAACCGCGCACACGCGAACGGCGCAAACGCATGAGACTCATGCTTGGTCGTCCGCGCTGCGCAGGCCCGTCATGCGCGTTTTTTCCATGCTTGCATTCCGGAAACGCTTGGTTACAACGCGCATGTCATGAAGAAAATCGAAGCCATCATTAAACCCTTCAAAATGGAGCATGTCAAAGAGGCGCTGGCTGAGATCGGCATCGAGGGCATGACCGTTACGGAGGTCAAGGGCTTCGGACGTCAGAAGGGCCACACCGAAATCTACCGCGGCAGCGAATACACGGTGGACTTCCTGCCCAAAGTTAAGGTGGAGATCGTGGTCAGCGACGAGCATGTGGCTCGCGCCACCGAAGCCATCGTCAAATCGGCCAAAACCGGCAAGATCGGCGACGGCAAGGTGTTCATTCTCCCCATCGAGGAAGCCATCCGCATCCGCACGGACGAAACCGGCGACCAGGCGATCTGACACTTCCTCCACCCGGCAGCAACGCTTCTAAGTGGATATCATCCAAGCCCTGATTCTCGGCTTGGTCGAGGGATTGACCGAATACCTTCCGGTCAGTTCCACCGGGCACCTGCTTCTCGCCCAGCGCTTGATGGGCATCGAGTCCAGCGAAGTCTCGGACGCCTTCGCCATCAGCATCCAGGTCGGCGCCATCCTCGCCGTCCTCGGCCTCTACCGCGAACGGGTCGGCCAGATGATCCTCGGCATCGCAGGCCGGAGCCCGGATGGAAAACGCCTGGCCTTCAACCTCGTTGCCGCATTCATTCCCGCAGCCGTCCTCGGGTTGCTCCTCGAGAAGGTGATCAAAAAATACCTCTTCGGCGGCGAAACCTGGGGCCTCTGGCCGGTCGTGGCCGCATGGTTCGCCGGCGGTCTGGCCATCTTGGTCGTGTCCGCCGTGCGCCGCCGCCGCGGCTTCACCCCGGGCACCGGCCTCGGGCTCGACAGCCTGACCCTGAAGATGGCCGTCATCGTCGGCACCGCGCAATGCCTCGCCATGTGGCCCGGAGTCAGCCGCAGCTTGATCACCATCGTCGGCGGACTGCTCGTCGGCCTGTCCCTTCCTGCCGCGGTCGAACTCAGCTTCCTTCTCGGTGTGGTCACTTTGGGCGCAGCCACCGCCAAAGACATGCTCGACCACGGTGGCGCCATGCTTGCGACCTACGGATGGCCCCCGCTCGCCGTCGGCTTCCTCGCCGCGTGGCTCTCTGCCGTGCTGGCGGTGAAATGGATGGTCGGCTATCTCAAGAGCCACGGCATGGCGATCTTCGGATGGTATCGCGTTGTCCTTGCCATCGCGGTCACCATGTGGCTTCTCTGGCCGAAGTAAACCCCGCCAACCATGGACCCCATCTCGCCCGACCTCCAATCGGTCGTCCTCTGCGAGGACGTGCGCACCGAAGTCAACGGATCCCAAACCCTCGTCGGCGTGGTCGGTGCCATCCCTGCCCCGCAGGTTCCCATCGGCTTTTTCAAGCTGTGCCTGTGGACGCGATGGTGCGGCGGCATCGGCCGATTCCACCAGGATTCCCGCTTTCTCGACCCGGATGACGAGACCGTGGCGGAGGCGAGCATCGACTTCGATCTTCGCGAGATCGAGGGGAGCGCCACCAATGTCCACTTTTTCGGCGGCGTTCAGGTCAAAAAATTCGGCGTCCACCACGTCGAGATCCGCCTCGACGGCGACATGCGCATGCGCTTTCCGGTTCCGGTGGTGCGCGTGAAGCAACCACCCTCCGGCACGGCTCCCCACAAGCCGCCGGAGGCGGCCTGATCAGAACCCAACAAGTTCGCCGTCGCGGGCGACTGTCACCGGGGCACCACCCAGCGCCTCACGAGCCGCCTCGCGGAGAAGGTCCTCCTTGCCCGCCAAATCCCCCGCAAGGTGCACAAGGATCAGCTGTCCGACCGACCGGCCCTTGAGGAACGTGAACAGGTCCTCGGGCGAAAAATGTGACAACTCGCAGACAAGGACATCGCACGGCTGCGCCAGCACCACGGCAAGATCTGCGGGGTCCCCGAGATCCGCGGAAAAAACAACCCGGCGGCCGCCACAACGCGCATCAAGGCCGTAAGCGCGGAAGCGGCCGGTCGCCGACGGATCGATGATCTGCCGCAATTGGTCCAGATGCGTGGTCGGGAATGGCGTCACCTCGACTCCGGGTGCGACCTCGCGGGGAACGCCCGCCTTCCATGCACGGAACTCCAGGGGGAATCCCAACAGGGAGGACGGCAAAAGCACCGCATCCAGCCATGCCGGGAGCGGCTCGATCAGCTCCTCCGGGAGATAAACCGCGAGCGGACGGCTTCGTGGAGCCAGCCACGCCGCCTGCAGCAGCAGGGGCAGCCCCCCCGTGTGGTCGGAGTGGGCATGCGTGATCAACACGGCGTCGAGATCCGCCGCGGAAATTTGCGCCTCGCACAACCTTTGGCTGCATGGCTCGCCCGCATCGACGAGAACACAGGCCCCGGGCGTCCGCAACACACAGGAGGAGGAGAACCTTCCGGCAACCGGCCTGCCCGGGCCGGTGCCCAGAAATAACAACGAATTCACCGGACGACTTTTAGTCGGCTCCCGAGGACGGTGCAAGCCGTGGCGCTTGCCCGCCGCCTCCCGCCTCTTTAACCTTCTTCCGCCCATGCTCCGCGTGACCATCTGCCTCATTGCGTTGATCGCGCCCTGTCTCACAGCATGGCCGCAGGATGGCGAGGGGGCCCCCGACCGCGTGCAATTTGCGCCCACCCGCAGCGTCGACGGCTTCGACATGCCCGTGGGCAAGCCGGATGCCGTCGGATACTACCGTTCCAGGGGGTTGATCGTGGGACGGCACATGGGCGACGATTGGAACGGCGCAGCCGGAGGCAACACCGACCTTGGTGCTCCGGTCTATTGCACGGCCCACGGCCTCGTGGTCTTTGCCCGTGACGCCCGCATGGGATGGGGCAAGACCGTCATCGTGCGCCACGCTTACTGGGAGAATCGCAAATGGAATTACGTGGACTCGTTCTACACCCACATGCACCAGATCTTCGTCCGCGAAGGCCAGCAGGTGCGCCGCGGCCAGCTCGTCGGGAGCATCGGCACGAACCGCGGGATGTATGTGGCGCACCTCCACTTTGAAATCCGCAAGAACCTGCGCATCGGCGTCAACCAAGGCTCCTACCGCAAGGATTTGAGCAACTACTACAAGCCCTACGATTTCATCCTCGGTCGCCGGAACATCGCCGGCGGAAACCGGCGCGTGCAGGTGCCGATCAACACCTTCCGCCTGCAGGCCCGCGTGGTCGATGAAATGGGCAAAGCACGTTCCGCCCCGGAAAACCCCCGCGAAACTCCCCCCGCACGCCGCGGCGACTTCAAAGTCAACCGTTTCGGCGATCCCCTGCGGTGATCCGTGTCAGGTTTCCCGCCCGGACTGAAGGACGGCATAGTCGAAGCCGTCCACCAGCGCCTGCCAACTTGCCTCGATGATGTTGTCCGAGACGCCCACCGTCCCCCACTCGTTCCGGCCGTCGGTGGAGGAAATGAACACCCGTGTGCGCGCGGCGGTGCCGCGGCTCCCGTTGATGATGCGCACCTTGTAATCATCGAGCCGCACGCCGCCGATTGCCGGATAAAACGGCTGCAGGGCCTTGCGCAATGCCGCATCCAGCGCGTTCACCGGCCCGTCGCCCGAGCCCGCCGTGTGCGCCGCCTCGCCATCCACGCGGATCTTCACGGTGGCCTCGCACTTGTTCCAATCCGCACCGGGGCGTCCCGAACGCAGGAAGTCGCAGTGGTATTCCTCCAGTTCGAACAAGGGCCTGTGCCGCCCGAGCAACCGACGCAGGAGCAGCTCGAACGATGCCTCCGCCGCTTCGAATTCATAACCCTCGTGCTCGAGGCGTTTGACCTCTTGGAGCACCTTGGCAACTTCGGGAGAGCCTTTGGCGAACTTGAACCCCATCGACTCGGCCTTGATCAGCACGTTGCTCTGCCCGGACAGGTCGGAAATGGTCACGATCCGCTGGTTGCCGACAGCCGAGGGATCGATGTGCTCGTAGGATCTTGCCAGCTTCTGCACCGCGTGCACGTGCAGCCCACCTTTGTGGGTGAAGGCCGCGCTCCCGACGAAGGGTGCGCGCACATCGTGCGGAACATTGGCCACTTCGTCCACGAAATGCGACAACTCGGTGAGCCTCTCAAGATCACCGACCAGATGAAACCCGAGCTTCAACTGCAACACGGGGATCACCGTGGTGAGATTGCAGTTCCCGACCCTTTCGCCGTAGCCGTTCACCGTCCCCTGCACCTGGACCGCCCCCGCCTCGACGGCTGCAAGGGCATTGGCCGCGCCGAGTCCGCAGTCGTTGTGGGTGTGCGTCCCGACCGGGCACCCGACCGCCACCCGGGCATCGCGGGTCGCATCCTTAACCGCGCCCGGAAGACTGCCGCCATTCGTGTCGCACAGGATGACGATCTCCGCCCCCGCTTCCGCCGCGGCGCGGATCGTCGCCAGCGAGTAATCCGGCGCCTCGCGGTAGCTGTCGAAGAAATGCTCCGCGTCGTAGAAAACCCGGCGCCCCTGGTCCTTCAAAAAGGACACAGTGTCGCGGATCATCGCCAGATTCTCATCCAGTGTGACACCGAAGACCTCCGTGACATGGAGCGGCCATGTCTTTCCCACGATGGTCACCACCGGCGTGTTCGCCTCCAGCAGATGCCGCACCTGTGCATCGTCCTCCACCTTCATGCCGCCGCGCCGCGTCATGCCGAAGGCTGCGATCTTTGCCGTGGTCCACGTCCGCCTGCCCGCCTCCTCGAAGAACGCGGCATCCTTGGGATTTGATCCCGGCCACCCCCCCTCGATGAAGTGCATCCCGAACTCGTCGAGACGTTCCGCGATGCGCAGCTTGTCCTGCACGCTGAGCGAGATCCCCGTCCCCTGCGTGCCGTCGCGCAGGGTCGTGTCGTAAAGCGTGACGCTGGACATGCTGCTCATGGCCTCATGACGGGTCGGCTTGCCGGCAGGATCAGTCTTCCGTCTCGGAGTTGTTGATCGTGTCGATCAGCAGGCGCAGACGCCCGAAATCGGTCTTCTGCGGCACCAGCACGAGACGCGGAAGCCCGGCCACCTCGGTTTCGTCCGCCTCTTCCGGCAATGGGCCGGCCTGCTCGATGCGGCCGGTGACAAGGATGTCGGCAAACTGCTCGTTGAGCGCATCCACACTGCGCTCGGTCAGGCGCTTGTGCAACCGGATGACCATCTTCTCCCGAACCCACCGATAGGAGTCGAAAACGCTGTAGAAATGGACGATGTGGTCGATCACCTCGTCGCAATTGTGGAAAATCTTGAAGAGATGGAAGTCGCTCGGCGAGATGAGCTTCATCCGCAGGAGGTCGTTCTTGATGAAAAACTCCCACGTTTCCCAGTAGCGCCCGTCCGGCGTATCGAGGAATGCGATCGGCGTGATCTTCGACTTCCCCGTCTGCATGAGGGTCAGGCACTCGAAACCCTCGTCCTGCGTGCCGAACCCGCCGGGGAAGAGCACGAAAGCGTCGGTTTCCTTCACGAAATTCACCTTGCGGGTGAAGAAGTAATTGAAGTTGATCAGCTTCTTGTCGCCGTGGATGGTCTCGTTGGCGCGCTGCTCGAAGGGCAGACGGATATTGAGGCCGAAGCTGTGGTCGCGGCCCGCACCTTTCTGCGCGGCACCCATGATGCCGTCTCCGCCGCCGGTGATGACCATGAAGTCCCGCTCGACCAGCCGGCGTCCCATTTCCTCGGCCATCTTGAACTCGGCCGATTCCGGAGCAAGACGCGCGGATCCGAACACGGCAACTTTGCGGCGGTCGGTGTAGGGTTGGAAGACCTTGGCCGCATACCGCATCTCCTTGAAGGTGCGGACGAGCAGTTTCAAGTCCGCCACGCTGGCTTTGTCCCGCCCCAAGCGAAGGGCTGTCTGCACCATTTCTTCGATGAGAGCCGGGGAGTGCACACACCCGCTCTCGGCCACAATCTTCTTCACTGCGGCCTCTTCATTTTCTTTCATAGGGATCGGTGAATATGCGTCGTTTTTTGCAAAAAGCACGCAATTTCATTTCTGACCGGTTGCCGCCCGCCACCCGGTGTTGATAGGCTCGCGGGTCCATGATCGTCGTCATCCGCCCCCACACACCGCCTGACCAGGTCGAAGCCGTCATCCGTGAGATTTCCGCTCTCGGCTACACGCCGAACCCCATCCGCGGGGAATACCAGACCGTGGTCGCCGCCATCGGCGACGAGACGACCCATGCCAGCCTGGAATCGCTCAACGCATTGCCCCAGGTCGAGCAGGTCCTGCGGGTGCAGAAGCGCTTCAAGCTCGCCAGCCGCGAATCGCGCCGCACCCCGACAGTCGTCCATGCCGGGGGCGTCGAGATCGGCGGCGACAAATTCGTCCTCATGGCCGGCCCCTGCTCCGTCGAGAGCGAGGAACAGCTCATGGCCACGGCGCATGCGGTCAAGGCTGCCGGAGCTGTCATCCTGCGGGGCGGAGCCTACAAACCCCGCACTTCTCCCTACGAATTCCAAGGACTCGGCCCGGAGGGCCTGCGCATGCTGGAGACCGCAAGGGCCGAGACCGGCCTGCGCATCATCACCGAGGTCCTCGGGGAACGGGACGTCGATCTTGTGGCCGGCACCGCCGACATCCTGCAGATCGGGGCCCGCAACGCGCAGAATTTCCAGCTCCTCATCGCCTGCGCCCGCAGCGGCAAGCCCGTCCTGCTCAAGCGCGGATTGAGCATGCGCGTCGAGGAATGGCTGCTCGCGGCTGAATACCTCCTCGCGCACGGCAACCCGAATGTCATTCTCTGCGAGCGCGGGATCCGCACCTTCGAGACCTACACGCGGAACACGCTCGACCTCGCCGCCGTGGCCATCGCAAAACAGGAGAGCCACCTGCCGGTCGTCGTCGATCCCAGCCAGGGCTGCGGACGCGCCGACTTGGTCAAGGTCCTCTGCCGAGGCGCCGCGGCTGTCGGGGCGGATGGATTGCTGGTCGAGGTGCACCCCAACCCCGCCGAGGCGCTCAGCGACGGCCAGCAGCAACTCGACCCCGCCGCCTTCGAGGACCTCGTCGAAAGCCTCCGCCCGTTCGTGTCCGCCGCCGGCCGGACACTCTGAGACTCACTTGTGGTCCAGCCTCAGCAGGAGCCAACCGCCGATCCCGACGAACAGGACATTCGGAATCCAAATCAGCAGGTAGGGGAATGCCGCCGCGTCCTCCTTCAGCATTTCTGCAAGGACCACGAAGAAAAAGTAGCTGAACGCCAAGGCAAGGCTGATCCCGAATCCCACGGATGTCTCCTTGCGCTGGGCCGTCACCCCGAGCGGCATCGCGATGAGCGCGAAGGCCACGCACGCCAGCGACATGGAAAGTCGTTTGCTGATCTCCGTGAGCACGGGGATCCCCGCGTCATTCCCCCTCGCCTCCGGCAAATATGCCATCAGTTCCGGAAGTGTGTAGGAGCGCAACGGACGATGCTTCAGGTGCCCCGCCACCAAGTCGTCGAGGGGGATGCTGACCGTGGCCTCGCCGACAGAAATGCCGTGCCGGATGGCGGAGAAGTCGTAAGTGTTCCCGGCATCCCGCTGCTCGAACCTTGCCTCGCGCAACGTCAGTTGGAGTTCCCCGCTGGCCTCATCCGACTCGATCTCGCCGGAACGCGCGTAGATGATCCTCTCCGGCATGGCTCCGCTGTCCTGCTCGATCACGGTGACATCGCTGAGCTCGTTGCCCTTCTTTCCACCGACGAAGATCTTCTTGCCGCGGAATTCCCCCACCACTTCATCAGGCACGAACAGAGCGGCGGGGTTGCTCCGGGCCATCGTGGCAATGGAGTCCCGCATTGCCTGTTCGGCCCGCGGCGCAACTTCGGCATTGATCCAGAAGGTGAATGCGCTCAGGAGCACACCGACCGCGAGCACCGGCATGCAAACCCGCAGCAAACTCACCCCGCAGGCCCGCAGGGCGACCATCTCGTTGTCCGCTGACATCCGGCCGAAAATCAGGAGCACGGAGGTCAGGAACCCCCACGGCACGGTGAACGCCAGGGAAAACGGCAGCACATAAGCCATGAAAAGCAGCACATACTTCAGCGGCACATCCCGGTTGATCAACAGGTCGAGCAGTTCCTTGAAAATGTTGCCCAGCACAAGGACAACGCTGAGCACAAAAACCCCGTAAATGGCGGTCACGAGCACAGCCCGGCCCACGTAACGATCGATCAAATTCATGCGTGCAACATCTCCCCCGCGGCACATGCGCCGAAGAGGGCAAGATTAGCCGCGCGTCCGCCGTTTGCAAAGCATCACGCTCACCCTTTTCTCATTGAGAACCCCCGGCCCGCGGCCCACTATGCGCCTTCATGCTGCAGACAAACTCCACCATCAACCACCGGCAGCCCGGCCCCCCCTGCATCTTCGTGATCTTCGGGGCATCCGGTGACTTGACCAAGCGCAAGTTGATCCCCGCGCTGTTCAATCTGCGGTGCGTCGGCCTCCTCCCCTCCAAGTTCGCCGTCATCGGCGTGGCCATCACCCAGGGAAACGACGCCAGTTTCCGCGACCAGATGAGCCAGGATATCAAGCAGTTCGCCACCCACCCGGTGGATGAGACGGAGTGGAATCAGTTCATTTCATCCTGTTTCTACATCTCGGGCGACTTCAACGACGCCGCCGTCTTCACCGCGCTCAAGGAGAAGATGGAGGAGGTTCGCACCGCGCAACAGATCCCCGGCGGCAATGCGGTCTTCAACCTCGCCGTCACGCCCACCCTTTTCGGCACCGTGGCGGCCAAACTCGGCGAGGCCGGATTGCTCAACGAAACGCCGGACGGCTACCGGCGCGTCATCATCGAAAAGCCCTTCGGTCGCGACCTCGACAGCGCCCGCCAGTTGAACCGGGACCTCCATCACTGCCTCGACGAAAGCCAGATCTACCGCATCGATCATTACCTCGGCAAGGAGACCGTCCAGAACATCATGGTGTTCCGGTTCGCCAACATGATCTTCGAGCCGAATTGGAACCGCCGCTACGTGGACAGCGTGCAGATCACCGTGGCCGAGTCGCTCGGCGTGGAGAACCGCGGCGGTTACCTCGACCACTACGGCGTCCTCCGTGACATGCTGCAGAACCACATGCTCAGCGTCCTCTCCCTCATCGCCATGGAGCCGCCGGGCAGCATCAGCGGCGATGCGGTCCGCAACGAGAAGGTCAAGGTCCTCGACGCCATCCGCCCCATGGAACCCGAGGAAGTCATCGAGAACGCCGTGCGCGGCCAATACGGGGCCGGTGTGATCGACGGGCAACCGGTGCCCGCCTATCGAAGCGAACCGAGCGTCAGCCCGACCTCCAATACGGAAACCTTCGCTGCTGTCCGCCTCTACGTGGAGAACTGGCGCTGGGCCGACGTGCCGTTTTACCTCCGCACCGGCAAGCGCCTTGCCAAGCACCTCACGCAGGTCGTCATCCGCTTCAAACGCACACCGCTGATGCTTTTCGGGGAAAAGGCGCACAGCGAGGCCGGCCCGAACGCCCTCATCCTCAACATCCAGCCGGAGGAAAGCATCACCATCATGATCCGCGCCAAGCGTCCCGGGCCGGCCATCGTCGTCGACACCATTCCACTGGATTTCGACTACAACGAATTCGGAAAACAGTCGCCAGCCACGGGTTACGAGACACTGCTCCACGACTGCATGATCGGCGACATGACCCTGTTCCACCGCGAGGACAGCGTCGATGCGTCATGGCGGATCGTGAGCCCCATCCTGGACGTGTGGGGGGCACTGCCCCCGCGTGATTTCCCTGACTACGAAGCGGGCTCGTGGGGGCCGGCCGCCGCCGACAAGCTCCTCGCGCGCGACGGCCGCGCGTGGGAAAACCCGGCATAAGCCGCCCCTCGCGTGAAACGCCCCCCGCAGGAGGACACAACGGCGGAGTCGCCTCCCATGCGACCGCTGCCCGACGCAGGCGGCGCGACAATCCTGGCCGCCGACGTCGGAGGCACCAAGACTTGGCTTGCCACCTTCCGCGCCGACGGCATCGACTCCGCGGCGCCGCTCACCATGCAGCGGGCATCGAAATACTCGAGCCGCGCTGCGGCCAGCCTTGAACAATTGATCAAGGAGTTCCTCGAGGACGAACTCTCCCCCGTCGATTTTGCATGCTTCGGCCTCCCGGGGCCGGTCGCGGGCACCCGGGCGAAACTGGTCAACCTGCCTTGGGAGATCGATGCCGCATCCCTCTCCGCGGCATTCGGTTTCCGCGGATGCTTCCTCATCAACGATTTAGTGGCCAACGCCTACGGCATCGGCGAGCTTCGCCCCGCGGACTTCGCCCTGCTGCATCGCGGCAGCCCTGGCGCCTCCGGAAACATGGCGGTCATTTCGCCCGGAACCGGTCTCGGCGAGGCGGGGATTTTCTGGGATGGCCGCAAGCACGTCCCCTTCGCCTGCGAAGGGGGACATTGCGACTTCGCTCCGCGCACGGAACTGGAGCTCGCCCTGCACCAGCACCTCCTGCACCCCTACGGGCACATCAGCTTCGAGCGCGTGCTCAGCGGCAGCATGGGCATCCCGAACATCTACAACTTCCTGCGCGACACCGGACGTGTTGCTGAAACCCCCGCCGTGGCCGAATTGCTCAAGGCCGGGGATCCGGGCGCCGTGATCTCAGCGGCCGCCGCGGATGCTTCCTGCCCGCTCTGCGTCCAGACCATGGAAATCTTCACCACGATCCTCGGCGCCGAGGCGGGCAATCTTGCGCTGAAGATCATGGCGACCGGCGGCGTTTTCATCGGCGGCGGGATTGCCGCGAAAATTCTTCCCCTCCTCCAGCGTCCCCCGCTATTGGAGGCCTTCTTCGCCAAAGGCCGCTTCAGCGACTTCATGCAGCGCATCCCGCTGCGCGTCATTCTGAACGACAGGGCCGCCCTCCTCGGGGCAGCCCGCTACGCCCTCCATGGCGCGGAGCAGATGCGGCCTCGCACTTAGTTTCACCGCACACTCCATGCGTGTGTCCGTGAAAAGCCTGCTTTGCGATGCCGCCGGGAAGCACGGTTTCGATCTCTGCCGGATCGCCCGTGCCGGACGCGCCCCCGGCGCCGACGCCCTGCTCCGGTGGCTGCAGGAAGGCAACCACGGTGAAATGGAGTGGATGGCCCGCACCGCTCCCCAGCGCTCCGACCCGTCGCTTCTCCTCCCGGGTGTCCGCTCGATCGTGGTGCTGGCCACCAATTATCTGGTGGATGATCCCCCTCCCCCGCGCACGAATGGAGCTTGTGGACGCATCGCACGTTATGCCCGCGGGGGGGATTACCACGGGATCATCCGCCCGCGCCTTGAGGCGGTTGCAGGAGTTTTGGCGGCGGACGGCGGACGGCAACTTTGCTTTGTGGACGGCGGTCCGGTGCTTGAGCGCGGTTGGGCAGCGGCCTGCGGCGTTTCTTGGCAGGGCAAGAGCACAATGGGCATCCACCCGCGCCTCGGCACGTGGTTTTTCCTCTCCGTGATCCTCACCACCGCCGACCTTGACCCAGACGATCCCCTCCCGGACCGCTGCGGGAGCTGCACCCGATGCATCGACGCCTGCCCCACGCATGCCATCACGGGCGTCGGCCGGCTCGATGCACGCCGTTGCATTTCTTACCTCACAATCGAAAACAAGGGCCCCATTCCCGAGGAGTTCCGGGAGGCCATCGGAGACAGGATCTTCGGGTGCGACGACTGCTTAGACGCCTGTCCGTGGAACCGGTTCGCCCGGGCCTCCCGCGACACCGCCTTTCAGACGCGCCCCGAGGCGATGCCGCGCCGCTTGCGCGAGTTCCTCGAACTCGACAATTCCGGTTTCAAGGCGCTGTTCCGCGGTTCCCCCCTGCTCCGGGCGAAGCGCCGGGGCTTCCTGCGCAACGTGTGCGTGGCCCTCGGCAACACGGGGACAGCCGAGGATCTTCCCGCCTTGCGGCGCGCGATGCTCGACGAGGAACCTTTGGTCCGGGAACACGCATCCTGGGCCGCGGACCGTATCGGGAAACGCCTCGCCGCCGCGCGATGACCTACCAACCGCGCTGCTCGATGGCATCGAGAAAGCGCGAGATGCTGTCGTTGCGCCCGGGCAGGCGCTCCGGCACACGCAGCTGCCGCGTCGAAAGGACAACCGGGACCTCATCCGCTCCATTGGCCTGATACCAGTTCAGGAACTCCGTGATTTCACCCGATCGGGCATCGAGCGCCATCCTCAAATCCTCCGCCTCGGCATATTTGGCGGAGAAATTCCGGCGCCGCTTGCGGGCGAGGTCCTCGATCATGGCGCGGTATTCCTCCACCAGCGCCCCATACAACGGATGCGAGCGGAACCCCAACCGGCGGAGATCCGCCGCGGCCGCATCAAGTCGGAAACGTCCCTCCGGCGTCCGCGCCATCTCGATCAGCACCTGCCCGGGCTCCGGCCCCTCGTCGCCGCCCGTAAGTTGCCGCAGCAGGGAGGACAGTTTCGAGGCGGTTTCCGCCCCGGAAAAAAACTCCACGCGTTGGGGCGACGCAAGTCTCGCAACCCCGAGCGCCCACACCCGGGCCAGCTTCGCGGGGTCAGTTGCCAAATCCGGCCATGTCTGCCCGAAGCGCTCCATGGCGTCTTTCGCCGGTTCTGCCAATGTCAGGTTTTCGACCACCTTGCGGCGTCCGCCCGCCGATTCAACGAGGCTCTGGTAAAGCGCGAGGCTCTGCGCTGCATGGATTTCACGGGCCTGTCCCCTGAGTCCTTCCGGGTTCTGCGCGAGGAACCGGTCGAAACGCGGCATGCCTCTTCCCTCGAGCAGGGCGCTGTAAACCCGGGCATCCTCCGCCGCATCTCCCCGCCCCAGCGCGGCGCCCATCGCCGCGGCAATCCATGACGGCGGCTCGACGAACCGGCCGCCCTCGAATGTCTGCTTCCGCACCGCCCGCTCCAGCAAGATGGCGCGCAGCAAACCCGCATTCACGGCCGCCTGGTCCCCCAGCACTCCGGGAGCCACGTCGACCTGCACCTTGCGACCCGCATCCTCCGCATCGAACATCTTCACGAACACCGGGGCCTGCCGCAGGCGTATGCCATCCGCCGGCGTCAGGATGATCAAAATGGGAACCTGCCACTCGTCGGCCATCTGCAGCTCCCGCAACAGGCCCGTCTTCAACTCCTCCGCGCGGCGCGCCAAATCACCCCTCTCCTTCTTCGTCCCGCCGAATATCGTGAACTGCTTGGAATTGCTGATCGTGCGGTTCTCCGGCTTCAGCAACTCCGGCGCCACCGGCTGGGCCTGACCTGCCGCGCCCCAAGCCAGCGCGGCGCAAGCCCCCAACCACAAAGCCAGACGCCTCACGGAGAGGTGCCCGACCACCGGAGAGTGACGCTCTCCGGTGTCACGTTGATATTGGATGCTTTCGCCAATTCCTCCAGCGGTCCGGCCAGGGCATCCCCCAGCCCTGCGAATTGCCTTTCCACCGGCCACCCCAGATAGGGCGGCAGTTCCAGCCGTCCGATCGAGAAGCGCTTCGGCTCCAGCGTGTAGCGATTGCCTGAACGCATCGGAGCATAATCGGCCTCCATATACAGGGGCCACGACCATGGCAGTTCGGCCACCAAGCCTACGCGTATCACACCTCCACCCGGCACCGCATAAACCCGGTCAGGACGGAGCTTCCAAGGGCTGTCCGGAGGCTGGAACTGCACTGTCGAAACCAGCCATTGGTTCACCTCGCCAGCCCCGACACCAAATCCCCTTGTTGAAGCAGCCGAGGAAGCGTCGACAAGCAGCGACGACAGCCTTGCGGCCAGTTGCTCATCTTTCGGAACAGCGGGAGGAACGTCATCCGGCTCCATCAGGGCCAGCACGACGCCGGCACACAATCCACCCAGAACAAGAATCTTCACCAGCGCCGAGAAATACCCTGTCCACACCCGTGGACCGCGCGGGCGCTGCGCCTTCAGAGCTTCGGTCGGATGCGTGAAGCCCGTCGGCGGCGGCGCCGCCTCGGTCCCGCGCTCCAAGCGCTTGCCGCAACTGTGGCAATAAACCCGCGTCGGATCATTGTCGTATCCGCATTCCTTGCAGAGAAGTCCCATGGTGTTTTGTGCTCTTTATTTGCTGCCGGTGGAAGGCGGACTCGGCGCGCTGCTTCCGCCTGATGCGGGTGTGGACGGGGTGGCCGCCGGCTTCTCCGCCTGTTTTGATTCCTTGCCACCACCTGTGTCCTTCTTGGCGGCCTGCTTGTAACCCTCGCTCCGGTAATCGGTGGTGTAGAACCCGCTTCCCTTGAAAATCAACCCAGCCCCCGTTCCCAGCATTCTCTTGACCTCGCCGTGCCCCCACGGCGTCACTTGGCACTGCGCCTCCGGACAGGTTTTGAAAGCCTCGTCCTTCATGGATTGGAAGACATCGAAATTCTTCCCGCATTTCAGGCACTGATACTCGTAAGTAGGCATGATGGCTCGCGGGCCTTATCCCTCAATTCGCAGGCGACCGCAAGCCCCCCGCGGGATTTCCGCCGCCTTCAAACCGCACCAAATCAGGAGCCGGACCGCAATCTACACGCCACAACCTCCCGTCCACCGGGAACTCCAGCCCGCACGCATGCAACGCGTGACGCGGCAGGAGGAGTTCCTCCTCCAGTTTCGACGTCCAACCCGTCTCGATGAACTCAAGATACGCCTCCTCGCGACCGCCATAGATCTTGTCACCCACCAAGGGATGCCCGGCGTGCGCCAAGTGCACCCGGATTTGATGCGTGCGTCCGGTGCGTGGGCGCGCCTGCACAAGGGCGAACCTCGCCCCGCCGAGCTCGAAACGGCGCTCGACCCGCACCTCGGTCGATGCCGCGACACCCTGCGGATGCACGCAGCGCTTCAACCACACGGCGGATTCGCGCACCTCGCCTTGGCGGATGATTGGTCCGTCCAGAAGCATGTGCTCCCACTCAGGCCAGCCCCGCACGATCGCCTGATACTCCTTGCCGATCCCCCCCCTTTGCATTGCCAAACCGAAGGCCCGCGCCCGGGCGGGAGCCAAAGCCACAAGCACCAAACCACTTGTCTCGCGGTCCAGACGCGTGATGATGGACAACCTGCCCCCGCCGGCCATCTCGTAGGCCAACAGCGACCGCAATCCGTCCCACAATGTCGGCGTCCCATCCGGTCGTGTCGGATGCGTGAGCAACCCGGCCGGCTTGTCCACCACCACCCAGTCCTTACCCTCCGCGACCACGCGGAATCCATCCTGCATCCGCAATGCCTGATCAAGCCCCTCCCGAGGATCACCCTTTGCCATGTCGTCAGCGTTTATCCCCCACCCGTGGGCAAAGTGCACGCCCTGCAGAACGCATCCCTCAAAAAACCGCGGAATCTTCCAAAAGATTGCCTCCCGGTGCCTCCACACTCTAATAATGGTCGCCTGCAGCCTTGAGGCCGTCTCCAGCGGACAGGATGGGTCACTTTGCGATCCCACTGCCTCCCGGCGGCCCACCGATTCCATGCCACAGCAAACCACCCTCTCCGCACCCGCTTCCCTCGCCGGTGTCTCCCTCCATACCGGCGAAAAAGTCACCCTCACAATCCACCCGGCCCCCGCCAACCACGGGTTCAAGTTCCGCCGCAGCGACCTCAAGGACCAGCCCACCGTGGACGCCCTTGCCTCCAATGTGCGCATGGTCGAACGCGCCACCACACTCATCGAGGGCAACGTCAAGGTCCATACCGTCGAGCACATCCTCTCCGCCCTCACCGGACTCGGGGTGGACAACGCCATCATCGAGATGGACGCCAACGAACCTCCCATCGGCGACGGCAGCGCCGCCCCCTATGTGGCGCTTATCAGGAAGGCCGGCATCGTCGAGCAGGACGAGCCGCGCCGCTATTGCGAAATCCGGGAACCCGTCGCGGTCAATACCAAGAACGGTTCGATCCTGGTCATCCTGCCGCACAACAGCTTCCGCGTCTCCTGCACCCAGGCCGGACCGAACGGCTCCTTCACCCAATACCTCAGCCTCGAGATCACCCCCGAAGTTTACGAAAAGGAAATCTCGCCGGCCCGCACCTTCGTCCACTACGAGGATGTCGAGCCCCTGATGCAGAAGGGACTCATCCGCGGTGGCAGCCTCGAGAACGCCATCGTCATCCGCGACGAATCCGTGCTCAGCAAGGAGCCCCTGCGCTTTCCCGACGAGTTCGTCCGCCACAAGATCCTCGACATCATCGGGGACCTCGCCCTCGTGGGGCGCCCCCTCCTCGGCCACGTCGTCGCCGTCCGTCCCGGGCACGGCCCCAACACCGAACTGGCCGCCGCCATCGCCAAGCAACACGCCAACATGATGGCCATGATCCCGCCCGCCAGGCTGCCCGTGGGCGAAAGGGTGCTGTCCACCACGGAGATCATGAAGATCCTCCCGCACAGGTATCCGTTCCTCATGGTCGACCGCATCGTGGCCTTCGAGGGGGACACGAAATGCACCGGCGTGAAATCGGTCACCATCAACGAACCTTTTTTTCAGGGCCACTTCCCCAACCACCCCGTCATGCCGGGTGTCCTCCAGGTCGAGGCCATGGCCCAGGTTGCCAGCATCCTCATGATGCTCAACACCCAGAACTCCGGGAAAATCGGCTACTTCATGAGCGCCGACGAGGTGAAGTTCCGCAAGCCCGTCTTCCCCGGCGACACGCTGTTCATCCATTGCGAGCTGACCCGTTCGCGCAAAACCATGGCCCGCGCAGCGTGCTCGTGCACGGTGAACGGGGAAATCGTCAGCGAAGGCAACCTTCTCTTCGGCCTGGTCTCCGAATGATCCACCCCACCGCCATCGTGGACCCCGCGGCCGAGGTGCATTCCGGCGCGCGCATCGGGCCCTACTGCATCGTCGGTCCCGGCGCCACCATCGGGGAGGACACCGAGCTTCAGCACCACGTCACCGTCATGGGCCCCGCGATCATCGGTCGCGGCAACCTGTTCTACGCCTATTCCTCGATCGGCCAGCGCACCCAGGACCTCAAATACGCCGGCGAACCGACCCACCTCGAAATCGGCGACGGCAACACCTTCCGCGAATTCTGCACGGTCAACCGGGGCACGCTTCCCGGCGCAAAAACCGTCATCGGCAGCGGCGGCAACTTCCTCTCCTATGCGCACATCGCCCATGATTGCACCGTCGGCAGCAATGTCATTTTTTCGAACAACGGCACCCTCGCCGGCCACGTCGGGGTCGGAGACCATGTCATCATCGGCGGCCTCACCGCCATCCACCAGTTCTGCCGTGTCGGACGGCATGCCATCATAGGCGGCTGCTCGAAAATCGTTCAGGACGTCCCCCCGTTTTTCATCGCCGACGGCAACCCGGCGGAAATCCGCGGGGTGAACCTGATCGGCCTTGAGCGCGCCGGTTTCCCGGCGGAAACCGTCCGTGCTCTCAAGGAAGCCTACCGCATCCTCTACCGCGGGAAGCACAACGTGAAGCAGGCCGTGGAGGTGCTGCAGAAGGAGTTCGGCACAGTTCTGGAAATCGCCGAACTTTGCACCTTCATCGAATCGAGCCGCCGGGGCATCATCCGCTGACCCGCGGATGCCACTTGCGCAGACCATTCATCGGCCGTAGGGTTGCGGGTTCTCCGAACCCGTTCGGTGGAAGCACCCAATCATCATGCAGATACCTCTTCTCAAGCGAATCCCTTGGAATCGCGTCAACTGGACAACCAGCATCTTCCTCGCCGTCATCAACACCCTCGCGGTCACGGCCGTCCCTCTTTTCATCTGGCACTTCGGCTTGGACTGGTTCCAAGTCGGCCTGTTCTTTTTCTTTTTCATCACCACGGGGTTGAGCATCACCCTCGGCTACCACCGCCTCTTCTCCCACCTCTCGTTCAAGGCCAAGGCGCCCGTCAAGCTGGTCACCCTTGTCTTCGGCGCCTGCGCTTTCGAGAATTCCGCCCTCGACTGGTGCTGCGACCACCGCAAGCACCACAAGCATGTGGACCATGACGACGACCCCTACGACATCACCAAGGGGTTCATGTGGGCGCACATCGGCTGGCTGCTTTTCAAGCTCGGTCCCGAGCAGCCGATGGACAACGTCAACGACCTCAAGCGCGACAAACTCGTCATGTGGCAGCACCGCTGGTGCATCCCGATGGCGTTCGCCGTCGGCTTCGGCCTCCCCGCCCTCCTGGGCTTCCTGTGGAACGGATGGGTCGGGGCCCTCGGCGCCTTCCTCATTGCCGGCGTCCTCCGCGTTTTCATCGTCCAGCACTGCACGTTCTTCATCAACTCGGTGTGCCACACCGTCGGCAACCAGCCCTACTCCAGCCGATGCAGCGCCCGCGACAGCGCATTCATGGCCCTGTTCACCTTCGGCGAGGGCTACCACAACTACCACCACGAGTTCCAACACGACTACCGCAACGGCGTGAAAAGGACCAATTTCGACCCCACCAAATGGTCGATCTGGATTCTGGAAAAGCTCGGCCTCGTCAGCGACCTGCGCCGTGTTCCGGACGAGAAGATCCTCCTGGCGGAAATGAACGAGGCCCGCCGCCGTGCCGCCCTCCAACTGCAGGAGCCCGAGGCGATCACCACCGTGCTCGGACACCAGATGCACGACATGCTCACCCACCTCAGCGAACGCCTTGCCGCCAACTACGAGGCGCTCGAAAAGGCCATGGCCGAGCAGGTGGAAATCTCCCGCCAGCTCATCGAGCACTGGCGCAGGGAAACCCGCGAATTTGCGGAATTCCTGACCGACATCGACCGCCGCCTCCTCGCCGCGGCCTGACGGCCTACAGTTCCACCGGCACCCCGGGCGCCGGGACGATGACCTCGGTCCGGGGACACACCTTCGGCACCTCGCGGGCGAACCATGCCACTGCCGGGGGATCGCCGTGGATAAGCAGCAGCTTCTTCGGCTGCACGCGCCGCACATAGTCGAGCAGGGAGTCGCGCGTCGCATGCGCGCTGAGCGTGAATTCCTCGAGCTTGCAGCGCCGGCGGACCGGTCGGGACCGGGGATCAAGCATGACCTCCTCGCCCTCCTTCGCCGCCCGCAGCCGACCGGCCGGTGACTGCGGGTCGGAATACCCCACGAACATGCAATGGGCCTGCGGGTTCTCCAGAATGCGGGGCGCCAGCACGTTGGACAGCGTGTTCTCCGACATCATCCCGCTGGAAACCGCATAAACCGTCCGCGGCAGGATCGGCAGATTCGCAATGTCCCTCCCTCCCACAACCTCCATCGGCAGGCACTCGGCCAGCTTCAAATCCCCGTGACGGCGCGGCGCACGCCCGCGGAGACGGTCCGTCACTGCCGTGACCTTCGCGCTCAAGCCTCCGACATACAGCCCGAAGCCGCCACGCAAAGTTCCGCTTTTCTTCGCCTCATAAAGCAGTGCCAGCAGCTCCTGGGTCTTCCCGAGTGCGAACACCGGGATGAGCACCGGGCCCCCGGAATCCAACGCGGCTTGAAGCACCCCCACGAATCTCTCCACCTCGGCCTTGCGCGTGAATCCCTCCGGCATCGGGCTGTCCCCACGTGTGGTCTCCATGATGAGAACATCGATGCCTTCCTCCGGAAATTTCGCCCCGCGCATCAGCGTCTGGGTCAGCGCGGTGTCGGTCATGAAGTACTCCCAGCCGCCGCCCTGCGCGTTGAACCCGCCGCCGCGTTTCACCATGACCGTCAGCGCGTCGACGACGTCGCCCGGCTGCCCGTTCACGTCTTCCCGAAGTTCCTTCAGGAAGATGGTTCCGGCCGGGTACTGCCCGTTCACCGGTTGGACGTGGGAAGGGTACACGTGGATGCCGCGGTGCCGCGTTCCGCCGCCGTGCGCTCCGCCCAG
>JACSRX010000030.1 GCA_014879535.1 Chthoniobacterales bacterium
TGAGCATCTTGAGCAGCGTGGTCTTGCCCGCACCGTTGTGGCCGATCAACCCGAGACACTCCCCGCGGCGGAGTTCGAACGAGACATCGTTCACCGCCCAGAACTCGCCATCGCGAAGCGGTGGCGAGGAAGAGGGAAGTTGGGATGTGGAAGATTGGCCCCGGTCCCCTGGGGTTTGCGGACGCCGCCCGAAGGGCGAAAGCTCGCCGCCTATGTCGCAGAGTCCATACCAGAGCGACTTCTTGAGACTGCGGCAGAATTTCTTCGAGACACCATCCACCTTGACCAAGACCTCTTGGTCCGCAGTCGAGGAAGATGGGATATGGAGCATGGAAGATTGGTTCATTGGGCGGACGCCGTCCGGCGTCGCGTGCTGGCAATCAGACCACTGAGGAGGCGACCGACAACTTCAGCTCGCTTCCGCAGCACGTCGGCGGCAACTGCGCAGGGAGGATAAGCATCCTCAACGACATAGAGTTGGGAGCGCAACTCTCCGCATGAAGCTCGTGCAATGTTGTAGAAGTGCAGCTTTTCTTGGCCCCCTGTCCGCTCAAAACCCTCCGCGATATTGGACATCACTGACACAGCTGCTGCTTGGATTTGTGAGCAAAACCGAAGGTCCCTCGAGAGGGGACCGGATTGAGTAAGTGCATAAATCTCTTTGGTAAGCATACGAGCTTCCCTCCAAGCCTCCAAATCCTCAAACCTCATCCCCATATCCCATTTTCAATATCCCATCTTCCCCTGATCTCCCGCATGGGCGGTTCAGCCGCCCATGCGGGCGATCAGATGCGGCATCGCCATGCGGAAGCCGACCAAGCCGAGGAAGATCGCCAAGAGCGAGCAAGCCAGGACGATGAAAAACGGCCCGAGCATGCTGAACGGCTGGGCGGTGAGGCATTCCCGGGCGGTGACAATCAGCGGTGACACCGGATTCCATGTGGCCAGCCAACCGGCCAAACCCTCCGTGCGCGGCGGATAGACAACCGGGGTGAGCAGCATCCAGAAACCGGACACGATGGGGATCACTCGGCCGACGTCACCATAGAGACTTGAGACCGGAAGCAAAAGCAGGCCGATGGCGAGCCCGGCAGCCATCAGCCCTCCCACAGCCACAGGGAAAAAAAGAACCGTCTCGTTCACGGGAACGCTCCACCAGATCATCACGGCAATCACAAGCAGCAGGCGGATGAAAAAATTGAACACAACCATGTAAAGGCCGCCGAGCAACACGGCCTCCCGCGGAAAGTTGATCTTCACCAACATCGCCTTGGCCGCCCCGAACGAATTCAGCGGACTCTGCATCGAATCGGCAAAAATCTGCCACAGGAGCGTGCCCATCATCGCGAAGGCCGGATAGGCGATTCCCGTGCCCTCGATTCTCGTGATCCCCTGCGACTGCAGGAAGATGAAGGTGAGCGACGCCACCAGCGGGGGCAGAAATGCCCAGACGTAGCCGAGCACGGTCTGACGGTATTGCGCCTTGAGGTCGCGCATGAACAAACGCCATGCCAACTCGCGCCCGGCCCACACGTCGGCCGCAATGGCGGCAAGCATTCTCCAGGGATGCTGCAGGAGAGGTTCCGGGGAATACACGCGCTCGGAAAGCACCTTGTCCCCGGCTTGGATTGCAGTCGGTGAATGCATCTTTATCGTTGCACCTCTGCAACCAGCCATTGGTTGAATCCGATCGGGCGCTGTTCGCGGAGCAATCTGCGCCACCATGCGGGCGTGAGACGCCGCACGTCGTAGCCCGCAGCCACCAGCAGGTCGTGACAGGCCGCATCAAGCGCCCGGGAATGCGTCTCCACGAGGAGAAGCATCCGCTTGGCGGCAAGAACTCCGCCCATGCGTTGAAGAATCATTTCCTCGCCGCCATCGACGTCGATTTTGACGAGAATCGGCTCTGGCAACGTGGCAAACAACTGCTCGGCGGCACCTGAATCGTCCGCCCCGAGGAACCACTCCTCGAAAGTCGCCAGCCGCGAATCCCCGGTCAGACCATTGAGCGCAAGATTCTCGCGGAACACCGACCACCGCTCCGGCTTGGGATCGTAGGCAAGGACGCGCTCCATGCGCGGCTGCTTCAGCCCCCACACCGTGAGTTCCCCGTAACCCGCACCGACATCGACCAGACTCCGCGCCGTGCTGCCGGCCCGGCGCAACCACGGGGTGGTCTCCGCCTCGTAGGTTCCCAGCCAAAGCCCCATCTCGCAGGATGGATCGAGCGAAAGCGTCAGCCCGGAATAGAGCCCCAAGGGAATGCAGCGCCCGGATCGCCCGGTGCCGAGCATGGCAGATTTGAGGAAGGCTTTCACGCTTCAGAATCCTCCCGGCGTTGCATGGTCAGGAAGCTGTCACTCACGCACCGCACATATTCCGTCCGCTTCAGGGGAAGATCCACGGGCACCAGCACCGGGGCGTTCATGGCGATCCATTGATGCCACTGCGCATTGCTCATCTTGGTCACATGCAGATCGAAGCCGTTGTGGATGTCCGGATGATCCGACGTGGACGCAATGAACAATCCGCCCGGCTTGAGGTGGCCGGTGATGTTGGCGAAAAGCTGCGGAAGCGCCGCCTCCGGAATGTGCTCGAGAACCTCCCACGCCGTGATCAGGTCGAACTTCGCCGGGCTGCCATCCAGTGAAACGCGGAAGGGCCTCGTGATGTCGCAGGTGAAGAGCGCGACATTGGCAAGCGTGCTCCAGTTCGCGCGGCGGTGCTTGAGCGAAAAATCCGAGCCCTCGAGGCCGACCGCATCCCAGCCGATCGCACGGAAGTCGGCGACAAGCTGGCCCCCGCTGCATCCGAGGTCGAGCATGGCGCCGCGGGCGCACCCCGTGCGGCGGGTGATCCAGTCGCCAACCTTCACCACGAAGGCCCGGTTGGTCGAGTTGTCCTGCGCGGTGCCGAACGGGATTGCCGTGTCCAGTGACTCGAACGCCACGGGATGATCCGTCGCCAGCGACACGGCGGCAGGCGCACCCGTCCGCGCCATCACGCGCCGGTAGAATCCCGGAGCCGCCTGCATGCTCTGCAGGAAGGGTTCGGCACGCTTTCCGAATTCGGAAAGCTGTCCCTTGGCGAGGAGTCGCAGCGCGGATTTGAATTTCTTGGCGGGAATCATCTCAGTGCACGAAAATGATGCGGCTGCCGTGGCGCGCGAAACGGAACGGCGTCTCGCGCAGTTTTCGAAGCGCCTCCCTCACCGCCGCCTGTTTCTCCTGCGGCACGAGGAAAAGCAGGAAGCCCCCTCCCCCCGCGCCAAGAATCTTGCCGCCGAGCGCCCCCGCGGAAATCGCCGCCGCATGAGCCCCGTCGATCTCGGGACTCGTGATGCCCGAGGCCAGACTCTTCTTCAACTGCCAGCTCTCCTCGAGCGCCGGCCCGAGTGTGTCGAGGCGGTTCGACTGGAGATCACGAAGGACGGATTCCGCCGATGCGACCATGCGGTCCATCGTCGCGATTTTCTCATCCTCGCCCGCCATGTTCGCCGATTGCTCCTTGAGCAGGGCCGAAGCGCTGCGGGTGATTCCGGTGTAGAACATCATCAGCATCGACTGGAGCTCCTCGAGGGTTTCCGGCCGGCACATCAGCTTCTGCACCTCGACGGATTCGTCCGCGTGGAACCGGATGAAATTGAATCCGCCGAATGCCGCGGCGAATTGGTCCTGCTTCCCGATGGGCTCGCCGCAGCGGTTGATCTCGATGTCGCAGGCTTCCTCGGCAAGCCGCTCCGCCGAAGCGTGGCGCCCGACGTAGGCGTGCAGGGCGTTGAGCAAGCCGACGCTGAAACTGCTCGAGCTGCCGAGCCCGGTGCCTTTCGCCGGGATGTCGGCCACGGATGTGATCTCGATGCCGCCGTTGATTCCCAGCAACCCGAGCGCCTCGCGCACGATGGGATGCTCGACACGCGATGCCTCCGCCACTTCCTCGGTCCGCGAATAACTCACGCGCACGGCATCGTCGAACTTGCGGCTGACGGTCACATACACGCATTTGTCGATCGCGGTGGAAAGCACCGCACCTCCCTTGCGACGGTAATACGCAGGAAGATCGGAGCCACCGCCAAGGAAACTCAGGCGCAGGGGGGTCTGGGAAATGATCATGCGATGGAGAGCTGGGAACCTGGAGCGCGGACTATCCTTCCGTCGCTTCGAGAATCAAATCCGCGGCTGCCGCGATGTCGGGAACCGTGTGGTCGGATTTCGCTGAGGGGAACTTCCCGTCATGACCCGCGGCACCAGTCTGGACGAGGACCGAATGCAATCCACCCCGTCGGGCAAGTTCGAGGTCCAACGTCGTGTCGCCGACCATCCATGAGCGGGCAGGATCAAGGCCGACCTCGCGGCAGGCCTGATGGAGCAAACCCAACCCCGGCTTGCGGCATTCGCACGGCATCTTCAGTTCGGGACGTTCCCCCGGAAATCCGCGGTCCGGATGATGCGGGCAGTAGTAGATAGCATCGAGATAGGCACCTTGGAAACCGAGTTCCCATTCGAGCTTGCGGTGCACGGCCTCGACGTCCTCCTCGCTGGCCTCACCGCGGGCGATCACGGGCTGGTTGGTCAGCACCACGAGGCGGAACCCTGCTGCACGGAGCTTTTTGAGGGCATCCGCCGCGCCCGGCAAAATCTCGAGCTGATCGGGGGAGCGGATGAAACCGTTCTCCACATTGAGTGTCCCGTCGCGGTCGAGAAACACGGCAGGATCGCGGTGATGCTCGCCGCGGAAATGGATGCGCCCCGCCTGCCAATCGTTGCTGACCTTGGCCAGCCGCGCCGGCGTCCCCATGTCCTTGATGTATTCCGTCGAGCGGTAGGCCTCCAGAGGGGAACCCGCCGCGAGCAGCGCCGGAAGCACGTCCTTGGCGAAATCGCGTTTGACCGCCTGCCCGGCCCACGGACGCAGGGCTTCGCGCCGCACGGCGTAGAGCGCCGCATTGACCAGGTTTCCGAAATGACACCCCTCCGGGTGCGGATACGGATGAAGCGCCGTCACGCGACCCTTCGCGTCGGTTTCCACAAGATCCGAGTCGTGCGGATGGTCGTTCGGATGAACGAACGTGGTCAGGTCCGCCCCACGTTGGAGGTGCGCGCGCGAGAAGCGCCCGAGATCAACGGCCAGCATGGTGTCGCCGTAGAGCACAAGAAAATGTTCCGGCAGCGAATCGAGCTTCTTCAGCACCGCGCCCGCACTCCCGAGCGGCCGGTCCTCGACCTCGATCGCCACCCGCAGTCCGAAACGGGAACCATCGCCGGTGAAGTCGCGGATTTTGCCTGCCAGATGCCCGGCAAAGATGCGGACATCCCGGATGCCCGCGGACGCCAGAAGTTCCAACTGATGCTCCAGAACCGGCTTGCCGCCGATCGGAACCAGCGCCTTCGGCACATCCCCGGCAACCGACGCCAGCCTCGTTCCCCTGCCTCCGGCAAGAATCACGGCGGTGTGGACGCTCATCGGAACGGAAGTGTTTGTCGGAACGAAGGCGCACGAAACACCGCACGCCGCGGGGGATCAAAGCCCCTGCTCGCGGGCAATCTCGTCGATCGCGCGGATCGCCGCGGCGTCGGACGCCAGCTTCGGCGTCCATCCCAGCCTGCGGAGTTTGTCCGTGCTGTAGGTGAAACGCGGCACATCCCCCACCCACCCACGGTCCCCGCCGGTGTAAGCGATGGGAGTGCCCGGCGCGACACGGGCGATCGTCTGCTCGGCGAGGAAACTGACCAGCGTCCCGTCGCCCTGCGGGCCGATGTTGAAGACATTCCGCCTTTCGCCGGCCTGCGCGACGATGAACTGCATCGCGTCGAGAAGTTCACCCACATGCAGATAAGGCTTCTGCTGCGTCCCGTCCCCGAGCACGCGCAGCGACTCCGGATGGCCCGCAAGGCGCTTCACGAAATCATGGATGGCGCCGTGGGTGGAGCGCGGACCGATCACGTTCGGAAAGCGGAAAATCCAGATGGTCTCGAGGAAGCTTTCCGCAGCGGCGCTCAGCAACGCCTCGCTCGCGAGCTTCGTTGCGCCGTAATTGGAGATCGGCAGCAGCGGACCGCTTTCCTCGGTGAGCAGGTCGCCACGCTCACCGTAAACAGCCGAGGTGGACGCGAAGGCGATCCGTTTCACGCCGCAGGCGCGCGCGGCCTCCAGGGTGCCGTAGGTCGTGCCGAGCGTCTTGCGATAATCCACCGAAAGGTCGGCCACGCCCGCGGAGATGTCGCTGTTCGCCGCAAGATGCCAGACGACGTCGATGTGCCCCGAGGCCTCGACGGCTTCGTGCAGTGCGGCTCGTGCGGCTTCCGGGTCACTGAGATCGGCTTTCGAGAAATGGAATGCCTCGCTGCGTCTTGCTCCGGCGAGATTCGCCTCGGTGCCGAGCGAAAAATCGTCCGCCCCGCTCACCCGGTGGCCCCCGTCCAGAAGACGGTCCGCCAACTGGCTCCCGATGAAGCCCGCCACGCCGGTGATGAAATGGTGCTGGTGCATGGAAGAAGTGGAAGGGAACAGGTGACAGGCCCCGTCAACTCACGCTGTATTCGGAAGTGCCGATGAGAAGATCGACCACGCCGGCGAGCAGGATCATGTGCGTGCACTCGACGATGTTGTAGCTGCGGCTGTCCACCCAGAAATTGATGTCCGCCGCGGCGCCGAGCGGATTGTCCTTGGCGAACCCCGTGAACGCCGCCACGTAGAGTCCCATCTCGCGGGCGCACTGCGCCGCCTTGACCACGTTCGGCGACCGGCCGCTGCTGCTGATCAGGACGAGGATGTCACGCGGCGCGTCGGCATAGATTTCCACCGCCTTGGCGATCCAGTTCTCGTAGCCGCAATCGTTGCCGAGCGCCGTGATGAGGTTCGCATCGGTGAAAGCCATCGCGCGCACCTTGCCCTGCTTGGCGAAGTCGGTCGCCAGATGGCTGGCGATGGAGGCGCTTGCGCCATTCCCCGCCAGCATCAGCTTCCCGCCACCCTCCCGGGCGGCGCTGACACGATCCTTGAATTGCTCCATCAATCCGCCCCACTGGGGGTCGGCCAGCAGGCGCTGGTATTCGGAGAGGTAGGCTTTGATGTCCATAAATCTGAAGCGCCGCCTTCGGCTTCAATCCTCCTGCGGCGCCGGTTGCACGAGCTTGGGCAGCAGCTTGAGCATCGCCACCTCGGCGCGGGCCTCGTCCTTTTCGCCGACGAGCGCCAGCTGCATCGACCGTTGCCCCATGTTGCGCCGACCGGCCAGCACGGCGGCAATGCGGTTCGAGGATGTCGGACGCGTCGGCTCCATCAGTTTCCCGCCGATCCGGTCGTCGCTGACCACATACATCAGGAAGAACTCCTCCGACCCCGCACGGATCTTGTAGAGGTAGTAGGGAATGCTGATGCCATTGGCCATGGTCCGCCGCATCTCGGATTTCGAGACGATCACGCGCCCGATCATCGTCTGGCATTGCTCGGGAAGGTGCGCCTGCGCGTAGTGCAGGCTCATCCGCTTCGGCAGCCAATCGACGTAGATCAGATGCCACGAATGCCCCGCCTCGTCGCGCCATGAACGCTCGAAGCCCGAGTCAAACCGCAGGATGTCATGCACGCGCTTCGAGAGCGGCGAGTCGGAAACACCGCTGCCCGGCTCCGCCGCGGGGATCGTCCACGCCGCGGAACGCTCCACGCCCTGCGCCTTCCACTGATACCACCCCTCCGAAGCCGCAACCATGAGGACCACCGCGGCGATCACCGCGACCGAGGCGAAGACCGGGACGCGGACACCGGCCGCCTTGGCCGCCGGCGCTGACGGCTGCACCGAGCCGGGGCGTTTCAGAATCCGCCAGCAGAGCACCCACAGGATGCCCATGGTCACGAGCAGAATGGCGAACCCGGCCGGATCGTGCAGGCGGTTCAACGCATCGAGCCCGCCGTTGGCGACAGCGACCGAGAGAATGATCATGCGAAGGACGTTGAGCGCATAGGCCGCAAACAACCCCACCAAGCACAGGAAGATGCGGTATCCCCACCGCAGCCGGTAAAGCTCCCCGAGGAACAACGCGGCCATCAGGCTCGATTGGAACGACCGGATGCCGCTGCACGCGTCATCCACCCCGAGGGTCTCGGTGCCGACATCGATCGTCGTCCCGTGGCACATCGCGGCAATCCCCATCATCGGCAGCGCCCACGCCGCGATCTTCGCCGCCAGCAGGCTGAGTTCCTGCGTGAGCCAGCGCTCCGGCGCCGTGGGCCAAGGGATCGCCACCATCGCAAAGACGAAGGCGAAGGAAAACTGGCGGACCCAGGGCATGCCGCCCGCCAGCGCCGTCAGGGCCAGGCTCGCCAGAAACACCGCGATCCCGAGCCCCCACAGGACCAGACGCCAGTCAGGATACGCCCCGGCGATCAGGATGCCAGCCGCCGAAGGCAGCACGAGCACCGCGAGCACCGCATGGCACCACACACGCAGGGAGCCGGTCGCCGGCTCCGGCGCAGGCCTTTCGGTCCAGCGCTGCCAGAAAATATACCCCGCAAGGATGGGAATGAACCATCCATGGGAATACTGTTCATTGGCCTCCCACTCGCCGGTGAGGATGAAGAAGAACCATCCCCACATCACCACAAGCGCCCCCCAGAACGCCATCGACGGCACATTCGAGGCCGTCGCAGCCGGGCCGGATGCCGTGGTGGCGGAAGTTGTCATGATCGGGAGTGTAGGGCGGCTGCGCCGGAAAGCGTCAGAACTTTTCCGCGAAAGTTTTGATGAAGGGCAACACATCGGACATGAACCGGTGCCACCTTTCCATCTGTTCGCAACGCTCGCGCTGGAACGTGCCATGGGCGGAATCCTCCGGCGCCATCCGCGCGCGCAGGCGGCCGAGGTGCGCCGCCCCGCTGTCCACATGCGGTTCGATCCTCGCATTCAGGAAGGCCGCCGCCAGCTTGCGCAGATTCAGCTCGGCCTTGAAATACTGCCGGCGCTCCCCGGGTTTCGCGTGGCTCTGCACCGCCCCGATCTCCCGCAGCCACCGCAGACTTTGGAACGTCCCCCCGCGGCTCGCCTTCAGCCGCTCGATGATCTGATCCAAACTCAACGCCTCCGGCGTCGAAAAAAGCAGCCCGTAAATCTGTCCGACCGACGGCGCCAGGTTGAACGCCACCGCCGCCCTCTGGAAAACCGCCACGCACTCCTGTTGGAACTCGTCCAAGGGAGGCTCCGGCTGGGGAGGTGGACCGAAATGGTAACGCGGCTTCACAGAGTCATCAGGGCAAGCTGCCGCCCGTGGTCGGAGCCTGCAAAAGGCCCGGACACAACCAAAAACGGCGATGTCGGCGGATCGTCAGCACAGTGTGCTTGGAACCTGCTACCCGCCGACTTAACTACGAAACCCCTGATTATTCAATGAATAACGAACATCATTTGAGTGTTTGTTATCGTTCGTGCACGGCTGACATCATCTCCTCAACCGAAATTTGGATGCCCGGCATGCCGTGCCCCGAGCCCGCGCCTTTGCGGGTGCCATCGGCCTGCCGTCATTCCATACTCCCCCATGGGTTCGAACCCTCCCGACATCATCCGCCCTGAAGAAATCGACCAGCTCGGCACACGCCAGGCTTGGATGCCGACGAAAAGCGGGCGGCGGGTGTCCTACTATCAATATGGGGCCGCGGACGGATTCCCCGCCTTCTTCTGCCATGGGACCGGTTCGCATGTTCACGCCATGTGCCTCCACAAGACCGCCGAAACCTTCGCTTACAGGCTCATCGTCCCTGATCGGACAGGCATCGGGCTTTCGGACTTCGATCCCAAGACAACCCTTCTTGACGAGGCCAACGACATCGCAAACTTGGCCGATCATCTCGGCATCGACCGGTTCGGCCTGATCGGTCTCTCGGGCGGGGGGCCGACGCTTTTCGCCGCCGCCCACTCCTTCCCCGAGCGTTTGGAGTTCGTGGTCGCCCTCGCATGCGCCGCGCCCCTTTACACCGATCCTGTGGCTTCGAGGCAACTCGGCTTGGGCGATCGGATCTACGCCAAACTGGGCAAATGGCTGCCGCTCTCCCTCTTCCAAATCCCGTTCGGCTGGATGGGACGTCAGATCCGGAAAAATCCCGCGTCCTTCGCAAAAATGTTCGCCTCGAGCATGTGCCCGGCGGACAGCGAGGTCTTCCGGGACAAAAATTTCCAACTCATGTTCCTGCGCGACTGGCAGGAGCTCTTCAAACAAGGCCCCAAAGGCGCCTCCCTCGATGCCCAGTTGACCTATCTTCCTTGGGGCTTCGATCTGCGGGACATTCGATGCCGCATCGAGATCCGCCACGGCTCCGAGGACCGCTGGGTGCCGCCATCATTCAGCAGATATCTGGCAAGCACCCTGCCCGACGCCACCCTGCACATGATCCCGGGACAAGGGCACTTCTACCATCTCGTCCAATCACGCGAATTTTTCGAAACACTTTCCCGGAACGAGCTGTGAACCCCTCTCACCGGATCGTGACCGGCGTTCCGACGCCCACCAGCGTGTAGAACGTCGCCGCGTCCCAATTGGCGAGACGGATGCAGCCATGGCTCCCCGACCGCCCGATCGTTTCCGGATACGCCGTGCCGTGGATGCCCGTGCCGGGCCGGTTCAACCCCGCCCAGAGAATCCCCACCGGACTGTTCGGCCCGGGCGGGAACATGTGGAAATCCGCCGTGCGTTCCCCGCGCTTCAGCACCCCTTCGTCGTAGCGGAACGTCGGCCACGGCACCGACATCGCGATCTTCCATTCCCCCGCCGGCGCCGGATGCTCCGCCGAACCGGGCGTGATCGGGAACGCCGCAAGGATCCGTCCGCCCTCGCGCACCTCCAGCATCCGCACCGACGTGTCGATCACCACATTCCGCGTCGCCGCCACCGTGGATGGCGCCGCCCGGTGGCTCCCCGGGAACGCCTCGGCACGGAAGGGCCGCGACACATTCGGCACGCGCACCACGGACCCCACCGGCAGCTCGTCGATCGTCTTGCCCGGATTCAACTCCGCCAGGAAATTGCGCGACGTGCGGTAGCGCTCCGCAAGGAGTTCACCGAGCCCGACATACGGCAGCCTCTTCTGCTTGGCGATATCCGCCGGCTCCTCGGCCATGACGCCCAGCACCGCGAGATCCTCCGCCGTCACCGTGCAGGTCGTGTAAGGCACGATTCCGCTCGTGTCCGGCTGGGTGCCCTCCGGAAGTCCCTTCGCCACGCGGTAGGCCTGCAGCGCCTTGCCCGTGAACTCCCCTTCATTTCCATCCACGATCCCCGGTCCGAAATTCTGTGCATCGAGGAAGATCTGCAATTGCACCGTCCGGTCGCGCGCCATGGACGCCGCACTGGTTTGGGGTCGCTCCACCGTGGCGCAACCCGCGAGGGCCAGCGCGAGACCCGTTGCAATCGGAGTGAAAAATTTCGAAAAATCCATCGCCGCGGAATAGAGAGTCAATCCGCCCCGCGCGCAAGCGCCAAAAACCGGCGGCACCTCACCGCAGCAGCGCCCGCAACCTCGCCGTCGTCTGCCCGCGATCAAGCCGGCTCGCCGCCACATCCAACGTCAGCTCCTTTCAGCGTTTCAGCTTTTTCTCTCCCTCCCCCAACCGGCTGCTCTGCAGCCTGTAGGCTCCGTGAATTGACATGCGAAGCTGCTTCGCATAAGGTTGCCATGATGCACGAAGTCGCCATCATTTCCGCCTACCACGCCAGGATTGGCAGCAAAGGCGGGCGCAGGTCGAGTCCGGCGAAGACAGCCGCGGCGCGGGCAGCGGCAAACAAGCGCTGGGGCCGTGACCCTGCCGTGAAACTGCCGGTCGAGGCGCTGGCCGATGGGCGCTGGTATCTCGGCACGGGGCGCAATTCCGACATGGGCCTCTGGGATGCTCGTCGGGGGTGTTTCTGGGTCGTGTCCGTGAGCGACCAAGTGGACCCTCTACGCCATCCGGAGCCCGGCAAACGAAATGTGCGCCTCAAACGCGAAGGCCATGTGGACCATGGCGGCTCATTCCGCCCGCGCCGGGAGGTCCACTAATGTTCGACAGCGCAGGATCGATCCGTGAGAGCTTGGAAAAACTCGGGGCCTTGCTCGACAAGAGGAAGTTGCCGGAAGTAACCGTGCTCGTTTGTGGCGGATCCGCCCTGAACCTCTCCGGGCTGCTCATCCGAACCACGGCAGACGTTGACGCGCTGGGGATTGCAGCCGCTGACCCGCTCAGCATTTGAGCTGTTCAGCGTTTCAGCTTTTTCCACCGCACATCCCGCCGGAGTCAGTTGCTGCGCAGGTGGATCACCACTGTCGTGTTGCAGCTCCCTTGCCAGCCGATCTAAAGACCGCAAGAACGGTTGGAGGGAACGTTAAAATGTCAATAAACCATGACTGACCCCCATGGCTCACTTCTGGGATGGCATCACGTCCTTCTCGGATTTGGACTTTCTGGCTCTGAATTTGACGGATGGACTCTCCGGGAACTTCGTCGTGGATGTCGGCACCAGCGCCCTTTACATCCAAGTCGTGCCGGAGCCCTCGACCTGCGCACTTCTGGCCTTGGGCGCCGCCGGCCTGTCGACCTTCCTCCTCCGCAGGCGCCGCTGATCCCCTGGCCGTCCTGTGGCGTCGCCGTCCCCAGCGACGATCCTCCGCGTTTCAGCTTTTTCCTTCCCCCAACTCCCTGATCCCGGCCTCGCACTCGCTCTTGATGTCCTCCGGCGGGGACTTCGTGAGGATCAGCCGGTAAGTCGCCACCGCCTGGGCATTGTCCCCCAGCCGCCGGTAGGCGCTCGCAAGATTGAGCATCATCAACGTGTCATCCGGCGCCTTGGACAATCCCGTCCGCAGGTATTCCACGGCGCTTTTGTCGTCCTTCTTCGCCATGCTCAAGGCCGCGAGGATGTTGTAGGCATACGGATGGTCGGGATAGATCGCGATCACCGACTCGCACAAGCGGCGGCTCATCTCGTCCCCCTCCGGCGATTCCAGCCTGTAGAACCCGGCCGCATACCCGTTCATCAGCTCCGGGATGTAAACCTCCGCGGGCTCCGGCAAAGGTCCGCCGTCCTTCCAGCGCAACTCCGAACCATGCTTCGCCGAGTTCGCCAGAACTGTTTCCAGAACCTCGAAACACTCCGTCTGCTTGTTCTCCTCGCGCAGCATGTAGGCCAAGCCCATCCCGAGATCCAGCCGATGCGGAAACCGCTTGTAGCCCTCCGTCAGCAGATTGATCCCCTTCTGCGGGAATTCCGGGCGGGCCCTCCCCGTGGTGCTGATGCTGCCGACCGCCTCCCCCGTCTTCGGATCGGCAATCTCCGA
>JACSRX010000054.1 GCA_014879535.1 Chthoniobacterales bacterium
GGGGGGGGGGGGGCTCATCGGCGGACGCGGCACAGGTTCCGGGGGCGCGTCGCGTTTCGGCGCCTATGCGGGGCGCGTGCAGAGCGCGGTGTCTGCCGCCCTGCGTTCGCACAAGCTCACGCGTTCCGCGCGCCTTTCGGTCAAGGCCCGCATCTGGGTGGACAAGGGCGGCCGCGTCACGCGCGCCACGCTGGAAGGTTCCACGGGGGATGCCGCCACCGACAACGCGCTGCGCGGGGAAATCCTCACAGCAATCACTCTCCCCGCGCCGCCGCCCGACGGCATGCCGATGCCGATCGTCATGCGGATCAATGCAACCAAACCATGAAAACATACCTTTCCTACCTCGTGCTGTTCACCGCATTGCCAAGCTTGTCCATGGCCCAGGAGTTGGCGGCTTCGCCCTCGCCGGCTCCAGTCGCCACGCCATCCGCAGAGTTGATCACCGAACCCAAGGCCGAGGCGCCATCCGGTGATGCGTTGATCTTCGATTCGGGGCAGGATTTGGCCCGAAGCGCCGCAAACTTGGAGCCACCTTTACCTGCCGGAGATGGCGGGGAGGCGCTCCCTGCGGGTGGCGAGAGCGCCCCACTGCGCTCCCCGGACAGTCTGACCGCCACTCCAATGGGAAGCGCCGTCGTCGGATTGATCAACAAGCTCGCGGAAAAGGGAATCATCCCCCCCGAGGAAGCCAAGGCCATGGTCGCACAGGCCCAAGCCGAGGCCGAGGCCCAGCTGGCGCAGGCCCATGCTGACATCTTCACAATTGCCCAGATCGCAGCGACCCAGGTCATCGCCGAGCAGGAAGTGGCCAAAGCCGCCGCGCACGGTCCGCTGGACGCTTCGCGCGAGGAAATGCGAGTGAACTACATTCCGGCCCCGGTCCGCATGGAGTTGAAGGATGACATCAAGCGCGAACTTGCGTCCGAGGGAATCGGGGGTTCCGGGGAATACAAACTGCCGCCGAATTGGCCGGCTTGGGTCTCCAAGGTCAAGCCATCCGGTGAAATCCGCATCCGTTACGAGTCGGATATCTACCCAACGAACAACGATTCCACCGGAGCGTTCCCCAATTTCAACGCGATCAACACGGGGGCGCCATTCGACGTGACTGGCAACGAATTCGCGCCGCAATGGAACACCGACCAGAACCGCACCCGCTTCCGCCTTCTTGCACGTCTCGGGCTTGGCATCGATCTCGGCGAGAACTTCACGGCAGGGATGCGCATGGCCACAGGCCAGAACAACTCGCCGGTTTCGGGAAACCAATCGATGGGGCTTCCCTATCAGGGGCAGGGGGGCAACTTCAGCGCCTATGCCATCTGGCTTGATCGCGCGTGGCTGCGTTTCGACCTCGGCGGCGGCGAAGATCAGGGGGTCATGACATTCTGGGCCGGGCGCTTCGACAATCCGTTCTTCTCCACGCCGCTCATCTTCGATGACGACTTGGGCTTCGACGGCACCGCGGTGCGCCTCGCCTACAACTACCGCAATGTCATCATGCCTTCCGTCATTGCGGGGGCTTTCCCCGTCTTCAACACGGACCTCAATTTCTCCTCGAACCAGCCGGAGAAATACCCGAGCTATGACAAATACCTGTTCGCCGTGCAGGGCGGGGTGGAGGCGAACCTCACACGGAATTGGAACGCCCAAGTCGCGGCGGCCTACTACTATTTCTACAACGTCGAGGGCAAACTCTCCACGCCCTACACGCCGCTCACGCAGTCGGACGCGGGTGACACGGACAACAGCCGTCCGTCCTTCGCCCAGAAGGGAAACACCTACATGCCCCTCCGCCAGATCATACCCGATTACAGCAACGATTTCGGCGCGATCAACCAGTGGCAATACTTCGGCCTGGCCACACCCTTCCAGAACCTCGCCCTCACGGGGCGCCTCAACTACGACGGTTTCCAGCCGATCCGCGTTTCGCTTGTGGGTGAGTTCGTGCGCAACCTCGCGTTCGACAAGAACCAGATCGACCAATATGCCGTCAACAACCGCGCGGACATCGTGGCCAGCGACACGGATCTCGACACTGCGGAATACGGTCCTTTCGACGGCAGCGCCGACGCGTGGCTCATCGATCTCGTCATCGGCCATGCCGAACTCGACAGGAGGTGGGCCTGGCAGACGACCTTCGGCTACCGCTGGATCGGCTCGGATGCGGTGGTGGACGGCTTCAACGATTCCGAATTCGGGCTCGGCGGCACGAACATGAAGGGCTTCACCGTCGGAGGACGCCTTGCCCTATCGCCGAACGTGTATCTGGCCCTGCGGTGGTTCGGTTCCGAAAGCATCGCCGGACCGCCGTTTGACATGAACATCTTCCAAATCGACTTGGGAGCCAAATTCTGACCATGCGCACGAAATCTCTCATCGCCATCGTCCTTGTCGCCGCCGTGCAGTCCGCGGTCGCTGTGGAGCAGGATGCAGAAACCCAGCTGCGCGAGGCGCTTCGTGGCACGATGCTCCAACTCCGTGAAGCACACGCGAAGACGGCCGAGATGGAGGCGACAACCGTGCAGAGCCAGCTTGAAGTCGAGAAGTTGAAGGGGGAGATCACCGGCCTCCAGGGGCAGCTCGTCGAGGAGCGCAATGTGGCGGCAAACCTTCGCGCCGGGATTGCGCAGGCGGAAGAACGTGCTGCTTTGCAGGATGCAAAGCTCGCCAAGTGGGAACAGGATTACCGCAAGCTGGTGGAAGAAGCCCGCAAGGCACAGCATGCTCTTGGGAGGGCAAAGGGACGCATCACCACGCTCGAGCGCGTTGTGGCCGAACAGCAGGTCAAGAACGTCGAACTGAAAGGCGTGGCCGATGAAATCCTGGACCGCTACACCCGCCATGGCTTGGGCGCCGTCGTCCTTGCCAAGGAGCCCTTCATCAGCGTCAACCGCGCCAAAATCCAGACCATCATGCAGGACCTCGAAACCCGCATTCGTGCGGCAGGAATCAACAACCCATGAAACCCATGCTCACCATTCTCACTCTTGCCATGGCCATGTTCGGCTCCGGCCCGACACAAGCTGCCGAACCCATCGTGGCCCAGATCGGCAGCCGCGATGTCACTGCCGCGGAAATACGATCCTACCTTGAGGATCTCCCGCCTGCCGACCGGGCAGCGCTCGGAGCAAGCAAGACGGACTTGGCGCGCTTCGTTCGCGGCATCCTTGTGCGGCAGGCGCTCCTGCAGGACGCCACGGCTGCCGGTTGGGACAAGAACCCCGCGGTGATCGAAGGTCTCAACCGCGTGAGAGACCAATACATCGTCGAGCACTATCTGCAGAATGCGGCCAAGGTTCCCGACGACTATCCTTCCGAAAGCGAAGTCGAACAGGCCTACAAGGCGGAGAAGGACCGGCTCCGCCTGCCGCGTCGCGTCCAGCTCTCCCAGATTTTCATCGCGGCGGAGGGCAACGACGGGGTGGCGCTGAAAAAAGCGAATGAGATTGCCGCACAGATCAAATCAAAACCCGCGGATTTTCCGCGCATCGCCCGCGAGAACAGCGAGGAGCCGGTGTCGGCTGGGCGTGATGGGAAGATCGGTTGGGTCGCGGAGGAATCCATCACTCCGGAGATCCGCAAAGCCGTCGCAGGTTTGTCCAAGGGACAAGCGTCTTCACCGATCAAGGGCAGCGACGGCTACCACATCGTCCTGTTGGAAGATGTCCGCGAGGCCGGTCCCGCGTCATTCGAGGAAGCACGTGAGGACCTCAAGGCCGCCTTGCGCCTCCAGCGCGCGCAGCTCAACCGCGAGGCCTACGTGGCCACTCTGCTCGAACGCCAGACCATTTCCGTGAACGAACTCGCGCTCGATGCCCTTGTGGAAAAGGGTAAGGAGTGAGCGGAACGGAGGATCAATCCTCCAAGTCCGTGTTCTGCATCTCCCGGTCGGTTCCGGGAAGATGGAACTCCGAGTAGCGCGTGCCGCTGTCCGTCGGATTGGTGGGGAATGACGACTGGCTTGTCTGGCATCCGGCAAGAACCGCCGCAGCCAAGAGGCCCAAGGTCAGCATCGCGAGGTGTTTCATGTCCAATGAGTAAGCTGATTTTGCACAGCTGATTGGTGAGCTTCGACTGATTTATCCAATCAACGCAAGAGAAATCTTGATGAATTTGATCAAGATTAATAGATTTCCGGCTCATTCCATGAACTCGAAACCTTCCAGTCTGTCCGGTTCTCCGTCCGCAGCCGCCGCATTTCTGGCCGGGCGTTGCTGCGAGCAGATGCTGCGGCCGTTTTGGGAAGCGGTCGAGACGGGGTTGCTGGAGTCCGGGAGCCTCGGGGGGTTCCTTGCCGGGGGGCGCGGTTACGAGCTCCACCGGTTCACGCTCCGCGGGCCGTCCGACGGCAACTCGGTGGTGCGTCTCGGGATTTTCGCCACGATCCACGGGGATGAGCCGCAGGGGGCGCAGGCGCTGATCGAACTGGCGCGGCTGGCACGGCGCCATCCGGATTTGTTCCGGGGCTACGAACTGCACCTTTATCCGCTCTGCAACCCGACCGGCTACGAGGACAGCACGCGCCATTCGAGGCGCGGCGAGGATCTGAACCGCCATTTCTGGCGCGGCTCGTCCGAGCCGGAGGTCGCATTGCTGGAGCAGGAGATCGCGAGCCGCCGTTTCCACGGGATCATCGCCCTGCATGCGGATGACACCAGCGACGGAGTTTACGGTTTTGTCCGGGGGGCGACCATCAGCCAGGAGCTGTTGGCTCCGGCGCTGGACGCGGCTTCGGCGCGTCTGCCGGTCAACCGCGAGCCGGTGATCGACGGGTTCCGCGCGCAGGGTGGGATCATTGTCGAGGGATACGACGGGATCCTGTCGGCGGGCCCGTCCGGGCCGCGTCCCTTCGAGGTCGTTTTCGAGACACCGGCGCATGCCGCACTGGATCTTCAGGTGCAGGCAACAGTGCTTGCAATGGAGGCGATCTTGCGGCGGTATCGCGCGATGCTTTCGGTGGCCAACGACATCTGATCCGCCATGCGACGACGTATCCTCCCAGGATTCGGGCTCACGCTCGGTTTCACGCTGCTCTACCTCGGGCTGATCGTGCTGCTGCCCCTGTCGGCGACGGTTTGGAAGACGTCGTCGCTCGGGCTGGAGGGATTCTGGGAGGTGGCAACCACGCCGCGCGCACTGGCCTCGTATCGCGTCACTTTCGGTCTTTCCCTGCTCGCCGCGCTGGTCAACGGCGTCTTCGGGGTCATCGTCGCATGGATGCTCGTGCGCTACGAGTTCCCTGGCAAGAAGCTGGTGGATGCCATGGTGGATCTGCCTTTCGCTTTGCCCACGGCGGTGGCGGGCATCGCCCTTGCCACGCTTTATGCGCCGCAGGGGTGGCTGGGGCGCTGGTTCGAGGAATTCGGCATCAAGGTGGCCTTCACGCCGGCGGGCATCTTCGTCGCGCTGACCTTCATCGGGCTGCCCTTTGTCGTGCGCACGGTTCAGCCCGTCCTCGAGCAGGCCGAGCGCGAGTTGGAGGAGGCCGCGGCCAGTCTCGGCGCGACATGGTGGCAGACGGTGCGGCGCATCATTCTCCCCGTGCTCCTGCCCTCGATCCTCACGGGTGTGGCGATGGCGTTCGCCCGGGCGATCGGCGAATACGGGTCGGTCATTTTCATCGCGGGCAACATGCCGATGATCAGCGAGATCACGCCGCTGCTCATCGTCATCAAGCTCGAGCAATACGACTATGCGGGGGCGACGGCGCTGGCGGTGGTGATGCTGGTGGCTTCGTTTTGCCTGCTGCTGGTCATCAACACACTGCAGTGGTGGACGGCGCGGCGCAGTTCGGGGGGGGTGGCCTGATGGGTGCCGCACTGGGCATGAGGCGGAGCTACGAGGCGGTGGCGCCTCACAAGGAGGTGCTGCCGGAACCGTTGCTGGCCAAGTTGGTCATCGGGGGCCTCGGCCTCGCGTTCCTCGTGCTGTTCCTTTTCATTCCGCTGGTGGCCGTTTTCCACGGGGCCCTGGAGAAGGGATGGGACCTGTTCCTCCAGTCGTTCGACGATCCTGCCGGCTGGCACGCCATCCAACTCACTCTCATCGTGGCGGCGATCGCGGTGCCGCTGAACATGGTCTTCGGGTTGGCTGCGGCCTGGGCCATCACGAAGTTCAAATTCCGCGGGAAAAGTTTCCTCATCACGCTGATCGACCTGCCCTTCGCCGTATCGCCGGTCGTGGCCGGTCTCATTTATGTGCTGCTGTGCGGGCGTCAGGGATGGTTCGGGCCGTGGCTTCTCGAACACGACATCAGGATCATCTTTGCACTTCCGGGCATCGTGCTGGCGACGATCTTCGTCACCTTCCCGTTTGTGGCGCGCGAACTCATCCCGCTGATGCAGGCGCAGGGGAACGACGAGGAGTTCGCCGCGGTGACCCTCGGGGCCGGGGGATGGCAGACGTTCTGGCGCGTGACGCTTCCGAAGGTCAAATGGGGCCTGCTCTACGGGGTGATTCTCTGCAACGCCCGGGCCATGGGGGAATTCGGCGCCGTTTCCGTCGTTTCCGGCCACATCCGCGGCCAGACCAACACCATCCCGCTGCACATCGAAATCCTCTACAACGAATATCAGGCTGTCGCCGCGTTCGCCTTTGCCGCGCTGCTCGCGTTGCTTGCCCTCGTCACGCTCGGCGTGAAGACTCTCGTGGAGACCCTGTCACGGGGCCAGTTCCGCGGAGACGCCCAACTTGTCATCGCCGCCAAAGAAGCATGAAGATCGAAGTCCAGGGTATCAGCAAGAAGTTCGGACGCTTTCCGGCGCTCCACGAGGTCAACCTGACCGTCCCGTCAGGAAAGCTTGTCGCGCTGCTCGGGCCGTCCGGCTCCGGCAAGACGACGCTGTTGCGCATCATTGCCGGGTTGGAGTTCGGTGACACCGGCCGGATCCTCTTCGACGGCCGCGATGTCACGGAGTTGCCGGCGGGGAAGCGTCAGGTCGGCTTCGTGTTCCAGCATTACGCGCTGTTCCGGCACCTCACGGTGTTCCGCAACATCACCTTCGGGCTCGATGTGCGTCCCCGTCGTCTTCGACCCTCGCCGGTGGATGCCGCCAAGCGGGTTGCGGAGCTGCTCAAGCTCGTGCAACTCGAGGGCCTGGAGTCTCGTTTCCCTCCCCAGCTATCCGGCGGGCAGCGCCAGCGCATCGCCTTGGCGCGGGCTCTTGCCGTGGAGCCGAAAGTCCTCCTGCTTGACGAGCCTTTCGGGGCGCTGGATGCCAAGGTGCGCAAGGATCTCCGCCGCTGGCTGCGCGAATTCCACGAGCGCGTGCACATCACGACGCTTTTCGTGACCCACGACCAGGAGGAGGCGTTGGAATTGGCCGACGAGGTCGTGGTGCTCCACGAGGGCCGCATCCAGCAGATCGGCACACCCGAGCAGATCTACCACCAGCCGGCCAACGAGTTTGTCCACACTTTCCTCGGCAATGTGAACGAGCTTCCGGGGAGCGGCGGCACCCTCCGTGTGCGTCCGCATGAGATCCTCATCGGAAAGAATGAGGAAGGAGGCCTCGTAGGCACCGTGGTGAATGTCCACGCGGCGGGCCCCGTGGTCCGGGTCTTGGTGCGTGTTCCCGATCGGACCGATCCGGTGCTTGTCGAGCTGTCCCAGCGAGAACACTCCGGCCTCGGTTTGGTGGAGAACGATCGCGTCACGCTCTCCTATTAGCAGCAACATGGCCGGTCCGGCCCCGCCCTTCCCTGGTGGGGCGTCCTCGATCCGCCGGGATACTGTTCAGCGCGACCAGCGTCCGCCGCTCGAGAGCCGCGGTGACGGTCCCGGGGCGTAGTCGGTTTTGCCGACGGCACCGATCATGGGAACACCGGTGGCGCGTTTCCAGTATCTGGACATGCTTTCGCCGGTGTGGCAGCCCCAGCTTTTGACGAAGGCCTTCGGGGCGAAGATGCCGCGGCGGATTTTCTTGAGCTCGGTCTCGTGCAGCCAGGATTTCGAGGCGCTGTCGATCTCGTTGCTGTAGTCGAACATGAAGCAGGCCTTGTTCGAATGCAGGAAGAATTCCAGGTTGGCGATCTTGACCCGGTCACGGGGCTGGCCCGCGTTGAGGTAGTTGACCAATTCATCCGGGCTGCTGAACCAGATGAGGCGGGCATTGTGTTTTGCCGCGAGGTTGGAGATCCATGTGGTCAGCGGGCCTTCACCTTGGCGAAGCCGCCGTTCGTAGCTGGGGCGGTGGACCAGCCACGTGATGCGCGCGTCGGGGCCGCGTTCGGCCTTGATTTCCTGGATGCGCACACCGGCGCTGCGGATGAAATTCGCCCACCAGCGGTCATGCGGGGGATTCTTGAATTTCTCCCACTGGTAGAGGGAGGGGCCGCCGCTGACCACGATGTATTCCTTCTCGTAGGAGGCATGGGCTGCCGCGGTGACGGCGAGCAGCAGGCTAAGAACCAGGAATCGGCGCATAAACCTCCATTTTTCCGCGAAAATCCGTTGAGGGCAAGCGCTTCCCGAGCGGTGCGAAACGCGGACGTGATCCGCGCTTGTGCGACGGTTCGGACGGACGTATGCAGGCCTCATGGCGTTACAAGGCCGTGCCGGCGAACCTCCCTTCCGGCTGTATTGCAACCTCCTTCCGGAGTCGCTGGTGGCCTCGAATTTGGATCCGGCGGCGTATGCGGCCTACCTTGCCGTGGGAGTGTCGGGACGTTCCCGGGGGCAGGCTGTCTTCTTCGAGGTCGACCCGGCGAAGGTGCCCCCGGACTTTCCGATGGACGAGGCGAGGGAACGGTGCCGGCCGAGCGGGGCAGGCGTGCCCAAGCATTCCGTTTATCTCGGGATTTACCGGGTGGTGGAGCGACTGCCGCTGGAAGCCTTCGGCCGGCTGTGCCTGGTGACCGATGACGGTCGCCTGCTTTCCCTGGAACGCGGTCCGGCCCCCCAAGATTCGGAGGGGCTGCACTACTATCAGGAATTCGCGCCGATCAAGCCGCGAGTGTTGAGCCGCCTGGGGCCGCGGGCGTTCACGAGGCTTCTCTGCACCCCCGGCAAGGCGGTGTCGTTGCCGCGGCTGGTCTTCGCGGAGTTGCGGCTCCCCGAGGAGGCGGCCCGGGATGCCGGAAACCTGCCTTACACCGAGATGGTGCATCTGAGGGATTGCATGCGGAAACTGGCGGATAATCCCGGAAAGCAGACCAAGATGGTCTCCCGCATCTTCAGCGGCGAGGTGATTTACCGGACGGTGCTCGGCGGTTTCTTCATCGGGGACGCGACCGGGATCGTCCATTACCCGATGCCCTCACCCGAGGAGCTTGAGGAGCGTCACCATGAGTGGTGGCGTTCCGCGCAGACGCTCCATGTGGACTGATCCCATGACCGAGATCGGCCCCGTCATTCTGCTGCCTCCCGCCGCGGCGCTGCTGGCGCTGTTCATGGCGGCGTTCTTCGCGCGTCAGATGCTTCGGGCCGCTGAGGGGACGGAGCGGATGATCGAAATCGCCAGGCATGTGAGGTCGGGGGCCATGGCTTATCTCCGCCAGCAATACCGCGTGATGCTGCTGGTGTTCGTTGTCCTTGCCGGCGTGTTCGCGCTCATGGCCTTTGTCTGGGAACTGCAGACACGGTGGATGCCGTTGCTGTTCCTCTGCGGGGGGTTCTTCTCCGCGTTGGCCGGCTATTTCGGCATGCGCACTGCCACGGCGGCCTCCTCGCGCACGGCCCAGGCCGCGAGCGAGTCGCTCGGAGCCGGGCTGCAGATTGCCTTCCGAAGCGGCGCCGTCATGGGCTTGGTGGTCGTGGGGCTCGGGTTGCTGAACATCGGCGTGTGGTTTGCCGTGCTGCATTCCGCCCATGACGGGTTGCCGCCCGGCGCCCATCTGGTCTTCGTGACCACCGCACTGTTGACCTTCAGCATGGGAGCCTCCCTGCAGGCCCTTTTCGCGCGCGTGGGAGGGGGCATTTACACGAAGGCTGCCGATGTCGGGGCGGACCTCGTCGGGAAGGTCGAAGCGGGCATCCCCGAAGATGATCCCCGCAACCCCGCCGTGATTGCCGACAACGTCGGGGACAATGTCGGTGATGTTGCGGGTATGGGTGCGGACCTTTACGAATCCTATGTCGGCTGCATCCTCGCGGCGTCCGCTTTGGGGGCGTCCGCCTACCTGCGCGAGCCCGCCCACCAGATGGCGGCGGTTCTCGCTCCCATGCTGGTCGCGGCCTTGGGCATCGTGCTGTCCATCGGCGGAATATTCATGGTCCGGACGAAGGAGGGCGCGTCCCAGAAGGACCTGCTCAAGTCGCTCTCGCGCGGGATCAACTTCAGCTCCATCCTGATTTTTTCCGGCACCCTCGGGGTGTTGTGGTGTCTGGGGTTGCCGAATGCCGTCGGGCTTTGGCTGGCGGTGGCCACAGGTCTTGGCACGGGTCTGGTCATCGGCAGGGCCACGGAATACAGCACTTCAAGCGCGAGCAGGCCGACCCGCGAGATTGCGCACCATGCGCAGGGGGGCGCCGCCACATTGCTGATCGCCGGAATCGCCTCGGGCATGATGTCCACGGTGGTTCCCGTGCTCGCCGTGGGTGCGGGCATCTTTCTGTCCTTCCTGTTTGCGTCCGGCGGTGACCCGTCGCAGGTCGCCCACGGTCTGTATGGAATCGCGCTGGCGGCGGTGGGGATGCTGTCCACCTTGGGGATCACCCTTGCCACCGATGCCTACGGACCGATCGCCGACAATGCCGGGGGCAATGCGGAGATGAGCGGGCTCGGGCCGGCGGTGCGCGCGCGCACGGACGCCCTCGACAGTCTCGGCAACACGACGGCGGCGACCGGGAAGGGATTTGCCATCGGCTCCGCCGCGCTGACGGCGCTTGCGCTGCTGGCGTCCTACATCGAGGTGGTGAGGGTTGAGTTGATCAAGCGCGGCATCACGGTGCTGGAGTTGGGGCATGATGAAGTGCCGACGGCTGCGGCCGGATTGGAGGATTTCATGGACTATTTCCACATCCACCTGCTGAATCCCTCGGTGCTGGTGTGCATTTTTCTGGGGGCGATGACGGCATTTTTGTTCTGCGGTCTGACGATCCAGGCGGTGGGGCGTGCGGCCGGGGCGATGGTGGACGAGGTGCGGCGCCAGTTCCGTGAGATTCCCGGGATCCTTGAAGGCCGGGGTCAACCCGACTATGCCCGATGCGTGGCCATTTCCACGGCCGGTGCGCAGAAGGAAATGGTGGTTCCATCCTTGGTGGCGATCCTTGTCCCGGTGGTCGCCGGGTTGCTCTTCGGCGTTGCGGGGGTGATCGGCCTGCTGGTGGGGGCCTTGGCCACCGGTTTCACGCTCGCGGTGTTCCTGGCCAACTCCGGCGGCGCGTGGGACAACGCGAAAAAATACATCGAGGAAGGCCATCACGGCGGCAAGGGGTCCTCCGCACACAAGGCCTCGGTGATCGGGGACACGGTGGGGGATCCCTTCAAGGACACCTCGGGGCCGAGTCTGAATATCCTCATCAAACTGATGAGCATCGTTGCCATTGTCATGGCGGGGGTGACCCTTGCTTTCCGGCTGTTCTGAGATGCCCGGGTTGTTGCGGGACTGCAACGACATCAAAAAAACCGGGGCGGTCTTGCGACCGCCCCGGTGTGATCGGGTTGCTTGTGCTGGAAGGACTCAGTAGTCCATGCCGCCCATTCCACCGCCCGGAGGCATGGCGGGAGCCTTCTCCTTCTCGGGGAGCTCGGTGACGAGCGCTTCCGTGGTGAGGAGGAGTCCGCTGATGGACGAGGCGTTCTGCAACGCGCTGCGGGTGACCTTGGTCGGGTCCACGACGCCGGCTTTCACGAGGTCCTCGTAAGCGCCGGTGGCGACGTTGTAGCCTTCGTTGCCCTTGCCCTTCTTGACTTCCTGCACGATGAGGGCGCCTTCCTGGCCCGCATTGTCGGCGAGCTGGCGGAGCGGGGCCTCGACGGCACGACGCACGATTCCGGCGCCGATGGCCTCGTCACCCTCGAGCTTGAGGGAGTCGAGGGCCTTCTGGGCGCGGATGAGGGCGACGCCGCCGCCGGGGACGATGCCTTCCTCGACCGCCGCACGGGTGGCGTGGAGGGCGTCTTCGACGCGGGCTTTCTTTTCCTTCATCTCGGTCTCGGTCGCGGCGCCGACATTGATGACGGCGACACCGCCGGCGAGCTTGGCGAGGCGCTCCTGGAGCTTCTCGCGGTCGTAATCGCTGGTGGTTTCCTCGATCTGGCGGCGGATCTGGGCGACGCGGCCCTGGATGTCCGCGCTCTTGCCTTCGCCTTCCACGATCGTGGTGGCTTCCTTCTCGACGACGATGCGCTTGGCCTTGCCGAGATCATCGAGGGTGATGTTCTCGAGCTTGATGCCGAGATCCTCGGTGATGCAACGGCCGCCGGTGAGGACGGCGATGTCCTCGAGCATGGCCTTGCGGCGGTCGCCGAAGCCGGGGGCCTTGACGGCGCACACCTGCAGGGTGCCGCGGAGTTTGTTGACCACGAGGGTGGCGAGGGCTTCGCCTTCGACGTCCTCGGCGATGATGAGGAGCGGACGGCCGCCTTTGGCCACCTTCTCCAGCACCGGGAGGAGGTCCTTCAGGCTGCTGATCTTCTTCTCATGGATGAGGATGTAGGCGTTCTCGAGAACGGCTTCCATCGCCTCCGCGTTGGTCGCGAAGTAGGGCGAGAGGTAGCCCTTGTCGAACTGCATGCCCTCGACGACGTCGAGGGTGGTTTCGATCGACTTGGCTTCCTCGACCGTGATCGTGCCGTCCTTGCCGACCTTCTCCATCGCGTCCGCGATGATCTGGCCGATGGTCTTGTCCCAGTTGGCCGAGACGGTGGCGACCTGCGCGATTTCGCTGCTGTCGGAGACCTTCTTCGAGATCTTTCCGAGCTCGGCGACGACGGCCTCGACGGCCTTGTTGATGCCGCGCTGGAGCGAGGTCGGGTTGGCGCCTGCGGTCACGTTCTTGAGGCCTTCACGGTAGATGGCCTCGGCGAGCACGGTGGCGGTGGTGGTGCCGTCG
>JACSRX010000072.1 GCA_014879535.1 Chthoniobacterales bacterium
CCGCCGCTGAATTCATGCGGATAGCGCCGCATCGCGTCCTCCGGGAGCCCGACGAGCTTCAACAACTCCGCCACGCGCCCGCGCCTCTCCTCCCTCGTCATCCCGGCGAAATGAATTTCCAACGGCTCGGACAGGATGGCCTGGATCGTCATCCGCGGATTCAACGAGCCGAAAGGGTCCTGGAAGATCATCTGCATGTCCTTGCGCAGCGGGCGGAACTCCCGCTCGCTGAGCGGCAGGATGTCGCGGCCGTTGTAAAGCGCGCTGCCGGAGGTCGCCGGGGTCAGCTTGAGCAGGGTGCGCCCGATCGTCGTCTTGCCGCTGCCGCTCTCGCCGACAAGACCGACGGTCTTGCCCGCCTCCACGTCGAAACTCACGTCGTCGACCGCCTTGATTTCGCCCGTCCGGCGGCGGAACACCCCGCCCGTCACGGGAAACCACGTGCACAGGTTGCGGACGGACAGGAGCGGCATGCGCGCAATGTGCATCCCGTCGCCGCCATCGGCAAGACCCCGTTCCATCAACCGATCCACTCCCCGATCTGCCGCGCGAAATCCTCCGGTGTCGCCGCCTCGAGGATTTCCCCCAGCCGGTCCGTGCACCGGCACGCCCGCACGAGAGCCCCCACGGCGCGCAGGTATTCCTCGGCCATGGCCGTGGGGATCCCGAAGACGAACACCATGCGCAGCGGCGCGCCCGTCTCCCCGGGCACCGGTTGCGCCAGGCGGGACGCCGCGAGCACGAGTTCCTTCGCGCCGCGGCGGCCGTGCGCGATGCAGACCCCGCAGCCCACCAACTCGACAACCTGGCGCTCCCCGACGGATGCCCACAGTTCGTCCCATGACGTCACGCGCGGATCCCCGCGGAGCAGCTCCGTCGTGGCACGCAACACCTCGGCGCGCGTGGCCCCCTCCAAACCGAGCCGCACCTGTGCCGTCCCGATGAAATCCGGATGCTCCATCAGACGTTGGTTCCCGACCATTTGAGCTTGTCCCGCAGCACGCTGCCGAATGTCCGGCCGGGCAGCGTGGCCAGGCTCAATTTCACCCCGGCCCGCGACACATGCAGGATGTCACCCGGGCCGAAATCGCGGATTTCCTGGCCGTCCACGTTCACCGTGACCCCGGGGTCGCCACCGACGAGGCGCAGCCCGAGCCGTGCGGTGTCGGCCACCACCGTGGACCGGTTCGTGAGCACATGCGGGCAGATCGGAGTGATGACAAAACACGCGCTCTCCGGCAGGAGCAGCGGCCCGCCTGCGGACATGGAATAAGCCGTCGATCCCGTCGGCGTGGCGACGATGAGCCCGTCGGCGTTGTAAACGCACAGTTCCTCCCCATCGAGCGTCACCTCGACCTTGATCAACTGCGAGTGCTGTCCGCGGCTGACCACCGCGTCGTTCAGGCCGGTGAAGGATTCCACGATCCTGTCGCCGCGCTGCAGATCGACCCGCAGCAGCGTGCGCGCGCTCAACTGGAAATCGCCCGCGGCGATGCTTTCCACCGCGCGCGGCCAATCCTCGCTGCTCACGCCGGTCAGGAACCCGAGCGAGCCGAGGTTGATTCCGAAAATCGGGGGCACCGGACCCTTCATGCGGTGCAGGACGCGCAGGATGGTCCCGTCGCCGCCCAGCACCAGGAGAAGGTCGCAGGATGCGGCCAGCACATCCTCATCCACCCCGCTTCCCGCCGCGCCCGCCAACTCCGCCGTCCGCCGCTCCAGCAGCACCTCGACCCCCCGTGCTTCGAGCGCCTCGCGCAGCACGGCCACCAAGGCCCCGGCCTGCGTCTTGTCCAACCGTGAGAGAATCCCCGTTTTCATGGCAGCAGATGGCAGAGGAATTCACGATTCCCATCCGCCCCGGTGATCGGCGACTCCACGACCCCAGCCCAAGTCCAACCGCGCGCCGCGGCAAAATCCCGGATCTTGTCCACCGCGCGGAGCTGCGCGCTCCCGTCACGCACCACCCCGCCGCGCCCGACCTCGGCGCGCGACAACTCGAACTGCGGCTTGATCAACGCCACCATCATCCCGCCGTCAGTAAGAAGCCCCGCCACGGGCGGCAAGACCAAAGTCAGCGAAATGAAACTCACATCGGCCACGGCCAGGCGCACCTTCTCCGGCAGATCCCCCGGCTGCAGGTGCCGCGCATTGCAGTGTTCCATCACCACGACCCGCGGATCGCTGCGGATGCTCCATGCCAGCTGGCCGTGGCCCACATCAAGCGCATAGACCATCGCCGCGCCCCGCTGCAGCAGGCAGTCGGTGAACCCGCCCGTCGAGGCGCCCACGTCGAGGCATGTCCAGCCGGACGGATCGATGCCGAACTGCGTCAGCGCCGCCTCGAGCTTCAGGCCGCCGCGGCCGACGAACCGGTCGGGCTCCCGCACCTCGATCGGCGTCTCCTCGGGGAAGGTCTGCGAGGCCTTGACCAAGCGCGTGCCGCCGGAGAACACCTCGCCGGCCATGATGAGCCGTTGCGCCTTCTCGCGGGACGGGCACAGGCCCCGCCGGACGAGCAGGACATCGAGCCGCTCCCTGGCCATCGCGGGCCCGGATTCAGCCTGCGCGCACGCCGGCGTCCTGCAGGCGCCGCTCCAACTGCCGGATGCGCACCTCGGCCATCTCGAGTTGCTGGCGTTTCTCGACCAGCAGCAACTCGAGCTCGCGGATCCGCTGCTGGAGGTTCTGGCGGATCGTGCGGCGCCCGGGCTCGTTCTGCGCGATCTCCTCAAGCGGGGGCGGCTGGCCCTGGAAAAAGCCGCTGTCGCGCAGCGCCGTTTCCACGCCGGTGCAGCAGTTGATCAGGACCGTGTCCGGGGTGATCTCGCCGAGCCGGAGGAACTCCTGCACCGCCTCCTCGGTCGTCGGACCGTAAAACGAATCGTCGCTCAACTGGATGAGGTAATCCATGTGGAGCTCCTGCAGCATCGGCGCCTTGATCCAGTTGGCGCGGTCGTCGCTCACCAGGTCCAAGGGCGACACCTGGGCCGAGCGGGTCCACTCCTTCATCTTGGTGAAGTCCACGGGACCGAAAATCTGTCCGTCCTCGTGTTTCTTGAGATACCACTTGGCGGAGTGCTCCATAGGAACGCAGTCTGTTGCATTCCGGGCACCATGACCAGCAAATCCGGCGCCTTGGAACCGGCCCCCGGCACGCGGCCACCCCCTCAGCCGGCGGGCTTCACCAAAGGAACAAACACACTCCCACCCCGAGCGCCGCGGTTGATGCCAGAAGCACGGCGGCGGCCGCCAGGTCCTTCAGCTTCCCCACCTCCGGATGCTCGTCCGGATGCGCCACGTCGGCCATGCGTTCGATCGCCGTGTTGATGGCCTCGGCGGTCCAGACCATGCCGATGGCCAGGATCAGCACCGCCCACCCGGTTGCGGAGAGCGGTTTCCACCATCCGAGCGCCAAGGCCGCCACCGTCGCCAGCAGGTGGATCCGGGCATGAGCCTCGCTCCGCAGCAGGTCGGCGATGCCCCGGAAGGCGCAGGCAAAACTGGCAGCCTCACGACCGAGGAAGCTGCGCCGGCTCATGGCACGGGGAGTCGCTACTCGCCGCCCTTGGCCGGGAAGAACGCCGGCGGCTTCTCGCTCACGCCCATCGGACCCGAGGCCTTTTTTTCCTCAGACGCATGCTTTTCGGCGTAGCCGGGGATGCTGACCGAGGGAGGGATCCGCTCGCAGGCGGCGGAAAGGACGAGCACGACGGCCAAGGCCGCAAGGGAGAGTCGGGGTCTCATGGGAAATCAATCGGGGATCACAAGCTGGACACGCCCGCCGTGCTTGGCCGCACCCGCGTTGAGCAGGCTGCGGATCGCGTGGATGGTCTGGCCGCGCTTGCCGATGATGCGGGGCAGGTCGGTGCGCCGCGCCTGCGCGGTGAACACATCCCTGCCATCGACCGCGGCATGCGACAGGAACACCTCGTCGGGATGCGCGGCGAGCCTGCGGAGGACGAAATTGAGAAATTCCTCCATGACCGCAGTGGAAACTTCAGGCCGCGGCGGGAGCGGCGGCGCGGGCCTTCTTGACGATGCTGCGCACGGTGTCGGACATCTGCGCGCCGTTCTTGACCCAATGGTCGATGCGCTCGAGCTTCACGGTGTAGTTCGCCCCGGCCTTTTTCGGGTCGTAGTTGCCGACGATTTCGATGAATTTGCCGTCGCGCGGGCTGCGTTTGTCCGTCACAACCACCTTGTAATAGGGGCTGTTGCGGGTGCCTTCGCGGCGGAGTCTGATTGCCACTGCCATAATTGTTCTTCTTAGTTCCGGCCAAGCATGCCCATGGCGCCTGCTCTGGCCATCATTTTTTTCAGTTTGCCGGGGCTTTTCATGAGTTTCCTCATGTCCTGGAACCTCAGCAGAAGGTTGTTCACCTCGGTGACCGTCGTCCCGCTGCCCCGCGCGATCCGCTGGCGCCGGCGTGCGTTGAGCATGTCGGGCCGGCTTCGCTCGCCGGGAGTCATGGAAAGGACGATGGCCTCCACCCGGCGCATCTGTTTTTCGTCAACACCGGGGTTTTTGAGCTTATCCATGCCGGGCAGAAGTCCAAGCAGATTCTCCAACGGGCCCATCTTGCGCAGCATTTTGAACTGTTCGAGGAAGTCGTTCAGGTCGAATTGGGCGCTGCGCAGGCGCTGCTCGAGGCGCGCCGCATCCTCGACCTCGAAGTTGGCGGCGGCTTTCTCGACCAGGCTGACCACGTCCCCCATCCCGAGGATGCGGCCGGCCATGCGGTCCGGATGGAAAACCTCGAAGGCCTCGACCTTCTCGCCGGTGCCGGCGAATTTCACCGGCTGCCCGGTCACCTCGCGCAGGGACAGCGCGGTGCCGCCGCGCGCATCGCCGTCGAGCTTCGTGAGGATCAGCCCGGTCACTCCCACGGCACCGTGGAACTTCCCGGCCACGCCGACCGCCTGCTGCCCCGTCGCGGCATCGCACACGAGGAGGCTTTCGTGCGGCTCGACGAGTTCCTTGACGTCGCGCAGCTCGCCGATGAGGTCGTCGTCGAGATCCTGACGACCCGCGGTGTCGTAAATCTCGACATTGCACCCCTGCGTCTTGGCCCAGGCCATGCCGTCGCGCACGGCACGCAGGACGTTCTTTTGTCCGGGCTCCGGACGGAACACCGGCACGCCGATCTGCGCGGCGAGGGTGGCGAGCTGCTCGATCGCGGCCGGGCGCTGCAAGTCGCAGGCGATGAGCACGGGCGAGCGCCCCATCTTCTGCAGGTAGGCCGCGAGCTTGGCGCAGGTCGTCGTCTTGCCCGCGCCGTTGAGACCGACCACGAGGATGCGCGCCTGCGGCCCGAGCTGGAGCGGGGCGGCCTCGCCGCCGAGAAGCGCCGCCAGCTCATCGTGGAAAATTTTGACGATCTGCTGCCCCGGCGTGACGCTGCGCAGCACCTCGTGCCCGAGCGCCTTCTCCTTCACCCGGGCGACGAAATCCTTCGCCACCTTGAAATGCACGTCGGCCTCGAGCAGGGCGAGCCGCACCTCGCGCAGGGCGTCGTTGACATTGGACTCGCTGATGCGCCCGTGCCCGCGGAGGTCCTTGAAGACGTCCTGAAGTTTGTCGGAAAGTCTGGAGAACATAAGAAATCAAGATTCCAAACCGAGGTCGCGGAAGACCTTGTCCACGTGGCGGAAATGCCTCTCAAGTCCGCAGGCATCCTGCAACTCGGCCGTGGTCAGGGCTTCGCGGATCGCGGGCTCGGCCGCGAGGTTGTCAAGGAACGTGCCGCCGCCGTCCCATGTCTTCAACGCCGCACGTTGGACGGCCTCGTAGGCCGCCTGCCGTTCGAGGCCCTTCTCGGTGAGCTTGAGAAGGACGGCCTGGCTGGCGAAGAGGCCGCGCGATTTGTCCATGTTCGCCCGCATGTTCTCGGGATGCACCTGCAGCCCGCGGACCAATTTCGCGAGGAGCGTCAGCATGTAGTCGAGCAGGATGCAGCCGTCGGGAAGGATGATGCGCTCGGCGCTGCTGTGGCTGATGTCCCGCTCGTGCCAGAGGGCCACGTTTTCCATCGCGGTCACGGCATACCCGCGGATCACGCGGGCCAATCCGCTGAGGCGCTCGCCGGTGATCGGGTTGCGCTTGTGGGGCATCGCCGAGCTGCCCTTCTGCCCCTTGGCGAAGAATTCCTCCACCTCGCACACCTCGGTGCGCTGGAGATGGCGGAACTCGGTCGCCCAGCGGTCCACCGAACTGGCCGCCAGCGCCAGCACCGTGACAAACTCGGCGTGCCGGTCGCGCTGCACGATCTGGGTCGAAAGCACGGCCGGACGCAGCCCCAAGCTGCGGCAGACCTCCTCCTCGACCCTCGGATCGAGATGGGCGCGGGTGCCGACGGCCCCGCTCAGCTTGCCCACGGCCACGCGTTCGCGCATCTGAATGAGGCGTTCCCGCACGCGTCCGAACTCGTCATGCATCAGCGCCATTTTCAGGCCGAACGTGACCGGCTCGGCATGGATGCCGTGGCTGCGCCCCATCATCGGCGTGAGCTTGTGCGCCCTCGCCTGCTCCGCCGCCGCCGCGCGCACTTCATCCACCCCCGCGACCAGCAGGTCGCACGAGGCCGCCATCTGCACGGCAAGCGTCGTGTCGAGAACGTCCGAGGACGTCAGCCCCTGATGCATCCACCGTGCCTCGGGGCCGACCGAAGCGGCCACGTTCTCAAGGAAAGCGATCACGTCGTGGTTCGTCCGCTTCTCGATCTCGAGGATTTCCGGAATCGAAAACCGGGCGCGTTCGCGGATGGCACGGGCGTCCGCCTCCGGAATCTGTCCCAACCTGGCCATGGCCTCGCACGCCAGCATCTCGATCTCGAGCCAGATCTCGTATTTGCGCTGGTCGGACCACACCGCGCACATCTCCGGCCGGGAATATCTCGGAATCACGCCGGGAAGCCTAGACACCCGGCGGACGGCAACCAATCCGGAAAACAATCAAGGGCCGTCAGCCACCCGGCTGCGACCCTTGATCGCCATGAAAAAATTTTGTCCTGTGTCAGGCGCAGACCTTCACCCTTTTCAGGTGGCCGTGGTCGTTCACACGCACGCGGCCGGTCTGGAAAAGATCCACCAGCGCGGCGGTGGCCTCCCTGGCATCGTTCGTCACCGACCCCACGATGGAGATGAGTTCCCCGAGGGAATAATTGGCGCGGTTGATCTTGCGGTAGGGGTTGGAGGATTTGGATTTCATACGAGCTTTGACCACCCCCCGGCCCGGGCGTTCAAAAAAGATTCAAACGAACGTTCATCACAGGGATGACGCACCGGAATCAGGCCGTGCCTGAGCGGGATCAGGACTCCGGATGCGACCCGGCGCCTCAGTGCCTGAGGAATTTGATCGCGGCGAACCCGGCCACGAACAGCACGAGCAGGAGAACCGTGGCCCACTCGAAATTCTTCTCGAGGAAGGGTTTCGCCTTGGGCCCGAAGAAACGGATGATCCCGCCGACGAGGAAGAACCGTCCGCCGCGCCCGAGGATGGAAGCCGCGATCAGGGTTGGAATGGAGACGGCGCAGACACCGGCTGCCACGGTGAAGACCTTGTAGGGGATCGGCGTGAACGCGGCCGTGAGGATCGCGAGGAAGGCATTGTCCTGGTAAAGATGCTGCACCTTGTCAAACACCTCGGGCGTGAAGCCGGGCACGATGTCGAAGAAGAAGCCCTTGGTAAGCTCCCAGAACCCCCAGCCGAGATACCAGCCAGCCACGCCGCCAAGCACCGAGGCCGCCGTGCACCATGCGGAGTAAAGCACCCATTTCTGAGGCCGCGCAAAGCACATCGCCATGAGCAGGATGTCGGGCGGAATCGGGAAGAAGGAAGACTCGGCGAAACTCAGGATCACCAGCGCCGGCAACGCATATCTGGTGTCGGCCCAGTGCAGCGTCCAGAAGTAAAGCTTGCGCAGCGGATTCCTTGTCGCGCGCGCCTGTTCCATCGCCGTGGCGGCAGGGTCGATATGCATGAGGCGGATTTCCTAACAGGCACACCGCCTCCGGGCAAACGCCTTCCTTGTCCCGCACGCCGCGACCTGATACGGTTCGTCCCCTTGTCCCGAGGAATGTCAGAAGGCAGCAGCAAGGCGTGGAATGAGGTTCTGGGGCTCATTCTTTTGGGCGCCGGAACCCTCCTGTTCCTCGCGCTCGTTTCCTATTCGCCGTCGGACGTCCCCTCCTGGCTCTTCTTCAGCAAGCAGGGCTCCGTGGAAACCCGCACCGAAAACTTCATCGGTCCCGTGGGGGCGATCGTCGCTGGCTTCAGCTACTTCCTCCTCGGTGCCGCCTCCTACCTGCTGGCCGTCCTGCTCGTCGCGTTCGGCGGCGCCAAATTCCTCTCCGGCGGTCTTCTCCTCAAGAAACGCATCGGCTGGATGGCCGCCTTCGTCATTTCCGGCGCCTGCCTTGCCGGCATCCAGACGTGGTTCCTGGGCTCGTGGAGGGACTACTTCAACATCCCCGGACCCGGTGGCCTGCTCGGCGCTCAACTCGGAAACAACCTGCTGGCCGGCCTCCTCGGGGCGGTCGGCGCGACCATTCTCCTGCTGGTCGTTTACACCGCCAGCCTGATCCTCATGACCGGGATGCACCCGGTGAAGTTCTTCCGCCTCCTCATCCACGCCATCCCCGCCAAACTGCGCGAATGGCGCGAAGCCCGGATCGAGAAAAGGCGCGCCGAACAGGAAGCCCGCGTGGAGGAGGCCCTCGCCACCACCCCGAGGTCCAAACGCCCCGCCGCCACACGGGCGCGCCGGAACCCTGCGGCGGAAGAGGAGGAGGAAGACGACGAACCGGAGGACGAGGAGCCCGCGGCACCGCTCCCCGAGCCGCGCATCATCGACACCGGGGCCATCCAACCGCCGGCCAAGAAGCCCCCCGTTCCGGCCCCGAAAAAGACCGGTGCGCTCGGCGCGCCTCCGGACATCCACATCGAGAATTACCAGCTCCCGCCCCTCGACCTGCTCGACTCCGCGGATGCCGCCTCGCGCCAGACTGCCGATCCCAACGAGCTTCTGGCCACGCAGAACACGATCTTGGAGACCCTGCGCCAGTTCGGCCTCGAAGCCAGCGCCGGCGACATCACGCGCGGCCCGACCGTGACGCGCTTCGAGGTTTATCCGGCGCGCGGCGTGCGCGTGGACCGCATCATCAGCCTCGAGCGCGACATCGCCCGCGCCACCCGCGCCGAGAAGATCAACATCCTCGCCCCGATCCCCGGCAAGGACACCGTGGGCATCGAGATCGCCAACAGCAAGAAGATCAAGGTCGTCTTCCGCGAGCTGCTCGAGAGCGAGGAGTGGGCCTCCACCAAGGCCAAGATCCCCCTCGCCCTCGGCAAGGACGTTTACGGCCGCACCATCATCGCCGACCTCGCCCAGATGCCGCACCTCCTCGTGGCCGGCACCACCGGCAGCGGCAAGAGCGTGTGCATCAACGCCATCATCGCGAGCATGCTCTACCGCTTCTCCCCCGAGGAACTGCGCTTCATCATGATCGACCCCAAGGTCGTCGAGATGCAGCACTACGCAAAGCTGCCCCACCTCGCGGCCAATGTCGTCACCGAACCGAAGAAGGTGCTCCTCGCGCTCCGCTACGTGATCGACGAAATGGAGCGGCGCTACCGCATCTTCGCCAAATGCGGGCTCCGCAACATCCACGGCTTCAACGCGCGCACCCTCGAGAAGAAGGAAAATGCACCTGCACCCCCCGATCCGCAGGACGAAGCCGGGGAGGAAAACGGGGAAACCGTGGACACCCCGCCGCCGCCCGCAGGCAAGGACGACGATCTCAAGATCCCCGACCGCCTGCCGTTCATCGTGGTCATCATCGACGAGCTGGCCGACCTCATGCAGACCGCGCCCGCCGACGTCGAGAACTCCATCGCCCGCATCACCCAGATGGCACGCGCCGCCGGCATCCACATGATCGTCGCCACGCAGACACCGCGCGCCGACGTGGTCACCGGCGTCATCAAGGCCAACATCCCGAGCCGCATCGCCTTCCAGGTCGCCTCCAAGCTCGACAGCCGCGTGATCCTCGACGCCAACGGCGCCGAAAAGCTCCTCGGACAGGGCGACATGCTCTACCTCCCGCCCGGCACCTCCACCCTCGTGCGCGCCCAGGGCGTGCTCGTCACCGACGAGGAAATCCACCGCGTGGTCGAGGCGGTCTCCGCCCAGGCCGAACCGAGCTTCGACCCGGGGTTCCATCAGGCCATGACCGCCCCCCCCGGCGGCGAGGAGGATGTCACCGACGAGGACGAGGAACTGGTGACCAAGTGCCTGGAAATCATCAGGCAGGAGAAAAAGGCCTCCACCTCCATGCTCCAGCGCCGGCTGCGCCTCGGCTACACACGGGCGGCCCGCGTCGTGGACATCCTCGAGCAGCGGGGCATCGTGGGGCCCAAGGACGGCGCCAAGGACCGTGAGATTTTGGTGGACTTGGACAGCCTGCCTGATTGATGCATACTCCCGGTCAACCATGAGCCAGCACACCGGCCACGAATTGAAGCGCCTGCGCGAATCCAAGGGACTCACCCTGCAGCAGGCCGCGAAGGACACCTGCCTTCGTGCCGGGTTCCTGCAGGAGCTTGAGGAATGCACAAGCACCGACGACCTCCCGGGTGTTTACCGCAAACTTTCCCTGCGCATGTATGCGCGTTACCTCGGTCTTGAAGTCCCGGCCATCCGCTGCACGCCCGTCCGCGAGGAACGCGTCCGCATTGCGCCCGTCGGCATGTTCATCCGCCGGATGGGACGCCCGTTGCAGAACTCCCGCAAGGAACCCGCGCCGCGGAGCCCCCTTTTCGGACTCGCCAAGGTGACAAGCGCAGCGGTTGTCGTCGTGCTGGGCCTCGGCCTCTGGTCGCTCAATGCCAAGCTCTCCCGCCTCAACATCGACGATCTTCCCCATCGCGCGGAGCGCGCCGCCCAGGCAACCGCTGCCGCCCCGCAGGAAGAGGAACCGGCCGCACCGTCCGAACTGCACACCATCATCCCCCCGCAGCAGCTGGATTTGGATCACTCGGTCCTCCTCACCCTCCTCCCATCCGTTCCGCAGGAGGAAATCTGCGCCACAGAAGCCGCGGCGGAAACCGCCGGGGAAAACCTGCCGGATGTCGTCACCGACACCACGTCAGACGCCGCCGACGCGGCGCCGCAAGCGGAGTGAACAACAAGGCGGACCGGTCCGCGGTCTTTTGAACGGAATGGCAGCCGCCACCCCACGTCCCAAGATCGGCATGGTCAGCCTCGGCTGCGCCAAGAACCTCGTCGATGCCGAGATCATGCTGGGAGGCGCCGCCCGCGGGGAGTTCGACCTCACCCGCAACCCCGACGAGGCCGACGTGCTCGTCATCAACACCTGCGGGTTCATCGATGCGGCCAAGGAGGAATCCATCGACACCATCCTCGAGATGCACCAGCGGCGCCTCGGATCGCGCCCTGACCAGAAGATCATCGTCAGCGGCTGCCTCGCCCAGCGTTACCACGACCAGCTCCGCGAGGAGATCCCGGAGGTCGATGCCTTCATCGGGCTCGACCAGGTCGCCGAGTTTCCCCGCATCGTCCGCGAGGTGCTGGACCGCCCGGCCGAATCCGCCGCGACACCCCTCGACCTCGTCACCCGGGGCTCGCGCTACATCCCGGATTACGACACACCACGCTTCCTTCTCACCCCGCGCCATTCCGCCTACGTCAAAATCGCCGAGGGCTGCAACCACCCCTGCAGTTTCTGCGTCATCCCGCAGATGCGCGGACGCCACCGCAGCCGCACCATCGGATCCGTGGTCGCCGAGGCCCGACAGCTCGTCGCAAACGGCGTGCGCGAGCTCAACCTCATCAGCCAGGACACCACCTTTTTCGGCATGGACCGGTGGGAACAGAAGGCGGGACCGCGGCAGCCGGTCGATTCCTCGCGCGGGCCGACCCTGTGCCGCCTCCTCGAGGAACTCGACGGGATCGAGGGCGAATTCTGGATCCGCCTGCTTTACACCCATCCCGCCCACTGGAGTGACGAATTGATCACGACCATCGCGCAGAGCCGGAAGGTTGCGCGCTACGTGGACATGCCGTTGCAGCACATCCATGAGGACATGCTGGCCGCCATGCGCCGTGAGACCTCGCGTCGCCACATCGAGGAACTCATCGGTCGCCTCCGGGCCGGCATCCCCGGCCTCGCCATCCGCACCACCTTCATCACCGGCTTTCCCGGAGAGACCGGGGAGCACTTCGACTCGCTGCTCGCCTTCATCGAGGAGACACGTTTCGAGCGCCTCGGGGTTTTCAAATACTCGCAGGAAGAGGGGTCACGCGCCGCCAAGATGGAGGGGCAGATCCCGGCGAGGGAGAAAAACCGCCGGCACCGCCGCGCCATGCAATTGCAGCAGAAAATCGCCCGCGAGACCGCGGCGGCACGGGCCGGGCAACGCCTTCGCGTGCTCGTCGAGCAACCCCAAGTCGCCCGCTCCGAGCACGACGCCCCCGACGTCGATTGCCGCGTGCTTCTCGAGGAACCGCTGACCCCCGGCGAATTCGCCGACGTGGTCGTCACAGGCGCGCAGACCTACGACCTCGTCGCGCGGCCGGCCTGAGCGACTTCAATCCCGCTCCACCCCGTCGGGCAATTCGTTCCGGTCGTCACGGCCTCGCGGAAAATGCGCGGCGAGAAGCTCCCCGGCCCGCCGGACCCCGGCGATCACCCCTTCCGTGAAGTTTCCCTCACGGAAATGTTCCTGCATGGCCGCAGCCGTGGCATCCCAGAACTCCTGTCCGCATCGGGCATGGACGCCCTCATCACCGATCACGGCGAACTGCTGCTCGCGGGGGGCGACGAAGAAAAGCACGCCGTTGCGTTCCTTGGTCCCTGTCTCTTATACACATCTGACGCTGCCGACGACGGA
>JACSRX010000024.1 GCA_014879535.1 Chthoniobacterales bacterium
TTCCCGCCGATCCTCATTGAGGGGGCGTGGAGGCCGTGCGATCATCCGCGCCCACCCGATGTTTGCGACCATTTATCTCCTTCTCGGCCTTGTGCTGCTCTACTTCGGCGCCGAGGGTCTGGTGCGCGGAAGCGCCTCGCTCGCGCTGCGGCTCGGACTGAGCCCGCTGGTCATCGGCCTCACGGTGGTTGCTTTCGGCACGAGCGCCCCCGAATTGGTGGTGAGCCTCAGGGCCGCGTTGGCGGGTCAAGCCGCCATCAGCGTCGGCAATGTCGTCGGCTCGAACATCTGCAACATCGGGCTCATTCTCGGGCTCAGCGCCCTCATCACGCCGATCACCACATCGTCGCAGGTGGTGCGGATCGACATCCCGATCATGCTCGGCGCAACGGCCCTCGCGCTGGTGTTCATGGCCGATGGAGTCATCCGCTTCCACGAAGGCGCCGTGTTGTTCCTGCTCCTGCTCGCCTACATCGTCTTCAGCATCCGACTGGCCCGTCGCTCCCAAAGCGACATCCTTGCCGAGGAGTTCGCCGGGGAGGTCAAAATCTCCAAGCGCGGCATCCTCATGGACATCGCCATGGTGGCGGGGGGCCTCTTGCTTCTGGTCTTGGGCGCGAAGTTCCTCGTGGACGGGGCGGTCATCCTGGCAAGGGCTTGGGGATGGAGCGAGGCGCTGATCGGCCTGACGATCGTCGCCGTCGGCACAAGCCTGCCCGAATTGGCAACCTCCCTGGTGGCAGCCGTCAAGAAGGAGTCCGATATCGCGATCGGCAACATCGTCGGCTCGAACACCTTCAACCTGCTCGGGATTCTCGGCATCACCGCAATGGTCACCCCGCTTGACTCGACCGGCATCGGGCGGACCGACCTTGCCGCCATGGCTGTCTTCGCCGTGGTGCTGTGGCCGTTCGCGATCCGCCAAGGGCGCATCTGCCGGTGGGAGGCCGCCATCCTCCTCGGCGGCTATGTCGGTTTCGTCTCCTGGCTGGTGGCATCCTCCTGATCCGCCACAGGATTGATCGGCACATTGATCTTGCCGCGTCCTTCGTCCATCACCGAGCCCTCCCAGAGCGGAGTGCGTCGGGCATAGGCCGCACGCCCCAGCAGGCTCGCCGCAACCGGCGCGGTGAGGAAGATGAACCCAACGGTGACCACCGCCTTCGTCACCACCATCACTTCCTGGAACACCAGCGCCGCACCCAGAAGCAAAAGGGCGACACCGAGGGAGGCCCCCTTCGTTGCCGCATGCATGCGGGTGAAAATGTCCGGCATGCGGAGCAAACCGAGTCCGGTCAGGAACATGAGAAACGCCCCGAGAACCAGCAGGCTGCCGACCACCCAGGTCATTTGAATATCCCCCTTTCGATGGTCATTGCCATGGCGATCGTTCCGAGGAATACGACCAACGCGATGGCCAGCGCGATGTCCAGCAGGAGAGGAGTCGCCGTGACCACCGAGATGATGACCAAGGCCCCGATGGTCATCGTGGCCAGGACGTCCACCGCCACCACCCGGTCGGCCAATGTCGGCCCGATGACGAGGCGGATGAATGCGGCGATCATGCCGAAGCCGAGCACCGTGCCGGCACCCCACGAAATGGCAGCAAGCGTCTGTGTGATTTCCATCGGTCTTACCTCAACAGCGCAAGCACCCGGCGCTCGAGGTTCTCCTTGATGTCCGCCTTCATCCTCTCCGGGTCGTTGATATACATGGCGTGGACATAGAGCGTCCTGCGATCCGGCGAGATGTCGAGACTCAGCGTGCCCGGTGTCATGGTGATGAGATTGGCCAGCACGGTGATCTCGAGGTCGGTCTGTGCCTCGATCGGGATGCCCACCACCCCGGGCCGCATGTGGTGGGTGGGGGTGAGGACGTCGTAGGCGATGATGGCGTTGGATTTGACCAGCTCCCAAACGTAGTAGACCACAAAGCCGATGAACCTCGGAACCTTCCCGAAGTAGCTGTCATGCCCCTTCTTCCCCCGCGTGACGAAGTAGAGCATCAGGTAGCTCACCAGAAACCCGGAAACCAGGTTCTCCAGCGTGATGCCACCGAGAAGGCCGGCCCAGACCAGGGTGAAGATGATGTTGATGGCGGGATACATCTCAGGGGACCGGCTCGAGGACGGCCTTGATGTAGGTTTCCGGGTGCAGCAGTTGCTCCGCCGCACGCGCGGCAAAGTCGAAGAAATACTGCGGGAAAAAACTGATGGCGAGGGTCAGGGCCGCCAGCGCCGCCACGGGCGCGAACAAAAGGAATTTCTCGCCGGCCGGAATGGCCCCTCCATGGGGAACATGCCCCTCCGTCGGCGCCTTCCAGAACACCTCGGCCCAGATCTTGGTCATGGAAAACAGCGTCAGCAACCCGACGGCCAGCGCCACCACGGCCAGCACCACGGCCCATCCGCCGAACACGGTGTCTCCGGCAAGTCCGGCCTTCACGATGCCGAATTTGGCGAAAAACCCGGACAAGGGCGGTATCCCGCCCAGCGACATGGCGGGAATGAAAAACAGCAGCGCCAACAGCGGGAGGGCCGCGTAGAAGCCGCCGAGCTTCTTCAGGTCGAACGTCCCGCCGTAGCGCGCGGTGATTCCGCTGATGAGGAACAGGTTCGCCTTCACCACGATGTGATGGAAGATGTAGAAGACCGTGGCGGCCACGGCCAGCGGGGTGAACAAGGCCAATCCAAGGACCATGTAGCCGATCTGGCTGACGATGTGGAACGAGAGCAGCCGCCGGAAGTCGAACTGGATCATCGCACCGAGCACGCCGGCGATCATCGTCGCCCCGGCCAGGCCCAGCAGCAACCCGTGCGTGAAGACCACATCGTTGGTGAAGATCAACGTGAACGTCCGGATCAAAGCATACACGCCCACCTTGGTCAGCAAACCGGCAAAGACCGCGGACACCGCGACCGGCGGTGTGTGGTAGGACGCCGGAAGCCAGAAAAACAGCGGGAACATCGCCGCCTTCAGGCCGAAGGCCACGAGGAACAGCATCGCCGTCATGGTCAGCAATTCCGGCCTCATGTATTCGCGCGAACGCACCGCGAGGTCGGCCATGTTGAGCGTTCCCGTCTGCCCGTAAAGGATGCCGCATGCGGCGAGGAACAGGCTCGAGGAGATGAGGTTGAGCGTGACGTATTTGACCGCCCCCTCCATCTGGGGCCGCTCGCCGCCGAGGCTCATGAGGACGAACGAGCTGATCAGCATGACCTCGAACCACACGAACATGTTGAAGATGTCGCCCGTGAGGAACGACCCGCAGACACCCAGCATCATGAAATGCAGGAACGTGTAATAGCCGAATCGTTCGCGCCGCGCGTCGATGTCGGCGAGCGAATACACCGCAACCGCGAGGCCGATGATCGCCGAGACAAGGACCATGATCCCCGAGAGCAGATCCCCCACGAGGACGATCCCGAACGGCGCCGGCCAGTCGCCGAAACGCACCACCAGCACCGAGCCGTCGGCGACTTCCGACATCAGCCGGACCGCCACAAGGAGCAGCACCGCCATGCCCCCCACGCCGAAAAGTCGCTGTGCCACACCGGAACGCAGGGTGAGCATGCAGAGCGTCGCCGCGACCAACGGGGTCAGGATGGCGAAGGTGACCGCATTCATGGGGCGTCCGTGCTTTTCAAATCATCGAGATCGTCGGTGCCCGTGCTCTGGTCGGCGCGGTGGACCATGGCCAGGGTGAACGCGAGCACGCCGAAGCTGATGACAATCGCCGTCAGGATGAGGGCCTGCGGCAACGGGTCGGCGCCCGTGGCGGCCAGCGTTGTTTCGTCCGCGGCTATGAATGGCACCGCCCCCTCGCGCAATCCGCCCGCGGCGAACAGCAGCAGATTCACCGCCTGGCTCAACAGGGCGATGCCGAGCACGAGCTTCACGAGCCCGCGCCGGAGCAGCAGATAAAACGCGGCCGCGTAAACCGTGCCGATGGTGACGGCCAGAAGGAGCTCCATGTCAGTCCTCCTCCCCTTCCTCGCCGAGACTGAATACGATGAGACACACGACGCCGAACACCGTGAAATAGACGCCCGCATCGAAAAGGAGCGGCGTGCCCAGCTTTCCGATGACGGGCAGCGGGGTCTTGTCCCAGAGGCCGGTCAGGAACGGCCGCCCGGCAAGCATCCCGGCCACGCCGCCGAGGATCGCGACAGCCAACCCGAATCCGATGAGGAGACGCGGAGGCACCCCGAGCAGGCGGCGCGCCGAGGGAAATCCATTGGCAAGGGCGTGGAGGACGAATGCGCTCGCGGCAACCAGACCGCCGGCAAACCCGCCGCCCGGCAGGTTGTGCCCGCGCAGAAGCAGAAAGACGGAAAACACGAGCAGCAGCCCGGTGAGCAGGCGGCTCACGGTCACGAGAATCACGCTGTTCATGGCTTCGTCTCCTTCCTTGCGCCACGCGGACGAAGCCTCAGCATCGCGAACACCCCGAGCGCGGCGATGGCCAGCACGGAAATTTCCCCCAGCGTGTCGAGCGCCCGGAAATCCACGAGGATCACATTGACCACATTGCGTCCGTTGGCGGACTCGAGACTGTGCTCTCCCATGAAACGCGAGACGGCATTGTCCGGCGCATGCGAGGACTGCACGACCAGCACCACCGTGGCCATCACGGCGCCAAAAACCACGGCGAGCGCGGCATCGCGCCAACGCACCGCTCGCCCGGAATACTGGCCGAACGACGGCAGGCGGTAGAACGCGAGGACGAACAGCACCAGCGCGAGCGTCTCCACCAGCACCTGGGTCATGGCGAGATCCGGCGCGCTGAACATGAAGAAGATCATCGCCACCCCCAGCCCGACGACGCCCATGGCGAGGATGGCGTTGAAGCGGGATTGCGAGACACAGGCAAATACCGAACCGGCCATGATGAGCAGACAGACAATGACGGTGAGCACATGCGGCGCGACCATCGTGTCCCATGCGGGCACCGAGACAATTCCCGGAAGCATCCACCCGACCAGCAGGACGGTGAAAAGGACGGTCGTGAGGACGTAGTTTCGCAGATGGCCGTTCTGCAGGAGGTGCGTCTGCCACCGCGCGAAGGAAAGCAGCCCGTGCAGCAGCAGCTCAAAACCGCGCTCCGGACCGAATCGCCCGAGCACCCTGCAGATGCCGCGCGCCGCCCGGATGCGCGGGAGCAGCCCGTAAAGCGCGGCTCCGAGCAGCAGCGTCACCACGCTCAACGCGAGGGCCGCGGTCCAGCCGTGCCACAGCTTCAACCCGACGGATTCGCCTGCCCCCCCCAGCACGGCGGAGGTCGCAGGGCCGACCAGACAATCGCCAACCATCCCCGGGAAAAGGCCCGTCTTGAGGCTCGCCGCCCCGAGCAGCAGCGGGCCCAGCCACATCAGCCACGGCGCCTCGTGTGCGGGCTTCGGCGTCGGTTTCAAGGCACCCCAGAATGGCTTGAAGCCGGCCGTTGCCGCCAAGGCCACCATCACGACGCTGGCCGCAAGGCCGAGCATCTCCCAGAGCATTCCCGGACCCTCGGCCTCAAGCAGCGCCTTGTAGAAATATTCCTTGCTCACGAAGCCGAGCAGGAACGGCAGACCAGCCATGGACAGGGCGGCCACCAAGGCCGCCGCTGCGGTGAACGGCATGGCGCGACGCAGGCCGCCGAGCGCCTCCGGATCACGCGTTCCGGTTTCATGGTCGATGCTGCCCGATGTCATGAACAACGCGGCCTTGTAGAGCGCGTGGGCCAGCAGGTAGGCCATGGCCGCCTTCACGGCCAACTCGGTGCCGAGACCGAGCAGCATGGTCAATGTGCCCAGCACGCCGACCGTCGTGTAGGCGAGGATCTTCTTGAGGTCGCTCTGGCCGAGGGCGAGCAAGGCTCCTACCAACATGGTGATGGCCCCGACCGGGGCGACAATCGGCAGCCACAGCGGACTCGCGGAAAGCAGCGGATGCAGGCGCGCAAGCAGGAACACCCCCGCCTTCACCATCGTGGCGGAATGAAGATACGCGCTCACCGGCGCCGGAGCCTCCATGGCGTTCGGCAACCAGAAGTGGAATGGAAACTGCGCGGACTTGGTGAAGGCACCGAGCAGGATCAGGATGAGGATGGCGGGAAACCCCGGCTGCGAGACCAATGTCGCGGGGTCGAGGCGCAGCAGCGCGGAGATTTCGAACGTTCCCGCCATCCGGCCCAGCAGGATGATCCCCGCCAGCATGGCGAGCCCGCCGGCCCCGGTGACCAGCAGCGCCTGAAGCGCCGCCGCACGCGAGCGCGGCTCATTGTGGTAGTAGCCGATGAGCAGGTAGGACGTGAGGCTCGTCAGCTCCCAGAAGACGAACAGCAGCACGAGATGGTCCGCGCTGACCACCCCCATCATCGAGCCCATGAAACCGAACAGATAGAGGTAGAACTTCCCGAGGTCCGCTTTCCCCGCCAGGTAGCCCGCCGCATACCAGGTGACAAAGGTCCCGATCGCGCTGATGAGCAGCAGGAAGAGCAGGCTCAACCCGTCCACGCAGAAATCCAGATTGATCCCCAGCGAAGGCACCCACGCGTGGTGGAAGACCACGGCGTTCCCGGCCATGACCCGCGGGATCATCGCGGCAAAGCATCCCGTCGCGGCCAGCGGAACCGCGCTCAGGACAAGCCCGGTGCGGTCACCACAAAGCCGGTGCAGCCACGGCGCCAAAGCCGCCGCGACAAACACCGCCCCCAGGATGATGACCAATAGCGTTCCCATGAAATTGCCTCGCGCCGCTGCAAATTGGGGAGGAAGGCCCCGCGCAAGTCAAGGCACACCGGCTCAACGCCATTCGTGCTTCGGGTAGCGCCGGGCGTATTCGGGACGGATTTGCGGATACGTGTTGCGCCAGAAACTTCCGAGATCGTCGGTCACTTGGATCGGTCTCTGGTTCGGCGCGAGGACCTCGACCCTCACGCGCACGCGTCCGTCCGCCAACTCCAGCGGACCCTCGACCCCGTAAAGATCCTGCACGCGCGCGGCCATCACCGGAGCCTGCCCGGCGGCATACCGGACCTTCGCCGAGCGTCCGCCCGGCAGCTTGATCCGTTCCGGCGCATAGGCGTCGAGCGCCGCGAGCTGCGGTGCGGAAAGCCAGCCGCGGAGCACGGACCACGGATCACGGTCCTTCAGCGCCCGATAGCTGGTCGCGCCCTGTGCCAGTTGCTCGACGAGAAACCTCCGCTCCTCGGGACCGATGCCGGGAAGTTCAAGTTCCGGCATCCACGCCGCGAGGCCGTTGAGGCGCTCGATCCATTGGTCCGCGGATTCCCCCCACAGCGGGAGCACAAGCTCCCCGTTCTCCACCTTGCGGGCGAAAATGCGCGCGGCTTCCGCGGGATCCGGCTCACCCCCAGGCCCGGATCGCAGCACAAGATCGTGGAAACGCGTGACCCTGCGGGCGATCACCCCGCGGGTCGAGGCGTCGAAAAGCGTGGCGGTCTCCTCGGCAAAGTCCGGGGGATACATCTCCCTCAGCCATTCCTCGCGCACGGGCGACGCCAGGGTGAGCAAGGTCTGCACCTCCCCGGCACGGCCGCCGATCTCGGTGATCTCCCCGGCGACGAGCAGTTCACTTGCGACGACGCTCTCGCGGGCCAGCATTCCGCGCCGCCCGTGCACCAACTCACAACGCAGGGTGCCGCGGTCCATGCGCTTCGCAAGGTGGTCGGGGAATGCCGCGAGCATGCATTTGTCCATCGCATGTTCGGGCGGAGGCTGGTCGGAGACATCCAATCCCTCGGCGCGGGCGATGCCCGTGAAATTTTCCGCCAATTGGGCCGCCTGCCTTGCGGAGACGGCGTGGATTCCCAGCGAACGGCAGCGCCCGGGATCGAAGCCGGATTTCCGCGCCACGGAGAAGGCGCGCAGTTGCACGGTCACATCCGAATCCGCACCGTCGCGCAGCATTTCATCCCGCCGCCGGTCAACGTCGCGCGACTCGCTCTTCGTCAGGAGACCGCGCCCCTGGGTGAGGGCCGCCAGGAGGCAGGCCGCCTTCACGCACCCGAGCTTTTCCGCCTCCAACAGCAGCCGCGCGTAGCGGGGATGCACCGGGAACGCCAGCATGCGGCGCCCGAGGCTGCTGATGCATTCGTCGGCATCGAGCGCGCCGAGGTCGTGCAGCAATTCCACGGCACGCGCCAGGGCCCGGGGCTCCGGCGGCTCCAGCCAGCGGAACTTTTCCAGATCCCCCACCCCGGACGCCTTGAGCGACAGCACCACCTCGGCCAGATCGAGACGCTTCACCTCGGGCTCGTCGGCCTCCGCGCGCAATTCGTGGTCCTTGGTGGTCCAGAGCCGCACGCAGCATCCGGGGGCCGTGCGCCCCGCGCGGCCCGCGCGCTGGTCGGCGGACGCCCGGCTGATCTTGTCGATGAGCAGCGTGTTGATCCCCCGCCGTGCATCGTAGCGGGCGACGCGCGCCAGTCCGCTGTCCACCACCAGCGTGACGCCGTCGATGGTCAGCGAGGTCTCCGCCACATTGGTCGAGACGATGATCTTGCGACCCGCTCCGGGCGCGACGGCCTCGTCCTGCTGCTGGGGCGGCATCTCGCCATGCAGCGCGAAGATCCCGAAATCCCGGAGGGCGGACTCCGCCCGCAACTCGCCGATCGTCCGCTGGATTTCGTAGGCCCCGGGCATGAAGACGAGGGCGTGCCCGGAGGCCGGGGCATTCTTGGCCAGAGCCTCGGCCGCGAGTTCCCATGGCGGCCTGTCCCCCGTCGAACGTTCCGCGTGGCGGATCTCGACCGGGAACATCCTGCCCGCGGACTCCAGCACTTCGCAGGGCGCGAGATACTTCTCCAAATTCCCCACTTCGAGGGTGGCGGACATCACGAGGATCTTCAGGTCGGGCCGGGTGGTATCCTGCAAGTCCAACGCCCGCGCCAGCGTGATGTCGCCGTAGAGGTGACGCTCGTGGAATTCGTCGAACACGATCGCCGAGACCCCGCGCAGCTCCGGGTCGCCAATCATGCGGCGAAGGAGTATCCCCTCGGTGATGTAGAGAATCCGCGTCCTCGCCGAACTTTTTCCCTCCATGCGCACCTGGTAGCCGACGGTTTCCCCGAGCGGCTCGCCGCGCTCGGAGGCGACGCGGGAGGCCAGCATGCGCGCCGCCATGCGCCGGGGCTGCAGGACCACGATCTGGCCCTCGGCAACCACGCGGTCGGCGAGCAATTGCGGCACCTGTGTTGATTTTCCCGAGCCTGTCGGCGCCCGCAAGATCAGGCGCGAACATGCACGCGCCCCGCGGATGAAGCGGTCCGCCACCTCGTAAATGGGCAACTGCAAGGGATCCATGAGACAGGCCAGCCACCATGACCGCCGGCGCGCGGACGGTCAAACCGGCACGAGCTGCTGCCGGAGGCAGCAGCAGTTGAGAGTTGAAGGTTGAGGGTGGAGAGGGAAGATCAGCCGCTTGCGCGGAATGTTTTGGAGCCGCTCCGCGCGCGCATCCCGCCACCGCCGCTTTCCGCCCTTTCTCTCAACCCTCATCGCTCAACTCTCAACTTGCCATGCCCTCCATCCGCCGAGCCCTGCAAGCCGCCCTCGACGAGCACGAAGGACACCTCCCCTTCGAGCGGTTCATGCAGATCGCGCTGCATCACCCGGACGGCGGCTACTACACCTCGAACATCCGGGGCATCGGCGGCGGGGGGGATTTCACCACGGCCCCGAAGCTGACGCACGCCTTGGGGCGCTCCATCGCCGCATGGTTGCGCGCGGAGGCCGGGTGCCGCAGCTGGAAATCCTTCCACATCATCGAATGCGGCCCGGGCGACGGGTCGCTGGCCGCGGAGGTCATGCGCTCCTTCGGCTGGCTGGAGCGACGCCGCGTCACCCTCCATCTCGTCGAAACATCCGTGCCGCTGCGCGAAAAGCAGAAAGCGGCTTTGCGTGGATTCAACGTCCGATGGCACACCGACATCGGGAATGCGCTGACATCGTGCGACGGACGCGCGCTCCTGTTTCACAACGAGTTCCTCGATGCGTTTCCGTGCCGCGTGTTCCGCAAGGACGGCGGGGGCTGGAAGGAGCTTCATCTGCAGGTGAGGGAGAAGCGCCTGACCGGGGTGTATCTGCCGCCGTCACGCGCGCTTCCGCACTCCACGGCATTCGACACCGATTGGCCCGAAGGCCAGCAGATCGAAGTCTTCGAGGCCGCGCGCGGGTGGATGCAAAAGATGGCCCCGCATTGGCGCGAAGGGGCGATGCTCGCGATCGACTACGGCGGGACGGCCGAGTCGGTTTATCACCGCCGCCCGCACGGCACCCTGCGCGCCTACCGGAACCACCAGCGGCTCGAAGGGGACGCCGTTTGCGAGATGCCGGGACTTCAGGACATCACGGCGGATGTGAATTTTTCCGACCTGTCCGCATGGGCACGGAACCTCGGCTGGCGCGAAACGCTCGACCGGAGCCTCGCGGAGTTTCTCGGTCCGGACACGGACCCCCACCTGCGCGACGCCGGGCATGCCTTCCGCGGCATGGCCTTCGTCACCGCGGGACGTTCCGAGGCTAACTTGCGAACAGCCCAAGGCATGTGATGCCGTGGCCGCTCCCGCCATGGAACTGCCCGTAAAAGTATACTTGCAAATAGGTTTGTTTTGGATTTGCTTGGGTTCATGCCGCATTTGAACATCTACGTGGACGAGGCCGCGGGGCGGGCGATTTCCCGTGCCGCCAAGCGGGAGTCGGTGTCGCTTTCCCGCTGGGCCCGCGAAAAATTGCTGGCTGCCGCCGGCGCGCCGGACTGGCCGGCCGGTTACCGGGAGGTGATGGGGAGCATCACGGATGACAAGTTTGTCGCTCCGGCCGATGAAGCCTCGTCACACGACCAGCCCGCTGCTTTGGAATGATCCGAGCGCTGGACACGAACGTGATCGTGGACATCCTGCGCGGCAGGGATGAGGCGCTCATGGCACGCTATATCGACGGCCGTCCGTCGGATTACGCCGTGCCGGAGATGGTGAGGGCCGAGCTTTTGTTCGGCGCCTCGGTGAGCGCGCGCCCGCGGGAGAATCAGCGTGCCATCGGGAGGTTTCTCGCCCCCCTGCGGCTCCTGCCGTTTTCGGGCGCCGCCGCGGAACATTGGGCGGAGATCCGCCGGGCCCTTCACGAAGCGGGGACTCCCATCGGCCCGAACGATCTGGTGATTGCCGCCACGGCGCGCGCCGCCGGATGCACTCTGGTGACCCGCAACACCCGCGAATTCACGCGGGTGTCCGCGCTGGCTGTTGAGGTTTGGTAAACGCGGCGCCACCGATGCCCGCCTGCGCGACGCCGGGCACGCTTTCCGCTGCACGGCATTCGCGACCGCAATGAAGCTCCATGGAAGGTCCGCCATGTCAGGCCGAAGGCTGACACGCTCCACAAAGGCGACATGGCTTGGCGTGTTCCCATAGCGGTTCAGATTGTGCTGTAGCCGCAGGGCCGTGATTGCCATGACACAGGTGTTTGGCAGGGGCGCGTGGCCTCACACGCCCAAGGTCGGCTGAGCCAACCAACGCTCCCCCCAGAAAAGGGCCATGACATTTCTTGAACCGCTCTAACTATCCAACGGACTCCGCACCGCCACTCCCGGACGGTTGAGGACGTGGGTGTAAATCATCGTCGTGCTCACATCCGCATGGCCGAGGAGCTCCTGCACGGTGCGGATGTCCGCCCCGCCCTCCAGCAGATGCGTGGCGAAGGAATGCCGCAGCGTGTGCGGGGTCACCGGCTTGGCGATTCCCGCGCGCAGGGCGCTGCGTTTCACCAGTTGCTGGATGCCGTTCTCCCCCAAGTGGTGACGCCGTATCTTGCCGGTCCACGGGTCTTGCGAGAGTTCGCCTGCCGGGAAAAGCCAATACCACGCCCACTCCGTGGCCGCATTCGGATACTTCACCGACAGCGCCTCCGGAAGAAAGACCCCCGCCACACCCAACTCCCGATCTTTGTCCCACCGCGCTTTTGCCGTCCCCAATTGCGCCTTCAAGCCTTCGGTTGCGGCTTCGGGCAGCGGGGCACGCCGATCCTTGTCGCCCTTGCCGGACCGCACCATGAGGCAGCGGTTGGCGAAATCCACATCCTTGACCCTCAACCGCACGCACTCCAGCACCCGCAAACCCGCGCCATACATCAACTGAGCCATGAGCAATCCCGTCCCCTGCATCCCCTGCATCAGGGAGCGAATCTCATCCCGGCCCAGCACGGTGGGCAACCTCTGTGACCGAGCCGGCCGCTTCACCTCACCCAGCCCACCCGCCGGATGCTGCAGCACGCGGCGGAACAGAAACTGCAGCGCACTCAGCGCCTGATTCAAGGTTGACGCCGAAACCCGTCGCACCAACGTGAGGTAGTCCAGATAATCCTGAGCGGCTTCCCACGAAATCTCGGTCCGTGAAACCGGTTGGGCAAAGACGAGAAACCGCTTGATCCAATCCGCATAGGTTTGCTCCGTGCGGTAGGAATACCGCTCCAAGCGCAAGGCCTCGCGAATCTGATCGACAAAGCCCGCATACTTTTCCGGAACCTCGCCGCGGTCGGTCCGGCCTTGAAACCTTGTCATGTCGCCCACCGGCCCTCTCGGCAACTCCGCCGCCTCGGCGCCATCCAAGCCGTCTCTTGCCGCCGACACCAACTCCTCCGGCCAAGGATTCGCCCACGCCCTCGGGTCCACCTCTTCAAACATCACCTGCAATGCCTCCCCGGCCTGCGCAATCTGCCATGCCTTCTTGCCAGAGCCGGCCAACTTGGCTAAATACGATCCCACGTCCTCCCGCCCCGCT
>JACSRX010000092.1 GCA_014879535.1 Chthoniobacterales bacterium
ACGATCGTGCCGGAGCCCACGGGCATCGCCGTCGGCGTCCTCCTGCTCGGGGCCGCGGGCTTCCACCGCTGGAGGAAAGTGCGCGGCCGCGGCGCGGTGGAATCCGGTGGAGCCTGCCGTTGAATCGCTCCGGCTTTTCAGCCGGTTCCGAGTTGGCGCTTTCCACCATTTTGATATAGGGTTCCCTCCGCCGCAATGAAGCCACTGAAAATCTGCCTCCTTCTGGCGACCAACCTTCTGTTCATCCAAGGGGTGGAGGCGACACAGATGGATTACAGCATCGGTTTGAACCGAACCAACCTGACGAGTGCCGGTGTGCCGATGGACGGACAGTTTCGTTTCGAGCTCGGGGTTTTCAAAAGTGGTTTTGTGCCGTCGCCGACGAACATTGCCCAGTGGTCCACGAATTGGACGTCTGCTCAAGGCAAGGCTTACGCCGTGAACATATCCAACGCGTCGCGGGGAGGCATTGCGGGAACCTTCACGGTGACCAACAATGTCGCCCCCTTCACCGCCGGAACACGGTATTATTTTTGGGGCTTTCGCGGCTCGGAGGTCTCAGGGGAGTGGATACTCATCACCAGGACGAACTGGAATTGGCCCGTGGCTTCAGAAGCCGGTTCCTCGATTTTCAGCTCGGGCAGCGCCGCTGCGGTTGTTGGTGTGGTGGACACCAACGCAAATGCCGGCAATGGCAACACCCCGTTTCACTTGCAGTCCGCAGCGATCAGCAACGCGCTGCCGCCCCCGACGGGTTGGAGCCAATGGTCCGCGGACAACCTCGGCGGTGTGCCTCCTGCCGGCTCCTCGGGCGACCTGAACACCAACGGGATCACCGACGCCCTGGAATACGCGATCCATTCCGGCGAGAGCTCGAATCCGGCCGCCTGGCTGCAGCTCGGGCAGACCAATGGCAACAGGCACCTCGAGGTCCGCATCCCGCGCCGTCGCGACCGGCCCGCCTCGTATGTGGTCGAGGTCTCCACGAATCTGCTGGATTGGACGAACGGGCCCTCCTTCACCGAGGTCGTCGAGGATTCGGCCGCCGCCCTCGTCGTGCGCGACAAGACCGCCATCGGCGATGGCGGCGACCGCCGCTTCCTGCGCGTCCGCACCGTCGTCACCCCCTGATCGCCCCGCAGCGGTCCGCTGGGCCAGCGGCCCCGGCCAACCGGGACTCTTTGTGAGGTCCGCATCCTTTGGATATCTGATATAACAGGTTCAATGTCTGTGGGTTGCAGAATTTGAACGTTCGTTTCAAATGGGGGTCTAATGGATATCGCCGAATGAGCGGCTGTCCGGGCGGGTTTCCACCCTGCGACAGACGCCGGCCATGACCGCTCCATGAACCCCATTCCCGTCAAAGCCCTCGTGGCGGCGTCCCTTGTTGCCGCTGGCACCCTCCAGGCCAGCACCATCAACTGGGCATCCACGCTCAACCGCACGAACCTGACCAGCACGGGCGCCACGATGGACGCGAGCTTCCGTTTCGAGCTCGGGGTGTTCAAGGGCGGTTTTGTCCCGACGCGCGAGAACACGGACCAGTGGCTCGCCAACTGGGTGCCCGCGCAGCGCACGCCTTACAATGCAAACACCCGGTGGTTCACGACGAATTTCGTCGTCACCAGCAACGCATCCCCCTTCACCCTCGGCGCCAAGGGTTATGTGTGGGGTTTCGGCGAGGCGGCCACCGGCGGGGAGTGGATCCTGTTCCGCGCGACGAATTGGACATGGCCGGCGCCGAACCCCGAAAGTCCGGTCATCACCTCCTGGACCGCGAAGAATGCGAATGCCGTGACCCTCGGCGACGTGCAGAACTCGGGCGCCTACCACATGCGCACGGAGGCGGTGGGCAGCGCCACGGGGCCCGCAGTGACATGGAACGAGTGGCGCGCCGTCGAACTCGCCGCCGCCACCTCGCCGAACGGCACCCCCGCGGATCTCAACGCCAACGGCGTGCAGGATGTGTTCGATTACGCCCTGCAGCGCGGCGCGAATCCGAATCCGGGATCGTGGATGCGCTGGCACGAGGCGGATGGCAAGCGGCACCTCGAAGTCCGCATTCCGCGGCGGCGCGACCGCCCGGCCGCCTTTGTTGTCGAGGTTTCGGCGGACCTGCAAACGTGGACGTCCGGTTCCACGGTGACCGAGGTGGTGGAGGACAGTGCCTCCGCGCTGGTCGTCCGGGACAAGACTCCCGTGGGTGAGGGGGGCGACCGCCGTTTCCTGCGCGTCCGCACCATCGCCGGCGCCTGACGAAAGATACCATCTTGCGGCAGGGTCCCGCGCCTGCGGGGCCGGGGAGCCATCCATTCACCAGAGTAAAATTCCTAACTTCGTTATTCTGCAGAAAATGCATGTGTGGAGCAAAGGGCAAAGATCAGGGAGCAGGGAGCGTGGTGCCATGCGGCCTTGCCGCGGCTTTGAAAAGTTCCCCCCAAGGCAGGGCCGGACATCCTTGGCCGGCCGGGAACAATATTTCATGCATGCGGCCGGTCGGGGACGCCCGGCCCTACCTTGCGGAGGCTTCCCGTCGTGGGCATGCGACATCTTGGGAAGGGCGCGCGGAACCCGGCCGCTTTGCATCTTGCCGCCCGGCGTCAAAATCAGGATTCTGTCCGCGCAGAATGGACACCCACGCTCCGGACCTCGCCGTCCTCATGCCCGTTTACAACGAGGCGGCCACCGTCGGCACGATGGCCGCCAGGGTGCTTGCCCGGGCGGAGGTTGCCGAGTTGCTCATCGTGGATGACGCCTCGACCGATGCCACACCGGCGGAACTTGCACGACTTGCCTCCGCCAACCCGCGTGAAGATCCTGCGCCACGATTCCAACCGGGGCAAGGGCGCCGCCCTGCGCACCGCCATCGCTGCCGTGTCCGCCCCGATCGCCGTCATCCAGGATGCCGACCTCGAATACGACCCCGCCGACTACGGGGAACTCCTCGCGCCGATCCGCGGCGGGAAAGCGGATGCCGTCTTCGGGTCCCGTTTTGCCGGGGGAAAGCCTCACCGCGTCCTGTATTTCTGGCACATGGTGGGCAACCGCTTCCTCACGCTTCTTTCCAACATGCGCACCAATCTCAACCTCACCGACATGGAATGCGGCTACAAGGCCTTCCGCACCGACAAGCTCCGGGCCATGCAGCTTCGGGAGGAGGGCTTCGGGGTCGAACCGGAATTCGCCGCCGAGGCGGCGCGCCTCCGGTTGCGCCTCTACGAGGTCGGCGTCTCCTACGCGGGACGCACCTACGCCGAGGGCAAGAAGATCACTTGGCGCGACGGATGCCATGCCCTTTGGGTCATCCTGCGCGGCTGACGCGTCACCATCTCCGGCAGGGTGCGCCGGCCCAGCGGACCCGAGAGTCTGCCGGCCGGGAAACTGGAGCGGTTTAAGCAAACCCGCGGCCAGCGACAAAGCTGTTTGGTAGGGGTGTGTGGCCTCACGCACCCGAGGTCGGCTGAGGCCAGCCGACCCTACCGCCCGAGGGAAAATGGGCGATGACATTTCCTGACCTGCTTCCCATCTTGACAGAGTAAAAATCAAATATTCGTTATTCTGCAGAAAGTTCATGTGGTGGGCGGGGAGCCTGGAGCGGGAGCCATGCGGCTGCCTTGAAAATTCCGCGCAAGGTGGGGCCGGACATCTCTGGCCGGCCGGGAACATTCTTTCCGGCACACGGCCGGTCCGGAGGGCTGGCCCCACCTTGGGGCATTGTGGGCCTGTTCTCAACGGGTGCCCCCATCGTCCCGGGCCTCACGAAACATCTTCACGCGATCCGGGTAGGGCTGTGTCCCGCGGGTGCGGGAACCGGCCGGGAACATTTCTGCCTTTCCGCTCTCAGCTTTCGGATCTGCGCTCTTTGCCCTTGGCTCCCTGCTCCCCAAAATTTTTTGTTGACTTCGCTCGGGTCGGACTCGAAATATGCGCCAACGCAAGCTCTCCCCCAGGAGCCCATGAAGTCCCCCGTCCCCATTCTCAAATGGCGCTTGGCCGTGCCCGGCTGGCGCCGCGGCAGCCTGCACCGCATGGCGGGTTGGCGAAAATTGGACAACGGCACCCCCGCCGCGCCCGAAATATGTCGTTTTTTTCACAAGACTTTTGTTGCGTATTGCGGACAAGCCGCCCAAGATGCGCGCGACATGAACGCCATCGCCCATTCTTTTCGGGACATGCCAATGCTGGCATGGAAGCTGCTCCGCCAATTGCCGAATTTCCAAAAAGACAAACCAAACAAAACCACGCCCATGAAAATGAAACCCGCCCGCGCCCAGCTCATTGTTTTTGCGCTTCTCGGCCTGCTGCTCGCTGTGATCCCGCAGGCAAACGCTCAGACGAACATCTGGACGAATCCGATCACGGGAACAAACCCCAATACCAACAATCCCTACATCTCAGGTCAGACTGTTGCCACAAACATCACGGTCAGTGGCATTGGTCGCGGCACGGGCATTAACGGATCCAACGCCAATGATCGCTATAACGCTAATGGCTGGGATACGGGGTCTATTGACCTGAACGCTTACTTCACCTTCACGCTGACGCCCGACAGTGGCTACGAGATTGATTTCAACACATTCTTCTACACTTTGCAGCGTTCCGCAACGGGGCCGCAAAGCATCGTCCTCCGATCCAGCTTGGATAGCTTCAGTGCAAACCTGTGGTCCACAAACTACACCGCCGTTACGAGCACCCACTCATTCACGGTCGATCTTTCGGGCGCCTCGTTCCAAAACATCACAAATGGGATTGAGTTTCGCATTTATGGTTGGGGTGCAACCGGCTCAGGCGGAACCATGAGCGTCAACGATTTCGCCTTCACGGGCACGGTCAATTCCAGCGGTCCGCCGCCATCTGGAACGGACTATTTCTGGACAGGCAACGGCACCACGCTGGGCGGTTCCGGAACATGGGGCACCACAAACCTGACTTGGTCGGCCACCAATACGCCGGTCACCGCCACCAACTGGGACAGCAGCAAGAAAGCCATCTTCACCAACACGGCGGGCACGGTCACTGTCGGCACCGTGACTGCCGAGAAAGGCGTGCTGTTTGCCACCACGGGCTACACCCTTGACAGCGGCGTGCTCACGATGGGGGGAACCAACATGGCCGATAACACCATCACTACGGATGCCGATGTCACAGCGACCATCGATTCCCAGCTCAGCGGATCGAACGGTTTGACCAAGGCGGGCACCGGCACCCTCATCCTCGGTGGAGCCAATGACTACAGCGGGGGCACGCTCGTAAGCGCCGGTCGTCTCGTTGGCACGACGGACAGCCTGCAGGGCAACATCACCAACAACGCGGCTGTCACCTTCGACCAAGACACCGGCGGGACCTATTCGGACAACATGAGCGGCAGCGGTTCGGTCGTAAAGGACGGTGCGGGCACGGTGACCTTCTCCGGCACCAACAGCTACACTGGAGGCACCACGGTGGCCGAGGGTGGTCTTGTCGGCACGACGGATAGCCTGCAAGGCAACATTGCCAACGAGGGGACGGTGACCTTCGACCAGACCACAACGGGCACATACGCCGGCAACATCAGCGGTGGGGGTTCGGTCGTGAAAGACGGTGCGGGCACTGTGACCTTCTCCGGCACCAACAGCTACACCGGGGGAACGGAAGTCGCAGACGGACGACTCGTCGGGACGACGGCAAGTCTTCAGGGAGACATCGAGAACAACAGCGCTGTCGAATTCAAGCAGGGCAACAATGGAACTTATGAGGGTGAGATGTCCGGTTCCGGCCAGTTGATCAAGAGCGGTGGAGGCAACGTGACCCTCGCTGCGAGCAACAGCTACACCGGCGGCACGGAGATCGAGGCCGGAACTCTTACCGCTGCAGACGACAACGCTCTCGGCGTCGGCGATGTGGCTGTCGCCGGCACGGCGCGCTTGTTGGCAACCGGTGGCGTGACGATTGCCAACGACATCGTTTTGGGTCAGGGCAATGCCGTCCTCTATTCGCAGGACTTCAATGCCCTCGGCGAAGATGGGCTGCCAACCGGCTGGGCAGTTTACACCAACGCAACCGCAAGCTCCATGGGTGGTGCCGCATCTTTCAGCACCAACCAAGTCGAGTGGGCCAACAGTTCAGGTGCTTTCAAGAACTTTGCCTCGGCAACGGGCCTCACTTCATCGTCCGATATCACGGCGCAAAACGCTTCGGAAGACCGCGCTTTGGGCATCCGGCAGACGGGCTCGTTCGGCGATCCGGGCGCGGCATTCACATACTCGTTCAGCACGACGGCCACCACGGTGGACTCCATCTCGCTGGACCTCATGATGCTGAGCGTTCAAACCCGCTCCACCACATGGAGCATCGAGTATGGGTTGGGTGAAAACCCGACATCGTTCACGACCTTGGGAACATGGAGTGATCCTGGCACTTGGGGCACCACGCCGATTGTCTTCACAACGAATGATTTCGGAACGGCTCTGAATAACCAAGATGACATCGTCTTCCGGGTGGTGGCGCTCACAGGCACAACCGGTTCGGGAATCCGCGACTCCATGGGCTTGGACAACTTCGTCATCGGCAGCGGCACGAGTGTAACCGCTCCGGGCGCCACGATCGGCACCACCAACGGCACGGCGATCTTCACCGGCCTTGTCACCCTTGATGGCACGGGCCAATTGCTCGCAGGATCGGGCAGCGAGGCTGTGTTCACCGGCGTGCTGGCAGGAGATGGCGGCATCAAGACTATTGGTGCCGGCACCGTGACGCTTGCAGGCTCGTCGGCCAACACCTACGAGGGGGACACCACGGTCGCCACGGGGACCTTGAGGCTGGCCAAGGATGACGACACCACGGCTGTTGCCGGCAACATCAGCGTTGCCAACGGTGCAACCCTGCTGATCGCAGCCAACAATCAGGTGGCGGACACCTCGGAAATCACGCTTTCCGGCGGCACGATCAAGCTTGATGGGGTGGTCACCGAAACTTTCGGTAATCTGAATGTGACGTCGGCCTCCTTCCTCGACTTCAATGATGCTGTCGGGGCAAACATGTCCTTCGATGAATACACGCCGATCTCGCTGCTCACGGTCAACAACTTCATCGGTTGGAGCACCCTCACGTTCAACACTGACCTGACGGACTTCATAAACGACACTGAATACTTCTCCTTTGCCAACGGGTTCACCTCGGCGGTCTGGGATTCGGAGTCGGGTGTTTTCACCATCACGGCGATTCCCGAGCCTTCGACCTATGCGGCGGCGGCGGGACTTCTCGGCATGATGCTCTGGCCCGCGCGCCGGCGGATCCTCCGCGACACGAAGCGCATCCTCGGCCTGCGCACCCCGATGCGCGACCGTCTCGGCCGCCGGGACGCCTGAGCGAGGTCACCACGTCAAATTCAGCAAACCGTCGCGGTCTTTCGGGGGGAAGATCGCGGCGGTTTCTGATTTTTCGGGGCGGGATGGAGCAGCCAATCCGTGCCCCGGCCGGCTGGGCCAGCCGGCCCTACCGTGTGTTTGTTCGGTGGGGCCGCGTGGCCCACGCGGCCTCTGCCTGCCCCCGCGCCTCTGAACCCATGATGAATTCCCAACGCCTGCGGTATCAGGCTGGCATGGAGCCGGGAAGGGGATAAATTACGGGGCTTTTATGGATTGGCTCTGGGTGATTTGGCTCGTGGCGGGCTGGGGCCTCACGGCGGTGGCGGCGGCGCTCGGGGCGCTGGAGGCCGTGCTGTGGCGGACGCCGCGGGAACGGATGGACCAGTGGCCGCGCTCGCCACGGCTTCAGCTTCTGGCCGCAGATTTCGCCCATCCGCGGGATTGCCTGTTCACGTTCCTGACCCTCGGGGGCGCCGCGACCCGGGCGGCGGGATGGTGGGCGGTCTGGGTGGCGGCGATGCTGCTGGCCGAGCGGACGTCATGGCCGGCCTGGGGATGGACCGTCCTGTTCCTCGCCCCGGCGGTGCTGTTGGAGCTGGTGCCCGGGCTCGTGACCGGGCGGCGCCCGCGGGTGTGGGAACTCCCGCTCCTGCGCTCCGGGGCGGTGGTGCTGCGGGTGTTCGGCCCGATTTTCGACCGCGTGCAGCCGCTGCTCGGGGCGGTGGCGCAGAGGCTGTTCCCGTGGTCGCTGGAGGTGCGGCCGGCGCTGGGCCCGGAGGAGGCCGAGACGCTGGTCTGGGTGCGCGAGGAGGAGGGCGCGTTCACGCTGCCGGAGGCGGAGACGCTCGAGGAGGTGCTGCGGCTGAGCCGGGCGACGGTGCGGCACTACATGACGCCGCGGGTGGATGTGGTCTTCGTCCGGGATGAGATGACCAACGAGGAGGTGAGGGAACTCCTGCGCAAGAAGCGGTTCCAGCGGGTGCCGGTGATCGGCGAGACGCCGGACGAGGTGGTCGGCCTGCTCGACGCGCGGATCCTGTCGCGCCTGCCCGAGGGGATGCACTTCACCGAGGCGCTGCTGCCGCCGTCGTATGTGCCGGAAACGATGGAGGCGGCGCAGTTGTTCACGAATTTCCTCCGGCACCGGCAGCCGCTGGCGGTGGTGCTGGATGAGTTCGGGGGGGTCGAGGGCGTGGTCACGCTGCACGATTTCCTCGAGGAGATCCTCGGTGACGCGGCGCCGAGGGTGGAGGCGGACCTCTACATCGAGCAACTGGGCGACGGACGCCTGCTGGCCAACGGCACGGCGCGGCTGGCGGATTTGAGCGAGCATCTCGGGTTCGACGCCACGCGCGAGGGGATCGAGACGATCGGCGGCTATGTGATCAACACGCTCGGCAAGCTTCCGAGGCAGGGCACCTCGGTGCGGCTCGGCGACTGGAAGGTCACCGTGCGCGCGATGACCCAGCGGCGCGTGCGCGAGGTGTCGATGGAGCGCGTCCGCCGCAGCGACAGCAACCGGGAGGACGGGCCATGATGCTCGTGCTCGGGGTTCTCCTGCTCCTGCCGGCCTTCGTGTTCGCGGGGCTCGATGCGGCATGGCAGGCGCTGGACCCGGTGCGGCTGCGCCACCGCGCCGACAAGGGCGACCGCCGGGCGAAGCAGATGCTGGCCTGGGCGGCCGTGCGTCCGCAGGCCGACCTTGTGCTGGCATGGACCGGGCGCGCCTGCGCGGCGGCTTCGCTCGTGCTGCTTGCCATGGCGCAGGGCGAGCGGACGGATGGCGCGGTCTGGTGGACGGTGCCGCTGGTATTCATGCCCGTCTATGCGGTGGCGGAGGTGGTGGCACGGCAGGTGTTCCGCCGGTTGCCGTTCGTCGTGCTCAGCCGTTTGTGGTGGCTCGTGGCGCCCGCCGCCTCGTTCTGGGCGCCGCTCGCCCGGCCCGCCGCCCGCCTTCTCCGGCGCATCCAAGCCGACCCGCTCCCCCGTCCTCCCGCCGCCGAGGAGCTTCGGGAACTGGCCGGGAAGACGGAGGGGATATCCCCCTTGGAATTGGCGATGCTGGGGAGCGTGCTGGATTTCCGCCGGCTCACCGCGGGGCTGCTGGCGCTGCCGGTGGAGAAATTCGCCCATGCACCGGCCGACGCGACGCTGGGCGGGCTGCTGGCGGTGCGCGAACTGGCCGACGCCGAGCACACGCTGGTGATCGGGGCGGACGGGGTGCCGCTCGGGGCGATGACGTGCGGTGCGGCGGCGCTTTCGGGGGCGATGTCGGCGCATGCGCAGTCCTTCGCCCGCCCGCTTTTGTCCTTCCCGGACCACATGCCGGCATGGACGGTGCTCATCAAGCTGCGCCGGGCCCGGACGGCGGTCGCGGAGGTCCGTGATGAGGACAGCGGCCGATTCCTCGGTGTGATCACCGAGCAGACGGTGGTGGCAAGGCTGCTCGGCCAGCCGGTTTGAGGCGTGCAATGACCGCACGGCGGCGGCATACTGCCGGGAATGTCCGCCGTTGTTTCGCCCTACTCGCGCAAGAACCCGTTCCCCGCGCACCTGACGGATGTCCGAACGCTCACGGGCTCCGATTCGGGCAAGGAAACGCTGCATTTCGAGGTGTCGCTCGCGGGTTCGGAACTGCATTACGAGGCCGGGGATTCGCTCGGGGTCTTCCCGTCGAACGATCCGGCTGGCGTGGACGAGGTGCTCGGGGCCGCGGGGTTGACCGGCGAGGAAGCCGTCGAGGGCCTGGATGGCGCCCCCGCGACGTTGCGCGAGGTGCTGTCGCGCCAGGCGACGCTGCGCGAACCGTCGCGGCAGCTGATCACGGCGATCTTCGAGAAATGCCCGGACGCCTCCGAATTGGAGGAGTTCGTGGACCCGGAGGCGAAGTCCGCCCTGGAGGATTGGATCAACGGCCGCGAGGTCATCGACATCCTGCTGGCCTATCCCGCGGCGCGCTTCACACCCGCGGAACTGGTGAAGGTGCTGCGCAAGCTGCAGCCGAGGCTCTATTCCGTCGCATCGTCGCCGAAGATGCATCCCGAGTCGGTGCACCTCACGGTGGCCGTCGTGCGCTACGACCTGCACGGGAGGAAGCGCCACGGCGTGTGCTCGACGTTCCTCGCCGACCGCGCCGGGGAGGGGTCCGTGCCGGTGTTCATCCACACGGCCAAGCACTTCCGTCCGCCGGAGGACGCCTCCGTGCCGGTGATCATGGTCGGCCCGGGGACCGGGATCGCGCCGTTCCGCGCCTTCCTGCAGGAACGCGAGGCCACCGGGGCGGGCGGCAAGAGCTGGCTTTTCTTCGGCGACCGCAACCGCGCGACCGATTTCCTCTACGAGGGGGAAATCAACCGCTGGCTGGAATCCGGCGTGCTGCACCGCCTCGACACCGCGTTCTCGCGCGACCAGGCCGAGAAAATCTACGTGCAGCAGCGGATGCTGGAGAACGCGGCGGACCTGTGGCAGTGGCTCGAGGACGGCGCGTGTTTCTACGTGTGCGGAGACGCCTCGCGCATGGCCAAGGACGTGGACGCCGCGCTGCACCGGGTCGTCGAGACCGCGGGCGGCAGATCGCCGGAGGACGCCGCCGCCTACGTGGCCGACTTGAAGAAGGCGAAGCGCTACCGCAAGGACGTGTATTGATGGGCGCCGCGGGACATGCCGGATTGCGCAAGGTCCACTTCGTGGGCGTCTGCGGCACGGCCATGGGCTCCCTGGCCGCCGCGCTGCGCGACCGCGGCGTCGAGGTCACGGGCTCGGACGAGAATGTGTATCCGCCGATGTCCACGTTCCTGCACGGCAAGGGCGTGTCGATCACGGCGGGGTTCGATGCCAAGAACCTGCCCGCCGACGCGGACTTCGTGGTCATCGGCAACGCCATGCGCCGCGGCAACCCCGAGGTCGAGGCGGTGCTGAACCGCAAGCTGCTCTACTACTCGCTGCCCGAGGCGCTGAAGATGTTCTTCCTGCGCGGGCGCCACAACCTCGTGGTGACGGGGACGCACGGCAAGACGACCACGACGTCGCTGCTCGCATGGATCTTCGAGTCCGCGGGGCTCGCCCCCTCGTGGCTGATCGGCGGCATCCCGACGAACCTCGGCCAGGGCTGCCGTCTCGGCGACTCGAAGTATTTCATCCTCGAGGGCGATGAATACGACACCGCCTTCTTCGACAAGCGTTCGAAATTCGTCCACTACCTTCCCGAGCTGCTCATCGTGAACAACATCGAGTTCGACCATGCGGACATCTTCCGCGATTTGGAGGATGTGATGACGAGTTTCCGCCGCCTCCTGCAGATCGTGCCGGGCGAGGGGATGGTGCTGCTCAACGGGGACGATCCGAACTGCCGCGCGCTGGCCGCAAGCTGTCCCGCGCCGCTGGTCGAGGTCGGCTTTTCGCAGAATGCGGCGAACCACATCCGCGACGTGGAGCTCGGGCGCGAATCCTCGGCGTTCACCCTGTTCGGCGGGCGCTTTGAAATCCCGATGATCGGCGAGTTCAACGTGCGCAACGCCGCCATGGCCGCGTCGGCCGCGCATTTCTACAGCGTCCCGATGGACGAGATCCGCAAGGCGCTGCGGACATTCGCCGGGATCCGCCGCCGCCAGGAAGTGCGGGGCGAGGCGGGCGGCGTCGTGGTGGTCGATGATTTCGGGCACCATCCGACGGCCATCGCGCAGACCCTCGACGGATTGGCGGTGAAGTATCCCGGGGCGCGCCTCTGGGCGGTCTTCGAGCCCCGGTCGAACACGACGCGGCGCGCGGTCTTCCAGGATGTTCTGCCGCAGGCGTTCGCCGGGGCGCACGGGGTGGTGCTGGCGAAGGTGGCGCGCATGGAGCAGCTTCCCGAGAACGAACGCCTGAATCCCGAACGCGTCGTGGCCGACCTCCGCCGCGCGGGGAAAGAGGCGTTTTACGAGCCGGATGTCCCCGCCATTGTCGGCCGCATCGCCGGCCTCGCCCGGCCGGGCGACGTGGTGGTTGTTTTCAGCAACGGCGGCTTCGACAACATCCACACAAAGCTGTTGGAAGCCCTCGGGGCACGGGGCTGAGTTCTGAGAAATGTTCCCGGCGGGCCAAGGATGTCCCGCCCTACCCGGGTGGGTCTCTTGAGGCGCCTCGGGAAGGCCATGCGGCTTGCGGCGGGCGCCCGGGTGGTGTTTACTTCGCGGGACCCGGATGGGTGGCAGAGTGGTCGAATGCGCACGCTTGGAAAGCGTGTGTGCCGCAAGGCACCGAGGGTTCGAATCCCTCCCCATCCGCCATTTTCGCCGCAGGCGAACTCACTGTCCTCCGGAGGGATGAGAACTTGGTT
>JACSRX010000006.1 GCA_014879535.1 Chthoniobacterales bacterium
ATAGACCGAGCTGCCGCCTGCTTCGGTCTTCTCGCTGACGATGGTGAAGCCGCGCTTGCGCAGGCCGGTCAATGCCGCCCGGGTCGTATGGGGCAGCCATCCGGTCACCTCCACCAGCTTCGACAGAGGCGCGCCCTCCGGTGCTTCCAACATGCTCAGCACGATGCCGAGCTTGCTGCTCAGCTTGGGCCGGGCGCCGGCCGCCGGAACCGAAGGGCTTTCGGACGCGCTTTGCTCGACACGATCCGGAGCGACGGGTGGCGTGGGAAGGTCCTGTGCAGGAGCCTCTTCCGCCCGAGCAATACGAGGGTGCCGGGTGGCGGAGCGCCGGCCAACAACAGCCTTGCGAGTCGGGAGCGTGCTCTGAACCTTGAGGGGCATGGTGGTCTCCTTGCAGTGTGTGCAGACCTCTCGCCTGCCACCACCGCGACCCCGTCCCAGCGCTGAGCCGACGGGGTCTTCAGGAGCCCGGCGCCTGCCCTCGGCACCGTCTCGCACACCAATGCTCACCCTATTCAGCAAGTCCAGTCCATCCGTAGGCGGGAAAAATGGATGGGAGAGATGCGGGGGCGGATAGGCCTGGAAACTCGGGGAGGGAGTCCTTCGGGCTACCAGTTGGGGGCTGGGTGCAGCCACCGGCGAAACCACCGCCTGAAGCCCATCTCCCGATGAATGCGAACGGGGAAAGGTGACCCATAGCGGCCCCTCGGATGCCCTTGCAGCGAGGTCCGCTTTGCGCCCCCTTCTCGGTCGTTCAGCCAGGTTTCGCGCGGTCCAGGAACTTGCCGTTGGTTCATCCAGTTCAATGCGGCGTCTGGATTGGGGGCCTGCCCCCTTTTGCCAAGCGAAATGCCTAACGTTTGAAGGCTCTTAAAGCGTCAGAACAGTGGCCATCAGTTTATTCGACATAGATTTCGGCGAGGAGGGCAAGAAACGCCTTGAACGTTGGGACTGGCCCGCCGGCTTTCGGGCCAAAGTGCGGTCACCACAGTTCGCTCCACCGCATAGTCTTCCAGCACGGGGACGAGTTCGCCGCCTGCTACGTGTGGGGCAGCGATGTAAGTTGCCGAGATGCCGATGCCGCCGCCTCCGACAAGCACGGCGGACAGGCCGTCGCTGGCGTCTACCGTCACACCCACTGTCGGAGTCAGCTCCACAAAGCGGCCGTCGATCTGGAATGGCCAGCGCAGCGGCTGGCCGGAGCTTTGGAAGCGGAAATTTGCGCACTCGTGGTCGACCAGATCATCCGGATGCCAGGGCGTGCCGCGGCGCGCCAGATATGCGGGAGAGGCATAAGCGCATAGCCTGTGTGGTCCAAGCCGGCGCGACAAAAGCCGGCTGTCCGCCAAGTCGCCAACCCGGATAGCGACGTCGATGCCCTCCTCGATGATGTCCACCATTCGATCGCTGAGGCGCACGTCGATCGCAAGCTTCGGATAGCGCTCCCTGAAACACGGCAAGGCGGGGCCGATGACATGCACGCCGACCGGAAGCGGCGCAGCGATCTTCAAGATGCCCGCCGGTTCGGCGCGTGCGGCCAGCGCCGCCTGCTCGATCTTTTCGGCCTCTCGAAGCAAGCGAAGCGCCCGCTCGTGAAGGTCCCGCCCTTCCGATGTCAGCGTCAGCGATTGGGTTGTCCGCGTGAAAAGGCGCACGCCGAACGGCGCGGCGGCACCGTTGATGATTATGCCTTTCCGAGCCGCATCGATCACGCGCTCCACATGAGCACAAGGCAGTATGCCCGCCTGGTGGACGAGTGGGTGGCTGCGATCGGCCTACGCCAAGAGGAGTATGGCACTCACTCGCTCCGTCGCACGAAGGCGTCCATGATCTACAAGGCGACGGGCAACATCCGCGCCATCCAGATCCCCGATGGCGCCCCAACACCCACAGATCCCCCGAACGGGTCACCGCATGGAGGGGCGCCGGCGGAACCTTGTCTGCATCGCCTCTGTCCTCGACCGAGGCCTCGCGGGCCTGGTCCAGGGTGAGATCCACTTCGGCCAAGGAGAAGCCGGTCAAGGTCACGTCGAACTCCACATCGATCAGGGCCTGGAGCTCGATGGCGAGGATCTCCTTGTCCCATCCGGCATTCAAGGCGAGCTTGTTGTCGGTCAGTACGTAGGCTCGCCGCTCCGCGGCGCTGAGATGGGACAGCCGCACCGTCGGGACCATCTCCATCCGTAGT
>JACSRX010000075.1 GCA_014879535.1 Chthoniobacterales bacterium
ATCAATTTTCGAGAAAAGTGCGGTGCGCGGTTTCGGAAGTTCGAAAAACCACGCTTCGACGCTGTCCTGATCGAGGTGGCAGAGGTACCGGCTCCGCTTTCCATCAACCGTCCCGTGATTTTTGAATAGCGCGTTCAGGAACACCCGTGGCGGATCGTGAAAAGCCGCGCGCTGTGGGGTTCGGGGAAACGCACTTTCAGCACGCCCTCCGCGGACCAGGCGATGAGGCCGTCGGCACCCCTGGGGTAGAGGCAGGTGGCGGTGGAGGGTTTTCCCTTCCATTGGGGCAGGACGAGGGATTGGGTTTTGGGTTTTCCGTCCAGCCGCCATACGGCGAGGTAGCTCACGGTGCGGGCGTCCAGCCCGAAAGCGGCCCAGCCGTCGCCTAGGCGCGGAAGGCCCAGCGGCCAGAAGGGGAGTGCCTTCGGGAGGTGGTGCCGGAGGGCTTTGTGGACGGCGATGCCCTCCTGCACGAGGGCGAGGCGGCGGGGAGAAATCTCATGCAGGCGACCGCTCTGGTGCACGCGCAGCAGGAGACTGTTGACCATATTGAAGATGGTTTCCTCGTCGGAGCCGTCCTTCAGCGGATAACTCCAGACGGCGGCCTGTTCGGGGGTCACCGCCGAGGCGCTGGCGGCGGCGATGAGTCCGTTGAGCCGGTAGTCGGTCTGGTCGGAGGTGGACTGGATGCTGTGGAGCGCGAGTTGCGCGTAGTCGAGGCGGAGGCCGCCGCTGGAGCAGTTTTCGATGACAAGCCGGGGATGGGCGTCAAAAACCTCCTCCACCCAGCGGAGGTAGGCGCGGTTGTGTCCGAGCAGTCCGTCGCCCGGCGAGTCGGCCCCGGCGTCGGTTCCGGGACCGGCGTTGATGTTGTAGTCCATCTTCAGGTAGCCGATTCCAAAATCGCGGACGAGGCGGTTCACGACGCCATGGGCGTGCGCGCGCACGGCGGGGTTGCGGAAGTCGAGCTGGTGGCGTCCGTGATCGATCACGCGGCGTCCCTCGCGCTGAAAAAACCAGGCGTCGGGCAGTTCCGAGGCCACCGGGCAGTGGACGCCCATGACTTCGATCTCCAGCCACAGTCCGGGGATCATGCCGACCGCCCGGATCGCGTCCATCACCTCGCCCAGACCGCCGGGAAAGCGGGTGGCCGACGGCTGCCATTCCCCCACCGTGTCCCACCAACTGCGACCCCGCTCGGCGTACCATCCGGCGTCGATGACAAAGTACTCGGACCCCACCGCCGCAGCGGCCCGGATCACGGGCGCGAGCGTCTCCGTGGTGGGATCGCCGAAGAGGCAGTTCATGTAGTCGTTGAAAATGACCGGAAGCGCCTCCATGTCGGGGTGCGGGCGGCGGATGAGGCGCCGGGTTTGCGTGAGCACGCGCAGGGCTTCGGGCAGTCCGCCCGGCACGCGGCCAAACGTGGCGGGCACGGAGGTGAAGTCTTCGCCGGGCGAAAGCGTGCGGCTCCAATGCCCCTCCCGCCAGGTCGGTCCGGCCAGGCGCACGTAGAGTTCGCGGGCGAGGTCACCGACCTCCCAGTGCCAGGATCCATTGTGCTCGATCTGCCAGAAATGCGTCTGCCCGGTCTCAGTGTTCTCCAGCGCGCCGAGCGGAAGGTTGCCCTGGGTGGACCATGTGCCGAGGCTGGAGACGGACACGCGCCCGAGACCAAACCCCGAGCCGCCCCGCGCCGGATACACCGGACTCAATCCCCAGTCGCGCAGCGGTCCCGACCGCCACTGGCATTCGCCGCACCAGGCGTTGTCCGCCGAATGCAGGCGCATCTTTTCGCCCCAGGGCTGCCCCCCCTCACGGGAGATTCCGGCGAGGGCGAAGGAACTGACGTATTCGAGCAGCACGGGCGCGGAGCCGGTGTTTTCGACGGTGGTCCAGGAGCGGAACGCGGGAAGTTTTCCGAGAAACTGAAGGTGCGAGGTGACGGTGAGCCCGCCCCCGCGCTGACGGATCTCGAGCTTCGCCCCGAGCGGCGTGCGGGATCGCGCATGGCTTTCATACCGCAGCAGGCCGCCGGGCAGCGTGCCGGTGTATTTGTTGCCATGATGGTCGTCCTGGTCGCACCCGGCGGCCTGAATCTCGACCAGCCGCGCCCAGTGGCGCAAACGTCCGTCGGGATCCTCCCTGTCCGCACACGGGCCTGCGGTGACATCGAGAACGCGGACCGGATGATCCGGGGAAAACTCCAGGCGGAGCGCGAGGCCATGGGTGCGAAACAGGATGGTTTTCATGGTGTTGGCAGAATCCGTTTGACCTCGGACGTGGATTCCATCCTCCAGTCCCGGCCCGGCACATGGTCGTCCGTGACGGTGAAGGTGGCGCGGCAGCGAATATCCGCGCTGGACGCGCCGACCAGAAGGTCGAAGTCGCCGGCCTCGACGACTTGGCGGTTTTCAAGGGTGGAGAAGCCCAGCATGTCCACGGGAATCGAGAAGCGCACTTCGGCGGATTGTCCGGGTTCCAGCGTCACGCGTTGGAAGGCCTTGAGTTCCTTGACGGGGCGCACCAGCGAGGCGAAGCGGTCGCGCACATAGACCTGAACGACCTCGCATCCTTCGCGGTCTCCGACATTGACGATCCGCAGGGAAAACTCCACCTCCCCGCAGCCGGGAACAGCCCGGTTCGCGAGGACAAGGTCCCGGTAGGCGAAGCGGGTGTACGTGAGGCCGTGACCGAAACCATACCGGCTGCCAAAGTGGGCGGCCAAAGGCGAGCCGCCGCTTTTCAGCTTGTGATTGTAATGGCAGGGGACCGCGCCCGCGCTTTTGGGGATGGAAACAACGAGGCGGCCGCTCGGGGAGACCGCCCCGCAGAGCACTTCGGCGAGAGCCTCGGCACCCTCCTGACCCGGCTGAAAGGCCATCACCACGGCGGCCGCGCGCTCTTCGAGGCCGTTGAGAGAATAGGGGCGTCCGGACAGCATCACGACGAGAGTCGGCGTGCCGGTGGCGAGCACCTGGCGCAAAAGTTCCTCCTGCACGCCGGGCAGGCCGAGGTTGTCGGTGTCGGACCCCTCCCCGACCGTTCCGGTCTGAAAAAGCCCCGCCAAATCGCCGACCGCCACGACGGCCACATCGGAGGCGCGCGCGAGGGCGACGGCTTCCGGGATCCGCGAAACATCGTCGCTCAGCGGCATCGCCTGCCCACCGCCCGTCCCGGCATCCACATCGCCCGGAAAAACCGGCGCGCCCGCGCAGCGGGCGGTCAGCAGGTCGCACCCCCGCGCATGGCGCACGCACGCGGCGCCGAATGTTTCGGTGAGCGCCTGCACCAGCGTCTTTCCCGCCCGATCCTGTGCCTCATGCCCGTCGGCCGCGATGAGGTGCACGGGGAAGCTGTAGCCGCTGAAAAGGGCCAGCGGGTCGTCGGCCAGCGGCCCGATCACGGCGAGCGTCTTTCCGGCGGCGGCATCCAGCGGGAGGAGGCCCCGGTTTTCCACGAGCACCACGGATTGGCGCGCCACTTCCTTCGCGGTCCGGCGCGCGCTTTCGCCTTGCAGGGCGATCCGGGTTTCGTCGGTATAAGGGTGCTCGAAGAGCCCGAGGCGGAACTTTTCCGTGAGAATGCGTGCCACGATTTCGTCGATCTTTTCCGCGTGGATCAGGCCTCGCGCCAATCCGTCCTCCAGGTGTTCGCTGCAATCGCAGCCCGGCAGTTCCTGATCCAGGCCGGCTTGGAAGGCAAGCGCCGCCGCCTCGGCCTTGTCCCGCGCCACGGCGTGATGCAGGTGCAGCAGCGTCACGCCGCCGTAGTCCGCGATCACCAGGCCGTCGAACCCCCATTCATTTCGCAACACCTCGGTGAGGAGAAAATGCGAGCTGTGGCAGGGCTCGCCGTCGATGTCATGGTACGCGGGCATGACGCACCCCGGGCGGGCCTGTTTGACCGCCATCTCGAACGGGAGCAAAAACACGTCGCGCAGTTCCCGCACTCCCAGATGCACCGGGGCATGGTTGCGTCCGCCCTCGCTGACGGAATGAGCGGCAAAATGTTTCAAGGTTGCGAGCAACTCGCGGTTCCCGCCCTGGAGGCCCCGCACGAAGCGCGTGGCCAGCACGCCGGTCAGGTAGGGGTCCTCGCCCAGGGTTTCCTCGGTGCGGCCCCAGCGCACATCGCGGGAAACGTCCAGCACCGGCGCAAGGCCCACCCGGCAGCCCACCTGCAACGCCTCGCGCCGAATCTCGCCTGCCACGGCCTCGATCAATTCCGGATTCCACGTCGCGCCATAGTTCAACGGCGAGGGAAAGAGCGTCGCTCCCGCCGCCATCAGGCCCACGAGACATTCTTCGTGAGCAAGCGCGGGAATGCCGAGGCGGGTTTCCTCGACCAGAAACTTCTGCAGGGCGTTGAGCGCGCGCACGCCCTCGCGCGCGGCGATGCGGCGCGTGCCGAGCGGGCGCGTCACCTGCCCGACGCCATGTGCCAGCACCTCTTTCAAGCCGGGTCCCTCGGAGCGCGGGGTGTTTTTTTCCTCGCGCATGCGGTGGTGGCCGTCGGGGTCGAGTTCGAGCCACTGCGCGCTCATTTGGGCGATCTTTTCGCGCAACGTCATGCGCGGCAGGAGGTCGGCCACGCGCTCGGAGACGGGCCGCTGCGGGTCCTTGTAGAGGGGTGCGGTCATGGCAGGGTGGAGAGCAGGTGGGACACCGAGGTGCGGGCGGCGCAAATGACGGTATCCGAGGCGCCGTAGTACATCGTCAGGTCGTCGCCGCGCACGAGGTGGCCATTGGTGAAAACCACGTCCCCAAGAAAGCCGCGCCGTTCGTAGTCCGCCTCGGGTTCCAAAATCGGCCGCTCGCTGCGGGCCAGGACGCGGCGGGGGTCGTTCAGATCAAGCAAAAGCAGGCCCAGGCAGTAACGCACGTTTTCATCCGAGCCATGGTAAATCGCCAGCCAGCCGCGCTCCGTGCGGATGGGGGCCGCGCCGCCGCCCACGCGCTCGCTGTCCCAATGTCCGGGACGCGTGGCCGCGAGGCAGGTATGGCCGCCCCAGTGGAGGCGGTCGGGCGACCGTGCCAGCCAGATGTAATTGCCGCCGATGCCCATGCCGCTGGGCCGATGTAGCGCCCAGTAGGCACCGGCGATCTTTTCCGGAAAGAGCGCGCAGTCCTTGTTGTGCGGCGGAAAGATGAGGCCGTGGCGGGTGAAGGATTTCCAGTCGGCGGTCGAGATCATCCCCACCGCAACGCCCGATGCCGAGACGGCGGTGTAGGTGAGCCAGTAAAGTCCTTCGGAAAATTCGACCCGGCAATCCTCGATGCCAAAGGTTTCGTAGGCACCCTCGCCCAACAACAGGGGCTTGTCCTCGACCGTGAAATGCACGCCGTCGTCACTCCACGCCAGGCGCAGATGCGAGAGCGTGGTGAGATAGGGGCGTCCCTTGTAATGGAACACGCGCGGATCCCCCTCGACCAGGTCGGCATCGTCCTTGCGCACGCGCAGGATGCGCATGCCGCCCGCGCAGGCCGGATCCAGCACCGGCGTGCTCACCCAGCCGTCCTCGGGCGTCGGACGCTCGGCCACGCGCAAGAGAAGCCCCACCCGACCGCCATACGCGAACGCGCCCGGATTCAGCAGACACTCGCACACCAGCCCCGGCACCGTCGGGACAATGTCGGAGGGGGTCAGAAGGGGATTTTCGGAAAATCGCTGCATCATGACGCAAGGAAATAGACGTGGTGTTTCTTCGCCTGCAAAAGGCCGGACCCCGCAAAGGCTTCCCCTCCGGGCCACTCGCGCACCGTGTCCCCGTCCTCCAGCGGAAATGCGAGATCGTCGAACGCCCACAGCACGCGCCGGGACCCGTGGCGGTACACCACGCCCGTCTCGCCGGGCAGCACCGTGCGCGTGCCGCACATCACCTCCCACGCCTCGTTGAAGGCGTGGAACAGCGCGAGATGATCCGGACGCGGCACATCCTCCTCGTCGCGCACATGGCCGTAGTGGAAGCTCAGTCCATCGCGTTCGGGATTCCAATGCACGGCCCACATCAGGCGATAGGCCAGGCCGCGAAAGAAGATGGCGTCGGGATCGCCCCCGGCCTCCCGCACGGCACCCGCATCGAACCCCGCGATGCAGTCCGACCACAGGCAGAGGCTGGCCATGCGCATGCGCAGGCCCGGCCCGTGGCGATGAATGCCGAACACGCCGCCGTCCTCATTGCAATAGGCGTAGCCCATCTTCTGCATGTCGGCGACAAGGGCAAGGTGCGCGTGGTATTGGGAGAGGATCTCCGCCTCCGGCTCCTCGGCGGGCCGCAAATGGCCCAGCAGGTGTTCCTGGTCGGACGTCGCCCCCCCGAGCAGGGCGCGCGCATTTTGCACGAAGTGAAACTTGTCGCTCGACATGTTGCACGAGCTGTCGAGGAAGATGCCGGCGATGCCGACCCGGTCATGCGCCTCCTCCCACCGCCTGTGCCAGTAGGCGCGCACCGCCGGATCGCGCAGGTTGAGCACGGCGAAGGCCGGCGTGTAATGGTCCGCTTCCAGGGCGTTGGAGGGATTGCGGACGAAGGCGGTTTTTTCATCCAGCGCCTCCAGAATCGAGTCCTCCTTCGGCAGGAACGCGATGCGTCCGCCCCGGCCGCTGCGCATGGCGAACTGGAGCGTGAGCGTCGAGAGCGCGGTGTTGCCCCACATCTCGACCCGCGCCCCGCCCGCCTTCGCGTCCTCACAGAACGCCTTCATTTTGTCCTCGCCCACCGACGCGGCGATCTTGAAATCCACGTTGCAGCAGAAGTTGCTCACGCCCCACGTGTTCATGTTATTTTCGAAATGGTTCGCGACGTACACGGTCCTGGCGCCGGCCGCGAGCAGCTTGGGCAGGGCCGCAACGCGGTAGCGGGCGAAATCGGCGTCCTCCCATTCCTCGATCTGTCCGTAGGTGGTCACATACTCGCGCCGCAACCCGGCCTTCGCGTGCAGGGTGTCATGCACGCACTCGCGCCAGGCTTCGTGGATGTTGATGCATTCCACATGATCCCGCGCCCCCTCCGCCCACAACACCTCCACCGGCGCGGTCGAGAATTCCTTCGCCAGGTCCCCGCAATGTTCGTGAAAATGCACCACCACCTCCGCGCCCCGCGGTTTCTCAAAAAGCGAGCGGATGTGCGAAACCTCCGGACTCCACGTCACCAACACCCCCGCCTCCGACGCCGTGAACGTGAACCCCTGCAACTCGGTCTGGAACGGCAAAAATTGAAACACGCTCGGATTCGCACAACCCGGCAAAAACCATTCCGTGGAGTAAAATTCCTCCGCCCCCGTGAACGTCCGGATCGACGGCACAAAGCAATTGCGCAGCCAGAACGCGCATCCCGTCGAGCGCCCGCCCGGCTCCCACGTGCCCCGGTCCAGCATTTTGTAAATAGGGATGCTTTCGCTGCGATAGTGGTATTGGTAGGAAAACCCGGCAAACCTCACGCCGCCGACGGTGCGGTTCGCCGGACGCAATTCGAGCACCAATTCCGTATCCTCCGCGGGCTGCGGCGGACGCGACCAATCCGCCGTGTTGTAGCGTGCGCGGACCGTGTGCAGCATCCACTCCATCGCCCCCCCGTCGCGCCGATCCATGCGGAAGGTCAGCCGCACGCCTTCCGGCGTCTCCTCGCATGCGACGAGGCTGTGATTCACAAGTTCGACGCCATGCGGGTTGCGGATTTCCACAAACATCGGACGGGCGGCTGCGCGCAGGGGCGTGCCTTCGACCCGCACGGTGCCGAGACCGAGAAATTTCCCGTCCGACTCAAGCAAGTCGATCCGGCATCCGTTGGAAAGAGAAAGGGTGCGTGTGGGCATCAGGAGATTGTCACTTCCAGCGTGAGAATTTCAAACGGGCGCAGCGCGAGCGTGATCTGACCGCCGGACACCGGCACGGGTGCGGGGTTGCGTTCCAGAAGGTCCACGCGCCGCGCGGCCGTTAGGCCGACGCAGGAAAGCACCGCCGTCTGATGCCCGCCATGGCTTTCGTGGAGCCGCACAATGAGGGCGTCGGAGTCCTCGGCCTTCTTGATCGTGTCGGGAACGACCGCCGGGTTGTCGAGGGACAGAAAGCTCACGCTCCGCGCCGGGGAGGAGGTCTTGAACACCTGCAGCGGCTGGTTGAAGGCGGCGGCCTCCGGGATCACGCCGCCCGCCTGCGGTCCGCCCGCATGGGGGAAGAGCGCGTACCGAAAGCGATGTTCGCCCATGTCGGCGTGCGCGTCGGGCGTCTTCGGGGCGCGCAACAGCGAGAGCCGCAGCACGTTGCCGTGGCAGGCGTATCCGTATTTTGAGTCGTTGAGCAGCGCGACGCCGTAGCCGGGTTCCGAAAGGTCCGCCCAGCGATGCGCGCACACCTCGAACCGCGCCATGTCCCAGCTTGTGTTGAAATGCGTCGGACGGCGCACATGGCCGAACTGAATCTCGTAGGTCGCATGATCGCTGCGCAGGGCCAGCGGAAATTCCACCTTGAGGAAGCGGTTCTTTTCCCGCCAGTCGGCGGTGACGGCAAAGTCCAGCCGCGGCGACTCGGCGTGGAGTGTGATGCGTTGGACGAGCGAGGCCCGGGCGTTGATCGTCATGGCGAGTTCGACCGTGGCACGCAGGGGACCGTTTTCGACGATGCGCATCGTCTTGGCGCGGCCCACGGGTTCGCGCTTTTCGAGATGATACGCATCCACGTCCCACGCGTCGAAAAGCACCGGCAGATCGTCAAAGAGCACAAACTGATTGCCGCGGCCCGAGAGCGTTTCGCGGGCGTGACGTTTGTCGAAGAACGACACGAGGCGTCCCTGCGCGTCGAAGGTTGCGATGACGAGTCCGTTCTCCAGCACAAAGCCCGCTTTTGCGCGCCGGACCGTGACCGGCGCCGTGGTGTCCCGGACCGGCGCGGTGACAGCGTATCCCAACGCCGGCGCTTCGACAAACGCGGGCGATCCATCCACGGTCCCCACCTCGCGGCGCGGCCAGCCCAGCGTGTTGAGCGCCAGCACCCGGGACCCCTTGCCGGTGGCGGGCAGGAGCGCCTTTGCGGCGGCGGCGCGCAGCCGGGTCGCCGCGCCCAGAACCTCCGCGTAGTCCCTGGCGGAATCCTCATACACCTCGCGGATCGACGACCCGGGAATGATGTCGTGAAACTGATTCAGCAACACGCGCTCCCACAGCCGCGTCAATTCGGCCTGCGGGTAGCCGGCGCCCCGGGTCGCGTGTCCCAGCGCGGCCAGGAACTCGGTGTCGTGCAGAAGTTCCTCGCAGCGGCGGTTGTCGCGCTTGTTCGCGGCCTGCGTGGTGTAGGTGCCGCGGTGCATCTCGAAATACAACTCGCCCGCCCACACGATGGGGTCCGTCAAATCGGCCTCGCAGCGGGCGAAAAATTCCTGCGGCGGTCGAATCGTCACCTCGGGAAGCCCGGCCACGTTTTTCAGACGGCGCAGCCGCTCCAGCATTTCCTCCGTCGGCCCGCCGCCCCCGTCGCCCCAGCCAAAGAGCATGATGCTTTCCGTGGCGCGCTCCTTGTCCTTGAAATTTCCGTAGTGCTTGAGCACCTCCTCGACCGTCGCCACGCCATTATACGTGTCGGTCGGCGGAAAATGGGTGAGCACGCGCGAGCCGTCGATGCCCTCCCAGAGAAACGTGCTGCTCGTCGGCTTGTTGAACTGGTTCCAGGAAAGCTTTTGCGTGAGAAAAAACCGGATCCCGGCACCGCGCATGATCTGCGGCAGCGCCCCGGAGTACCCGAACACGTCGGGATTCCAAAACTCGCGGCAGGGCGCGCCAAATTCCCGCTCGAAAAATCGCTGCCCGAGCAGAAACTGCCGCACCAAAGACTCGCCGCTCGGCAGGTTGCAGTCCGGCTCGATCCATGTGCCGCCGACCGGAACAAACTGGCCGGTTTTCGCCTTGGCCTGGATTTTCGCATACAGCGCGGGTTGCAGGTCCCGGACCCACGCGAGTTGCTGCGCCTGCGAACACACAAACGTATACTCGGGATAGGCGTCCATCAACCGCACCGCCGTCGCAAACGAACGCACGCACTTGCGCTTGGTCTCGGCGATGGGCCACAGCCACGCGGTGTCGATGTGCGCATGGCCCATGGCGGACACCCGGTGATTGCGCCCGCCGTTGCGCGCGGAAAGAAACCGGCGCGCGATGGCGCGGGCGGATTCATAGGTGGCCGGATCGCCGATCGTGATCGCATTCACCATCGCGTTCGCCGCCGCGAGCGCGGGCCCCTGATGTGGACCGTCCACCGGCAGATGGGCGGCCATCTCCTTGATCGTGACAAAATCCCACAACACGTCCCACACCGCGCGGTCCCGCGTCACCAGCCGCGCCGCGCGCAGGTGGCCCTGATCGTGCTCCCCGTCCCCGCCGCCGCCGTCAGTCAGCCCGAACATGCCATTGATCGCCGCCTCGACATACAAGCTCCCCGTCTCCCCGCCCCTCGCCTTCGGCGTGAGCACGAAATGCGAGCGAATCTCCTGCGGCCCGATGTTGTAACTGGTGAGCCCCTGCAGCGGCACCCCGTCCTTCCACACGCACCCCTCGGACGCGGAATGAAAATACAACGCCACCTCCCGCCCCTTCCACGCCTTCGGAATCGTGTACGCAATCCGAAACCAATGCGTGGACCAGCCCGGACCGAACTTCTCCCCCTCCCGCGCCGGACGATACCGTCCCCGCATCGCCTCCGCATAAGAAATCCGCCCCGGCGCGGAAAACACCGAGAGCGTCGTCAATGGCGCGGACGCGGGATACAGCGCGGCGGTGAATTCGCCCAGAAACCGGTTCAACCGGCCTTTCGTCAGTTCAGCGTGTTTGAGCATGGGAAGAGCCCCTCCTCAGGGAACGGAACCTCACAATGAGGAAAAACCAAAAAAACACAATACAAACATAGAAAACTGAAAACTTTCCAAAGAACGGTTTACGATGAAAGTGGTTTGATTTTGAGATTTACGTCAAAATTTATGGAAATCAGGCGAAACTTTGATATATAAGTCAATATGACAACTCTCCAAGAACTGGGTGAAGTCGTGGCACAGCGGCGTAAAGCCCTGAAACAACGGCAAGGGGTGGTCGCGTTGCAGGCGGGAATCACCCCGGAAACCCTTTCCCGATTTGAACAAGGACGGGTTTCGGAATTTGGAACCCGAAAACTGCTGGCCGTCCTGGCAGTCCTGGGAATGGAAGTTCAATTTTCCGAAAAAGGCATGGCGGGTTCTCTGGATGAACTCCGGAAGGAGCGTGGATCATGAAACTGGCGGTTTCCGTCTTGGGCAAGCCGGTGGCCACGCTGGAAAGCGTCGGCGATTTCAAGAGCGTTCTGACCTATGAGGAGGGCGTGGATCCCAATCATTTGGTCTCGCTGACCATGCCGGTGCGGACGGAGTCATGGGTTTGGGACGATCCTCTCCACCCGATTTTCCGCATGAACCTTCCCGAGGGATATTTGCTGCATGTCCTGGAAGAGCAGTTTGGCCGCCATATCGGAGCCAGTCCCGTCACGCTGCTCTCGATTGTCGGGCGAAACATGATCGGGCGCCTGCAAGTTGCGATCCCCGGAGCTGACCTGAACGAACCGGTCGCGCCCTTGGACGTGGCGGAACTCCTGAAAGGCGATAATTCCGAGGCGGCATTTTCGGCGTTGGTGCGCAGGTATGCGGCCAGCGGCGTGTCGGGTGTCGTGCCAAAATTTTTGGATGCGCAGAAAGGACCGCGCTTTTCGCAATACGGCAAGGCGACCCTTTTCACGCGCCGACATATCGTCAAAGGATCATCGCAACACTTGCCTTTCGTCGCCCTGAACGAACATCTGGGCATGCAGGTGGCGGCCAAGGTCGTGCCCACGGCCCGCACGGAAGTTTCCCGGGACGGACAGGCGCTCCTCGTCCATCGGTTCGATGTGGATGAAGAAGGCCGGCCACAATTCGGGCTGGAAGATTTTTGCGCCCTGCTCGGCATGCGCCCCTCAGCCAAATACGAAACGACATGGGAGCGCATTGGCAAGGCTGTGCGGGATCACGTTCCCGGTCCAAGACAACGGGAGACTTTCCATCATCTGGCCGCCACGATCCTGCTGACCCACGCGCTGCGCAATGCCGACTGTCACTCCAAGAACATCGCCCTGACCTACACCTCACGGGCGGACGTTCAGATCGCGCCCGTTTACGACATGCTGACCACCTGCGTCTATGGCGAGTATAAAGACAGTCCGCCTGGCATTTCGTTTATGGGAAAAAAGACCTGGCAACCGGGAAAAAACCTCGAAAAGTTCCTCGCGGGAAATTTTGGCATCCCGCCACGGGAGCAAGCGGCTCTCGTCGAAAAAATCAGTGATGCCGTTTCCGAGACGGCTCCCTTGGTGCGACAAGCCATGGAGGAACATCCCGGCTTTCGCGAGATTGGCAAGCATCTGCTCAAAGCATGGCATGAAGGTGTAAGTACCTTGAGGAATAAACGCACTTACGCTTTGGGTGATTGGAAATCC
>JACSRX010000058.1 GCA_014879535.1 Chthoniobacterales bacterium
CGCCGCCCTCTACGAACGCCACCTGCACAACGAGGCCGGTGAAATGATCGCCGTCGATTTGTTCGGCAATCTGGTCGAGTCGGCGCGCGCCGGACAAACCGACACCTTCATCGTGCCATTGTCGAAATTTCCCGGAGCCGTGCGGGTTTCGATCCGGCGCATCAAGGGACCCCTGGAAATGAACGGTTTGGTCGCGTTTCCGGTGCTGGAGTCCCTCGAGGATCTGACGTTGGCGCAGAAGGAGGAATTTGCGCGTCTGCTCGGTGAGCGCCTGGCCTCATCCCCGACCTCCGGCACCCTCCGCACTCAGGACGGGATCGAGCGGCCCGCGGCCACGACCGCGATCCTTGGGGATGCAAATTACCCCGTGCGAAGCTGGAACATGCCTTTGGATCCTTCGGACGCCTTTGACGCGGAGTGCTCGGGCACATGCTACCGGTTCTTCACGAATCTTTACCTGTCCCTGTTTGCAGAGGCCGTGAGTGCGGAGAAGGTGTCCTTCACTTCAAGCGACGGCGCCTTGTTCGGCGTGCTGCGCAACAGCACCAAGCTCGCCTTGGGCAGCATTGCGCCGACGGATCAGGAGCGGGAGGATTTCCAACGGAAGTTCGGCTACCCGCTCATCGTCGTTCCCGTCGCGCTCGATGCCGTCGGGGTTTTGGTCCACCCTTCGAACCGTCTCGACGCGATTTCATTCGAAACATTGCAGCTGATTTTCGCCGAGGATTCCGATGGGACGGGTTATTGGGATCCGGCATCGGGTCTGCGCGGGCCCATCCTCATCGCAGGAGGCAGCCCGGGATGGGGCACTTCGCGGCTCTTTTCGGAGCGCGTGATGGGCGGGGCCGAGTTCCGCAGGAATCTGGCGGTGCTGGATGTCGCCTATCCCCACGGGGTCGAGCAGTTCGTCTCCCGCAATGAGAACGCGATCGGATTCGCCCAGCACCACACACGCGTGCATCCCGTGAAGGCTCTTCCTCTCAGGGAGAGGGACGGTGCGCCTGCCGTTGCTGTCGATGCCGTGACAGTCAACAACGGGACCTATCCGCTCACACGCCATCTTTACCTCATCGTGGCGGCGGATCCCTCGGCACCGAACCGCGTGGGAATCGAGCGTTTCGCCGACCTGCTCCTCTCCCGCGAGGGGCAAACCACAGTGGCCGATGCCGGATCGTTCCCGCTCTCCGCCGAGGAAATCCGGAAGTCGCGCCGCGCGCTCGGCCTGCCCTGAACCCCTCGGCGCCTCAGGGCGATTTGGCGTCCTGCTCGAGAAACCAGTCCAAGGCGGCAAGCAGGTGGGGATGGTGCAGTTCGTGTCCGCCCGGGAATTTTTCGTGCCGGACATTCTTGAAGCCCTCCCGCTCCACGGCCCGCCGGGCCCCGTCTGTGATCTCGGCCGTGGCGATGGTGTCCGTCTCGCCCGCACTTTGGAAAATGGGAACGCGGAGCATCGTGCGCGATGGTGCGCGGCGCAGTTCGGCGGCAAAGTTGGTCGGGTTCCATCCGCTCACGGACAGGAACATGCCGATCACGCGGTATTTTCCCTGGACCAGCATGATGGCTTGATGGCTGGCGTAGCCACCGCCGCCGGAAATGCCGCCGGTGGCGACGGGCCATGATTTCGAGTCGGGCCACTGTGCGTGCATGGCGTCAAGGGTGGCCTGCACGAGTGTCCACCGGAAGGTGGTGCTGTCGTTTTTCGGCTTGCCGAATTCGCCGTTCACGGCGAGGACGACGAATCCGCGGCCCAACGCGTCCGCGAGATAGGCCTTGGCGGCATCGACGCTCGACGCGTCGCCATCGGTGGTGCAGCTGACGATCAGCACGGGATGCTTTTTCTTGAGGGGATCGAATCCCGGCGGCACGGCGATGAGGGCTCGCGCCTTGGTGGATTCCTTGTCGTAGCAGTCTCTCAGGATGCGGAGCATGCCGGTATCGGTCACTGGCAGTTCGACGATGATCTCTTCTCCTTCCTTCAAGGGTTGACCGCCAAAAACTGGCCCGCGGCTGCCGGGCGCCGTGCTTCCGGCGTCCTGTGATACACTCTCCGTGGCGCCAGATTGGGCCAACGTGCGGATGTGGTGCTGGTCGGTCGGGCTGAGCAGACGGAACGGATGTCGCGACTCCTCGCCACCCGATTGGAAGACGGCGACGGGTCCGTCCATGCGGACGAAATCCGCCTCGAACGTGGTGCGTCCGTTGGCATATCGCCATTGGCGCGCCTCGATCTCCGGGACAAACACGGCAAGCATGAGCGCCGCGCCCACGATCCATGCGGCCCCTGATCCGTGGTCTGCCAGTCTGATCATCAGGCCATCAAGACAACCGAGGTTGGTTGCGTCGAGGCGAAACTCGCCGGGCTCGGATGCTGCAACGGCTGGCTCGCCGGGATCGTCTGTGGTTGGTGGATCATGCCGAGAATCCCCGATGCCGCCTTCGCCGGTTTCCTCGGCTGGTTCATCCTCGGGTTCATCAACCATCACTCGCTCATGTTGGACTTGGTGCTCGTCCCGGCCGTCCTTCTCGGCGGCGTGGCCGGGCGCCTGCTGCTTCGCCGCGTGCCGCAACGCCTCTTCGAGTGGATCACCATCGCCCTGGCCGCCGCAGCGGCACTGCGTCTGATCGTGCAGGGGTGATCGTCCGTGCAGCGCTCATGGGGGATTCCCGGTCCGGTCCAGTTTTGCGTGCGGATGCTGTTGAGGGTGCTTCTGTCGGCGAAGAAATTTCTGTTTAGCCGGTCCATGGGGGCCTATTAATTGCGGCAACGGTCGGACGTCATGAAACCTCGGATCCTCATAGGCATCGCCATTGTCTTGGCGGGGATTGTCGGCTTGGGAGTGCTCTTGAGCGGGAAGCAGGAGAGGGCAATGGCGGCGCAATGGAATGCGCCCGCCAACACTCACACTGATCAAGGGGCGCGCCCGGTTCAAGGAGGACTGCCTGCGGCTCCCCGTGTCCTGCCTCCCGCGGCGGCGGCTTCAAGCGGCCCCTTGAGTCGCCTCATCCCGGCTGCGGGCAGGAGCACGCTCTGGCAGCGGCTTGGGGAGACAGAGGTTGTGTCTACCACCATCCGGACCATGCCGGACGGCAAGATCCGCCGCGCCCGATTGCTCAGGATGTCCGGCAAATATCCGCAGGTGGTCTTTGAGGGAACGCTTCCTCAGAACAACGCGGAGGCTGCAGACGACGAACTGCTGGATGCCGTTGCTTGGGTGGCCGACCACGTGATTGTCAAACCCGCCGACAATATCTCGGAGAGGGAATTCCAGCGAACTCTCGCTGCTGCGGGATTCCAGGCCGGCCGCAAGCTTTCCTCGGACGGACAGCGGCTCGTGCAGCTTCCGCAGGCAGTCCATGGCGGTGTGGACGCGGCCATCGAGACCCTCCGTGCCTCGGGTGCGGTGGCCTATGCGGAACCGGATTATCTCGTCTTTGCGTCGGAAATTCCGGAGACCCGCGTCTTGGTGGATGATATGGATGGTGTCGCCACATTTCCCGAGGCCGCGCTTGATGAATCGACCGTCCCTCCGCCCGCCGGGCCTGTTTTCCATGCCGCCGCCCAAGCGGCCGGATTGCAAGAGCGGCTGCTGGATCTTCCCCCGGCCACACGCATCATCACCTTTGATGTGCCGTTTTTTCTCGGCGGCCCCGGCAGCTACAAGCCCTACATCGAGGAACAGAGCTTCCTCATGCAGACCGACGGTGGGATGTATATCCAGAATGCCTACACGGCAGGTTACCCGAACAACGGGACTTACTATGCCCGGAGCAGTGCCGTGTCGGAACAGAACTTCTCGATCCGTCACAGCCAGGGCCTCCCGTTCGCCATCCACAGCGTTGACTTGGCGGAGTATAGCAGCCTGTTTGCCACGCCGAAGACCCTGACATTCACCGGGCACAAGATCGGGGCAGGAACCATCACGCAATCCTTTGTTCTCGATGGGGTCATCGATGGGACCGGGCCGGTGGAGGATTTTCAGAGATTTGTTTTCGACAGCAGGTTCACGAATTTGGCCAAGGTGACCGTCGCACCCGGCGGCTTCCAGATCGACAACATCGCCGTGCAGGTTGATGGTCAGGAAACGCCTCTTCCCCCTCCTCCCGATCCGCCCCAAGTTTACAATGTCACGTGGGACCCTCCGGAGCATGCGGTGAATGCGCTGACGGCCGTTGGCGGCCCCTTTGCTCCCACCTCGATCAACTTCGGAACGCCCACCGTCCGGGCGCAAATCGGCACGCTTCCGGGGCCGTCCTTGGAATTCAAGGGCGCTGGTTACCAGCAGATACGATTCGCCCTGCAGAGGGGTGCTCGGTCTTATCGTTTGGAATTCAACACGCACTTGGATGCCGCACAACCATTCCGGGTCCATTTCGACGATGCGGGAGGTGTTCAAAATCTGGAGTTCAAGACCAATGGAACGATCGGCGCCTTCCAGAGCTTCGTCACGACGCCGGCCATCCTCGGCTACTATCCGATGCGGACCAACACCCATGTCGCCGTTGATGTGGACATGGTGGAATCGCAGTGGAGGATTTTCGTCAACGGCGTCTCGCAATACACCGGGCCGTTCAACACTTCGCGGGGCGACCTGTCTTCCATCCGCTTTCATGCCGATAATCTGACCAACGGCATCTGCGGTCTCGATAACGTGCGCATCTTCGCCTACGGCGTCGGTGATGCGCCGATCATCGGCCCGAGGCTGTTTTTGTCCGTGCCTTCAATGTCTTTCGGTTCGCTTCCCCTTGGCAGTTCGAAACAATGGCTCGTTTCCCTCCAGAACAGCGGCGGAGAGACACTTGTCATCAACAACATCTCCTCGGACAGCATCCAGTTCACCACCCAGGGCACTTATCCCGTCCATCTCCCGCCGGGAGGCACTTACTACGCGTCCGTCAAGTTTGCGCCGCAAAGCGTCGGGACATTCACCGGGAATATCCTGATCGCCAGCAATGACGAGGAAACGCCATTGGTTGCGGTTCCGGTGAGCGGCGCCGGTGCCGGGATTCCTTCCGTGCAACTTCAGCCGGGGCACCTTTTCGTGAACATGTTGCAGGACAGCATGGGGACTGAGGTGTTCACCATCCGGAATACCGGACTCGGGTCGCTGGCGTGGAACCTCGTCCTCAAGGGGGGAGCCGTTGACAATCCGGGCGTTCCGGAGGTCCCTCCGTTTTATCCCGATGATCCGTCCTTCGGGTCGCTTTGGGCCATGCGTTCCCCGCTGCCGGGCACGGGGGGGATCGATGCCGTGCGGGCATGGACAATCACCACGGGCTCCGCCGCCACCGCAGTTGCCGTCATCGACACGGGGGTGGACCGCGCACACCCCGAGTTGCAGGGGAACATCTGGACCAACCCGGGCGAGATTCCTGGGAATGGCATCGATGACGATGGGAACGGCTATATTGACGATGTTCATGGATGGAATTTCTCCGGCGACACGGCAGAAACTGCCGATCTGCACGGCCACGGCACGCACGTCGCAGGCACGATTGCGGCGCGCGGACACAACGGGCTCGGCATTGCGGGCGTTTGCTGGCGGGCCAGCATCATGCCGGTGAAGTTCCTCTCCGACTCCGGCACGGGATACACCTCCGACGCCGTGTCGGCTGTCAGTTACGCCACCGCAATGGGGGCCAGGATATCAAACAACAGTTGGGGCGGCGGCGGCTATTCGCTGGCGCTTTACGATGCCATCCGTTCCGCCGGCCTCGCGGGATCGTTGTTCGTCGCCGCGGCGGGCAACTCGATGTCGAACAACGATCTGACGCCGCGGTATCCGGCGGGATACAACTTGGAGAACATTCTCGCCGTGGCCGCCACCGATTCGACCGACCGGCTGTCCTACTTTTCCAACTTCGGCGCATCCACGGTCGATTTGGGTGCCCCGGGGTCTTCCATTTTCAGTCTGCGCCCCGGGGGACAATACGCCTCGATGTCGGGCACTTCCATGGCGGCGCCCCATGTCACCGGCGCCGCGGGTCTCCTCCTGAGCCACAACCCTGCGCTGTCCGTCTCGCAGATCAAGGCCCTCATTCTGTTCGGCGTGGATACGCTGGCGTCGCTGAGCGGATCGGTGGAGAGCCGGGGCAGGCTCAATGCATACCGATCACTCAAATCCACCGTCCCGCAATGGCTGCAGCCGCAGGTGACCTCAGGAACCTTGGCGCCCGGGCAAAGCGTCGAGGTGCCGCTTTCGATCAACACGGCCGGACTGGGGGTGGGGACTCACACACAGATGATCGCCTTGAGTTCCAATGACCCGTTGCGTCCCGTCGTGGACCTTCCCGTGAACCTCGAGGTCATGGCTCCGAAAGGCTACCATCGATGGCTCTTCGGAAGCTTCGGGAGCAATTGGATGTTGAGCCAGGATCTGGCCGACTTGCTCTGGAGCGATTCTGCCGACCCGGACAAGGATGGCATCTCGAACCTCCTCGAATACATCCACGGGGCCGATCCGACGAAAGCGGATGCCCACCGGTCGTCACGCATGGTTGTGGTGGGAGGCGACGGCCTCTTTGAATTCCAAGTCCGGGATGACCTTGACGGTGCCGGCTATCAGGTGGAATGGACGGGAAACTTGGATGGCGGAGAGTGGTTGTCCACCGGAATCACCGTGGTTGAAAACACCACGGCGGGGCAACCCGCCGGCATGCGGAAGCTGGTAGTGAAATTGTCGGCGCCGCCTCCCGGCGGTGCAGCATTCTTCCGCCTCCGTGGTATGTCCGGGAACTAACCCGGCACAGTTCCCGGTGTGCTCGACTGCTCAGGGTGCCGGGCTGATCTTCGTGGCGCGCAGACGGAGGATGATCGAGTCGCCCTCCGCATCCAGCACGGCCGTGCGGCGTGCGTTCTCCTCGGTTGAGGACAGCACTGCGACATCCCGCCACACCCCGGCGGCGTGGTCCCAGCGTTGATAAGCCATCGTCACATCCGTGGCAGCCGGGTTGAACCTGTGCGCGACCTGCACCGCGTCTGCGGCCGGAGCCACACGGGGAAGATCGGCCGGTTCCACCGCATCGGGCAGGCGTCCGAAGGCATAGGCCACGAGGTTCGGAACGGGGGAATGTCCGACACGGACCGCGGGTCCGCGCTGTCCGGCAGGGAGATCGAGGGCCCATGCGTCGTAGCCGATCCGGTTGCCAAGGCCGTCGAGGATGAGGGTGGACACCTCGATGCGTCCGTTCACGGCCGCGCCGGACGCATCGACTTCCGGATTGAACGAGACCGAGGGGATCGCCGCCAAATCCAGCGCGATGTGTTTCCTCGTGCTCCACGACGGCTGCGCAAAGGCGGATACAGGCAGGTCCACCGTGCGCCATGTTGCGGATGCCGAAAGCACGACGCGGTAGGACTCTCCGTATTCGCTGAGCCCCGGTTGGTTGAGGGCGAAGGAAAGCGGGTGGTCGGATTTGTAGGTGACGCGAACCGACTGCAGACCCGTGAGGGAATTGCCGGGGATATTCACCCCGAGCGACACGTAGGTGTCGTAGGCGCCGGGTGCCGACATGCGGGCCACGGTCCAATTCTCCGCGATCTTTCCGTCAACCGGTTGCGGTGCGGCAGCGAGGGAGGAACGCGCATCGGCCACGCCATACCAACCGCCATCGGCCAGCAGGTCGAGCCGCGGACCTGCAGGGGGAGGCGGGGGCGGATCGCCGCCGCCCTCCGGGGGCTCGCCGGGAAGCCATGCATTGCCCGACATGATCAGCAGGCACAGCAGACCGATGCTGTTCTCATAATAACCGCCGCGCCGCGTGCTTGTGTCCGTGAATGCCGCGTTCAGCCACGCTTGGTGTCCTGACGCCATGGCCGCGACGCCGGTCGGGGCGATGAAGGCCGAGGTGGCGTAGTTGTTGCCGGAAATGTTCGAGCCATCCAATCCGTAGCCGGCGCGGAACGCCGTCGGTCCGGCATGTGCGCCCGCAGCCCAGGTCATGATGCGCCCCGCAATCCGCCGCGCCGCCTGATCGTCGAATGCCTCGACCGCCCATCCGATGCGCCACGGCACGCGGCATGCGTTGTAGTAATACTTGCCGTCATTCGCGCCCTCGAGGAATCCGGGGCCGGCCGGCTGCCATGTGCCGCCCGACAGGATGGCGAAATCCGGAAGCAGTCCGGTGGACGCTGCGTGCGATGCCTGCAGCGACTCCATGATCTCATGTCCCTTGGCCTCCACCGACGGCCAGACCGCATCGCCGCTGAAATCATGGAACGCGCGGAAGAACGCCGGCATGTAATCCGACGGACGCGTGCGCCCCGCCACGTTGTCCCAGTCGCCGAGGCGCAGCGAATGGTCTGCCCGCACCAGGCCTGTCTTGATCGCCCCGAGCAGCGCGAGCGCCTCGGTGCGGTAGGCCGCGTCGCCCCATTGCGCGTAGGCCAGCACAAGGCCCATCGCCATGTCGAGGTCGCCGTCCGTCGCGGCATTCGTCACCGGGACCGCCTCGTTCGCCTCGATCCGCCATGCCATGAGAGCCGGATTGCCGGCGCTCGGATACCGTTTGCGCAAGCGGTTGAGCCCGTCGAAAATCTGTTTTGCCTGCGGGTCGTGCCCCGCCATGTAGGCGGTGAGGATCATGCCGTAGCCCATCGCTTCGGACACCGTGGCCCCGCCGCCGTTGAAATCGACTTTCCAATCCCCCGCGACCGCCACCGACGGCCGCAGATGCCGCGTCTTCCAGTCGTCGTAATATGCGGCCACCGCGGCGTTCCTCTGGGACGCGGTGAGATGATCCGGTCGCAATCCGTAACCCGTCGTATTTGCCGCCTGTGGGAAGGGACGCTGCGGGACCTGCGCCCAGCCGAGGTCCGGGCATGTCGCCAAGCACAGCAGGATCAGGAGGCGCCGGGGCAGCACACAGCACCATGCCTGCATCCGGCCTTCGCGCAAGTGGAAGTTCCCATGTTGCTCACCAGCGTGGAGCGGGTGACTCGGAGTTGCGCGGGCTTGCCGTGCGGCGCCCGTCGCGGAGATTGAGGCGGGGCATGATGGGATGGATTGGCAGGAGGGTGGCGGTGATGCCGGGCACGGCCTTCATGACCAGGTCGCGGCGCTTGCGGGCGGTCTCGCGGCATTTTGTCCGCAGGGAGACGCGCACCCGTTGCTTGGTGTGGTCCGGCTTGTGGATGGTGAAATGGCACCACCATGTGCCGTTGTTGTTCCAGATGTGGTGGTTGGGATTGCCCCCATTCGGCCTTGTTTGGCGCTGGCAGGATTCGTGCATGAGCCCAGCGAAACAAAGCGCATGGGACATCTGTTGTCCGACACCCTCAAATTATGACTTGGTCGGGACTTTCGCTCCGAGGGATCTTGGGTGATGGTGCAGGGTTCTCGCCCAATCCTTCCCATGCCTCGTCTTCCTTCCGGTCGCCTGATTGCCGTCGGTGGCAATCCGTATCGTCAATTGATCGGGCGCGTCATGCAGACCAACGATGCCGGATTGTTGCTGTTCTTCGACAAGGACCGCGAATTCGCCGCGCTGATCGAGGTGCTTTGCGTGGAATGGCGCACCGACCTCCCGGCCACGGAATTGGAACCCTTGGAAACCGCCGACGGGGTGAGGCATGGGGTTTCGACGCCAGCCGGCTTCACCGCGCAGGATGTTCTCCGTGGCCGCGTGCCGTGGTCGCGCGGGGATGTTGTGGCGTTCCGGAAATTCCTCGAGTCGCCGAGGGTTGCCGTGTGGCAGAAGGCGATGCAAGGGGAGTTGGTCCGGTTGCGGGGTTGGCTCACCGATGGGGCCATCTTCCGGCCCGATCCCCACGCCATGCTTCCACGGGCGTGCTTCCGGCCGCCGGAAATGTCCGCCTCGAAGGAATAGCCGGGCGCTTCTATTTCGCCTCCGTCGCGTCCTGCTTCAGCACCACCGCGCCGAGTCGTCCGTCGGTGCGCCAGAGGTCGCCGCCGCCGTTGCGGCCTTCGGGGTGCTTGTGGAATCCCTCGACGAAATACTCGTCCTCCGTCCATCCGGCGTTCTTGAGTCCGGACATGATGAGATCGCGTTCGGCATCCACATCCGGGCCGATGTGGTGGGTGACCTGCGCGTTGGCGTGGCTGAGACCGACGCGTTCGTCGAATGTCGCCGAACCGAACCAGACCGGGCGTCCGTCCTCGAGTTTGTCCCACCGCCAGAACCGGACGTGATGCCGCTGGCGGGGGCTGTTGCCGACGGGAAGCTCATAGGCGAGGTCCTGTTTGCGCCCGAAGAGAAACAAATTGCTGACCGGCGCCTGGTCGTCGGGTTTGCGGACCACCGAGTCCACCGCGATGCGCATGCTGGTGTCGAACGTGATCGGGTCGGCGGGATGCCATCCTGCGGCCTGCATGGCGCGGACGAGTTCCTCCTCGCTCCCCTCGATGGCGATGTTGATCGGGTCGCCCGGATGGCCGTCCGCCGTGTGCGTGATGCGCGGTCCCCCGTCGAAATGGTGCCGGAAGTAGAGTTTCGTCAAACCCGGGATCAGCAGATATGCCGCCGCGGCCCAGACAACGAGAACGACAATGACCCAGGCGACCCTTTTTCTCATGCGACGGGGGAAGGTGGTTCGGTAAAAAGGGGGCTATTGCGGATAGGAGGCGCGGAAGTAATGTCCTGCGCCGGGCATCTGGCCGCTGAAGGTCAGGGTGAGGTCGCGGTAGTGGAGATCCTCGCCTGCGAGGGCGGCAGCGTTGATTTTTTCCTGCAGCCCGTCGGGGTCGTCGAGATAGTAGCGGCCGTGGGAGACGAGGTCGGGGCGCAGCTCCATGATGAATTCGTAGAGGGTGAGACCGCGCTGGTGGGCTTCCTGGGCCTCGGGCGTGATCAATCCCTCGGTGCTGATGTGCTGCAGGTGCGGGTAGAAGTAGGCGGATTGGACTTCCTGCACGAGGAACACGCGGGCGTCGCCGGGCGGCGGGACGAAATCGGTGTGGAGGGCGCGCTGGTTGGGCGCATCGGCATAGGCGGCCAGCGGACGCAGGAGCAGGAGGCAGAGGGCGGCGCCGTAGGCGGGGCCGGCGATCCAGGCGACATGGCGCGGGACCACGCGGCTCAAGGCGGCGACGGAGGGCACGGAGAGCGCCACGAGGGATGGCACCATGTAGCGTCCCTGCCAGGTGGTGTAGTAGTAGAGGCTGAAGAAAATCGCGGACCATGCACAGACGCCGAGGGCGAAATAGGCCGGGGGCCGGTCGGTCTTCACGCCGCGGAAGGCGACGAAGAGAGCCGCAAGGAGGAGGGGTGCCCAGGAAAGGAGCATTTTCCACGAGTCGGGGTTGATGGGCACACCGAGGAGCGGAAAGGCGTCATACTTGAGCGCGATGAGGCGGCGCGCGGTGTTCGGTGTGGGCACGATGGGCACGCCGGTGAGCAGGAGGAACAGGGCCTGCAGTGCGGTGAGGAGGAGCGGGACGGCGAGGAGCATCAGGGCGACCGGCCAGCGCTGGCGGCCTTGGCCGAAGAGGAAGGCGAGCGCGGCCACCCCGCCGACAGGAAGCATTTCCGGACGTATGAGGGAGAGCGCGAAGACCCAGAGTCCGCCGAGGACACCGGCGCGCCAAGGGCGGGCGGGGTCGCCGTTGTGGGCTTCGCGCCAGACCCACATGGAAAGGGCTGCCGTGAAGACGAGGGTCATGCAGGTTTCCATGGGATTCACCGCGGTCCAGTAGAAGACGACCGGGTTGAGGACGACGAAGACGGCGAGGAGTGCGGCGACGGAGGCGGCGAGCTGCGCGGCGCGGCCCCATCGGTAAAGGAGCCAGCCGGTGAAGGCCGTGCAGAGCACGGCGAAGATGCGGGCGACGGTCATGAAACCCTCGTTGGAGCGGATCTGTCCGGTGAGCACACCGAGGACGGCAAGGATCCATTCCCAGAGGATGGTGGTGTTGGCTCGGGAGGACTGTCCGAGGGAATACTCGAACCAGCGGCCTTCGGCGAAATTGCGCGCGAAGACAAGATGGATCATGACATCGCCCGAGAGTTGCTCGGCGCGCCACTCCCAGAGGTAATAGGAATTTGCGGCGATCAGGAGGATGCCAGTGACGATGGCGGGTAGGAAGCGCATGGGACGCGCGCGGCGCGCGCGGCGACGAGTGAAAGGTTTGCGGGTGGCGGGAGGGAAGAGAAAAAGCTCAGGGGCCTGAGCTGCGCAGGAGGAGGGGAGGCGATTCTTCAGCCGAAAGGAGGACCGTGCCATGGTCTCCGACCTCTGGCGCGCTGATTTTCCACGCACCACCGCCGGTCTCCAAAACGACATCACGCCGGGGCACGGGATTCGGTGGTCCGTCAGGCAAGCCGGGTCGTTGTTCGTGGTGGCCAAACGCTCTCATTTTGTTGAGGTTTGTTGACAGACCCCTTTAACGGCCTCGGGTCCACCTCTTCAAACATCACCTGCAATGTCTCCCCGGCCTGCGCGATCTGCCATGCCTTCTTGCCAGAGCCGGCCAACTTGGCTAAATACGATCCCACGTCCTCCCGCCCCGCT
>JACSRX010000015.1 GCA_014879535.1 Chthoniobacterales bacterium
CACCGGAGACGGCACGCCCGTCTTCACCAAGACCGGCAGCGGAGTGTTCATCGCTTCCGGCGCGGCGGGTAACAACAAATGGAACATTGCCAATGGCACGGTCGTCGTCGGCGCGAATGGCGCCCTCTCGACCGGCACCTCCACAGCCGCACGCGCCATCGACTTGGGCTTCGACGGGACCTCCTCCACGACCAACAACGTGGCCCTCTACGCGAGCAACGGCGTGACCGTGAGCAATTCGATCTACGTCGCCCCCAACGACGGCAGTGCGACACGCACGATCGGCGTGGCCGATGCCTCGTCCGCAGCGACCTTCAACAACGAGATTTACTTGCATGGAAGCGCACGTCTCGAGGCGGCCTCGGGATCGCAGGCAACCTTCTCGGGCAATCTCATCAACACCGGAGGCGTCGAGAAGATCGGATCCGGGACCGTGACGCTGAGCGGCAACAACACCTTCAGCGGGGACACGCTCGTCTCTGCGGGGACGCTGAAACTGGATTCCGCCTCGGGGGGCGCCTTGGCGGCGACGGATTCGCTGACGGTGGACGATACGGCGGTGCTGCTCCTCTCCCGCAGCAACCAAGTGAACGATTCCGCCGATGTGACCCTTTCCGGCGGCACGATCCAGCGTGACGGCGAGGTGAATGAGGTGTTCGGGAATCTGAACCTGACGCAGGCCTCGTTCCTTGATTACGGATCCGGCGCGGTCGGGCAACTCCGTTTCGGCACTTACAGTGCGGAGTTCCTGCTCACGGTGGGCAACTTCGCAGCCGGGAACACCCTGCTCTTCGGGAGCGACCTCACCTCGGTGATCACCGATACGGAGTTGTTCTCATTCAGCAGCGAAATTTCCTACGACTGGAATGGCGACACCAGCACCTTCACCATCACGGCGATTCCGGAACCTTCCGCTTATGCGGCGGCAGCGGGGCTGCTTGGCATGATGCTCTGGCCGGCGCGCCGGCGCATCGTCCGCGACACGAAGCGTATCCTCGGGTTGCGCGCTCCGATGCGAGACCGCCTGCGCCGGGCGGCCTGATACGGTTGTCGTCTCTCACCAAACCGCCGTGGTTCCCAAGGCCGCGGCGGTTTTTGCTTTTCGGGTGGGGGCGGGCATTCCGAGTGTCGCCTCCTTGAACAAAAATCCCCGATCGCTGTCAAAATTACCGGGTTGATCGCGGTGCAGGAGTGCTCCGGGCACCTGTTACAGACCATGAGGCGCAAACTTGACTTAGCAGCCATTCGAGGCGAGGGTTTTGCACCCCCAATGTTTAAGCGCCCCTCTGCGCCGCGGAGGCTCCACTTGGCCCTCCTCGGCGTTCTTTTTTTGTTTGCCCAAGCTCCCGCCCTGCGGGCCGAGGCGATGCTGCAGTTGTTCAACGTCTCCTGGGCCGAGGTCGCCCAGAAAATGCCGGAGCTTGCCGAGGCCGGATACAACTCCATCTGGCTGCCGCCGCCGACGAAGGCTTCGGGCGGGTTGTCGGTCGGCTATGACCTCTGGGACCCGTTCGACTTGGGGTCGAAGGACCAGCGCAACACGGTGCGCACGCGTTACGGCACGGAAGCCGAACTGCTGCACATGATGGAGGTCGCCCACCGCTTCGGCATCCGCATCTATTTCGACAACATCATGAACCACCGGGCCTTTGATGTTCCCGGTTACAATGAGAACACCCCGATCGACATTTATCCGGGAATGGTTCCGGAGGATTTCCACCTCCGCAAAACCGAGGATGGCTTTTACCGCAAGTGGGACAACACCCGCGATTGGAGCAGCGCCTGGCAGGTTCAGAACCTCGGCTTGGCCGACCTCATCGACATCGCCCATGAGACGCCCAATGCCAACTTCGGCATGTCCGAGGGCTCAACCCATCCGAAGTATTCCTTCGTGCGCGACCTCGAGCGGCCGGCGCAATACGACCGGGATGCCGGCGGCAATGTCGTCTATTTCGGCTGGCTGATCGACAGAGCCCGCACCGCCCTCGGCACGAATGCCACACCGGAACAGCTCCGTCTCCACGCGCGGCAATACGTGGCGGACAATGCCGAGGCCTACAAGGAGGATGTGGGTGGTTACCTGATCCGGGCGGCCCGCTGGGAGATGGACCGCACCAAGGCGGACGGACTGCGCCTCGACGCGGTCAAGCACGTGCCGGATTACTTCTTCGGCCAGCAGTCCGGCGCCAACAAGGACTCGAGCGACGCCGGCTACCTCGGCGGGGTGCAGCGGCAATTCAACCTCACGCGCGGCTTCAGCGATGCCAACCACCGCGATTCGGTCTTCGACGAGAAGAAGGCCCGCGATGACGCGATGGTCTTCGGCGAGCACCTCGGGCAGCCGCCCGGTTACGGCGGCTACTGGGATGCGGGCATGCGCTTGGTGGACAACGACCTGCGCTCGTCGCTCAACGGCCGGCTTGGAAACCCCTCGGCCGGCCTGCAGGGCCTCGACCAACCGGGGGCGGGCGGCTTCGCTGCCGGGCTGGGCATCACCCATGCCAACAGCCATGACAGCGACTATGCGGCGCAGAAAGAATGGCAGCATGCCTACTACATGACCCGCGAGGGCATGGGGCTCATCTATTCGGACGGCTTCAACAAGGCGGAGACCCTCGGCGAATCGGGCGGTGCGTTCCCGCGCCATGCCAACACCCAATATCTCGGACAATTCGGCGACCCGCGCATCCCGAACATCCTCAAGATCCACAACGATTTCGCCCGCGGCATCCAGGAGGGGCGTTGGGCGGACAACGACTACGTGGCGTTCGAGCGGCGTGACAACCGCAATCCGGATGGTTCCACACGAAGCGGCACCGCGGCCGGGGAGATCACCATGGTCGTGATGATGAACGACAACACCGCCCAAGGTCAGGCGCGCAACATCAGCACCAGTTTCCCGACCAACGCCTACCTCTACCAATATGCCACAGGTCCGAACGGATCGGGCATGGTCGGATTCTACAAGTATGCCAACGAACTGGGCGGCACGATCGTGCCCGGCGGCGGATATTTCGTCTTCGGCTACCGCACCCCCGAGACATCCGGTCTGTGGGACAGCCCGATCACCCTCCACCAGAACGGTGCGGAGGCGCCGCGCATCACCGTCACGCGCAAGGACGGCCGTGATGGTGACAAGAGTTTCAATCCCTACGGTCTCGCCAACCGCGGTTACCCGACCAACTCGACCCCGGCGGATTACACCTACCAGACGACGGTTCCGGTGGTGAAAGGCGGGGCGCCTCTCACCATTGTCGCCCGGGCGGACGGCTCGGCCGAGAACATCCTCCTCAAGCTCGACGGCGGCGTGAATCTCAACGGCACCAACCGCCTCGGTTCCGACCCGGCGTTCCGCGACAACCCCCCGGGGCTCCGCACGGACGTGTTCCTCGGCTACGAGCAGCCGGCCTTCCTCGACCGCCAGCATCCGGAAAAGTTCGCGGCCCGCAATGTCGATCGCAACCAGACCGGGTCCGGCGGCGCGGAAACCTACGTCAAGACCATCGGCGGAGGAGTTTCGGTCAACGACGGTCCGACCGGCGCCAATGATTACAACACCTACAGCGGCAATGTGGCGATGTGGGTTTACCACAATCCGACCGACACGGTCGGCGGCCCCAACGGCACGAATGGCGTCGGAGACCAGCAGTTCAATGAATCCGGATCCGACATTGTCATCTGGGCCAAGAGCAATTCGGTGGGCGGCGGCTTCCAGATGCGTGTGTATTACACGCTGGACGGAAGCTTCCCCGAGGGTGCGGGTGGCATCGGACGCGGAACCACCAAAGTTGCCAACCTGACGTTCCGCCACAACCAGGGTGCGGACGACTGGTGGGGCTCCGCGAACATCCCCAAGCCTGCCCCGGGAACCGTCCTCACCTACAAGATCGGCACCTACAAGAACGAGAACACCGGGGCCCCGTCATGGTGGCCCGCCGATGCGGCCAGCGTGAGCTACAAGAAGAAGATGCTCACCACCTTCCGGGTGGCCGATTTCGACCCGGCGACCGTCCAGCATTTCCCGCACAACGACTATGCGCGGACCCCGGATTACACCAAGCCCTACAACGAGTGGCCGTGGGCGCTGCAGACCGGGTTGTCCGAGGGCTTCCATGTGCTCCGCTCGCGTGCCTTCCTCAACCGCGGGGCCAACGAGGCGCCGCTTTACCAGACGTTCACCCAGGTCTTCTACTACGATGCGCAGACCCCGCAGGGCGCGATCATGTTCCCGCAGAACAACGGCGACACCGTGGGCGGTTCGAGCTACGAGATGGTCGTCCGCACCGACCTGACCGTCGAGGAAGTCTGGTATCACATCACGGACACGGACAGCACCAACGACGATGCAGCCACCCGCCAGGTCAACGGCAACGGGGCGGGCTTCGAGCCCTTCACCGATTCGAACCAGAATGGCGTCCGCGACAGCAACGAACCGTTCACCGATGTCAATGGCAACGGCGTTTACGACACCACCTTGTCCCAAGGTTGGGCCAAGGCCGTCGAGGTCACCCCGAGTCCCTCCATCAGCAGCCCGCATCAGAAGGAATGGCGGCTGCGCTACAACAACATCCCGGCGACAGGCGCGGGCACGGTGACCATCCGGTTGCTGGAGGCCTCCTCGTCCCGCAACCTCACGCTGGATGCGGCTTCCGCCCATGTGACCGAGTTGAACAGGAATGTCGAGACGCGGGGTCCCGACGAGCGTGTCAACATCGCCTGGCCGCAGCACGACGGCGACCGCGTGGATGACAACTACGTGCTCAAGGTCTACTTCACCAAGGCGCTGGCCGACGGCACGACCACCGAGAGCCTCAAGGAGCGGTTCACCTTCAGCATCGCCAGCACGCAGTCCGGGGAAAACACCGACCCCGTGATCCAGCCGCGCGACAACTTCGCCATCAGCTACAACATCAACGACCAGTTCCACGAGTTGGCCATCCCGCTGCCGAATCTCTACAACGACATTGCCGACTTCCTGCACACGTTGAAGGTTGTTTACCGGTTCCCCGACGGGCGCGAGCGCGAGGCGGTGCGCCTCGTCACGGCCAACCCGAGCACCAAGCCTTTTGTCCGCATCACGCGCCCGACGGAGCTGGGTTCCGACGGACGCCCCACCGAGATCATCCTGCCTGACGGCCCGGGCGCCGATGCCGCGGATTATGTGGTGCAGGTGGAGACCAGCACGAGCGTGACGAACGCCCCCGTTCTCACGGGAATCACCACAGCCGGGGCACCCTCGCAGAGCACCAGCGGCAACACCAAGACGTGGAGTTATCTCTGGAACATCACGGCGCCGGGCAATTACTTCATCACCGCCGAAGCCAACCTCAACGGGCAAAGCACCACGACTGGACGCAACGCGCGCGTGGTCCTGCGGCAGGTCGTGGAATCGTCCGGCAGCGACGACGGGGACGACGACAATGACGGCCTGGTCAACATCGACGAGACAAACCAGCGACCGTTGCCCACGACCAATCCGGAGACCTGGAACAACGGTGATGTTCACATTCACTATGCCACCGGACGCTCTCTCCCGGTCAGCCCGGACAGCGACGGCGACGGCCTGCCGGATGCCATGGAGGTCGGTTGGCGCACGGCCGGCTCCGCAACGGACATCGAGGCCGACACCAACGGGGACGGCTACCCGAACTTCATCGGCGATCTCGATCCGCCCCTCTACGCGGTCCTCGAGAACCACGGGTTCGTTCCCGGTGTCGGTTCTGCAAGCCAGGGGGACAGCCGCACCAGGCAGGCGGCCGGATCGGTGACCGATCCTTCGAGCCCGGACAGCGACGGCGACGGTCTGCCCGACGGCGTCGAGGATGCCAACCGCAACGGATGGGTGGACGGGGACGGAAAGTCGCTGCCTCCCGATGCGACGCGCGAGCAATATGCCACCCACAGGCCGAATGCCGGCGATTGGCCGAACAACATCATCGAGTCGTTCGAGGCTTGGCGCGAAACCACGCCGACCAAATCCGACAGCGATGGCGACGGTCTCAGCGACGGCTACGGCGAGGACAAGAACTTCAACGGACGCACGGACCTCTTCCTCAAGGCCGAGAACGGCACGCTCACCGAGTTGCTCCTCAGCGCCCCGGCCAATGCCGCATTCCGTGTCGGTGACGCGACCTCGCGTGCCGTCAATTATCCGGCGCTGTTGGCTGCCTACTCGCCGGGCGGGGGCGGAACCTCCCAGACAGGCGGTTGGCCGAAGCTCCTCATCATCGAAACCGATCCGCTCAACACGGACACCGACGGCGACGGTCTGCCCGACGGGTGGGAGGTCAACCACGGCCTCGATCCCCTGGACAACGGCACCTACAACTTCCGCATCGGCGGAGCCGGCAATCCGGTCAACGGTGCCGACGGGGATCCCGACGGCGACGGCTTCACGAACTCCCAGGAATTGGCCGCCGGAACGCACCCGAACCAAACCAACACCGGCGGTGGCGGTCCGGGCGAGGGTTCCATCAACATCGGGACCTTCATGGATTGGAACCACAACGACATGCTTGTCCTCGACGAATACAACGAGGGCGGCAGCCAGGGGGCCGATGTTTACCGCACCAACGAGTATGACAACTCGCGTGACATCGTCGCCTTCTCGTTCCGCGACGGCGGCGAGGAGGATGGCCGGGTTTACTTCCGCATCGATTTCCTCGACCTCGCCCCGAATGCCTGGGAGGGGCAGGTCGATGCCTACATCGTCATCGACACCGGCAACCCGGCGGTCGGCGAGCGCGCCCTGCCGAACGAGGTGGACATCGCGACCGACATGCGTTGGGAGGCTGTGGTGGCGGTTTACGGCCAGAATTTCGGATCGATCTTCGTCGACACCCAGCGTGCGAACAACACGACGACCCAGTTCCAGGCACCGGACGCCTCGTTCGGCATCAGCACCCGCAGCTTCGGCGGCCTCAGCCAGGCGGCATGGTCCAGCCGTTACGATGCGGTCGAGGTTTCGGTGGACCGCCAGCACCTGATCGATGCCGGGTGGCTCGGAGACCCGAACACGCTGAACTTCCAGGTGTTCACCACGATGCCCAACACGATCGGAGCCGGGTCCGGCAACATCTCCGGGCGCAACGACATCCGCGACACGATCTACGACGACTGGCTGGCATCGGACTACTGGAAGGATCAGGACAACATCAGCCTCAACGGCAAGCTCTCCGGCTATTTCGGGCGCAACAGCTCGAACGACCGCAACAAGTCGGCCAAGGTCATGCTCCTCGCCCACGGCAACCAGGCGATCCAACCGGCGAGTGTCACGCAGTCCCTCGTGCGCAGCGGTTCGCCGGCGGTCGGCTATTCGCGCCTGATTGAAACCCACGAGGCCTACAATGCGCCGCTCACCCTGCATCTCACACCGACGCTGGCCTCCGCGCTCCAATGGGCGAAGAACCCTGCGGCCGGGGCGTGGCCGAACAATGACGGACCGACGTTCAATGGGCGCGTTCGGGATCTGGTGGCCGCCGGCCGGGTGTCGCTGCTCGGCTCGACCTTTGCCGACCATGTGCCGAAATACTTCCTGCAGGCCTTCAACAACGCCAACAAGGAGGTGTCCGAGCAGTTCCTCGACGGCATCTACGGCAGCGGTTCGCCGGTCGCCTCGCGCAGCGTCTTCTGGGCCTCGGAGCGCGTCCTCGACACGACGTCCGTCGAGATCATCAAGAACATGGGCTATGGCTACACCTTTGCCGACCAGATGCGCCATTTCCTCAAGTGGTTCGGCCGCTCGTCAGCCCTCGGCACCGCAGGTTACCGGATCAACGAGGTGAACGGCGTGAAGATTTTCCCGATCCACGACGTCACCAGTGAGTATCTCGACCAGACGCTCGACGAGGGTTCCAGCCTCGCGGTCCGCCAGCTCCTCTCGCGCCGCTCGCGCAGCGGCGTGCAGGACCAGGTCGTGGTCCTCTGGCGCGACCTCAACGACTTCCAGAGCAACACCCGCGCATCCACCTATGATGCCAACGTCCGGTGGCTGGCGAGCCGACCGTGGATCCGCGTGGTCACCGCCGGCCAGATCGCCGGCAACCAGATCAGCTACAAGGGCGAGGACGGCAACACCTACACCAACTGGGGCACCGTCAATCGCGGCAACGGCCAGACCCTGGTGCAGTCCGCCAAGGATTGGGTGAACTGGGCCAGCACGGAGAATTACGACAACTGGTTCAACCGCCTGAAGACCCAGACCTTCGGCGCGGCGACCGAGTTCGGCCAGGTCGGCGTGAGCGGCCATGCCAACGCGGCATGGAACGCCGTGAATGGCACGACGGCACCGAACCTGCAGCAGGTCGCCCGCGCGGTGATCGGCGGGGCCATGTTCCAGACGGCCTTCCATTTCCCGGCCCAATCCACCGACCTGAGCAAGTTCAGCACGGGCGACTACATCAATCCCGCGTCGCAGACAGGGCAGACGATGGCGGATTTCGCCCGCAACACTCAGGCGCAGGCCCGCTTTGCGAAGGTTTACGGGCGGGTGCAGCAGTGGGCTTCGGCGGCAGGTTCCGGAACGCTTGCGGCCTCCGCGGAGGATGTCGATCTGGACGGCAGCAATGAATACCTGCTCTACAACAACCGCGTCTTCGCCGTGTTCGAGGCCAAGGGCGGCCGCATGACGGCGGCGTGGCTGCGCAATCCCTCGAACGGCAAGATCTGGCAGGTGGCGGGCAATTTCGCGGCCTACAGCAACACGGATACCGAGGACGAGGGGACCACGCACGCCACAGCCTACCGCACCAGCGGGTTCAAGGATTGGTGGACGATCACCGGTGGCATCGGAAGCAATGCCGGCGTCAACGCCACCTACACGGTGACCCCCGCGACGGGCGGTGAGGTTGGCTGGGTGTTCAGCACCGGCGGCGTCAGCAAGAAGATCACGCTGCCTGATGCCGTCCGGGGGCAGCTCACCGCGAGCTACACGCTGAGCGGCCCGAGCAAGCTGTTTGTGCGCTTCGGCCTCTCGCCGAACATCCTCGACCTCATGCTCCGCGGCCATGCGGGCCTCGGCAACGAGATCATCAACGGCTCCCGTGCCATCCTCTCGAACACGAGCGGGGGAGACCTCGTGCGTGCGTGGGTCGATGCCCCCCAGATCAACGCTTCCGCCGTCGATGTCGAGGGTGCCACGACCACCGTTCTCCGCCGCAACCAGGCCCAGACCCACCAAGTCGAGGCGGAGCTCACCGGCGCGGGGCCGCATCTGGTGGTGCTCGGATTCGACGAGGGTGCCGATGACACGGGCTTCACCGACGGCATCCCGGATTTCTGGTGGGATCAGCATTCCATCGCCCCCGGAGACCGCGTGGCTTCCGCCGATCCCGACGGGGACGGTTTGAGCAACATGGACGAATACATCTTCGGATCGAATCCGAAGAATTCCGCCAGCGGGCGCCCCCACGTGGGCGTCGTGCGCGACGGCACGGGCTTCCATGTCACCTTCCCGACCGTTCCGGGCCGCATTTACACGGTGGTGCGCCGCAGCAGCCTGGGCAGCGGCGGCTGGACTCCCGTGACCAATGTGGCCGGGGGCCAGACCAACCCGGTTGCCGGCGACGGGGGAAGCAAGACCGTCACGGAAACCGGTCTCAACGGCACGGCAGCACGATTCTACCGCGTCGAGGTGACACTCGGGGAATAAGCCCTGAAGTTCAGTGGGCGTGTCCGCCATGGCTGCCGGTGCCATGGTCGCAGGTGCAGGCGTATTCGGGCCGATTGCACCCTCCGCAAAGTTCCGCATGGTAATCGATGCGGAAGTTCTGCGGTTTCGTATCCGGGGTGTTCCGGATTTGCAGGACGATGCGGTAGCCGTCGCCTTCCGGCAGGACGTCCTTGGAGACGAAGGCGTCAACGGTCTTTTCGAATTCCAGCTTTGCCTTTCCCGCCGGCGCTTCCGCGATGACTGTCACGGTTTGTCCGGCGGGGGCGGCCGGTTTCATGTCCTCTCCGTGGAATGTCACGCTGACTTTCCTGTCGGGCTGGACGAAAAATTCGGCGTGGCCGCCCTCGACTTCGATGATCCGGCCGCCTTTGGGGCCGGGGATGATTTTGCCGTGACCGTGTTCTTCTCCGGCAGGTGCTCCGGAAGCGATGAGCAGCAGTGCAAACAGGGATGGGATGAGTTTTTTCATGGATGGATGTTGTTGGTTTTTGGTTTCGGAAAAATCAGCGGGGTGGCGCCGGATGCGGGAGCGCCAGGAATTCCAGGTCCAGCGCGTTGCGCCAGGCCTGGATGACCGCGTCATTGCGGGACTGGAGGGCGTCGAGGTATTCACGGTGGGCATCGATGAGGAGGTTCACGCTGAGCGCTCCGACGCGGTATCGGCGCTCGGCGAGGTCGGAGGCCTCCCTCAGGTTCTCGACGAGTTTCTGGGGGATGGCTGCGGCGACCTCGCGAGCCGCCCTCACTGCGACCCGGCGCCGGGCGGTTTCCCGGGCGAGTTTGGTGCGGGCGTCCTCCATGAAGCGCGCTTTCGTTCCGTCAACCGTGGAACCCGCGGTCGTCCCAGGCCGCGTGGTTCCGGCAGCGGCCTCCCCCCCGCCCAGTCCCTCGCGCGTGAACCATCCGCCGATGGTGAAGGATTCCATTTCGCCCGCGGCATCAAGGCCTGCAAGGCCGCGCACGATTTCCGCCTCGCGGATTTTCAGGAGCAGGGCGCCGCCGTTTTCCCCGCCGTCCGGTGCCTCCGGTGGAAGCGCGAAGTTGCCGGTGATGTTCAGGGGCTCGTCTTCCCCGCGTCCAAGCAGGCCGTTGAGCTCCGTGCGAAGGAATTGTTTCCGCACGTCCGCCTCGGCGGCCTGCCGCACGAACGGCAGCGCGGCGCCCTCCAGGATGCGGCGTTCGATGAGGGCCTCGACGCCCGCGGCGGGGCGTTCCTCGAGCATTTTCACGAGCGCCGAGATCCGCTCGGCAAGGTCCCCGGCCGTCGCCGCGGTTTCCGAGGCGGCTTTGTATTCCATCGCCCGCAGGCGCGTTTCAGCAGCCAGCGCGAAGCGGAATTCGTCGAGATAGAGGCGTGCCAGGCCGGCATCGAGATTCAGGACCGCGCTGCGGAAACTTTCCCGCGAACGGAAGTCGAGCGGCTGCGGAACGACGGGCGGTTCTGCGCCGGAGGGTTCCGGAAGGGCCGCAACCTGCTGTTCGTAGAAATGCAGTTCGGGGTTGCCGGCCAGCGCGAGGCCGGCGAGTTCCTCCGGTGTGAGGGCGGGGGCGGCGGTCTCCGCCAGCGCCGAACCGGCGAGCGCAAGGGAAAGGGCGAGCATTTTCATGAGTCGGATTTGGTCTTTCCCAGCCGGGACTCGAAGACCTGATAGAGGATCGGCAGGATGACGAGGGTGAGGAACGTCGAACTGATGATGCCGCCGATGACGACGGTCGCAAGGGGACGCTGCACCTCCGCGCCCGCGCCGTGGCCGAACGCCATCGGCAGGAAGCCGAAGCTGGCGACCATCGCGGTCATCATGACGGGGCGCAACCGGGTGAGGGAGCCCTCGATCACCGCGTCGAACAGCGTGAGGCCCGCCTCGCGAAGCTGGTTGTAGTAGCTGACCATCATCAGGCCGTTGAGAACGGCGACGCCGGAGAGCGCGATGAAGCCCACGCCGGCGCTGATGCTGAACGGCATCCCCCGCAGCCACAGGGCGAAGACGCCCCCGGTCACGGCGAGAGGGATGCCCGTGTAGATGAGCAGGGCCTGCCGGAGGCTGCCGAACGCCATGAAGATGAGCAGGAAGATGATGAGCAGGGCGACGGGGACGATGATCGTGAGCCGGGCCCGGGCCTCCTGGAGGTTCTTGAACTGGCCCCCGAATTCCACGGTGTAGCCGGGGGGGAGCTCCACCTGTGCGGCCACTTTCTTCTGAGCTTCGAGGACGAAGCTTTCCACGTCGCGTCCGCGGAGGTTGACCATGATGGCTGCGCGTCGCTGGCCCATCTCCCGGGCGATGGTGTTGACCTTTTCATCGACGGAGAAATCCGCGACCTGGCCGAGCGTGACCAGTCCTCCGGCGTCCGTGCGGAGCGGGAGTTTCTTCATCTCATCGATCTTCGCGCGGAGGTTTTCGGGCAGGCGGACGATGATGGGATACCGCCGGTTGCCGTCGATGATGACGCCGGGTTCCCCCCCGGCCATCGCATTCTCCACCGCTTCGTTGATCTCCCTGGCATGGACGTTGTATTTTGCCATCGCTTCACGATTGGGGGTGACTTCAAGCAGCGGCGCCTTGCCGAGCGCGTCAAACTCGACATCGGCGGCTCCGGGCACCGTTTCGAGGATTTCGCGCACCTCCCCGGCGATCCGCTCGATTTCGGCGTAGTCGTCGCCGAAGACCTTGACCGCGATGTCGGCGCGGGTGCCCTCGAGGATTTCGTTGAAGCGCATCTCGATGGGCTGCGAAAAGAGATACGCCTGCCCTGGCACCTGGACGCCGAGTTCGGCGCTCATGCGGTCGGCCAGATCGTCCTTTGTCACGGTCCTGCCTCCGGTTTTCGGCCATTCTTCGAGCGGTTTGTAGAAGATGTAGGTGTCGGCGACGTTCACGCCCATCGGGTCGGTCGCGACCTCGGCGGTTCCGATGCGGGAGAATGTGTGGGCGACTCCGGGGAAATTCTCCAAAAGCACCTTTTCCGCGCGCTCCTGCATCCGGATCGAGGCGTCAAGGCCGATGCTGGTCGTGCGGATCATGTGCGTTGCGAAGGAGCCCTCGTCGAGCTGGGGGATGAATTCGGCCCCCATCCGGCTGAAAACGAACAGGGAGAGCGCGAAGAGGGCGGTCGCACCGGCGACAAAAGGCAGGCGCATCCGGAGGGCCAGACGCAGGACCGGTTCATAGAGGCGCTTGAGAAAGCGGATCATGAAGTTGTCCCCTTCGCTGATCCTGCCGCGCAGGAAATACGAGCAGAGCACGGGCATGAGGGTGAGCGAGAGGATCAACGCGCCGACAAGCGCATAGATGACCGTGAGGGCCATCGGTTTGAACATCTTGCCTTCGACGCCCACGAGCGAGAGCAGCGGGATGTAAACGATGGTGATGATGAGCACCCCGAAGAACGCGGGGCGTCCGACCTCCTTCGCGGCGGAGAGCACGGTGTGGAGGCGCTCGTCCTTGTTGAGCAGCCTTCCCAGTTCGTGCTGCCGCAGGCCGAGGCGCCGCACGATGTTTTCCACCATCACGACGGCCCCGTCGATGATGAGGCCGAAGTCCACGGCGCCCAGGCTCATGAGGTTGCCGGAGAGCTTCGTCCCGACCATGCCGGTGATGGCGAAAAGGAAGGAGAGGGGGATTGCGGAGGACACGATGAGGGCGGCGCGCCAGTTGCCGAGCAGCAGGAGCAGCACGACGATCACGAGGATCGCACCCTCGAAAAGGTTCCTCTCGACGGTCGCGATGGTCTTGTCCACGAGCGTCGTGCGGTCGTAAACGGTTATGATCTCCACGCCCGGGGGCAGTTTCGCGCGGATTTCCCCGATCTTGTCGTCCACGCGTTTGGCGATGATGCGGCTGTTCTCGCCGGCGAGCATGAGGGCCGCGCCGAGCACGGCCTCCCGGCCGTTCCATGTGGCGGAGCCGGTGCGGATGTTCTTGCCGATCCCGACCTCGGCGAGGTCCTTCACGCGGAGCGGTTCGGCGCCGGCCCGGAATTTCACGGGCAGGCCGCCGATTTCCGCGGCGCTCCGGACGCGGCCGTCCGTGCGGACGGCGATCTGTTCGCCGCCGAGCTGGATGACGCTGCCGCCGGCGTTCTCGACGTTTTCGCCGATGGTGTCGGAGAGTTCCTTGAACGTGACCCCGCTGGCCATGAGGGTCTCGGGCTTGGGCAGGATGACGATCTGTTTTTCGTAGCCGCCGGAGGCGTTCACTTCGGCGATGCCCGGCACGCCGCGGAGCTGGGGTTTGACGGTGAAGTCATGGATGAGCTTGAGTTCCATGAGCTGTTCGTCGCGGTTCTCCGGCTTGTCGGGCCCGTCGTAGCCGGGGGCGTAATCGACCACGTAGTAGTAGATTTCCCCGAGGCCGGTGGTGATGGGCGCGAGCTTCGGCGAGACGCCGTGGGGAAGGTCATCGACCGCGTTTTGCAGCCGTTCGCTCACGAGCTGCCGGGCGCGGTAGATGTCCGTGCCCTCCTCGAACACGAGCGTCACCTGGGAGAGGCCGAACTTCGAGAGCGAACGCATTTCGGTCATTCCGGGGATGCCGAACATCTCCATTTCCAGCGGATAGGTGACGAGTTTCTCGATTTCCTCGGGGGCGAGTCCCTTGACCTCGCTGTTGATCTGGACCTGGATGTTCGTGATGTCGGGAACGGCGTCGACGGGGAGGCGGCTGGCCGACCAAAGGCCGGTGATGAGCAGCCCGAGGGCGCCCAGCAGGACGAAGACCCGCTGGCGCATGGAGAATTCGATGATTTTTTCGATCATGGTTCAGTGGGAGTGTCCGCCGCCCTTGGTGGCGCGCAACTCGATGAGGTAAAGGGTTTCAACGGGATTGGCGGCGACGACGTCGCCCGCGTAGATGCCTCCGGTGATCTCGGCGTATTCGGCGTTTTCCGCTCCCACGGTGACGGGGGTGCGGAGCAGGTAATCTCCGTTTTGGACGAAGGCGAACTTGCCCGCGGCCGTTTCCAGCACGGCCGAGCGCGGCACGGTGAGAACGGTCTCTTCGGCTGCGGATTCCCTGACAAACCCGGAAACGAACTCGCCGACGGCGAGCGTGTTCCGCGGATCGGGAATCTGCAGGATCGCCTCGATGCTGTTTACCGCCTCCTTCGACACGGGGTCGATGCGCCACACGGTTGCTTCATAGCTGGCGTCATGGATGCCGAGCGTGGCGGGTTCTCCGCCCGCGAGTTTTTCCGCCAGGGCGGAATCCAGGAGCGCGGTGGCGTAGGCGAAACCCGTCTGCTCGCCGCCGGCGCGGGAGGGTTCGCCGGCGGCCCGATAAACCTGCGCATTGATCGGCACGAGAGGGGAGAGTTTTTGTTCCCCGGCTTCCGCGAGTTCCAAGCCGATGGCCCTGCTGGTTTCATCGATCAGCACGATGCCCCTGCCTTCAACAAAGCTCGCGCCGGCCCCCTCGGCGCCGTGATCGTGGTGGTCGCCGTCGGTTCCGTCCGGCCCGGCGGTTTCGGGGCCGCAGCCGGGCAGGGCGGCGATCAGCAATGCGGCGAAGGCTGGGCGAAGGAACCGTTTCATGGCCGGCCCTCCTGCGGGGCATCGAGGCTCCCGCCGGTGAGGAGATTGAGATCGAGGAACGTGCGCCATGCGTCGAGCACGGCATTCTGGGAGGTGCGGAGCGCGCCGAGATAGGCGGCTTGGGCGTCAAGGTAGAGTTGCGCGCCGATGGAACCGTTGCGCAGCTGGGTGCCGGCGAGTCCCGAGGCTTCCCTCACGTTTTCCAGCAGCCCCGGCGGGATCATGCCGATCTGGCGCCGGGTGAGTTCGTGGGCTTTGAGCAGGTTGACGATCTGGACTTCCACGTCGCGCAACGCCTTCACGCGCAGCGCCCCGGCGCCCTCGGCGCGGGCTTTGGCGGTGCGGATGTTTCCGATGTTCCAGTCCCAGAGCGGCACCGTTGCGGTGACGGCCCCGCCGAAGTTCTGCTCGGTGTCTCCGGCGACATCGCGGCTGAAAAACGGCCCGATGGCGAAGTCCGGCGCAATATCGAGCCGGGCGGCCGTGAGTTCGCGGGCGGAGCGTTCCAGTTCTTTCTGCCGGATTTTCAACAGGGGGTTGTTGTTCTGCGCGGCGAAGACGACGGCGGATTCGTTGAATCCTCCGGACGGCGGCACGAACGCCGAGGAAATCCGGAGGGGCAGGTTCTGCGGGCGCCCCAGCAGGGCGTTGAGTTGCGCGCGGGTGTCTTCGCGGCGCAGGCAGGCCTCCTTGATCGCCGCCCCGAGCTCCACGAGGCTTGCCTGGACGAGCCGGGTTTCGATCCGGAGGCGAGCTCCGTAGTCCGGCGCCGTTCCGAGCCGCGAGGCGAGTCCGCTGCCCTGCCTGTAAATCTCCTCCGCCGCGTCCGCCTCCGCGGTGGCGGCCATGTGCTCGTAGGCGAGCAGCCGGACGCGCCCTGCGAGCGAGAGGCGGAATTGCTCCAGCCCGAGTTCGGCGATTTCGATGTTCTTGTCCGCGATGGCCTTGCGGAGCGTCCCCTTGCCGGGAAACTCGAAGGTCTGCATCAGGGAAACGCCGAATGTCGTGCCGTTGCCCTGGAGAAGATTTTCCGAGTCGCGGACTTCGCGGGCGCCGACCTCGACCGAAACCTCCGGATTCCTGAAGAATCCGGCCTGGGTGCGCTGCCCCCGGGCCGCGTCGGCCTCGGCTTGGAAGCTCCCGAGCTCCGCGTTGTTGTCCATCGCCATCGCGACGAGCTGGTCGATCGAGACGGCGGGGTTCTCCTGCGCGGAAAGTTCCGCGAGGGGTGCGAGGCAAAGCGCCGCGCATGCCAGCATGTTCCGTCGATTCATGGGCGGGGCGCTTCAGTCCCGGAAGCCGGGGTGACGGCGTGCGCCGGCTTCGTGATTCCGGAACGGATGGATTTTGTTTCGTGAAGTGTCATGGGTTGTCCTGTCGGTGGTGCGCAGCCGGATGCTGCGCGGGGTTGGGCGGGGAAGAGCCGCGGCAAAGGGGGATGACTCCCCTTGATGGGCGGCAATCCATTCACACGGGCGCACCGCGCCCGCGGGCGTCAGGACAATTGGGGCGGGTGGTCGATTTCCCGGACGGGACCCTCGGCGGGAAAATCCTTCAGATCGAAGGAGAAGCCGGAAGTCAGCGCGGCAAAAACGAAATTCGGGGCTTCAGCCAATGCGACGGGCAGATGGGAGTGGCTGTGGCAGCACGTGTGGCTCGATGCGCAGTCCGACTGTTGGGAAGCGGAAGCCTGATGTTCCGAAGCATGCCGGGTTGCGCAGGAAAAATCCTCATAGGCATGGACGGCACCGCCGCCCGCCATCAGGAGGATGAAAACGGCCCAGAAAACCCGGGCGTATTTGAAACAAACACGCATCGTCGCAGGCTTCTATTCCTGCGGCGCCTGCGTTTTGTCAACGTGGAAGTTGGCCTGCGGCGCCCGGGGAAGGGCGGCTCAACCGTAGCTCTTGGAGAATTTCTTTTTGCCGTCGTCCTCGGAGCCGTCCGGCTTCGGGGCCTCGCCGCCCTGGGGGGGGACGGCCTCGACCGCCGGTTTCCCGGCCTCGACGAAGGCGAGCTGGAGGTCGGCGAGCACCTTGTTGAGCATGTCGCCCTCTTCGGTCGTGAGGTTGCCGCGCGTCTTTTCGCGGATCATTTCGAGCTGGTCGATGAAGATGCGGGCCACCGGGAGGTTGGGATCCATGGGCTTGCCGTCGGGACCGGGGATTTGCCCGAGCATGAGCGCGATCTGCTGCGCCTGCATGAGGACGAACTCGATGAATCGGCGGGTCATTTCGCCGGACTGCACGGAATTTTGCACTTCAGCCATGGGGATGTTTAACCACGAATTGCGCGGATTTGCACGGATGGGATTGCGCCTTGGGCATCCTTGGGGGTGACCAGGACGGTGGCGCGGTTCGGTTCCAGGAAGTATTTCCGGGCGACGGTGCGGATTTCCCCGGCCGTGACGGCCCCGATCTCGGCCGCCCTCCGTGTGTAGTGGTCGAACCCCAGGCCGTAAAGCTCATCCACGGCGACGACATGGGCGAAGGATTCGAGGGACTGGTTGCGGATGGCCTCGCCGCCGATGATCTTTTTCTTGGCACGCGCCAACTCCGCCTCCGTGAGACCGTCGCGGGCCAGGGCACCGATCTCGTCGTCGAAATTCTTCCTCACGAGGGCGGTTTTGGCGGGGTCTGTTCCGAGATAGAATGTGAAAATGCCGGGGGCGAAGCCCATCATCTGGGCGGCTCCGACGAAGTAGGCCAGCCCGAGCTCCTCGCGGATGCGGTGGAAGAACCGGGAGGCCATGTCGCTGCTCGCGGTGTCGATGAGCTCGAGCGCGCTGCGATCGGCACTGAGCGCGTGGGTTCCGAGGAAGCCCACCATGAGCACGGCCTGCTGCTTCGGTTCGTTCACGACCACCTCGACCGGTTCGGGAAGCGGGGATGCCTCCGGGGGTGCGGTCATGAGAAGCTCCCCGGCGGGAAGCGCCCCGAAAAGTTCCGCGGCGAGGCTGCGGACCGCCCCCGTGTCGATGTCACCGAAGATGGCCAGGACGCCGTTGCGGGCTGTCACGCAGCGGTCGCGAAAGGAGAGGAGTTGTTCGCGTGTGAGGACGGCGACGGATTCTTCCGTGCCGCTCGAGCGCAGCCCGTAGGGATGGGATCCGAAGACGGCGCGGCGCATGGCGTGCTTGGCCACGGTGGTGATCTGTTCGTCCTCGGCCTTGATCGTGGCGATCTGGTCCTCCTTTTCGCGGGCGATTTCCTTGTCCGGAAACACGGCGTGCACGAGGACATCGGCGAGAAGATCGAGACCGAGCCGGAGGTCGGGGGACATGACCTCGACCGACACGCTGAAGCTGTTGTTGCCGGAGTCGGCGCGGATCTGTCCGCCGACCGCCTCGATTTCATCGTTGATCTGTTCGGCTGTGCGGCTGGCGGTGCCTTTGACAAGGGTGCGTGCCGCCAGGGAGGTGATGCCGTTGGTTCCGGGGGTTTCCGCCAGCAGTCCGCCGCGGAAGACGGCAACGGCGTTGACCAGGGGCAGCTTGCGGTCTTCGCAAACCAGGACGCGGAGCCCGTTGGGCAGTGTGAACTGCTCGATCCGGCGCGGGGAGCCGGCGGCGGCCGGCCGCGGGACACTCCCGAGGGAACCATGCGGGTTGATCGAGGTGACAGTGAGTCCGGAAGGTTCGAGGTATTGCCGCGCGACGCGCTGCAAATCCGCAGCCTCAACCCGGCCGATCTCGCCGAGGTATTCGGATCCGAGGTCGGGGTTGCGTGCCAGCAGCCAGCTTCCCCCGATGTCGGATGCGCGGCCGCGGGCGGTGGCGAGATTGTTCAGCTGGTCGGCAAGGATGCTTTTGCGGGCTTTGGCAACCTCGCCCGCGGCGGGTTCCTCGTTGCGGTAGCGCGCGATGATGGCGAGGACGGCCTGCTCGGCCTCCGTCCGCCTGTCCGGTTCGCAGAGGAAGTCGATGCCGAAAAGGCCCATCTCCCCGGCCATGTAAGAGTAGGCGGAGATGTGGTGGACCAGGTTGAGGCGTTCCCGCAATTCGCGGTGCAGCGGTGTGCTGCGTCCCCCGCCGAGCACGGTTGCCAGGACGTCGAGGGCCGCGGTATCGGGGTGGGTGACCGGCGGGATGTGCCAGACGAGAGAGCAGCGTCCGAGTTCGGTTTCGAACTCGGCGTGCTCTTCACGGCGCCCGAGTTGCGGGGGCTCGCGTGGGATGAAGAGGGGGGCGCCGGCGCGGCGCGCGGCGTCTCCGAACCATTTTCCAGCCAAGGTGAAAATCTCCGCGGGATCGACGTCGCCGGTGACCACGAGGAACATGTTGTCTGGGACATAGCGTGCGCGGTAGTAGGCCTCCAAGTCGTCCCGGGTGAGTCGGTTGAATATTTCCAGGTGCCCGATGACGGGGTGACGGTAGGGGCTGTGGCTGAAGGCGGTGGCGAGCATGAGTTCCGTGCTCATGCGGTTGGGATCGTCGAATCCCATCGCGAACTCCCGCCGGATGACTTCCTGTTCCTTGGCAAACTCGGCATCCGGAAGGGTCGAGTGGAGGGTGGCGTCGGCGAGCAACTCGATGGCCGTTGCCGTGCCGTCCGAGGGGACATCGATCCAATACACCGTGCGGTCGAACGATGTGTAGGCGTTGATGTAGCCGCCGGCCTCCTGCACGGCCCGTGCGATTTCGTTGGGGCCGCGGGTGGCGGTGCCCTTGAAGATCATGTGCTCGAGGAAATGGGACAGTCCGCCGCCGAGCCACTTGTCCTCGTGGATGCTTCCGGTCTGCACCCAGACCTGCACGCTGGAAACCGGCGCAGAATGGTCCGGTTCCACCAGGACGGTGAAGCCGTTGGGCAGCACGCGGGTTTGCGTGCGGCCTCGGACCAGAGCGGCCGCCGCCGGATCGGATTGGGGCAGGAGGTGTTGCATGGCGCGGTGCCCGGGGCGGGTCAACCGGCTTTCTGGGATGTTTTGCACTTGCGCGCCGCGGGGGACGCGGGACGCTGCCCCTCCGGGCAGAAGGGATCGACGAATGCTTCCTGGAAGGTGAAGCGGTTCTCGAAGTCCTCGAGCCGGTCGTCCTCCGCGCGTCCGAAAACGCCGGCTTCGATGAGGTTGAACACCATGTTCCCCACGTCGGCGGTCGAACGGACCCCCCAGTAACCAAGGACGGTGAGGCCCATCGGTCCGAATTGCTGGAGCGAGTATTCTCGGAAACCGTCGAGCAATTCCGAGGCGGAGACATGGGTCGATTGGGCGGTCCGCGATTTGCGTCGGCGCTTCTGGGTGAACTCGAGCGCCTCGCGCAGGAAGCCGTAGGCTTCGCGGCTGTAGCGGTTGTCGTGCTCCAACACCTCGTCGAGTGTTTCGTGGAATGCGGGTTTTTGCATGGGGATCAGGGGACCGAAACCTCGGCGACCGCGTCCTCCACCGCCCGGGTTTCCCTCCAGTGCTTGATGCCAAGCCCGGCAAGGAAGGCCGCAAGGACGAAAGCGACCAGCCGTTTTTCCTGTTGCGTCAGCCTGAACATCAGCCCTGCATGTTGGCGCACCCTGCGGCATTAGGCAAGTGGCCGCTGGCTGGGACAGGAGGCAGCGTCCGGTTGCGCATTGTGCGATCATCGGGTCATGACACACGGCCCGAGTGCTTCCCCGGACGGCCTTTCGGGTCTTGTCGAGCGTGTCACGTTCCACAATGAGGACACGGGCTTCGCGGTTCTGAAGGTCAAGGTCGAGGGGCGGCGCGGGTTGGTTGCGGTGGTGGGGACCGTGGCGGCGGTTTCGCCGGGGGAATGGATCACGGCCGAAGGGCATTGGGAACGCAACCGGGACCACGGGATGCAGATGAGGGCGACAGCCATCCGCTGTCAGGCGCCATCATCGCTGGAGGGGATCGAAAAATACCTCGGCAGCGGGCTCATCCGGGGGATCGGTCCGGTTTACGCGAGGAAGATGGTCGCCAAGTTCCGCGAGAAGGTATTCGACATCATCGAGAATGCGTCCGCCCGGCTGCAGGAAGTGGAGGGCATCGGTGCCGGGCGCCGCCAGCAGATCAAGGCGGCATGGAGCGAGCAGAAGGTGGTGCGGGACATCATGGTGTTCCTGCACAGCCACGGCATCAGCACGAGCCGTGCGCTCCGAGTTTTCAAGCTCTACGGCGAGGATGCCATCGCCCGCGTCCGGGCGAACCCCTACCTGCTGGCCCGAGACATTCCGGGCATCGGGTTCAAATCGGCCGATGCCGTCGGCGCGAAGCTCGGGTTCGGCCACGACTCGATCCTGCGGGCGCGCGGCGGATTGCAGCACATTCTGTCCCAGGCGACCGGCGAGGGCCACACGGCGTTGCCGCGGGAGGCGGTGCTGTCTTCGGCTGCGGAGTTGCTGGGGGTGGACGAGCAGGTCGTTGCGGGAGCACTGGAGCGCGAGGTCACGGACGGACAACTCGTGGCCGAAGAGTCGGGAGCCGGGACCATGATCTATCCTCCTGCGCTGCGAGCGGCCGAGATCACCATTGCCGACACCCTGCGGCGTCTGGCCGCGCTGCCGACGGCATATCCCGGCATCGATTCCGGGAAGGCTCTGGCATGGGTGCAGGAGAAGACGGGGAAAACCTTGTCGCCGAGCCAGGCCGATGCCTTGCGCCGGATCCTCGGCGCGCGTGTGGCGGTGGTCACCGGCGGCCCGGGTGTCGGGAAGACGACGCTGCTCGACAGCCTGCTGAGGATCCTCGCGGCAAAACGCGTGAAATTCCTGCTATGCGCCCCGACCGGGCGCGCCGCCAAACGGATGGGGGAATCCACCGGCCACACGGCGCAGACGATCCACCGGTTGCTCGAATTCCTGCCCTCCGGGGGGTTCAAGCGCGGGAAATCGCATCCGCTCGAGGCCGATCTGGTCGTGGTGGACGAGTTTTCCATGGTGGATGTTCCGCTGATGGCCTCGCTCTGCCGTGCGCTGCCGCCGGGATGCTCCCTCGTGCTTGTCGGTGATCCCGACCAGTTGCCGAGCGTGGGCCCCGGGTCGGTCTTGTCCGACGTGCTGGCGTCCGGCACGGTTCCGTCCGTGCGGCTCACGGAAATTTTCCGGCAGGCAGAGGCGAGCCGGATTGTGCGGGCGGCCCATGACGTGCGTCATGGACGTCTCCCCGAGGACGGGGAGAAGGGCGGTGATTTCGCGTTCATCCCCCGCGAGGAACCGGCGGAAATCGCGAGCCTCGTGCTGCGTCTGGTCCGCGAGGAAATTCCCCGGCGCCTCGGACTCGATCCGTTGCGCGACGTTCAGGTGCTGGCGCCGATGCACCGGGGAAGCCTGGGGATCCGGGAGCTGAATTCGGCCTTGCAGTCCGCGCTCAATCCGTCCCGCCCGGGGCAGCCGGACGTCGAACGTTTCGGGACGGCATTCCGGATCGGGGACAAGGTCCTGCAGATGCGGAACAACTACGACAAGGAGGTGTTCAACGGGGATATCGGACGCATTGCCGCGATCGATTCCGAGGCGAGGCAGGTGGGGATCGAATTTGACGGCCGGCGTGTGATTTACGATTTCGGGGAACTGGACGAGGTCGAGTTGGCGTATGCGATCAGCATCCACAAGAGCCAAGGTTCCGAATTCCCCGCCGTGGTGATGCCGCTGGCCATGCAGCATTTCATGCTGCTGCAGCGCAACCTGCTTTACACCGGCATCACGCGCGGGAGGCGGTTGGTCGTGGTGGCGGGCCAGCGCAAGGCATTGGCCACCGCCGTGAGGCAGGATGACACGAGGAAAAGGCATGGAGGATTGCTCGCGCGCCTGCAGACACCCGGTCGGGAGTGACGGGCCTCAATCGACCGGGATGCCCGGAACGGTGAGAGCTTGTCCGTTGTCGGATGGTCCGAGCCCCAGCAGGTAGGGGCCCGCAGACCGCACCCATTCCCTCGCGGACGGGTAGGCGGCGGCGCTTTCCCCGCCGAAGCAGGCTTGGAGCATTTCCGTGTTGATGATGCCGGGGTTGAGGGAGACAGCGGCGACGCCGGATGAAGACACCTCCTGGGCGAGCGCCTGAGTGAGGCCCTCGATGGCCCATTTGCTGGCACAATACGCGGCGACCTCGGGTGATGCCGAGCGTCCCCATCCGGAACTGAAGTTGACCACCACGCCGGTTCTGCGGTGGATCATCGCGGGGAGAAAGTGACGCAGCACGTGGGCGGTGCCCTTGATGTTGATGTCGATCACCCGGTCGAACTCATGCACGGGGACTTCCCAGAGCGGGGCATTGCCGGCGATGACCGCCGCATTGTTGACCAGCAGGTCGGGCGCGCCGAAATGCGCGATGAGATCGCAGGCCCAGACACGGACGGCAGCGTCATCGGCGACATCCACAACATCGAAATGATGGAGCGGTCCATGCTCCCGTCGCAGTTCGGCGACGACCTGCCGGGAGCGGGCGCAACCGGCCACACGGTGGCCATGCGCAAGGTAATATTCGGCGAGGGCCCGGCCGCAACCGCGGGAGATGCCGGTGATGACGATCGTGCGCCCGTGGGCGTGTTTCATGCCGCCCCTTCCGGCTTCGCGCCGCCGGATTCGAGCGGGTTGAAGTCGGCGGCATGGTAGGAACTGCGGACAAGCGGCCCACTGGCTACATGGGTGAAGCCCTTGTGGCGGGCGATTTCCCCGTAGAGGTCGAAGGTTTCGGGCCGGATGTATTCCACGACCGGCAGGTGCTGCGGGGTCGGGCGCAGGTATTGGCCCATGGTGAGCACCTCCACCTCGTGTTCGCGGAGGTCGTCCATGGCCTGGAACACCTCGGTCTCCGTTTCGCCGAGGCCGAGCATGAGGCCGCTTTTGGTCACGACTCCGGGGCGCAGTTCCTTGGCGCGGCGGAGAAATTCGAGCGAAAGCCGGTATTTCGCGCGGGAGCGGACGACGGGTGTGAGGCGCTCGACGGTTTCGAGGTTGTGGTTGAAAATGTGCGGTGCCGCGTCAAGCACCGTGCGCAGGGAATCGTCCTTGCCGTTGAAATCGGGGACGAGGACCTCGATGATGATCGAGGCGTCGCGGCGGCGGATCGCCTCGATGGTCCGGGCGAAGTGCAACGCCCCGCCGTCGGCCACGTCGTCGCGGGCGACGGCGGTGATGACAACATGCTTGAGGTTCATGCGCCCGACCGCCTCGGCGACACGATCCGGCTCATCCGGCTCGAGGGCGAAGGGTTTTGCCGTGCTGACGGCACAGAATCCGCAGGCCCGTGTGCAGCGATCCCCGGCGATCATGAAAGTTGCCGTGCCCTGACTCCAGCATTCCCAGCGGTTCGGGCACTGTGCGCTTTCGCACACCGTGTGCAGCCGGAGGTCCGAGACGAGGGCTTTGGTCGAGAAAAAGACGGGATTAGAAGGCAGGCGGACCTTGATCCAATCAGGTTTTTTGGCTTGGTGCAGCTCCGGGTCGATTTTCACGCGCGACATCCTTCGTCCAAGCTACACCCAACAGCGGCCCACGGTGGAGGAAAAGTTTCGGGTCCGGGAAGCTACGCAGGTTTCCGGTCGTCCGCGACCGCGGCTGCGTGCAGGGCGCGCTGCAATGCCTGGATTTCCCTGTCCCTCGACACCTTGGCGCCGTCCTCGGCCCGGCAGACGTAGAAGGTATCCATGGCGACCTCCTTTTCCGTGGTGATGCGCGCCAGTTCGAGTGTGAGGTTGAGGCGCGTGAACACGGCAAACAAGTCGTAGAGCAGGCCGATGCGGTCCGGAGTTTCGATGTCCACGATGGTGAAGGATGGATGGTTGCGGCTGTCCACGGTGATCCGGGTGGGGATGTCCGCTTCCTGCGACATGCGGTAGCCCATGCGCTCGCGGGCCCTGGCGATGGCCGGCTCGAAATTGAACCCGGGATCATGGAGCGATTCGCCGAGCAAAGCCTCGAACGTCCGGTGGTCGCGCTCGCTGTCCACGGGACGGTGCTTGGCATCGCAGACCCGGAAAATGTCGAGAACAAGGTTGTCGCCGCGGGTGTGGATGTCGGCGCTCAGGATGTTGATGCGGGCCGCGAGGAATGCCCCGCAGATGCGGACAATGAGGCCGGGATGGTCCCAGCCGCAGATCAGCACCTCGGAGTGTCCGCGCCCGGGGTGGTGGATCCATTTGACCACGGGACAGAGGCCGCTCACACCGTCGCCGAGGTGGGCCTCGAAGAACCGGCGGAACAGGCGGATGTGCGCGGCGATTTCCGAGGCGCTGAAGGTCCGGAAATAGCGTTCCGGCATCTGGGAAAAGTGGGCGGCGCCCTCGGCGCTGTAATCGGTGGCCAATTTTTTCATGACCTGCTGCCTGAGGTCCTCGAAGTCCACGCGTCGCTGCTCGAAAAACGAGGCGCCTTCCTCGAGGAACGAACGGGTCGAGCGGTAGAGATGCCAGACCAGGCCCTCCTTCCAATCCGACCAGCTGGTGTCGCTTGTGCCCTGCCCGTCCGCGAGGGTGATGAGCATGAGGGAGTCGAGGAGGGCGACCGAGTGGATGAAGCCGGCAAAGTGCGAGATGGTGGCGGGATCGTCGAGGTTGCGTGATTGGGAGGTCTTGGACAGCAGGTAGTGGTTGTCCACGAGCACGACGAGGGCGCGGCGTTGCTCCGCGGGCAGTTGCAGGCGGCGCGCCACGCGGTCGGCCAGCATGGCGCTTGCCTCCTCGTGATGGCGGCGGAGTTCTGCCTTGCCGGTGTCGTGCATGAGAAGCGCGAGGTAGAGTGTCGAGGGATCCTCGCACTGCTGGAAGAGGGTGCGGTAGCCCTTGAGCTTCTCGTCCTCGGTGTCGATGAGGGCGTCGAGCTTGTCGATGCAGACGAGGGTGTGTTCGTCGGCGGTGTAGCGGTGGAAGAATTCGTGCTGGACGAGGCAGGTGAGGCGTCCGAATTCCGGAAGGTAGCGCCCCAGGAAATCGGTCTCGTGCATCATGCGCAGGATGCGGCCGACCTGGCCCTTGCGGGAGAGGATGGCGAGGAACACCTCGCGTGCGGCCCGGGAATACTGGAAGGTCCTGTTGACGAGGCTGAGGCGGCGGCGGACGAGGTCGCGCAGGTCGGGGGAGAGTCCGAGTTGGCGCAGCTGTGCATGCTGGAAGAGGCGCATGAGCCGCTGCGGATCCTGCGCGAAGATCGCCGGAGAGTCGGCATGGAGCAGTCCGTTCTTGGCATGGAAGCCGTCGAAGCGCTCGGCCCGCGGGTCGCGCGAGGCGAAAATGCCGAAGAAACCCCGGGTGGCCGGGACCGGCTTGATCTCGGGGACCATCCTGTGCACGGCGGTCTCGGTGATGCGCTGGATGTTGCGCGTGTGGTGGTAGTAGTCGCGCATGAAGGCCTCGACTCGGGCGAGCATGTGCTTCTGCGGGTAGGCGAGGCGCGTGGCGACCTGCCCCTGCAGGTAGAGCGTGAGCGTGTCGATCGGGCGCTTGTTGATGAAGTGCATGTCCGTGCGGACGCGCAGGAGGAAGTCGTAGGCCTTCTCGAGGAGGCGCCGCTCGCTCTCGGTGAGGATTTTTTTCTCCACCAGCTTGGCCGTGGAGTTGGCGCGGGCGTGGAAGCCGCCGATCCAGAGCAGGTTCTGGTAATCGCGAAGGCCGCCGGCGCCGTGTTTGACGTTGGGCTCCTGCATCGAGATGATGCGCCCGTATTGCTCGTGCAGTTCCTGCTGGTTGACCAGGCGCCATGCGACGTAGGCGTCCTCCTTTCCGCGGATGCATTTGCGGTCGAATTCCCCGCGGAAGCGCGTGAACAGATCGCGGTCGCCGCAGAGCCAGCGCGATTCGAGCATGGAGGTCTTGGTCTGCAGGTCCTCGTTGGCCTGCGCGATGGCCTGGGGGATCGAGCGGACCGAATGGCCGACCTTGAAGCCGATGTCCCAGAGCATGCGGATGATTTCCTGGATCGCCTCGGAAGCGGACTTGTCGGGGCGCGACCCTGCATGGAGGAACATGATGTCCACATCGCTGAAAGGATTCATTTCGCGGCGTCCGTATCCGCCGAAGGCGACCCCGGCCAGGCCGTCGGGCTTGGCCCGGCCGAAGTGCGTCGTGCAGACCTGGGCGAAGAGGCGGCGGAAGAGGATGTCGACGAGGTCGCTGCGCTGGCGGACGACCTCGCGCCCCCCGGCGCCGGAAGAAATGCGGAGCCGGAGGCGGTGTTCCTCGAGTCGGCGGAACCGGCGGTAGGCCTCGAGGGATTCCGCAGCCGATTTTCCTCGTGTCTGGCGATCGAGATCCTCGGAGGCGCGGTCGAGGATTTTTTCCAGGTCGTAACTCATGGTCCGCGGTTGGCGCTGCGTTTTAGCGCCCGCCGCCGGGACGGAGAATGACAATTTCGACCCGTCGGTTGAGCTGCTGTTCCTCGATGGAACCGGTGGCGGGGACCAGCGGCCGCGTGCTGCCGAAGCCCCGGGTGTCGATGCGGGAAGGGTCGATGCCCATCTGCGCAGCCAGCCATTGCCTCACCGACTCCGCCCGGTCGAGGCTGAGGCGGGCATTGTATTCCGCGCCTCCGAAGGTGTCGGTGTGGCCCTCGATGCGGAAGCGGGAGTCGGGATTCCGGCGGATCAACTCGCCGAGTTTCTCCAGACTGGTGATGGCCTCGGGGCGCAGGAAGGACTCATCGTAGCCGAACAGCACGTCGGACGGCATGAAGATGGGCGCCTGGGTGGCCGAGAGGCCGCCGGTCTGGGCGAGCAAATCGTCAAGGTTGCTGTATCCGGAGGGAACGGTGCTTTCGCCGATCGCGCCTGGGCCTCCCTCGGCGGCGGCGGCGAGGGTGAGTGCGGGTTGTGCGGCGGAGGAAGGTTGTTCGGCCAGCAGCGCTTCGCGCATGGAATGGAGGTCCTCGTCGAGGGCGGCGAGGGTGGCACCTTCGGGCAGCGAGGTGGTGTCCGAGGCGGGCAATCCGACTTTGGGCACCGGCTCCTTCTCGATGCCGAGCTGTCCCGGGGTGGCTGGAGCCGCCATCTGTGTCGGTTTTTCCGCGCTGATGTCTTCGGGGGGCAGGTCCACCGGTGCCGGGGTGATTTTGCGCACGGACTCCGAACCGGCATCCTCGTTGTCGAGCAGCCGGGCGTCGATTTCCACACGGTCCACCTTGAAGGCGCGGGGCACCATCTCCTCGTAGTAGGAATCGCTGAAGATTTTGACCGGATATCCGAGGGCCCACCAGAAGAAGGCCAGATGGGCGGCAATGGAGAGAACAAGCGCGGCAAGGATCCAGAACGCCCAAGGCTCCGCCTCGGGCGGCTGTTCTTCCAGGCTGTCCATCACCGGGGAACGGCTCATGGTGATGAAGCTTACGGCGGCACGGGGACGATGCAAACCTGCAGGCATCCGAGCTATGAGCTTGACCGGGGCGCCGGCTCTTTTACGTTCGCCCCTCCGGCTCATGAAAAACAACAGTCTCAGGATCGGACTGCCCTCGGGCAGTCTCATGGAGCAGACTTTGGCCCTGTTCGCCAAGGCTGGGTTTGCCGTCTCCGGCGGCAGGCGCTCCTACCGTCCGTCGGTGGACGACCCCGAACTGGATATCCGGCTCCTGAGGGCCCAGGAGATCAGCCGCTACGTGGAGCACGGCTTCCTCGATTGCGGGATCACCGGACGGGATTGGGTGGCCGAGAACGGTTCCGACGTGGCTTCGCTTGGTGATCTGCCCTACAGCAAAGCCACCTCGTTCCCAACCCGATGGGTGGTGGTGGTGCCGGAGGATTCGCCGGTTCGGAGCGTGGAAGACCTGGCCGGCAAGCGCGTGGCCACCGAGGCGGTGGGGTTGACGCGGGAATTTTTCCGGCGGCGAGGGGTGGAGGCCGAGGTCGAGTTCAGCTGGGGAGCGACCGAGGTGAAGGTGCCCGATCTGGTCGATGCAATCGTGGACATCACGGAAACCGGTTCGTCCCTGCGCGCGAACAAGCTGCGCATCCTCGAGACCATCATGGAATCCTATCCGGTCTTCATCGCCAACCGTGGTGCCTACTCCGACGAATGGAAGCGAGGGAAGATGGACAGGATCCTCTTGTTGCTGCAGGGGGCCCTGGCGGCGCGGGACAAGGTGGGCCTCAAGATGAACTTGCCCCAAGCCAACTTGGAGAATTTGCTTGAGCAGTTGCCCGCTCTCCGGAATCCTACCGTTTCACCCTTGGCGCACGATGGCTGGGTCGCTGTCGAGACAGTCATCGACGAAAAGATTGTCCGTGAGATCATTCCTCAACTGAAGGCGCTGGGGGCGGAGGGCATCATAGAGTATCCCCTCAACAAATTGGTTTATTAACAACGCAGCATGGGTTCGATCAAAAAAAGGCGGAAGGCAAAGATTGCCAAGCACAAGCGTCGCAAGCGCATGAAGCTCAACCGCCACAAGAAGCGTTTGCGCTACAAGAGCTAAGGGTTACTGTAAACCCCATGTTCGCGAGTTCCTGGTTGCGATTTTCCGCGGCCCGGCACCTGCTCTGCATGCTGTTCATGGCGGTGCCCGGGATCGCGCCCGCCCCGGCTGCCGGCTCCTGGCCCGGGGAAGACGCTCCATGGCTCGGAACCGCGGCCCTTTCCGGGGCGGCGGAGCATCGCGTCGAGGCCATGGCCCGTGTGGCGGCAGGCATCCTGGTTTCCGACCCGGATCCCGATCTCGCCTTCCACCACTACCGCCGGGCCTTGGACATTGATCCGTCCAATGCGGCTTTGGCCCAGGAGGTGGCGGGGATGCACCTGCAGCACGGTGAGGTGCCGGAGGCGTTGTCCGTGCTCAAGGATGCCCTCAAAGAAAACCCCAAGGCGGCCCCGCTGGCCCTGCGCATCGCCGGCATCTATGTGGTGAGCCTGAGCAAGTTCGAAGCTGCCGAGCGGTATGCCGGGGAGGCGCTGCGCATGGCGCCTGACGAGATCGAGCCCTACCAGATGCTCTTCAGCATCCACAGGGCCAACGGGCGTTCTTCCGAAGCCGGACGTTTGCTGCGGCAGGCGGAGGAACGCACGAACAGGGATCCGGAATTCTGGGCCGGGCTGGGTGATCTTTTCCTGCGGCAGCAGCGCAACGAGGGCGACATGCACGACAAGGCCGCGGCGGATGCCGCGTTGCGGCATTACCGGCACGCGGCGGACCTTGCGCGGCAGGATGCGTCGGTGCTGCTGCGCGCGTTGAATTTTTTCTTCGCCGGAAACCATCTTGAAGATGCCGTCACATGCGCGAGGAGGCTGCTCGTGCTGCAGCCTTCCGATACCCCTTCCCGCGAGAAACTCGCATTGGCGCTGGCCTCCCTCGGGCGCGAAGACGAGGCGATCATGGAATTGCAGACCGTGGTGGATGACAATCCGGCCAGCCTGCTTGCCTACCGCGCCCACGGTGAGATCCTCATCCACCAAGGCGACTATGCCGGCGCGCTTGAGAAGTTCGAGAAGGCGCTGCTGTTGAACGACGGGGATCCGAGGCTCTACCTGGAGATCGTCGATTTGTGCCTGAAGGGGGAGAACACCGAGAGGGCCGTGTGGTGGCTGGCGCAGGCCCGGGGAAAGTTCACACGCCTTGCGGAGCTGCCCTACTACGAGGGTCAGCTGCTCGGGCGGCTCCAGCGGTGGAAAGAGGCATTGAACGCATTCGACATGGCAGCCGATGTGGCCACGCAATACCAGCCGTCCTTTTTCACGGCGGATTTCCATTTCCAGCGCGGTGTCGCGGCGGAACGGGCCGGAGACCACGATGCTGCGGCCGCCTATTTCCGGACGTGTCTTGAAGCGGACGAGAATTACGCCCCAGCGCTGAACTACCTCGGATACATGTGGGCGGAGCGCGGGGAGAATCTGGTCCAGGCCGAGGACTTCATCCGGCGAGCCGTTGCCGGCGAGCCGGACAACCCGGCCTTTCTCGACAGTCTCGGATGGGTGCTGTTCCAGCAGGGCCGATACCATGAGGCGCTTCCGCCACTCGAGCAGGCGTCGAAACTGTCGAGCCCGGCCGACCCCACCATCGAGGAGCATCTTGGCGATGCGCTCGACAAGCTCGGGCGCCGCCACGAGGCGATCAAGGCTTGGGACCGCGCCGCCGCCCTGGAGGGGGCATCCCCCGACCTTCCAGCCAAGCTCCGGGCCGCCCGGAACTCCGCCCCGGCGGGAGCCGACGAGGCCAAGGCCGCCCGACCGTGAAAACGACCGGCGCCGCGCCGGGTGTCAATCGACCATGGTGATGCTATTGCGCCGGAGGGTGGTGGCGGTGGCCTTCTCGTAGCGGGCGACGGCGATGTTGTAATCGGCCATGGCGCGGATTTCCGTGATCTCGGCGGAGGCGAGGTCGCGCTGGAATTGCAGGACCTCGAACGTCGTCGCCGTGCCGGCCCGCAGGCGTGCTTCACCGGCGGCGAGCGTCTCGCCTGCCAGCCTCCGTGCCACACGGGAGGCCTGGATGCGTTTGGCCGCCGTCTCGACCTGTCCGGCCGTGTTGTCCACCTCGATGAGGATGCCCTGCTCGAGCCGTTTGAGCTCGACCAGCTGCCGTGCGACCTCGAGTTTCGCCGCCTCGAGGTTGCCGAGGCCGGTGCGGTTCGGGATGGGGATGCTGAACACCCCTCCGATGGAGAATGCGGTGGCGTTGTTTTCCACGGCGCGGTTGATGCTTTCGGAAACATCCCGGTCGATGCCGTTGCTGCCGAGGCTGGCCACGAGGTCCAGCTGGGGGAGGGCCTGGCTCCGGGTGAAGACGATGTTGATCTTCTTCTTCTCAAGATCCAGCACCGCCTGGCGGAAGTCCGGGCGGTTCTCCACCGCCGAGGCGAGGTCGGCCCTGCGGGTCTGATCGATGCCGGGCGCCATGGGAGGCGGAACAATGTCGATGCGCAGGGCGAGCACATCCTCGACACGGCTGGTCACGAGCTGCTTGAGGAAATTCTCGTTGTCGGCCTGCTCGCGCTCGGCCACGAGCACGCGTTCCTCGCGGGCTGCGACATCGCTTTCCGCCTGGAGGACGTCGAGGGGGGACATCACGCCGATTTCCGCGCGGCGACGGTTGTCGGCGGCGAGCTGCCGTGCGAGCGAGCGGGAGCGCCGCTCGACCTCGGCGTTGCCCGAGGCGAACCACAGTTCATTGTAGACCTCGGCCGTGCGCGTGACGGTGTCGATGACCTGGCTGACGTAGGCCCAGCCGGCGATCGCGCTGTCCGCCCGGGCAAGCCTCACCGAGGCCATGGTGGCCCCGGTTCCGAAATTCCGCAGCAGGGGCTGCGTGATCGTGAACCCGGCAAACGTGGTGTAGCGGTTGTCGTAGTTGCTCGTGGAGTTCTGCAGGTTCTCGATGGTCACCCCCAGCTCGTAGCTCATTCCCCAGGGGGTGAGCCCCCCGATGTTGGCCTCGGCGAAATCGCGCACGTTGCGCGTGAAGAGTCCGGGTTGGTCGAGTCCGTCGGCGGGCGCCGGACCCTCGGTGACGGTCAGTCCGCTCAGGTCCTGCTCGTTGTCGTCGCGTGTGTAGGCGAGGGTCAGAACCGGGTCGAATTTCCCCCCCGCGCTGCGCAGCTGCGCCCGGCTTATGAGCGGATCGTAGGACGAGCCCTCGATGGAGAAATTGTTCTGCAGCGCCAGCTGCACGGCCTCCGGGTAGGTGAGGCGCGCGAAATACTCGCCATCGGTCGCGGCGCCGCCCGTGCCGGAGGCGAGCAGGAGGGCGAGGATGATCGCGCGTGTTCTCATCGGGTCACTCGTAGCGGAGGGCGGAGATCGGATCGAGGTTCGAGGCGCGCCAAGCGGGGTAGAGGCCGCTGAGGACACCGACGACGGTGGCGAATCCCACGCTGATCAGGATGGCGGACAATTCGACCACCGGGGGATTGTCCATCGGCGCGATCGCCCCGAGGAGCTTGAGCAGGAGCACCCCGGCGCCGAGGCCGAGGAAACCGCCGAGCACCCCGATGACGGTGCTTTCGGCCAGGATCTGCAGGAAGATGTCGCGGCGACGGGCACCGACGGCAAGGCGGACACCCAGCTCCCGCACGCGCTGGGCGATGCTGGCGAGCATGATGTTGGCGATGCCGATGCCCCCGACAAGGAGGCTGACCCCCGCGATCAGTCCCCCGCTGAGCTGCGTTGCGCGAAGGCTTGTTTCCATCCGGTCGAACCAGTCTTCGCGCGTGTCGAATCCGTAGTCGTCGATTCCGCGGTGTGCCTGGCGCAGGACCGACGACGCTTCGTCAAGAGCCTCACGGAAGTGCGAAAGGTCACGGACGCGGAAATTCAACTGGTCGATCTTGGCCATGGCCAGCGGCGCGGCGTCCTCCGTGCCCGAGCGGAACTCGTGGTAGAAGGTGGTCAGGGGAACGATGATCGAATTGTTCTTCCACTGGAAGGGGTCGCGGCGCGCCCCACCCATGCCCCGGCCCCCTGCGAGGGAGACCGAGCCGCCCCGTTGCGAACCGGGGCTGGTGCTTCCGCGGCGCAGGTTCCGTTGGCGGTCCTCCTCCCTTTGGTAATGGACGAGGATTCCCGCCACGGTGAACGGTCGCCCGTTGATCGTGATGGTCCGGCCCACCCGATCGGCCTCAGGCTCCGAGGGCCAGAGGTCGCGGGCCGCCGTGCTGCCGAGCACGACGACACGGCTCCCCCTTTCCACGTCGAGCGGCGTGATGAAGCGGCCGCTCTGCACCTCGTGCTGCGAGACGACGAGGTTGTCGGGCCACGCGCCGGTGATGCGCCCCGTGATGGTGGCGCCGTCGGTCGCCGACAGGGTGGCCCCGGTCTGCATCTCGGGTGACACATGCGAGATGAAGCGGGAGGACGCCCGCAGGGCCTCGGCATCGGCCAGTGTGCGCCCGGGGGAGAGCGCCGCGAGATCGGCCAGCTCGAGCGAGACCTCCGCGTCGATGACGCCGATGCGCTCGAGGCCGCCCATCTGCTGCATGGTCGTGCGCCAGCTCGAGGCGATGCCCGCAGTGAGGCCGAACATGGCCAGGAGACTCGCCACGCCGAGGATCACGCCCAGCATGGTCAGGAAGCTCCGGAACTTGTGTTCGCGGATCTCCTGCAGCCCGATGAGCAATCCTGCGAACCAGCTCATGTCCTGCCGTCCCTGATCACGCGTCCGTCGCGAAGCTCCACACGGCGTCCCGCGCGGGCGGCCACGGCGGGGTCGTGGGTGACGAGGACGATGGTCCTGCCCGAGGCGTGGAGTTCGTCGAAGAGGCGCAGCACTTCCGCGCCGTTGGTGGAGTCGAGGTTGCCGGTCGGCTCGTCGGCGAGGATGAGCGCCGGGTCGTTGACCAGGGCGCGCGCAATGGCCACGCGCTGGCATTGGCCGCCACTGAGTTCCGAGGGGCGGTGGGTGAGGCGCGTCGTGAGGTTGACCTTCTCGGCGGCTTCCCGGGCGCGGTTCCTGCGGTCCCGGGCGGTGACGCCGGAATAGACCAGCGGCAGCTCGATGTTCTTCTGCACGTCGAGGCGCGGCAGGAGGTTGAAGGACTGGAAGACAAAGCCGATGCTCCGGTTGCGGAGGCGGGCGAGGCGGTCGGTCCTGGCCGAGCTGATGTCCTCCCCGGCGATCATGACGCTTCCCGAGGTCGGCGTGTCGAGGCATCCGACGATGTGCATGAGGGTTGACTTGCCGCTGCCGCTGGTTCCGGTGATGGCGACATATTCGCCCGCGTCGATGCGGAGATCCACGCCGTCCAAGGCGGCCACCGGGTCGGGGCCGGTGCCGTAAATCTTGTGCACGCCGCTGAGTTCGACAACCGCCATGGGGATTCAGGAGTTGTCGTCGCCGTTGCCCGGCGGATCGAGAAGCACCTGCTCGCCCGGGGCGAGTCCGGAGCGGATTTCGGCATGGAACAGGTCGGTCGCGCCGACCTCGATCACGCGTTTCTCGACGTTGGTCCCCCCCTGTGGAAGATACACCACCTTGCGCCCCCCATCCTCGAACACGGCGCCGACGGGCACGGAGACCGCGTTGGTGGCGCTGGCCACCGGAAGGCGGATGCCCACGGTCATGCCGGGCCGGAAGATGGAGGTGTCGCCGGTCAGGACGGCCTGGATGGAGAATCCCTTCACGTTGTTCTTCGTGGTGGCGAGGGGTGCGACGAAGCTCACCTTGGCCGTCGCCCTCGCCTCGTCGCCGGTGCCCGTGAGGACCTCCACGGAACTGCCCGAGGCGATCTTGCCGATGTCGAGCTGGTTGACGTGGGCGTCGATGAGCAGGGTGGAGAGGTCGGCCAGCGTGGCCAGGGTGGTGCCCGCATTGACGCTCATGGCGGCGACGACGACCTGACCCGGGATCACGGGGACCGAGAGGATGGTGCCGTCGGCCGGTGCGACGACGCGGGTCTTGGCGATGCGGTCTTGCACGGTTTCGAATCTGCGCCGTGCGCCCTCGAGGGCGTTCTCGGCGAGGCGGTGGTCGGCTTCGAGGTTGTCGTAAACCTCCTTGCTGATGAGCTTGGCCGCATAGAGCTCGGCGGCGCGATCGAGGTTTCCGGCCTGCTTTTCCACGCTGACGCGCGCACCGTCGATGTCCACCTGGGCGGACGCCAGGTCGATCTGCAATTCGCTGTCGTCGATGACGAACAGCAGGTCGCCCTGCTTCACCTGCTGGCCGGTTGCGACCCGGACCTCGCGGATTTTGCCGCCCACCTCGGGCTTGATCTCCACCTGGTAGGCCGGGGCGATGTCGCCGCTCAGGCGGATCTGCTCGCTGATGTCGCGCCGTTCGGCGGCGACGGTTCGGCGCTGCCCCTCACCGGCCCTGTTGTCCCGGGAGCAGGATGGGAGGAGGAAGCATGCTGCAGCCAGCACCGCTCCGCCGAAGGCGGGTGCCGGGAGCCGCGAAAGTCTGATCATCCTGCTGGAACGAGTTTGATGTCGTCCAAGTAAAGAACCCCGTCGGGGGCCCCGAGTTCGAAAGAAAATTCCAAGATCGCCTCGGAGGTGAATTTTTCCTTGTTCAACTCCCGTTCCTTTTTGAACTCGATCTTATACTGCTTGGTCACGGTTGACCACGAGGCGCCCGGCCGGAAATCGGAGGTGACCTTGTCGCTGTCGCTGAGCGCGTTTCTTTCCCGGCGAGCGGCCCCGCGTTCGCCGCGGACGAAACGGTCCTCGCCGAGCCGCTTGTTGCCGCGCCAGCCGAGCGTGACCGAGGCGTTGCTGATCTTGCTCCCCTTGGCTTGGAACGTGAGCGTGTAGGTCTTCCCGATCTGGAGCGAGACCTGCTGGCGCAGGATGAAGAAGTTGTTCGGGCCGCCGAGGGACCGGACTTCGGCCGAGTCCCGGAAGATGGCGTCGGTTCCCGCGGAAGTGCCGCCGCGGTCGAAGAACTTGGTGGGTGCGACGGTGAGTGAAGGCCGTGGAAGGAGTTGGTTCGACGGGGGGGCGTAGCCGAATTTCAGTGCGCGGGTTCCCTCGACCGGTTGTGCGGCGGGGTCCTCCCCGGCTGTCACCGTGTTGGCGAAGGCCAGGAAATTGCCGCGTGCGACGCCGATGTCCAGGTCCCACTGGGAGGGCTGGAGCCACGAGGGGGGTGTGGGAGCGGTTCCGTTGAGGTCGGCCGGGGCGGCGAATTTCGGTTGGTCCTTGCTCCCGGTGTTCGGCGACCACGCGATGCGCCCGTTGCTTCTTCCGACGAGCAGGTCGAACAATCCGTCACCATTGAGGTCGCCCGTGGCGATCGTGCTGATGCCTGCGCCCAGCGAGAGCGCCTGGCCTTCCTCGGGGGAGAGTCCCCCGTTTGTGGCGATGAATCCCGAGGGGGAGATCGTGTCGCCCGGTTTCCACGAGGCGGGGCGCAGGTAAGCCGTGAGGCGTCCACGCCGGTCCGACACGAGAATGTCGGTCAAGCCGTCGCCGTTGATGTCGGCGAGGGCGGGGGTGAGCTGCTCGCGGCCTTCGCCGAGTGCGAGAGGCTGCTTCTTCTCCTCGTTGAAGATCGGCGCGGCGGGGGAGCCCTGATTGAGCAGGAGATGGATGTTGTTGGCGGAATACGAGCCCTCGCCGATGAGAAGGTCGTGGCGCCCGTCGCCGTCCCAGTCATGGAGGAGCGGGGCGAAGACATTCCCCCAGCGGCGGTTGGGATCCTTCATCGTCGGGATGATCCCGCGCAGGAAGGGCTGGGGTTGCGCGAACTGCGGCACCGCGGATGACCCCCGGTTGGGGATGAAGAAAATCTCGCCGAAGTAATTGCCGGCGACAAGGTCGAGTTTGCCGGTCTTGGTCGTGTCGGCCAGGGCGACGCGCACCCCCTGCCGCCGCCGGGCCCAGCTGAGATTCCATCCGCCGATTTCGGCATTCCCGCCGAGCGCGGGGGGCACCCACGGCGGGTCGCCTTCGGGGAGGGCGAGGAAGGGAAGCGTCAATTCGCCGATGGTGAATTTCGGCTGCTCCTTGGTGCCGCTGTTGAAATAGATGCGCATGTAGCCCAGCGGGTCGGAGGTGAGGATGTCCACGAGGCCGTCCCCGTTGAGGTCACCCGCGGCGACGGAGACCGGCATGGGGCTGTCGGCGATGTTGCCGCTCTCGTTCAGCACGGTGAGGAAACCACGGAACCCCGCGAGGAAGGCGTCCTTGTCCACGCCGCTCCAGAGGTTCGCGGTTTGCAATGTCCGTTCGAAGCCGCCATTGCGCACCGCCTCGGTCGGGGCGGCGGCGGGTTCCTGGCCCGTCGCGGAAACCGGCAGCAGGGCGGCCAATCCACAGAGAGAGATCCGGAGGGAACGCATCCGCGTGAACCTACGCAAAAATTCCACGAGGCGCGAGCAGTCTCTGTTCCGCCGTCTCCCCGGTGGACGGGGAGGCGGCATCAGGCGGTGCAGCGGGGGACGGCCTTCCGGACGGTCAGGTGCCGCAGGCGGATCGCGCCGCTGTCATCCTCCACCATGGCCGTGCAGTTCTCGACCCAGTCGCCGGTGTTGTAATACATGACATTCCCGATCCGGCGCACTGCGGGAGTGTGGATGTGGCCGCAGAGGACCGCCTCCACACCGCGGTCCGCCGCGTAGCGCCCCACGGCCTCCTCGAAGCCGCTGATGAAGTTGACCGCGTTCTTCACCCGCGATTTGACATACGCGCTCAACGACCACGGGGACAGCCCCATGCGGTGGCGCATCCAATGCACGGGACGGTTCGCCTGCAGGAGCAGTTGGTAGCCGACGTCGCCCGCGTGTGCCAGCCAGCCCATGTTCTGCACCACCGTGTCCAGTTCGTGCCCGTGCATCACGAGGAGCCGCCGGCCGTCGGGCGTGCGGTGGATGGCGTCCTTGACGATCCCGATGTTGCCGAAATCGCCGGGGAAGCCGGCGACGAATTCGTCGTGGTTTCCGGGGATGTAGATCAGGCGGCAGCCCTTGCGCGCCTTGCGCAGCAGTTTCTGGATGACGTCATTGTGCGATTGGGGCCAGTAGCGCCGCCGCCGCAGCGACCAGATGTCCAGCAGGTCGCCGACAAGGTAGAGCGTCTCGAACTCATGGTCGCGCAGGAACTCCAGCAACTCCGCCGCCCGGCAACCGCGTGTGCCGAGATGCACGTCGGAAATCCATCCCGTGCGGAAGTTTGGCATCCCGACCGATGCCATGGAAGGCCCGCCGGATGGAATGCCCCCATGGTGACAGATTCGGCACATTTCCGGATTGGCGGGCGCCGTTGTTTCGGCCTATCGAGGACATGCGGCCCGCGGCCGTCCACGCACCAGCGCATGACCGGCCCAACGACAGCCAAGCACACGGTGCTCATCATCGAGGATGAGCCGGATGTCATCGACCTGCTCCGCCTCAACCTCGCCAAGGCCGGCTTCCGCGTCCTCGAGGCGCGCGATGGCTTGTCCGGCCTCGCCGTCGCCCGGGAGAAGCGCCCCGATGCCATCATCCTCGACCTCATGCTGCCCGAGATGCGCGGCGAGGAGGTCTGCCGGCAGCTCAAATCGCGCGGATCCACCGCGGCCATCCCCGTCATCATGCTCACCGCCAAGGCCCAGGCGTCCGAGCGCGTCGCCGGGCTCGAACTCGGCGCCGACGACTATGTGGCCAAGCCCTTCAGTCCGCGGGAAATGGTGCTCCGCATCCAGGGAATCCTCCGCCGCCTCGAAACCTCGGCCTCCGACAGGCTTGCGGTCGGACCGTTCGAGATTGATCGCGGGAGCTTCGAGGTGCGGCTCGACGGCGCCAAGCTCGACCTCACCGTCATCGAGTTCAAGCTCCTCGTGATGCTGATGGAAAAGCGCGGCCGGGTTCTCAGCCGTGAGGATCTCCTGCGCGACGTCTGGGGTTATCACCGCCTCAGCAACAGCCGCACCGTGGACACCCACATGCGCCGCCTGCGCACCAAGCTCGGGGATCATGCCGCCCGCCTCGAGACCGTGCGCAGCCATGGCTACCGCTTCCGCGCCGGGCAGGAGGATTGACGCCGTCCCGCCTCAACTTGGCACACCAAATGCTCCTCCGATCTTTCAACGGGAACACCGTTGTTCATCCCCGGAACACAACAGAAGGAGGTGAACTCATGATGACCGTGACAATCATCATCGCGTCCATGTCACTGGCCACAATGGTCGCCGGCTACATCGCGATGGTGAAAGTTTGATCAATTGGTGGTGTTGAAGGCAAATGCCCCTGATTGGTCGATCTTCGGGAAGGCGGGAGAAATCCCGCCTTCCTTTTTGTCGAACCATGCTTTGGTTGGAGTCAGGCGGAGGCGAACATTCCCCAAATCGCGCGTGAACCGGAGGGACAGGCTGCCCGAGTGCCGCCGGTCACTCTGGCAACGAAACGGCCTGCGAAGATTTTGATTGAACATGCGTTTGAATGGATTCTAACTGTGGTTGAAATGAAGACGATGCGGCACCCACCCCCCGGCGCCGGCTCCGGGAGCTGGCTCACTGCCCAGAAAATCAAGAAAGGCTGCCTTACGGCGGCCTTTTTCATTATTGCGGAAGCGGAGATGATCGAGGGGAGCACGATCAACTACGCCTCCACGCTGAATCGCACGAATCTGACGAGTTCGGGCGAGGTGATGGGGGGGCCTTCAAGTTCGAGCTCGGAGTGTTCAAGCCCGGCTTCGTGCCGGCGGCGACCAACACCAGCCAGTGGCTGGCGAACTGGGTTCCGGCCCAGCGAGCCCCCTACAACACGACGAACAAGTGGTTCACCTCCAACTACACGGTGACGAACAACCCGCCGCCTTTCACGGTTGGAGCCGCCGGCTATGTCTGGGGGTTCAGCGGCGGGGAGACGGCGGGGGAATGGATTTTGTTCCGGGCGACAAACTGGACGTGGCCTGCACCGAATCCGGAGAGTCCGATCGTGCTGTTTTGGACCGCAAGGAACGCGACGACCATCGTGCTGGGTGAAATCCAGACCTCGGGGGCGTTCCACATGAAGTCCGCCGCGGTGAGCGGTGCGCTGGCGCCCACGGTCACTTGGGACGAATGGCGGGTGACCGAACTGGCTGTCTCCGGGAACGGCACCCAGAAGGATCTGAACGCGAACGGGGTTCCGGATGTTCTGGATTATGCGCTGCACCGCGGGGCGAATCCCGATCCCGGGGCTTGGCTGGAGTGGTATGACACGGGCACGGAACGTTATCTGGAGTTGCGCATCCCGCGAAGGCGTGATCGTCAAGCCACGTTCCTCGTCGAGGTCTCGGATGATCTTGTGACTTGGGAGTCCGGCTCCTCGGTGACCGAGGTTGTCGAGGACACGGCGGAGGCCCTGGTTGTGCAGGACAGGACTCCGCTGGGTGAGGGCGGCGGCCGCCGGTTCATGCGGGTTCAAACCATCGTGGGAAATTGACGTTGCCGCGCGACCCGTGATCGGTCCGGGCCGCAGGGCCGTGACATTTCTCAGGATGCCCGGCCGCGCGTGAGCCGGAGGCACAGCCAGAGGAGGATGCCGCAGACGAGGAATGCGGCGGGCAGCCAGGAAATGGCAAGGGCGAAGATGCCGTTTTCCCCGGCGTCGGGGTGCGCGGAACGCATGTGGGCCGTCAGGCGGGCGAAGAGCAGTCCGGCCGCCGCGTAGCCGAGGTTGAAGGCAACCCCGCGGAAGCTGAGGACGGTGGCACGGACGCGGGAATCGGTCCAGAGGTTGAGGTAGTTCGAGGTGAAGAATTGGAGGGCCGACATGGCCAGTCCGAGCGGAATGACGACCCACGCGCCCCAGACGGGCCAGACGACGGGCAGCCCGGCGAGGCCGAGGAGGACGAGGGCGGCGACGATGGTGAAGTTGGTTTTCGCGCCGAACCGGGCGGTCATGCGCCGCGCCGCCGGGGCGGCTGCGAAACCGAGGAGCGCCAGGCCGGAACCGAGAAGTCCGTTGACGGCGGGCGGCAGGTCGATGAGCCGGTAGTAGTTGCTGGCAAAGGTGAGGAAGAGCCGCACGAAGCTGTCCATGAGCAGCGCGCCTGCCATGAGGAAGAGGATTTTCCGTGATGTGAACACATGGACGGCGCCCGCGAGGACATTCTGCCAAGCGCGGATCACGGCATGATGTCCGGAGGAGGCGCTTGCGGGCGGTTCGCGGAACCCCATGGCCACCGCCAGGCAGAGGACGGATGTGGCCAGTGTCGCGTAAACCGGCCAGCGCACCGTCGTGCCGGGCACCCAGCCGGTGCCCCCGAGCAGGGACGCCATCAGATCGCGGTCGAAGAGGGCGGCACCTGAGATCATGGCGACGAAGAATGCGCCAGATTTCCAGCGCATCAGGGATTCGAGCACGCGGGACCAAGCCTTGTCGCGGTCTTCCTCGGGCAGCGAGTCGAAGGCCAGGGCCTCGTCGGCCCCGCTGGCACACGCCTCGGCGGCGCCGCTGAGGAGGCGGTTGAGCAGCAGGAGCCAGAACAGCCACGGGCTGGACGGCGCGAAGCAAAAGACGGTCATCTCCGCCACCATGAGCGCGGCGGCCAGCACGACCATGCGCTTCCGGCCGATGACGTCGGCGAGCGCACCCGAGGGGATTTCCAGGAGGATGATGGCGACGGCCCAGACGACGTTGAGCAGCGCGTATTGCTCGAGCGTCAGTCCGAGGTCAAGGAACAGGACCCCGAGGACCGGGTAGTAGAAGCGTGCGTTGAAAAGCACGCTGAACGCGACATACAGCGGCAGGTTGCGCCGGAGCGCGCGGTCCGGCGGGGCGCCCGTGTCCATGGGGTCGCGCTCCGCGTGCGGTGTCAGTGCTTCGGGGCGCGGACCGTGACGGCCTCGAGGTCGCTGCGCCGGCGCTCGACGATGCTGTCGGCGATCTCGGTGATCATTTCCTCGAGGATCAGGCGCAAGTGGCTGCCCGGGCGGTAGTCGGCCGGCGCGATGTGGCGCACGCGGTCGGCGTGGGCGATGAGCTGGTAGCACTTCTTGAAGCTCACGCGGGTGGCGTCCTGCGGGTTGTAAACGGCGATGGCGCGGCCGCCGGTCTGCTTCATGACGGTGAAGCAGGGCACGTCGGTGGGGCCGTCGCCCACGTAGATCATGTTCTGGAAGGGGATCGGCCGCATGTCGCCCGGCATGTGGTCGTTGACGTCTTGGGAGAGGTCGAGCATCCCCTTGTTGATGCGGAAGAGGAACTGCGTCTTCTGGGTGTGGCTGATGACGCGCTTCGGGAAGGTGATGCGTCCGTCGGCATCCTCGGCGTATTCGCAGCCGAAGATTTTGCGGACGTAGGGCTCGATGCGGCTGCCGACGATGAGTTCCTTGATGCCGGAACTGACGATGTAGTGCTCGAGGGTGATGCCGTGCGCGTCGTGCTCGGGGGAGAGCAGCCCGGTGTTGAACTCCTGGAACATCTCCGGGATGCCGGGGAAGAAGCTGAGTTTCGCGCCCAACTCGCGGAGCTGGGCGTTGGTCGGGCGGTCGAGGTCGAGGTAATCGAGGAGTGCCTTCATGTAGGCCAGCTCGTGCTCGTAGCCGTGCTTCTGGACGAGTTCCCCGCAGCGCTGCCAGAACTGTTTCCCGTTGATGCCGAAATGCGGGAAAATCGCCTCCTCCTGCATGTAATTCGGGCTCAGGGTCTGGTCGTAATCGTAGATGATGGCGATGGTGCTTTGCGGAACGGACATGGTATGCGGGCGCCTCATGCGCCAATGGGCCATGATACCGGGCCGCCGGGAGACTTCCACCCTTGTTTCTTGTGCCTTCAGGCGGCACTGCAAATTCCCTCGCAAGCATCCGGTCTTTGCGCGATACAGGCCGTCAGCATGAAAATTCCCCGTTTTCTCCTCCTCGCGGTGGCGGCGTCCCTGCTGACCGGTTGCGGTTACAACCGCCTTGTCAGCCTCCGCCAGCAGACCGAAAGCAGCTGGGCCAATGTCGAGAACGTCTATCAGCGCCGTGCCGACCTCGTGCCGAATCTGGTCAAGACGGTCGAGGGCGCGGCGGACTTCGAGAAGTCCACGCTCACGGACGTCATCCAGGCGCGGCAGCAGGTGACCAACATCAAGCTCGACCCGAACTCGCCGCCGGCCAGCCCGGAGGCCATGGCGGCGTTCCAACAGACGCAGGATGCGCTCTCCGGCGCCTTGTCGCGGTTGCTGGTCACGGTCGAGCGTTATCCCGAGCTCAAGGCCAATGCGAACTTCCGCGACCTCCAGGCGCAACTTGAAGGCACGGAAAACCGCATCGCGGTCGAGCGCCGGAAGTTCAACGAGGTCGTGCAGGAATACAACACGGCGATCAAGCAGTTCCCGACGGTGATTTATTCCGGCTGGCTGGGGTTCAAGGACCGCCCTTATTTCGCGGCCAGCGCCGGGGCGGACAAGGCGCCGGAGGTGCAGTTCAACTTCGGTGCGCGGCCCGGCTCCTGACCGCAAGCGGATCGTGCGGATCTGTCTGACAGGACTGCTCCTGCTGGCGGCATCGGCCGCGGTGGTGTCTTCCGCGCTGCCTGCGAAGCCGTCCGACCATGTGCTTGACGCGGCGCATGTGCTGGCCCCGGCGCAGCGGGAGGACTTGGCGAGGAAGTTGGCACAGTATGAACGGGAGACATCGAACCAGCTCCTTGTCGTGACGATGCCCCGGGTGCCGGAGGATCATGTGCTGGAGGACTTCACGCAGCGCACCGCGGAGTCGTGGGGCGTCGGGCGGAAGGACCGCGACAATGGCATCGTCTTGTTCGTCTTTCCGGAATCGCGGGAGACGCGGATCGAAGTCGGCTACGGGCTGGAGGGCGCGGTGCCGGATGCCTTGGCCAACGGCATCATCCAAGCGGAGATGATTCCGCGGTTCCGCGCCGGGGACATGGCCGGCGGAGTCCTGCAGGGGATGGATGCGCTCATGGCGGCGGCCCGGGGGGAGTATCAAGGCGAAGGGCGCACCCTTGAGGAGCGCAGCACGGAGACGCCGTTGTTCGTCCCCATTTTCTGGTTTCTGGTGCTCCTGTCTCTTATACACATCTGACGCTGCCGACGACGGA
>JACSRX010000086.1 GCA_014879535.1 Chthoniobacterales bacterium
CCCCCGCCACCGCCGCCCCCCCCGCCGGATCATCACTACAGGGACGAAGGTGGCGGATACATCTACAACCCGGTCCCTTGATCAGCGCGGCCAGTCACCATTGGCACAGCGCCCCGCAGGCATCATGACCGACCAAAATCAGACTGCTGATTTGGGGGCACGATGCACCGCGCTGGGCCCTCAAGCCGCCGCGGAGTTGCTTTCCAAGGAGAATCCCTCCAAGGCATCCCGCGCCCTGCAGAGTCTCCTTCCCAATGCAGCCCAAGAGATCTTGGGATGTCTGGATCACGCCCACCTGAGGGCCATCCTTGAGGCGACCCCCGAGGAAGTCGCCGCAGAGTGGAACCTTGAATCGCGCTACCCGCAGGATTCTGTCGGCAGCCTCATGGAGCCCCCGGCTGGCGTGTTCCATCCGGAGGAAACCGTTCTCCAAACGATCGATCAACTCCGCGAGATCACCAAGGGCAAGCTCATCACTTATTGCTTCGTCACGGATGCCGCCGGGAAGTTGGTCGGGGTTGTCACCATGCGCGACCTCCTGCTCAATCCTCCCTCCAGCCGTCTCGACGAGCTCATGCTGCGCGACATCTTCTGCCTCCAACCGGAGGCATCCCTGCTGGACGCGATGAAGTCCACGTTGAACCGCCATTTTCCTGTCTATCCGGTCTGCGATGGATCCGGCAGGCTCGTCGGCCTCGTCCGCGGTCAGGCGTTGGCGGAGGCGCAGGCTTTCGAATTGACGGCGCAAGCGGGCTCGATGGTCGGCGTCGAGAAGGAAGAGCGCATGGCGACACCGCTCCTGCAAAGCCTGAAGTTCCGGCATCCGTGGCTCCAACTCAACCTGGCCACGGCATTCCTTGCGGCATTCGTTGTCGGCATCTTCGAGGAAACCATCGCCCAAGTCGTCGCTCTCGCCGTCTTTCTCCCCGTGCTGGCCGGACAATCCGGCAACACGGGATGCCAGGCGCTGGCCGTCACATTGCGCGGCATGACGCTGGGCGAACTCAAGACCCGCAAGGGCGCCACCGTCGTCATCAAGGAGTCCCTCCTCGGCATGGCCAACGGCATTCTCGTGGGGATCACCGCGGCGCTCGGGATGCTGGCGTTCGCCTTCTGGCAGGGCAACTCCAACGCATGGATGCTCGCGCTCATCGTGTTTCTCGCCATGACAGGAAGCTGCGTGCTGAGCGGGGCCGCCGGGGCGCTTGTTCCCATGGTGCTCAAACGTCTCGGGGCGGATCCCGCAACCGCCTCCAGCATCTTCCTCACCACCGCGACCGACGTCGTGAGCATGGGGCTTTTTCTCGGCCTTGCCACCTGGCTGATCCTTTGATGCACGACGAGTCACAGGCTTCGCAGAGCCTCGAATCCCGCGAGGCGCTCCTGCGCGAGGTGTTGCAGAAGGAGTTCGGAGGCATGGACGCCGCCGCGTGGGGTGCCGTCGCCCCGCGCATCCGCTGGCTTCAACTGGCCGCTGGCGAAATCCTCTGTCGCGAGGGCGAAGCGGCCGACACGATGTATGTCGTCCTCAGCGGACGGCTGCGCGCCTCCCGCCGGTCGGACGGTGAGGACCGCGTCGTCGGCGAAATCAGCCGCGGCGAGACGGTCGGTGAAATGGCCCTTCTGGCCGGCGGTGTCCGCACCGCGACGGTGCAGGCCATGCGCGACTGCGTCCTTGCCGGCCTCGACCGTGCCGGATTCGTCGAACTGGCCCGATTGTCACCGGAATCCGTGATGCGCGTGGCCCAGATCCAGATGCAGCGTCTGCAACGCGCCAACCTCCCCCCCTCACCCTTCAAGAAACAGATTTGCCTCGCCCTTTACACCGCCGCTCCCGGTGTCGATTCCTCCGCCTTCGCACGCGACCTGCACGGCGAGATTGCCAAGCGGGCACGGACGCTCTTGGTCGGGTCCGACGACGCCCCGCCGGGTGGCCGCACCGATGCCGAGGTCGGCCAGCGCATTGCCCTTTGGCTCAGCGAACAGGAGGCCGCCACCGACGTTCTCATCATGGCTTGCGGAACCGCGACCACGACATGGACCCGCCAATGCCTCAGGCATGCCGACCTCGTCCTGCTCCTCGCCCCGCCGGGGACACGTCCATCTGTGCCTGACAACCTCATTCCGCGCGGCATTCCCCGCACACTCGTGGTGATTCATCCCGACGGGGGCAGGGAGCCCCGCGGCACGGCCGCGGCACGGTCCGCCTGCGGCGCGACCGCCCATTTCCACCTGCGCAGGAACTCGGCAGCCGACCTCCTGCGGCTCGGACGCCTGCTCACGGGAAATGCCAACGGCATCGCTTTCGCCGGTGGCGGGGCCCGCTCGTTCTCCCACCTCGGCGTCCTCAACGCCCTCGAAGAACACGGCATCCCCGTGGATCTTGCGGCCGGCACCAGCCTTGGCGCCATCGTGGCTGCCGGAGTCTCGCTGGACCTTGACCTCGAGGAGCTGATGCGCCGCTTCCGGATCATGGTCCAGAGGAATCCGACCAAGCGTGACTACCTGCTCTTCCCCAGCACCTCCTTCCTCTCCGGGAAAAAGCTCGACCGTCTGCTGCCCCATCTCCTGCCGGACTCGGACATCGAGGACTCGTGGAAGGATTTTGCCTGCGTCTCCGCGAACCTCACGCATCCCAGCGCCCATGTTCACCAGTCCGGATCCCTTCTGCGCTCCCTGCGCGCCACCGTTTCGATTCCCGGCGTCTTCCCCCCCGTTGTCACCGAGGAGGGCGACCTGCTCGTCGATGGCGGCGTGGTGAACAACCTCCCGGCCGACATCCTGCGCAACCGCGGCGCCGGGAAACTCATCGCCTGCGACCAAGGCGGTCCCACCGCCAGCGGAAAAGGTGGCGACACCCCCAAGGCCATCGCCATCATCATGCGCTCCGTCGTCCTGCACAGCCGCATCACCGGCCGGGCATGGCGCACAGCTGCGGATCTCTACTTCGAATCCCCGGTCAACGACATCAGCCTGCTGGAGTGGGACAAGTTCGACCTCGCCGTGTCCCGCGGATATGAGAATGCAAAGCGGGTGCTCGAAGGCGTCGACCCCTCGGAATGGCAATGAAGGCCCGGACGTGCATTCCTGCAGCCCTCGCGGCGCTGGCCTCGCTGCTCCTCGCTTCGTTCGCCCGCGCGTCGGAGTTCCCCGCGGAGACCATCGTGGACGGACAGAGGCTCGTGCTCAACGGGTCTGCGACACGGACCGTCTGGGGATTCGGGATTTACCACATCGGCCTGTTTCTCACGGAAAAGAGCGGCGATGAACAGGCGATCCTTGCCAATGATCAGGAACCGAAGCGAATCCATATCCGGATGGTCCGGGAGGTCGGCAAGCAGCGCTTCACCGGAACGGTGCAACAAAGCCTCGATCAAAACTTCAGCCCCGAGGACACCCGCCGCTTCGCCTCCGAGATCGCCAGGTTCCTCGCCTTCTTCCACCAGGGAGAGGGACTCAAGCAGGGCACGGAAATCACCATTGATTTCATCCCCGCCCGGGGGATGGTCGCCGCCAAGGACGGCGTGGAACTCGGTGTCATTCCCGGAGCCGACTTCTACCACAAGATTCTGGGCCTCTGGATCGGAAAGCCGCTGCAAAAATCCATCAAGGACGGCCTGCTCGGCCGCGGCGCCGGCTGGTGGTGACCTTTCAACGTCCCTCAGCGGGAGGCGTGTTGACGGTGCCGGAGCGGACCTTTAACCTTCCGTCCTCGTCATGGGCAAAGGCCATCTCACCGCCGTCCTTCTGGCCCTCCCGCTCCTGCTGGCCGGGTGCGCCCAGTATTCAAAAGTCTTCGAGACCCGCCGCACCTCGGACCTGGCCGTCACCGAGTCGCAGTTGTCGCTCGCTCAGACACGCGAGAACCTCCGATCCCGGCCGATCGAGCAGCTCGGGCACTATCTGGATGCCGCGAACGACGCCCGTCTGCGCCTCGCTTCAGACCCGCGCAACACCCTTCTCCGCAGCGATTACAATTTCGCGGTGGCGCGGGTCATCGACATCATCTCCGAGCAGAAGCTCCAGCCTTGGGACGCCGCGGTCGCGGCGCCTTCGGAGTCCGGATCACCGTGGCGGCTGCGGCTGACCCCGCCCTTTCCGCAGCCCCAATATCACCCCCGCCATTTCCAGTTCACCCCGTCCGACCGCTACAACTTCCGTGGAAAACTGGTGGGTGAGCGCGTCCTCAAGGAGGGCTTGGGTGCACCGCTGGTCGTCGCGGGCAAGGACCTCGATTACGTCAAGATCGACAAGTTCGCACAGGGGCGGAACGTGTATTACGGCCTGACGGCGGTCATCCGCTTCCATGGCCGGGACTGCGAGGTCATCCTTCAGGATCCGCTGGACAAGGAGAATGTCACCTTGGACGGCAGGACCTACCCGGTGGCCGGGGATTTCCAAGGTCCCCTCGCGCTGGCCCTGGCCGAACTCGACATGCACAAGCGCGAGATCTTGGGCCTTTTCAAGCCGCAGATGTTCGAGCAGAACGCGCGTCTGGCGCGCCTCCAGCCGTTCAATCCCGGGAAAATCCCCGTGATTTTCATCCACGGCCTCGGCAATTCGCCAGCCACATGGGCGCCGGTCGTCGAATTCCTCCGCGGGGATCCTCTCATACGCCAGAACTACCAGTTCTGGTTTTTCAGCTATCCTTCCGGCCTGCCCTACCCGCTTTCCGCCGCGATGCTGCGCCGCCAGCTGGCGGAAATCCGCAAACGCTACCCGAACTTGAAGGATGCCGTCGTCATCGGGCACAGCATGGGCGGGATGATCAGCCGGCTTCTCATCACCGACAGCGGCATGAAGCTCTGGAACACGTATTTCGACGAGCCACCGTCGGCGATCCCCTTCTCGCAGAAGACGCGCGAGGTCATGGGCGGCTCCCTGATTTTCAAGCCGACACCGGGCATCGGCCGCGTCGTCTTCGTTTCGGCCTCCCACCGGGGCAGCGAGAAGGCCGTGGACTTCTGGGGCCGCCTCGGGGCCGCGGTCGTGGGAAACCCCCTCACTCAGGACACCGTTTACAAGGAGGCGATCGCCCACGCGAAGCCCGCGGCACAGGCCCGCACCCGGAACCGGCTTCCGAACAGCATCGACATGCTCGACCCGGCGAATCTTTTCGTCACCACCGTCAACCAGCTTCCGCTCAAGCCCGGGGTGCCCTACCACTCACTCATCGGCGACCGGGGGCGGGGAGGCTTCCTCGACCATACCCGGCCGAACAGCAGCGACGGCATTGTTCCCTACTGGAGCAGCCATATGGAGGGGGCCGCCAGCGAGAGGGTCATTCCCAGCGGCCACTGGTCCCATCTCCACCCGCTCGGCATGGTGGAGATCAACCGCATCCTCCTCGAGCACCTGCGGAAGTGAACGCAGCATCCCCAGATCCTTCCGCATGAAGCACGAACATTCCGTTCTTCTGGAAAAGCGCAAACTCGCCCCCATGGAGGCGCTTGTCTCCCTCTACGGCGAAGGCGATACGGAAACCGCGCGCGCCATTGTTGCAAGCCTCAGCCACCGCATCTTCCACCATGATCCCCCCGCCCCCTCCGGCGCCGTGCGCCGCGGCCTCGCCCATTTCGCGCTCTGGCTCATGCGCAAGACGACCCGCGCACAGAGGCAGATCGGACCCGACGGCGCCCCCATGGTCACCTACCGCAATGCGATCCTCGAGGGGGCGGACCACCCCTACGCGATCACCCTGCTCGAGCCCTCCCGCGCGGACACCTCGTCCTTCGTCGAGGGCGGCGACCCGATGAACGCCGTTTACATGATGCTCGTTCCGGAAATCCGGCGGAATGCGAACCTATGGGACAGCATCATGCTCGATTCGGTCCAGGCCCGGGACGTCCAATGGCGGTTGGTTTGGGAAACCCGCATGACCCACGAGCTGGCTGCGCGGCGGCTCAAGGACGGCAGGCCGGTCCGGCTCAAGGCCGCCGCGGCAGGCACAGGGCTCAGCATGATCCTCGTCCTCAACCGCCTGCTGGAGGAGGGACACAATCCGGATCTGATCGCCGCCACCATCGGCGACCGTGAGGAGGCGAATGTCCGGAAGGCTGTCAGGCTCATGGAAAAGCTTCCATCCCTCAAACCACTCCTCGCAACGGAGCCCGGTGCCCGGGGCATCTTCGCCGGGGTCGAGGACCTTCTTGCCCCGTGGTCCCCCGGGCCGCTCCCCGCCTCCGACGTGGTCACGCTCGTCGGCATTCTCGAGTATTTCCACGGACACACCGCCACGACGACCGAGGAGCTTTCCGGTGAGGCCGCCCCGGAGGGGGCGGTGGAAGCGGCGGCATTGGTCCGCGCCATCGGGCAATTGACCGCCCCGGACGGTTCGCTGGTGGTGAACACCTACCGCCTCGGTGCGGCGGCCCAGATCCTGGAAACCTTCGGCAAGAAGTTCCGCTACCGGGGCCGTCCGGAGATGGAACAGCTGCTCGCCCATGGCGGATTCACACCGGACAACCGTTTCACTTCGGGCAACATTTTCGATGTGGAGGTTTTCCGGAAGGCGGACCTCAACGGCTCCCGGTGACCGCCGGAAGCCCCTCCCGGGTGAAATCGGCATCCTGCACCTTCGCATCGTGCCGCAGATTGGAACCCTCGATTTCCGTGACCGTGCCGGAGCCCGTTCGGCGGATCGTCAGCGCCGCGGGCACATGGCGGCCGATGTCGTCCTTCGCCACCTGCGTGGTGTCGATGCGGCAGGCCAGGCGCCCCTGCCTGTCGAATTTTTCCACCCGCATGGCAATCAACCTCCTCGGGTCGATCCAACTCCTCACCCGGCTGTAGGCAGACGCATCCTTTGCGCCGGGCTTCGATTCCAGAATGACGCAGTCCACCTTGCCCTCGTTCTCCCGTCCCGCCAGTGCCTGTCCGCTCCAAAGGAAGAAATTCTCCACGGCATCCCGGTAGGAAAGGTCGCTGCCGAAAGCACCCTCCTGCAGTCGCTGCGGATCCAAGCGGCTCTCGCGGTCGGACGGCGTGACTGAAAATCCTCCCGGAGCGCTCCCCATGTCCTGCCGGACCACAAAGGCCTCCCCCTTGCGGTCGGCCGGCCACAGGACAGCATAGGCCGCCTCCGATCTCTCCGGGGTCCGGCGGCTCTTGATCTGCACCTGAAGAACCACCGGAGCGCCGCCGTCCTCCGGCTGGATTTTGAATCTGGCACGCGCCACGGAATTTCCGTCCTGGGCCGCCGCCCCGAGTGCCGCTGCCAACTCGGAGGCCGTCAACTCCGCGGCCGAAGCCCCCCCGCCTGGCCAGAGGAGAAAACCGGCAAGATAACAAAGGTGGACGGCCGTCCTGCACAATCTCATGGGAACCATCAAGCCGCGCTCGCTGCGTGCGGTCAACCTTGAAGCGCGATGCCCGGGGACAGACGCGAACTCCTCCAAGCCGGATACAGGCCGCTGATGACGCCCACGCCGACCGCAATGGAGATGGCCGACGCCGCGAGACCCCACCCGAGATCCGGCTCAAGGAACCCACGCACAGCCGGTGCCATCTGGAGTGCCGCCAGCGTGACCGACCCGAGCACGACACCGACGATGCCTCCGAGAAAACCCATGGCCGCGGACTCGCACAGGATCAGCGCCATGATCCGCGACCTTCTCCAACCCAGCGCCAACAGGACGCCGATCTCGTGTTTGCGTTCGAAGACACTCATGAGCATCGTGTTCATCACGCCGAGCACCCCCACCACGAGGGCGAGGAGGGACGTGCTCCAACTCATCGCCCGGGCCATCTGGAACCCCTGGCTGGTGCCCACCACTTGGTCGGCCTTCACCGCGCGAAGCCCCGGAAACATCTCCTCGATCGTGCGGCAGAGTTCATCCACCGCGGCCGGGCTGCTGCCACCGGGCACGCGGATGTTGATGAAATTGACGCGACCGTCGTAGCCGGAGACCTCCTGGAACCGCGGGAGCGGCATGTTGACGGCCCCGTTCTCAAGGACCGACTGGCCATCGACGATGCCCACCACCTCGAAGTCCCCGGTCTCGACCTGGATGCGGTCACCCGCCTTCTTCCGCAACACCTCGGCCGCCAGCTTGCCCAAGACCACGGCGGGCTCGTCGGCATCCCTCGGAAGCCGCCCTTCGATCAGCTTGAACTGGTCCCATGTGAATGACCCCCACTCGCGGCCGTAAACCACCATCATCGGGGCATCCTCGACGCTCAGCATCTGCATGAGGGTGCCATTCGCCTCGGCGACACCCGGCAACTCCGCAATACGGTCGCGCACCGACTCGTCGAACGCCTTGGGCATGATGCCGCCCTGCATGTTGCTCACGATCACGTCGATGCCGATCGCATCAAGCTGGCCCGAGACGCTCTTTTCGTAGCCCGACGACATGCCGACAAGCGCCACCACGGCGGCGATGCCGATGGAAATGCCCAGCACGGTCAACCCCGTGCGCACCGGGCGGCGCCACAGGCCGCGGAAGATGACCTGCAGGAAACTCATGGCGCGGAGGTGCCCGGCGCATCGGAGACGATCCGCCCGTCCTTCATGCGGATCACGCGCGAGGCGTGGGCCGCGACCCCGTGATCGTGCGTGACCAGCACCAGCGTGGTCTTGTGTTCGCGCTGCAAGCGCAGAAGAAGCTCCATGACATGCCCGGCATTTTTGCTGTCGAGGTTCCCGGTCGGCTCGTCGGCCAGAAGGATGCCCGGACGGTTCACAAGACTGCGCGCGATGGCGGCACGCTGACGCTCGCCGCCGGAAAGTTTGACAGGAAGGTGACCGAGCCGGTGGGAAAGACCGACGGCTTCAAGCAACTCCTTCGCCCTTCTCCGCTTCTCGGCACGCGTCGCCGGGAAACCGAATGTCGGGATCATCACGTTTTCCTCGATGGTGAACGTCGGCAGCAGATGGAACGATTGGAAGATGAAGCCGACCTCGCGGGCGCGGTAGGATGCCGGATCCCCCGTCTGGTGCAGAGGTTTTCCGCGGTAGCGGAGGGTTCCCGCGGTGGGGCGATCCAGCATTCCAAGCAGGTTGAGCAGCGTCGATTTGCCGCACCCGCTCGGCCCGACGATGGAGACGAACTCGCCCTCGGAAATGCGGAAATCCACGCCGCACAGAGCAGGCACGCGGCCGTCGTCATACTCCTTGGCCAAGCCCGCGGCCTCGAAAAGCGGAACTTCCCCTGTCGCCGGCTCCCGGTGGTTCATGGCGGTTCGTCCCGTGTGTCAGCCTGCTTGCGTGTGCGGCTTGTTCCACTGGCCGCCGACACGCGGATCGGCGAGGCATTTGAGGAGGTCGGCGAAGGCCGCGCGGTAGTTCGGGAACGGAACCGTATCCCCCTCGTCCGTGGGGATGATAAGGTCCGTGTGGTAGGGCATCTCATGGTAGGGCAACGTGCCCTTGACGTGGTGGACGCCGTGCAACGGCTGGTGCAGGAGACTGACGGACACGCATTTCCCCTTCCAGTTCGCCGCGATCACGCTGCGCGTGGCGCTGCGCCCCGTGTTTCCGCTCAGCCCGACATGCTCGATGTATTTTCGCCAGCTCTGGAGATTCCCCGCAATGAAGGCGGGGAGGAAGTAGAGCACCAGAAACCACATCCACACGCCGAACCATGCCACGAGCCCGAGAACCACGGTCCAAAACCCCACCATCAGCCAGAACTCCCTCCAGATGCGGCGCCTCGCCTTGCGGTTCGTGATGGGCGAATTGCGCTTGAAGAAGAAACGCCAGAACAGCCACGGCGAATAGAAAAATCCGAAATTCAACTCGAGGAACGCCGCAAGCCGGCGCCACCAGAGCGGCTGACCCGGATCGACAAACGGCCAGAGTTCGACGTCCCTCTCGCTGGCGACATTGACGTGGTGCTGTTGGTGGAGAACCCGGTAGAGGGTCAGCGGCGTGAGGCTGATCGTGCCGACGAGCAGGCCGTCGAATTCATTCCAAATGCGGCTCTTGCGCAGGATCCCGTGCGACGCCTCGTGGAATGCGATGAGCATCGCATGCATGAAGTGGCTGGCGAGCAGGACCAGTGGGATCAGCGGCCACACCCACCCCTTGAAAAGGCAGAGGGCCATTGCCCCCGTCGTCAGATAATAGGCGCCGGTGACAAGCGTGAACGAAGCGTGGTTCGCCCACGGTTCCCAAGCCGCCTCCTCGGTCTTGCCTGCTGTGCTTGCGACGGACATCTCAATTATTGGCGGAATTTCGCGGCTGGCCTGAAGCTCGGCGGCAGCCGGCCTCCAGAACGGACCGGAACAACCTGTCAAGGTCCTCGATCTCGGAACATGCGGCGGCGGACGGACGGTGCAGCCAAATCAACTCCATTTTCCGGCCATCCTCAGTCAACTCGCAGGCGATGTCAAAGCGCGAGGTGCCGCTCGAAAGGTTCCGCAAACGCGGCGCCATTCCCGCGATCTCGATGCCGGGAAACGGATGGTTTTGCACGGCAAAACGGACATCGAAAACCGCATGCCTGACCCGGGGAACGCGCCTCTCCACGGCCGCCGCCAACTCGACGAACGGCATTGCATGGGTGAAGTCCTCGACCGCCTGTTCGTGGGTGATGCGGACGGTTTCCTCGAACGGCCTGTGCGTGCCGACCTTCGCGCGCAGCGGGACGATGCCGGAGAACGATCCCATGGTTTCCTTCAATGCAGATTTCGCCCGGCCTGCCACCGGCGTGCCGACCACCACGTCGTCGGCATTCCGCCATTGCAGCAAAGCCAGGCGGAAGGCAGCCAGCAACGCCCCGAACAGAGTGACACCGCACCGGCGCGCAGTCGCCCGGACTGCGTCCGCCAGCTCGGCCGGCAGATCGGTGACCCATTGCTCCAACCTTTCAGGGCCCGCCGGTGCGCCGCCGAACAGCGGCCGCACTCCCTCGAGCCGCTTCACCCAATAGTCCGCATGCCGGAGGGTCTCCGCCGGTCGCCAGCGGGCACGCTCGGATGCCGCCCACTCGGAATAAGTCACGGCCAGTGGCGGAAGCAAATCACGCTTGCCATGCAGCTTGGTCATGTCCCGCCCGCTTTCACGGAAGACACTGAGACACGCCGTGTAAAGATCCTCGACGAAACTTGTCACCGTCCACCCGTCCGCAATGGCGTGGTGTATCGTCAGGCCGAGCGCATGGTGGTCGGGACCGCGGCGCACCATCTGAAGACGGTAAAGCGGTCCGCGCACGAGATCGAAAGGACGGCGGAACCCCTCCTCCATCATGGCGATGATCTCCTCGTCGCCAATCCCGGTCCGGTCCGGTGCACGATAGTCCACCACCGGTTCGGAGCGGGCGCGGATCATCTGCACCGGCCGCTCCTTGCCGGGGAGGATGGATGTCCGCATGACCTCCTGCCTCGCGACTACGAGTCTCATGGCCTGCATGCAGAGTTCGTGCGTCAGCGGTCCCTTGAGGTCGATGAACGAGCGGATGTGATTCGACGGATCCTCGGGGGCGACCGGCGACGTTTCCCACAATTCGCGCTGGATGAAGGACAGCGGTTGCAGGCGGACCTGTCCGGATGCCACAAGTTCCTGCAGGCGGGCGCGTTGACTCTCCATGCAACGGTCTTCAGGACGCGCCCGCCGGCGCGGACCATTCCGGATCGGCCTCGGCCGGAGCACCGGCAAGTTCCACGATCCCGGCATCGCCGAGCGCGTCGAGGTCGATGTCGGCGATGGACACCTCCTCGTCGGTCGCTGCCAGGGCTTGGGGCTCCTCCACACAGGCATCGCCCCCGAGGTGCTCATTGATCAGTGCGGCAATCTGCCCGATGGTGCGGGCCCTCATCAGGCTTGCCGGAGGCAGGGTCACACAGATCGAGCTTTCGATGAGATTCTCGATCTCCACACCCATCAGCGAATCGAGACCGAGATCCGTGAGGGGCTGATCGGGCCTGAGGGACTCGGGTTTGACCCGCAGGACCGACCCGACCACATCCTGGAGCGCCCGCACGATCACATCCAAACGTTCCTCCGGTGCCGCGGAGTCGATCCGGACACGCCAATCTCCGGACTGCGACACGCCTTCGTCGGCATCCACCTCCGAAGCGAAAATCCTCTCATGGAAAGGGCTGTCGTGCAGTCCCCGGAACGCCTGCCGCCACTTGCCCCAATCCGCCCGCAACGCGGCCACCTGGGGGGTCTTGGCCGCGAGGAACGTCTCGAGCAGCGAGACCACTTCTTTCGGATCAAGGGCGAGTGTCCCTTGGCGCGCCAGATATTCGGCGACCTTTTCGTTGCGGGCAACATATCCATCACCGCCGAGGACGCCCCAATTGACAGCCAGCGCCGGAAGCCCCGAAGCACACCGGTGGTGCGCAAGCGAATCGAGAAACGCATTCGCCGCGGCGTAGTTCCCCTGCCCCGGATTGCCGAACACACTCGAAGCCGACGAGAACATCACGAAAGCATCGAGGTCCATGCCTTCGGTCTTCCGGTGCAGCAGCCATGCACCGCGCGCTTTCGGACCGATCACGCTGTCCATGCGCTCGGGAGTCAGCGCCGAAAGGGGGGCATCGTCGATGACCATGGCAAGATGGAAGACGCCCTTGAGGGGGCGTCCCGAGGACCTGATGGCCCCGAAGACCTCATCCACGTCTCCAGGCCGCCCGGCGTCGCCCCGCACCGCGAGGACCTCCGTCCCTGCAGACGCCAGTTCCCCGAGGAATTCCTCCGCACCAGGTGACGCAGCACCCTGACGACCTGACAGCACCAGGTGCCTTGCTCCGCGACCGGACAACCAACGCGCAAGCACCTTGCCGAATCCCCCGAAGCCGCCCGTGATGAGATATGTTGCCTCCGGATCGACTTCAAAAGGAGCATCGGGCGACTCTGCGGACGCCGCTTGGAATGCCTCGGAAAACGCCAGCAGGACCTTGCCGGTGTGCTTTCCCGCCGCCATGAGGCGGAACGCGGCATCCGCACGATATGCCGGGAACGACCGGTAAGGCAGCGGCGTCAAAGCCCCCTGCACCATCAACCCGGTGACTTCCGCCAGCAACTGCCGGGTCAATTCCCCGTCGCCCGCGAACACGGCGTCCATCGCCACGACATGGAAGGATGCATTCCGGCGAAGATGCCAGAGGGGCAGTTTGGAATTCTGGTAAATGTCTCGCTTGCCGATTTCGATGAAGCGCCCGAAATCGGCCAGGCACGAGAGCCCCATCGGGATGGCCTCGCCGGCCAGCGCATTGACCACGGCATCCACCCCGCGGCCGCCTGTCACTTCCATCACACGCTCGGCAAAATCCCCCCGGCGCGAATCGACCACATGCTCCACGCCGAGCATCCTGAGGAGGGATCGCTTGCCCGGGCTTCCCGCCGAGGCGATGACCTCCGCACCCAAGTGGCGCGCAATCTGGATGGCCGCCATGCCGACCCCGCCTGCGCCGGAGTGGATCAGCACCTTCTCGCCGGGGCGAAGCCGCGCGACATTGGCCAACGAGTGCCATGCCGTCATGAACACCACCGGCACGGTGGCGGCTTCCTCGGATGTCATCCCCGCCGGCACCGGCAACACGTCGCATGCGCGCGCCAAGGTGTGCGTGGCCAGGCCGAATGCGGCGAGGCCGAAAACGTGGTCGCCAAGTTTGACATGATCAACGCCCGGTCCGACAGCCACCACTTCGCCAGCAACCTCGTCGCCGAACATCCGCGCATCCGGGCTTTCCGCCGGATACAGGCCGAGCGCCTTCAGCACATCGCGGAAATTCAGCGCTGCGGCCCGGACTTGGATCAACAGCTCGCCGGGACCGCACTCTGGAAGGTCGAAAGGCAGGAACCTCAGGCTGTCGAGGCTTCCGCGCTCGCGCGACTCGAGACGGAGCGGCACGGAGGGGCCGAGGGGGGATTCCGCCACGGACAGCCCTCGCGTGAAGCGCTGGACATAGCGGGCTTCGCCCCGGCGCGCGACTTCGCGCTCCGGTTCCGCTCGGAGGAGCTCATCCCACAGCATCCGGACATCCGTGCTGCCTGCCGGCAAATCCAAGGCCCGGCAAGCGGCGGTGGGATGCTCTGTGAGAAACACGCGGAAGAAACCAAGAACCGCACCCGCGGCGGGGTCGACAGGCCGGGAACCTCGCCCGACCGGTTGCGCCGCGCGTGTGACCAGGTCGAACCGGTATTTCCCCGTCGGAGCAAAGGCGTCGAGTGCATGCGCGAGGTGCAGGAAGGCATCGGTGCCCAGCCGCGGATCCGCCACCGGATCGCCTCCGTCGAGGTCGAGCGGCCAGAGATAGACGAAACGCTGGGGCGGCGCGTCCTGCAGCCACTCCTGCACAAGACGCCCCCAGTCCTCCGGGTCCCCGGAACGAACAGTGCATGCATCGTCCTCAGGCAGCGCAAAACTTCCACCCGCACGGACGATGCGGCACCGTGCACCATGCCTGCGCACCTCGTCGGCCAGTGCGTCACCGAGACCGCGACCGTCTGCAAATATCACCCAAGATGCCTCGATGGGAGCATCCGCGGGCACACCCCCGGACGGCTCGCCGGCGATCCAAGCCTTGCGCGCGAGGATGCCCATCTGCCCCTCCTCGCCATCGGGGCTCCGCAGCCCCGGTAGACTCGAGGTCTCCGCGAATCCGCAACCCCGGAGGACCTCCTCCCATTTCTCCCTCGCGAGCAGGGGGTGCTCGGGACGCAGATCCCGGTCGGTCAGACTCCACCAACCACTGGTGAGGCCGAAAATGGATTCCGTCCAAAGCCGCGGGCTGGCCACGTCCATGAACATGAGGGTCCCGCCCGGAACAAGCAGGCGATGGAGACGACCGAGAGCTGCACGGATATCGCATGCCGCATGAAGCACGTTGGTTCCGACGATGATGTCGAAGGTGCCGGACTCGAAGCCCTGATCTTCCGGGTTCCGGTCGAGGTCGAAGGTCCGGTATTCAACCTCGGGGAAGGCTGCGAGTTTCTGCTGTGCGGGGAGGAAGAACCCCGTGGAAACATCGCTGAAGACGTATTTGTGCACCCCGCGCTCGATCACCGGGAGGATGTAGGACGCGAGCGCGCCCGTCCCTGCACCGACCTCCAGAATGCGCAGACCGCGTCCGTCGGGCAGCGCGGACGCAGCTTTGCGCACCGCGGCGCTGATCGCGGTCACCCAATGCGAGGCGAACAGCCCGTCGCCATAGAACTGCTCGAGATGGTCGGCGCCCGCTCCGGCGAAGATCACCTGAACGGCATCCTTCTCCCCGCGCATGATCCGGCCGAACTCCGCCCCCGTGGCCGCGCAGAGCAGCGCTTCCCCCTGGTGGCCCGGGTAGCGCGCGAGGAATTCCCGGAGAATTTCCGGGGCACCCTCCGTCTTGACCGAGAACGCAGCGGTCGGACGCCAGCCGCCGGCTTCGTTCACGAGGAGCCCCTGCCCCCGGAGTCCCGCCATCAACCGTGAGAAAATTTCACCCATGGCGGGCTTCACCCCGAGGCTGTCGGCCGAAAACGTCCCGTTGTTGGGCGACGGGTCCAGCCCCATGTTCCGCAATCCCGCGGCGATCTGTGCCGCCGCGAAGGCATCCTGTTCGCGCATCACCTGTTCCAGGCGGTCCCTGCCCCGCAGACCGAGCACTCCGTTGAGGGCCGCGGTTGCGGCATCATGGAGAACCCCGAGCGGCAGCGGTTCGACTGGCGCAAGCGGACCCGAAGCCGGGCGCCTTTCCCAATCGACATGGTAAACGAGATCACGCCCGTCCCCGGTCGAGGAGCCGGCACGGCGCATGGACGACATCGCCACCGCCCGGAACCCATCCACCAGCACGCAGGGGGCGCCCGAGGCGTCATAAATGCCGATCCGTCCTTCGGTCATCTCGTCGTTGCACTGGAGGACGCGGGCGTGGACGAGGCTGGAGGCTCCGGGAGAACGCAGGAACACGATGCGCGAGAAGCGAACAGGCAACTTGAGCCGCCCGCCGCGGACCTCGAGTCGGCGGGCTCCGGCCGAGAACACATGCAGGGCGCCATCCAGAAGCACGGGATGCAGCGCATACTCACCCGCACGGACCGCCGAAGCCTCCGAAAGCGACACGACTCCCGAGGACTCCCCTTCCGCCGCATGAATCTCGCGGGCCGGACGGAACTCCGGCCCGTAACGCAAACCGCGGTCCTGTTTCAACTCGTAGTGCTCGTCGATATCCTCCGGCACCATGCGGTCGTCCGGTCCCGGCCAACGCGCGCCCTCGAAGGCCGTCTCGACCCGTTCGCCGCGCAGGGAACCCGCAACATGGAGCGACCACGCCTGCGAGGGCTCGACCCGGCTCTTGATGGTGAAAGTGCGTTCGACCGGATCCCATGCGATCTCCAGCAGCAGACTCGAGGCGGGGTCCGGGAGGATGAGGGGTTTGCGGATCTCGAAGTCCTCGATGACGAAGGGGCGCTTCTCGAAGATTTCCACGCCCGCCTCGAGCGCCATCTCCACGAAAGCCGCTGCGGGAAAAACGATGTGGCTGTCCACCCGGTGGTCGCGCAGGTAGGCAAGTTGGCGCTCGTCGAGGCGCGAGGTCCATGAGGGCACCGACCGCGGCAGACGCGCATCGAGCAAACCCCTTCCTCCCGGTGCCAGGCGGCTTGCCCGCATCTCGGAGGACTCGTGCCACCAGCGCGCCTTGTTCCAAGGGTAGGAAGGCAGGACAAGAATGCGCCGCGAGGGCGTGATGCCCTTGAAGTCCAACGCAACACCGAGCCGGTGAAGTTCCAATGCCGCATCCATGGCGGCGCCCTGTTCGCGTTCGCGCCGCGTGGAGGACACCACCGGCGCCTTGAGACCCGCGGCGGCCAGGCACTCCTGGATGGAAACGGCCAAGGCGGGATGCGCGCTGATCTCTAGCCAAACATCCACACCGTGCGAAGCCATGGATTGGACGGCGCTCAGGAAACGCACCGGCTGGCGGATGCCGCGGGCCCAATACGCGGGCGTGCAATCCGTGCCCGGACAAAGCGCACCGGTCACCGTGCTGAAAAACGGCACCGAACCCTCCCGGGGTTCCAACCCCGCCAAGGATGCCTCGAGAAAATCGGCCGCAGGCTGCATGAGGGCGTGGTGGAACGGATGCTGCACCCGCACAAAACGGTTGAAGACGCCGGATGCCTCCAATTCCGCAGCCATCGGTTCGAGCGACGTCCGCAGTCCGGCAATCGTGAGCGAATTCGGCCCGTTGAAAGCGGCGATGCTTGCCGACGGATCGTGGCGGGCGATGAGATCGGCGGCCTTCTCCTCGTCCAACCCCACGGCAAGCATGGCTCCGACGTGGCGGCCGCAGTCCTGCATGGCCCGGGCCCGGACGACGATGATGCGAGCGGCCTCCTCAAGCGGGAGAATCCCGGCAACGCATGCGGCGGCGATTTCGCCGACGCTGTGGCCGGTGATGGCCGAGGGTGTGACGCCCCAGGATTCCCACAACTTCGCCAGCGCGATCTGCATGGCAAAGATGGCGGGCTGCCCGATTTCAGTCTCGGCGAGCCGTGTTGTCTCCTCGTCCCGCGCCAGTTCCTCGAGCAGCGAAAAGCGGGCATGCGGCGCCATGGCCTCCGCGCACTCCTCCATGGCCTGGCGGAAAACCGGCTCGGTGCGCACCAGTTCCCGGCCCATCCCCCACCACTGCGGCCCCTGCCCGCTCATCACGTAGCCCACGCGCAACGGATGCTCAGGCTGCGGGGTGAACGATGCAACCAGCGCGGGGTTGGACTCGCCCGCGGTGAAACCCTCGAGCAATGCCGCCAGTTCATCCGCGGACGACACGGCGGCCGTCAGACGATACGCGTGATGGTTGCGCCGGGCGCCGAGTGTGTGCACCAAGTCGGGAAGCAGGGATCCGTCCCCGGCATCCTGTTTCCGGAGCCAGGCGGCGAGATTTGCGGCGGATGACTTGAGGGACTCCTCCGATCGCGCCGAGAGGACAACCGGCCACGCCCGCAGGGCCGGAGATTCCGCAAGGGGCGCCGCCGAAATCGGCACCGGCGGGGGCTCGGCGACGATCACATGGGCATTCGCCCCGCCGAATCCGAACGAGTTCACGCCCGCAACGCGGATGTTGCCGCCCGTCTCGGGGAACGATTCGATCCGTGACGGCACGCGCAGGCGCCATGCGTCGAAATCGATGTGCGGATTCGGTTTCTCGAAATGCAGGCTGGCGGGGATGCGACCGTGTGAAACGACAAGCGCCGCTTTGATCAGGCCCGCGATGCCGGCCGCGGTCTCAAGATGCCCGAGGTTGGACTTCACCGAGCCGATGAGCAGGGGACGGTCGGGAAGACGGTCCGCGCAGAGGGCACGCGCCAAGGCATGGGCCTCGATCGGGTCCCCCACGGCGGTTCCCGTGCCGTGCGCCTCGACATAACCCACATCCCCCGGGACCACCCCCGCATCCGCGCAGGCATCGAGGACAAGGCGCGCCTGGGCCTCCTCACCCGGGAGCATGATGCCGTTGGTGTGGCCATCCTGGTTGACCGCGGTGCCCCGGATCACGGCGTGGATCGGGTCCCCGTCGGCCAGCGCGCGCTCCAGCGGCTTCAGCAGCACCATACCCGCCCCCTCGCCGCGCACGAACCCGTTGGCGTCCGCATCGAAGGCACGGCATCGGCCGTCCGGCGAAAGCATCGAGGCCTGTGAAAACCCGATGAAACCCTCGGGCGTGATCATCACGGTCACCCCGCCGGCAAGCGCCATTCCGCAGCGTCCCTTGCGCAGGTGCTCGCACGCGACGTGAACGGCGGTGAGGGCCGACGAACACGCGGTATCCATCGCGATGCTCGGCCCGGTGAGGTTGAGGCAGTAGGAAATGCGGTTGGCCGCAATGCTGTGCGCGTTGCCGGTCGGCGAATGCTGGCTGATCCCCGCGCGGTCGGAGGCCCCGCCCTGGATGTTCTGGTAGTCGGTGTGGGAAATGCCGGCGAAAACCCCGATGTCCGAGCCGTTGGCGGCGTCGAGCACCACACCGGCATCCTCGATCGCCTCCCACGCTGTCTCGAGGAGCAGGCGCTGCTGGGGGTCGATGTAAGGTGCCTCGCGCGGTGAGATGCCGAAAAATTGGGGGTCGAAAAGATCGATGCCCCCGAGGAACCCCCCGTGCCGGGCCATCGACTTCCCAGGCAGTCCCGGAACCGGATCGTAAAAGCGGCTGATGTTCCAGCGGTCCGGCGGGATCTCCACAACCGCATCACCGCCTTCGAGGAGGAAGTTCCAAAAATCCCCGGCGTTGTTCAGGGAGCCGGGGAAGCGGCAACCGATTCCTATGATGGCGATGTGGTCCATGGTCGAGAGTGCAAATTGCCCAGTTGGTTCGTCCGGGAGACGCTCCCACGCCGGGGACGTTGCAGCGCCGGACTGCCATCCTGCCACGGGACAAACCCCGCACGCAAGAGCACGACAGGATGAGCCGGAACGGCCCCCTGGCTATGGTGCCGGATGGAGTTTGATGAACGTCGAGAACCAGCGGCCCGTCGGCTCAAGAACACGGTTTTTGGTCTTTGGATCGTAGGAAAACAGGCCGAACTGGCCGTGCCAGCCCTCTTTCCACTCGTAGTTGTCCACCAGCGTCCAGGGGAAGTATCCCCGCACATCAACCCCGGATTCCATGGCACGCCGCATCTGCGCGATGTGTTCGCGGATGTAGCGGATGCGCTTGCGCTCGCTCTGCGTGCCGAGACCGTTCTCGGAAATGACAACCGGCTTGTTGTAACGCTTGTGCACGGTCATCAGCACGTTGAACAGACCCTCCGGCACGATCTCCCAGCCGAGTTGGGTGTAATCCGAGGAAAGCTCGCCGTGGCCCCGGCTCAGGAACCGCGTGATGCTCGCATCCTGCGCGTAGTAATAGTTCACCCCGATGATGTCCATCGTGTCGGCCACCATGTCCAAGTGGTCGAAGTTCTGCCTCTGCACGATGTTGTAAACAAGCTTCGTCGGATCCTGCAGGCGGTTGCGGCGCCAGTCGGGAAGCGAATAGATGCCCATGATGACGGCGTCGGGACGCTGCTCCCGAACGATGGCCGCGGCGTCACGGAACATGTCGGCCGACACGCGCATGGCCCGTTTGTAGGCGAAAGGATGCAGAAGGAGCCCCGGGGGCCAGTGGCCGGCGATCCAGCCGAGCTGGAGGGCCCCATTCGGCTCGTTCTGCGGCACGTAGATGCGCACATACGGCTTCATGGCCTTGGCCACGCGCGTCACGTGCTTGCGCCACGCCTCCTGCACGTCGGGATGCAGGAAATTCGAACGGGCCTTGGCTTTGCCGTCGTAGAGCCAGTCCGGGAAGGTGAAATGCCAGAGGGTGACGACGGGCTCGATCCCGGCGGCGCGGAGGTCCCTGGCCATCCGCACATACTGCGCCAGCGCGGCCTCGTTGATCACCCCGGGCTTGGGCTCGATGCGCGCCCATTCCACGCCGAAGCGGAAATGGGTCACCCCGAGCTGCTTGAGCGCCGCAAGATCCCGGTCGAACCGCGACCAGGAGAACACGGCATCATCCCCGCGGATCGGCGCATGGCCCTCCTTGCCGTAGGCATCCCAGTCGGTCTGGAAATACATCGGCGAATCCGGAGGAACCCCGCGGTCCTCGTTCTGGTAGCTGGCCGTCGATGTCCCCCACCAGAATTTTTCCTTGGGCAGCGGCTTGGTCACGGCCGGCTCCACGGGAGCCTTGTAGGGCGCTGGCGGCGTGACGCAGCCCGTGAAGGCGACCGCGACAATGACGAGAAAAATGCGGGAAGCTTGCCACATGCCGCGGAGCCTATTTAATGAATGGCGTGCCTGCAACCCGTCAAATGCGCCATCTCGCCGCCTCAGCCCTGATCTTCCTCCTGCTGGGCGCGCCGGCCGGCGCACAGCAACCGGTGGTCACGGACCAGATCGACCTGCAGGACGGGCGCTCCCTCCGCGGCCTGATCCTCAAGAACACAGCCCAAACCCTCGTCCTCCAGACACCGCAGGGGGAACTCAGCATCCCGAAATCCGACATCCGCCGCATCCGCGAGGAGACAGACCGTGATGTCTATGTCGCCGCGGTCACCGGGCGCGGACGCCTTCCCTCATGGCGGGCCATCGTGCACGACTTCCGTGACCATGAACTCATCTGGCGCCTGCAACTCATCCCGTCCGCAGCCATCACCGAAGGGCCCTTCCGCAACATCCCCTACATGTCCTTCAATGTGAACCAGCGGGGGGTCCTCAACATCTACGGCAACCCGGAGGATCCCGTGGCCATCCAGTTCGCCATCCGCGGCAAACGCGGACGCAACGAGCGCATCCAGCAGATGGTGCGGGAATTCCTCGCCGGGCACCTCCACAGCCGACGGGAAATCTCCACCCTGTATTCCCTCTCCCTTCGCGGCGACAACAAGGTCGCCGACAATCTCGGCTTCAACATCACGCCCCCCGGCGCCCCCGGTTCCTACGGTGCATGGTCCGTCACGGTCTATGATCCGCGGCGTCTCGAAGCCGCTCGTGCGAATGAAAAGGCCTACGCCTCCCTCACCCGCCCGTTCGCAACCGTGTTCACCAAGGACGGCTCGGTGCAACCGGACATCCTTCAAGACAAGGAAAATTGGTTTGCCAAGGTTGTGAACTTCCTGCCAGCGCAGATCCCGAAGATCCGCGGCTTCTACCGCGACAAGGACGGCGTGTTCCACGTCATGCGCCTCGAGCCCTCCTCGTAGGGAAGAACGCACGGCGGGACCTCAGAGGTTGCCGTCGAATATCCGCGCCGCCGACTCCGCGGCCTTCTGCCACATCGGACGCCTGGCCCACTCCTCAAGCCGGATTTCCCGGGCCCCGTGGAGGTCCCTCGCGAACATGCGGCTCATCGCCTCGCCGGTGACGGCATCCGCCACGAGGAGATTCAGCTCGTAGTTCCGCGTCATCGAAAGCGGGTCCAGATTGCTTGACCCCACGAGGGCAACCACCCGGTCCGCCACCACGGTCTTGGCGTGGACCATCATCCCGCGCCACTCGTGGATCCTCGCCCCCGCGTGAAGAAGGCGCTCGTAGCGGCACCGCGCGGACGCCGCGGCGAAGGGATGGTTGTTGTTGCCCGGCAGCAGGAATGTCACACGCACACCCCGGCGGGCCGCCGCTTCGAATGCGGCAACAACAGGCTCGGGAGTGACAAGATACGCGTCGGTGATCTCCAGGCTTTCGCGGGCGTTTTCCGCCAGCCAGAGATAAACCCCCGCCACGTGGTGCGCTCCAGGATAGTCGGCGGCCACCATTCCGCACGGCGCGCCGGGATCGGACGCGGGCAAAGCCGCCTGCTGCGGCACACGGTCATCCTGCGCCAAGTGCCACATGCTTGTGAAGGCCGCGGCAACGTCGGCGGCCACGGCGCCGCGCACCTGCAATGCCGTGTCGCGCCAGTTGCGCCCCCCGTCGGCATGGGACGCCCAGTTGTCGCTGATGCAGAGCCCCCCCACCACCGCTGTGTCTCCGTCAACCACCAGGGTCTTGCGGTGGTCGCGATGCCTGAGGCGCGACCATGTCCACGGCATCAGCAGCGACACCGGGCGGAACGGGCGTGCCGTCACACCTTCGGCCGCGAGGGTTCTGGCAATCGAGCCCCCCTTCACCATCATGGTGCCCACAGGATCGTAAAGCACCCGCACCTCCACACCGCGGCGCGCGGCATCCCCCAGGGCGCGGGCAAAACGCCGCCCGGTCGCGTCGCCCGCAAAAATGAAGTTCTCGAACCAAACGGAACGGGAAGCCGAGCGGATCAACTCCAACATCACCGGGAATGCCTGTTCGCCATCGCGCAAAATGACCACATCGCTCACCGGTCGCGCCGGCGCCACTGCACGCTGAGACAGGGCGGCAACGGCCCCGGGTTGAAGCAGAGAAGGTTCGTTGCCGGGGGCCATCGGAGGGAGGAATGGGGAAGGATAATCCCCACGCCGCCTTTGGCCAGCCCCGGAGCGGTTTCCCGATTTGCCAAAGCAACCGTGGCGGCTAATCTTTGCGCATCATGCTCCGAATCTGCCGCCTGCTCGCCGTTCTGCTTCTGGCCGCGCCCGCAGCAGGCCTGTGCGCCGCTCCCGGACCGGCTGCCAGCATGGTGCGAATCAGCACCACATCCCAGCAACCCGACTACGAGGTTCCATGGAACCCCGGCAATGTCGGCGGGGGCGTCGGCGCCGGCTTCGTCATCGAGGGAAACCGCATCATGACCAACGCCCACGTGGTCAGCAATGCGACCTTCATCACCGTCGTCAAGGAAGGCGATCCCACGCCGTGGGAAGCCCGCGTCCTGTATGTGGCGCACGATTGCGACCTCGCGTTGCTCGGAGTTTACGACGAGAGCTTCTTCAAGGGCACCAAACCGCTCGAATTCGGCGGCATCCCTGCACTGGAATCAACCGTCAGTGCCTACGGCTACCCGATCGGCGGCGACCGCCTGTCGGTCACCCGCGGGATCGTTTCACGCATCGATTTCCTGCCCTACAGCCACTCGGAGGTGGACAGCCACCTCGCCATCCAGATTGATGCCGCCATCAACCCCGGCAACAGCGGAGGCCCCGTCATGCAGGATGGCAAGGTGGTCGGTGTCGCCTTCCAAGGTTACAGCGGCGCAGTCGCCCAGAACGTCGGCTACATGATCCCCACGCCGGTCATCCGCAGGTTCCTTGAAGACGTCAAGGACGGCTCCTACGACCGCTACATGGACCTCGCCGCAACCTACTATCCCCTCGTCAATCCGGCCGCGCGCGAGGCCTTGGGACTCGACGGGGAACAGGAGGCCGGCGTTCTCGTCGGAAGCGTCTTCGACGGAGGCGCCGCGGACGGCAAGTTGCAGTCCGGCGATGTGATCCTCTCCGTGGACGGCCACAAGGTCTTCGCGGACGGGAAGATCGACCTCGACGACGAGCGCATCGAGATGTCCGAGATCTTCGAACGCAAGTTCAAAGGCGACGAGGTGAAACTCGACATCATCCGCAACGGGGAGAAGCAGCAGGTCACGCTCGTGCTCAACAGGCCGTGGCCATTCTCGATCCAGGCCCGCTCGTATGATACCCGTCCGCGCTTCGTCCTGGTCGGCGGCCTGCTTTTCCAACCGCTCAACCGCGACTTCATCGACACGCAGAAGAATGTGGACACGCGTCTGCGCTACTTCTTCGATTACTACACGACCGACCACATCTACCGGGAGCACCCGGAGGTCGTCGTGCTCAGCGATGTGCTCACCGATCAGGTGAACACTTATGTCACCCCGTTCAAGGGGGGGATCGTCAATCGCATCAATGGCAAACCCATCCGCAACCTTCAGGACGTTGCCTCGGCCTTCGAGGAACCCGGGGAATTCCACGTCATCGAACTGCTCGGCGAGGGGCGCCCCATCGTCCTCGACCGATCCACTCTCAAGGATGCCAGTGCGAGGATCAAGGATCGCTACGGCGTCTCCTCGGACCAGAACCTCTGACTTTCCGCCCGATGATCACCCGTTCTTTCATCCTGATCGCACTCTTCTGCCTCCTGTCCGCCCCGGCGCGCACGGAGGCCATGGAGGTTCTGCGGCAATATCTTCCGGGCGAGGAGGCCGCCACGCCGGCCCCGACACCGGAACCCGAGCAGACCCCGGAGCCGGTCGCCGAACCCGGACCGACCCCCGAGCCCGAACCGCCTGCATCCCAGCAACCCCCGGTTGTGCGCGTCAACGTCACAAGTCAGGCGTTCAACTTCAGCCAGCCATGGCGCAAGGGAACACCGGCGATCCGCCAGGGCCTCGGCGTCGTCTTGGTCGACGGGCGCATCCTCGTCACCGCCGAACTCGTGGCAAATCACACGTATGTGGAACTCGAGAAGCCGGAGACTGCGCTCAAGGCGCCGGCGCGCGTCGAAGTCGTGGACTACGACGCCAATCTCGCCCTTCTCGCCGCACCGGCCGCCGATTTCCTCCAAAGCATCCCGGGTGCCAAGCTCGACGAATCCGCGGAGGTCGGGGATCGCATCGAGATCATGCAGCTCGAGCCGAACGGCACCCCCGTGAGCACGACCGCCGTCATCACCACGATCGAGGTGGGTCCCTACCCCGTGGATGAGAACGCCTTTCTCGTGTTCAAACTCAGCGTTCCCCTCCAATCCCGGGAGAACAGCTTCACCGTGCCCGCCTTCCGCGACGGGAAACTCGTCGGGCTTCTGATGCGCTACGACCCGCGCAGCCAGACCGCCGATGTCGTTCCTGCACCGGTCATCACCCATTTCCTGCAGGCGGCCGCCAAGACGCCCTACGCCGGTTTTCCCCGGGCCGGCCTGACGTTCTCGGACACCCGCGACCCGCAACTGCGGCGTTTCGCCAAGCTTTCCAACGGCACCGGTGGGGCCTATGTGACGAAGGTCCTGCGCGGCTCGCCCGCGGATGAGGCCGGAATCAAAGCCGGGGATGTCCTGCTCAGCGTGGACGGGCGCCCCATCGACCAGGACGGCAACTACGAGGATCCCCGTTTCGGGAAAATTTCCCTCGCCCACTACGTTTCCACGGCGCTGCAGGCGGGTCAGACCATACCCGTCGTCGTCTGGCGTGACGGTGCGGAGGTCACCCTTGACGCCACCCTCGCGCCGCGTGACCGCACCCGCATGATCAGTCAGCCCTACGTGTTCGACACGGCTCCGGACTTCATCGTGGCCGGGGGCATTGTCTTCTCCGAACTCTCGCGCCAGTTCCTCCGCGAATGGGGGCCCCGTTGGCCCGGTGAGGCGCCGCTCCGCCTCGTCTATCTCGACCGCTTCCAGAACGAACTTCCACCCGACCGGGGCAAGATCGTCTTCATCAGCGGGGTTCTCAGCACGCCGAACACCGTCGGCTACCAGGACCTCAGCTATGAGATTGTCGAGGAGGTCAACGGCAAGCCGATCCGCAGCCTGCGCGATCTCGCCGATGCCATCGACAATCCGGACGGCAAATTCCTCCGCATCAAGCTCGCCGAGGATCCCGGCGTTGTCGTTCTTGACGTCGAAAAGAGCAAGGCAGAGGAAGACCGCATCCAGCGCGAATACGGCCTGCCTTATCTCCGCCGCCTCGGCGGGGAGGATTGAGCTGCGCGCTTCCACTGACACGAAGTCTTATGTCCACACCCGTCCGCGTCCGCTTCGCCCCGTCGCCCACCGGCTTCCTCCACGTCGGGGGGGCCCGCACGGCACTCTTCAACTGGCTGCACGCCCGCCACACCGGCGGCACCTTCGTGCTGCGGATCGAGGACACCGACCGCGAGCGCCACAACGAGGAGGCCGTGCGAGCCATCTACCACGGGCTCCGCTGGCTCGGCCTCGACTGGGATGAGGGCGCGGAAAAAGGCGGCGACTTCGGACCCTACTACCAGAGCGAGCGCGGCCCCATCTACGAGCGCTATCTCGGGATCCTCCAGGACAAGGGGATGATCTACGAGGATGCGGGCGCCCTGCGCTTCCGTTCGCCGCGGGAGACCGTCACCGTCCACGACGAGGTTTGCGGCTCGATCCCATTCGACCTTTCCAATCCCGGGACGCACCCGGACATGACCGTCCGTCGCCCCGACGGCTCGTGGATTTTCCACTTCGTCAACGTCGTGGATGACATCGAGATGAAAATCTCCCACGTCATCCGCGGCGAGGACCATCTCTCGAACACGCCGAAGCACGTCGAGCTCTACAAGGCCTTCGGCGTCGAGCCGCCGCGTTTCGCCCACATCCCGCTCATCCTCAATCCGGACGGCTCGAAGATGAGCAAGCGCGACACGGGAGCCAGCGTGCAGAGCTACATCCAGCAGGGCTACGCCCCCGAGGCCGTGCGCAACTACCTCTGCCTTCTCGGATGGTCGCCCAAGGACAACCGCGAAATCCTGCCGATCGAAGAAATCATCTCCCTCTTCGAGTTGAAGAACATCAACCGCCGCAGCGCCGGGTTCGACCTCGACAAATGTTTCTGGATGAACGGCCAATACCTCATCCAGATGCCCCTGGAGCGCTTCACCGACCTGAGCCTCCCCTTCATCAACGCCGCTGGCATCAACTACGGCACCCGCGAAGGCCTCGTCCCGGTGCTCGCACTGGTGAAGGAAAAGGTCAAACACCTCACCGATGTGCCGGCCTGGATCGAGTTCTTCTTCAACGATGACTACACCTACGACGAAGCCAGCGTGGAAAAATCCCTGCGCACGGAGGGTGCGCTCGGGCGCCTGCAGGCCCTCGGCGCCCACCTCGCCAATGTCGAACCATGGACCGCGGAGACCATCGAGGCCGCCTTCAAGGATCTCGCGGCGGCCCTCGGCGTGAAAACCGCCCTCCTCGTCCATCCCGCCCGCGTGGCAGCCACCGGACGCAGCGTCGGCCCGAGCCTCTACCACCTGCTTGAGCTTCTCGGACGCGAACGCGTGCTTGCGCGCTTCGACCGCACCCGCGAAAAATTCTTCCCCTGACCGGCAGGGCCCGCTGGCCTCAGCGGGCCGTCTCCCATGCCCGACCTCCAACAAACCACCTTCACCCTCGAAGACCTCCGCGCCCGGGCCGGGAGTGACGGTCCGATTCCGCCGGAAATGCGGCTCGCCGTCCTCGGATTCCCCGTCGAACATTCCCTCTCCCCGGCAATGCAGAATGCCGCGCTGGAAGCCGCCGGCTCGGACATCCGCTATGGGAAAATCCTCTGCCCCGCGGAAAATCTGGCCGAGGCGGTCGGCTTCGCGCGCCAGGCGGGTTTCCTCGGCCTGAACCTCACGATCCCTCACAAGTTCGAGGCGCTGCAGCTCTGCACCGAACTCGACGACACGGCCCGCCAGCTCGGCGCGGTCAACACGCTTCTTTTCGACGGCTCCCGCACCGCGGGTTTCAACACCGACGGCCCGGGCCTCGTCCGCGCCATCCGCGATGTGTTCTCCTTCGATCTCCGCGACCTCCGCGTCATGATCCTCGGGGCAGGCGGGGGCGCCGGCTCGGCTGCCGCCCTGCAATGCGCCCTCGAAAAATGCCCGCGCCTCGTTCTTGTCAACCGGACGGAAGACAAAGCCCGCGACGTTGCGCGCCGTGCCGCCGCCCTGCTGCACACGGACCGCCTCGAGGGGCCGGAAAACCGCGTGACCGTGATTCCGCTGGAGAACGCCGCCCTGGGCGAACAACTCGCGCGCACCGACCTCGTGGTCAATGCCTCCTCGCTCGGCATGAAACGCACCGACCCGCGACTCGTCCCCGCCGCACTGATCACGCCGGACCTCATGGTCTTCGACATGATCTACCGACCGGCGGTCACCCGTCTGCTGGAAGACGCCCAGGCCGCGGGCGCACGCACGGCCAACGGCCTCTCCATGCTCCTGCACCAGGGCGCGCTTTCCCTCGAAATCTGGCTCAACCGCCCCGCCCCCCTCGACGCCATGCGCGCCGCCCTTCAGCAGGCGGCAGCTGCATTCTGAGCCCGTGACCACATTCGCCGCCTTCAGCAAGCCCGAGGAAGCCCACCTCTTCCGCACCCGCTTGGAGGCCGCAGGCATCCGGGCGTATGTGCAGGGAGAATACCTCGTCCAGATGAATTGGCTCTACTCCAATGCCATCGGTGGCGTGCGTGTTCAGGTGGCCGATGAGGATGTCGCCGAGGTGCGTGATTTTCTCGCCTCGGACACACCCCAGCCGGCACCCGATGCCGTGGATGTCGTCTGCCCCGGATGCGGCTCGCACGACACGGCACCCGCGGAATGGCCCCGGAGGCTCGCTTGTCTCAGTTTGCTCCTCCTGAACTTCCCTGTCCTGCTATCGCGCCACCGCTGGCGCTGCGCGTCGTGCGGCTGCAGCTTCCGCTGCAGGCCCCCGCGTCTCCGGGAAAACACCGCCCCCTGAGCCCGGCGAGGGTCCGGAGCCGGACAATCCGCTTCCGCGCCGCGCCCGGGGCGCGTAATTTGGCGGATCAGACATCATGCCGTCTTTCGACCCATCAAGCATCCGCGTCAAGGGGGCCCGCCAGCACAACCTCAAGAACATCGACGTGGTCATCCCGCGCAACCGCCTGGTTGTGCTCACGGGTCCCAGCGGTTCCGGCAAATCGTCCCTCGCCTTCGACACGCTCTATGCCGAGGGACAGCGCAAATATGTGGAAAGCCTCTCCGCCTATGCCCGCCAGTTCCTCGACCGCCTGCAGCGGCCCGATGTGGATTTTGTCGAGGGTCTCTCGCCGGCCATCGCCATCGAGCAGCGCACCGCCGCCGCGGGACCGCGTTCCACCATCGCCACGACCACGGAGATCCATGATTACCTGAGGATTCTCTACGCGGCGCTGGGTGTGCCCCATGATCCGGAGACCGGCGAGGTCGTCCGGCGCCAGACGCCCCAGGAAATCACGGATGCCATCCTTGCATTCCCCGAGGGAAGCAGGCTCCTCGTGCTTGCCCCGGTCGTCCGCAACCAAGCCGGGGAGTTCCGCGACATCATCGAGAAACTGCGCCGGGAGGGCTTCGTGCGTGCGCGCATCGACGGCGAAGTGACCGAGCTCGGCACCGACACGAGGATCAAACTCGACAAGAAACGCCGCCACAGCATCGACGCCGTGGTGGACCGGCTTGTGCTGAAGCCCGGCCTGCGCCAGCGTTTGACCGACTCGGTGGAAACCGCCCTCCGCATGGGCAACGGGCGCATGGAGGTTTCGATCCAGGCACCCTCGGAGCAAGGCTTTTCCGACCATCCGTTTTCGACGGCTTTTTCGAACCCCCGCACCGGATTCACCCTCCCCAAGCTCACGCCCCAGCATTTTTCCTTCAACAGCCACCTCGGGGCATGCCCGGCCTGCCACGGACTCGGCACGGAGCCATATTTCGATCCCGACCTCGTCCTCGACCCCGAAAAGTCCCTGAATGATGGCGCCATTGTCGCATGGCGGAAAGGCACGCCGAAGATGCAGGCCCACTATGCGGCCCTCACGGACGCCTTGGCCGCCGACGCCAAGGTTCCCCACGGTGTGCCTTTGGAGAAACTGCCGGAATCATTCCGCGAGCTCCTGCTCCATGGCACAGGGGAGCGGAGCCTCGATCTGCACTTCGGCACCGGCGCAAAAAGGCAGACGATCACCAAACCCTTCGAAGGCCTCCTCGCCCAACTCGAGCATCTCTTGGCGCATGCCAAGGGGGAATCCCTGCGCCAGCGGCTGAAAGCCCTGATGAACCGCCGCCCCTGCGCGCGATGCCGGGGGGCACGCCTGCGCCCCGAAATCCTTGCCGTGACACTGGCAACCACGGACGGACAGGAGTTCGATATCCGCTCCCTCGGCGACCTGACCATCCACCGCGCATTGGAAGTGATCTCCGGGCTCCGGCTGCGTGGAAACGAAGAGGCCATCGCCGGCGAAGTCATCGCGGAGATCGCCCGGCGCCTGTCCTTCCTTGAGGAGGTCGGACTCGGCTACCTGACCCTCAACCGCGAAAGCGGAACCCTGTCCGGAGGGGAGGCGCAACGCATCCGCCTTGCCACACAGATCGGGAGCGGTCTTGCCGGTGTGCTTTACGTCCTCGACGAACCGAGCATCGGCCTCCACCAGCGCGACAACGACCGCCTCATCGCCACCCTCAAACGTCTCCGCGATCTCGGCAACTCGGTGCTCGTCGTCGAGCACGACCATGACACGATTGCCGCCGCCGACCATATCATCGACATCGGCCCCGGAGCCGGCCCCATGGGCGGACGGATCGTGGCCCAAGGCACGATCGACGAAATCTCCACGGCCCCGCAATCGCTCACCGGCCGCTACCTGAGCGGGCAACTCCGCATCCGCGTCCCGGCAAAGCGCAACCAGCCCCTCACCCCGCGCGCCTTGGTGTCGGGGTCGTCCGACGGCTGGCTCAGCGTGACCGGGGCGCGGGAGAACAACCTCCAGAACGTGGACGCCCACTTCCCTCTCGGTTGCTTCGTCTGCGTGACCGGCGTGTCCGGCAGCGGAAAATCCACGCTCGTCAACGACATCCTCCGGGCCTCCCTCGCCCGCGACCTTTACCGCGCCAAGGAACGCCCCGGCGAACACACCGCCATCCTCGGCGCCGGCCAGATCCACCGCCTCGTCGTGGTGGACCAAGCGCCGATCGGAAGAACACCGCGCTCCAACCCCGCCACCTACACGGGGGCTTTCGGTCCTGTGCGGGAGCTGTTCGCACAGGTGCCGGCCTCAAGGGTCCGCGGCTACCAGTCGGGCCGCTTCAGCTTCAACGTCAAGGGCGGACGCTGCGAGCATTGCCAGGGCGACGGCATGCTGAAGATCGAGATGCATTTCCTCGCCGATGTGTTCGTCGCATGCGAGGCGTGCCAGGGACGGCGCTACAACCGCGAAACCCTCGAGATCACCTACAAGGGCAAGAACATCGCGGACGTTCTGGACATGACCGTGGACGAAGCCCTGTCGTTCTTCCGCGCCGTGCCGACTGTCGCCGACAAATTGGTGACCATGCAGGAGGTCGGGCTCGGCTACCTGACTCTCGGTCAGTCTGCCAGCACGCTGTCAGGCGGGGAAGCCCAGCGCATCAAGCTTTCCACCGAGTTGTCCAAGCGGGGCGGATCGAAGACCCTCTACCTGCTCGACGAACCCACCACCGGGCTGCACGTTTCCGATGTCGACACCCTGCTGCAGGTTCTCATGAAGTTGCGCAACGCTGGCAATACCCTCATTGTCATCGAGCACAACATGGACGTGATCAAATGCGCCGATTGGATTGTCGATTTGGGCCCCGGAGGCGGCACAAACGGCGGCCGGATCGTTGCCGAGGGCACTCCCGAGGCTGTGAGCAGGAATGAAGCCAGTGAAACCGGACGGTATTTGCGACGGATACTCGGGACATGAAGACGCAGGCGCTTTCCATTTTTGCATGGTCGGCGATCACATGCTGCGCGCTGGCAGCCACGACGGACTCTGTCATTGAAAAGGCCGAGGGTGCCCTCCGGGAGGGGTTCCCCAAGGCGGCCATCACGCCCCTGACCGAAGCGTTGCGGGAGGCGCCGGCCCCGGACAAGCATCGGCTCGGCCTCCTGCTGGCGCGCGCCCGCCTGGCCTCCGGCCAACCGGAGGAAGCGCTTCACGTCCTTGACGCGTCGTGCGACCGCAACTCCCGCGAAACACAGCTTCTCCGCGCAGCCGCATTCGCCGCCCAAGGTGGCTACGAGGAAGCCGCCAAGCTTGCCTCTGCTCAGGCGGAGGAATCCCCCGAAGCCGCACTGCTCCTTGCCCGCATACGCTGGGAGCAGGGCGACATGGTTGCCGCCCGCGCCGCCCTGCCTCCCGCGGAAGCGCAGCTGCCCGAAGATCCGAACACCGTGCGGTTGCTGCTCGACCTGCAAATGGCAGGCGGCACCCCGGAGCAACTCGAGGATCTTCTGGAAAAAGTCCGCGCACAATCCCTCCTTCCGGACCCGGAGTTGGCTGTTGCGCTCGGACGCCTTCGTCTCGCTCAAAGCCGCCCCTCCGAGGCGGCCGAGATCTTCCGCAATCTTCTCGAGGCGAACGACCTGACCGCACCCGTGCGCAACAACGCCCGCTTGGGTTTGGCACGCGCCCTGACAGAGCTCGGTGTGGAGGCCCGGGCAACCGAGATCCTCCGCAGTGGAATTGCCGAGGCGCCCGATTCCTTCAACATCCGTGAAAGCATGGAGCAATGGCTCGCCCTCGAGCGCAAAGCCGGCAACGACCCGTCCACCGACCTGCGCACTTGGGCTGCGGAAAAGGGATCCCGCCGCGCCATGGAATCCCGACTGCAACTTGCACGCCTGGATATCGATCTCAAGCGCCCCGACATCGCCATCACCGCGCTCACGGAACATCTCAATGATCCCGATCTGGCTCCGCAGGACGCCATCCGGGCACGCATGCTCCTTGCGGAGGCCCGCATTGCCGCCGGCCAGAGTGCAGAAGCCCTCGAACTGCTCGACAATATTCCTCCTGTGGACGCCGGCCCCGCATCCGCCTACGGACTCGCGGATTTGCGGGGGCGGGCCTTGGCCTCCCAAGGCACCCACCTCGGCGCCTACGATGCCTTCATGGGAGCCTTTCAATCCGCACGCACACCCGAGCAGAGGGATGCCGCATCCGTCAACGCCCTGCTTTCGGCCCTTGCCGCGGATGACCTCCCACGCGCCCGTGAAGCCTACGGGCTGCTCTCGACATCACGCCCCGATTTGCTGCGCTGGTCGTTCCTGCTGGCGACCGCGGAGGCACGGAACGGGACAATCGACAGCCTCGGCGCGCTCGCTCGCCAGGCACCCGCGACGGAATATGCCTTCCAGGCCAAGCTCGCCCTCGCCGAATGGCGCCTCGCACGCGGAGAGGCGACAGCTGCCGAGCGGATCCTGCGCACCGCGCAGGAACAGGCCGATACGGCACCGCGCGCGGCCGCCCTTGCCGCGGCGGAGATATTCGCCGCGGACAACTCCGGGGCGCAGACGCGGGAGGAACTCGTCTCCGCTTGCCGGGATTTTCTCGACCATCATGCAGATTCACCCGAGGCAGCCGATGTCGCCTTCAAGCTCGGAGAACTGCACACCCTCTCCGGGGACCACGCCGCCGCGGAGGATGTGCTGGCCACGCTCGCCCGGACGCTGACGAAATCCGACGATGCCGCATTGGCGAAATTCCTCGCCGCACAATCCGCGGCCCGGAGCATGAGCGCCGAAGGGGGAGCAAGGGCGCTCGCATGGTTCGACTCCATCGCCCAAGGAAACTCCCCCCTGCGTCATCGGGCCCGCTTCGAGCAGGCTTCGCTCCTGCTCCGCGACCGCCGATTCGCCGATGCCCTCACACTCTACGACCGTGTTCTCTCAGCCGATCTGCCGCCGGAGGTGCGGCATGCGGCCCTGATGGAAAAGGGCGACACCCTTTTCGCGATGGCTGCGGACCAACCGGAAAAGTTCACCGCCGCGGCGGCCGTTTACGCGGGGATCGCCGGCGACAACTCCGCACCGGCCGACTGGCGCGACCAGGCCGCCTGCAAGAATGCCGCCGCCTTGGCCCGGGCGGGTCAAGCCGAGGCGGCCCTCGCGGCCTATCGCGAGGTGCTGGCCCGCCCCCCCGGCACTTCCGCCGACAGTTTCTGGTTCTACAAGGCGGGGATCGAGGCCGGACGCCTGCTCGAAGAACAGCAGGATTGGCGCGCGGCCATCGCTGTCTATGATCAAATCGCCACCGCCGAGGGACCGCAGCGGGAAGAGCTCGCCCAACGAGCCCGGCGCCTGCGACTCGAACATTTCATCTGGGAAAATTAAATCGATGCTCAATACCACCAACACAACTGCCGACGGACACGTGAAGCTTTTCATCCCGGGGCCTGTCGAGGTCTCAGACAAGACCTTCCGCGCATTCTGCCATCCGCAGATAGGCCACCGCGGCAGCGAGTTTTCCTCGCTCTACGAAGCGATCCACCCGCGCCTGCAAACAATGTTCGGAACCGCCGGGCCGGTTTATCTCTCCACCTCCTCGGCTTGGGGGGTCATGGAGGGCTCCATCCGCAACCTCGTGCAGAAAAAGGTCCTCAACTGCATGTGCGGGGCCTTCTCGGACAAATGGCTCGATGTCAGCAGACGCTGCGGGAAGGAAGCCGAGGGACTGCGGGTCGAGTGGGGCGATCCGATCCTGCCCGAAATGGTCGAAGCCACGCTCTCGCAGGGCGGATTCGACGCCATCACCCTCATCCACAATGAAACCTCCACCGGCGTCCTCAACCCGCTCGCCGACATCGCGGCCGTGGTGAAGAAATTCCCTGAGGTCATGTTCATCGTGGATAGCGTCTCCTCATTCTCGACGATGCCGATCCCGATGGATGAACTCGGCATCGATGTGCTCCTGACCGGCAGCCAGAAGGCGCTCGCCATGCCTCCCGGCCTCTCCCTGCTCGGCGTCAGCGAACGCGCCCGCGAACGCGCCGCCGCCACGCCGGGCCGCGGCTACTACTTCGACTTCATCGAATTCCACAAGAACTGGGAGAAGTTCATGACCCCCAGCACACCGACCACCGGGCACATCTGGGCACTCCAATCCAAACTCGACGACATCTTCGGGGAGGGACTCGAGGCGCGCCACGCACGGCACGAAAAACTCAACCGCATGGTCTCCGACTGGGTCGGGGCCAACGGGTTTGAGCATTTCGCCCGCGAGGGCTTCCGCTCGAAGTCGCTGGTCTGCGTGAAGAACAACCGCGACATCGACGTGGCCGCCTTCTGCTCCGCCTTGAAGAAGAAGCACCGCGTCGCCATCAACGGCGGTTACGGCAAGATCAAGGGGACGACCTTCCGCATCTCGAACATGGGCGACGAAAGCGAAGCCACCATCACGGAACTGCTCGGCTGGATGACCGGCTGCCTGCCGGCCTGAGACGGCTGAGGCGCCGCCGCTACTCCTCCGCGTCGTCGTCCGGCTCGGCGCTGTCGTCTTCCGGCTCGTATCCCAGCGCCGCGAACCTGCGCTTGCGCTTGTTCGCCGGCAGGGGGCTGAGGACCATGTTGATCGCACGGCCCACGAGCTTCGGCTCCATGTCCACATGCCCCATGGTGGCAAGGTCGTCCTTGACCCTCAGAACCACGGCCATGCCGAGTTCCTGGTGCGCCATCTGACGCCCGCGGAACTGCAACTGGACCTTGAGCTTGTTCCCCTTGTCGAGGAACTCCTCGGCATGGCGGATCTTGGTCAGGTAATCGTGGTTGTCGATGTTGACCCGGAATTTGACCTCCTTGACCTTGCTGGTGTTCGCCTTCTTGTCCTTTTCCTGCTTGGCCAACTCGTAGCGGTATTTTCCGAAATCCACGATCCGGCAGACCGGCGGATTTGCGTTGGCCGCCACCTCGACCAGATCCAGCCCCATTTCCTCGGCTTTGCGGAGGGCGTCCTGAAGACGCATGATGCCCAGCTGCTCGTTGGTGGCTGCATTGATCACGCGGACTTCCCGTGCGCGGATACGATGGTTCACCCGGATTGCGGGTGGTTGGGGAGTGCGATGAAAAGCCAAGCGGATGCGTGAGATGATTGATCCCGTGAGCGGACGGGATTCAGGAGTGACTACAGGACTCGTTCACTGATTTCTGTTTTGATGCGCTCAACAAAGTTCTCTAGTGGAAGGCTGCCTTCGTCCCCGGCTTTGCGGCTCCTTAGGGAGACCTGCCGCGACTCGGCTTCCTTGCCACCGACCACAAGCATGTAAGGGACTTTCTCCACCTGCGCAAGACGAATCTTGGCGCCGAGTTTGTCCTGCGAGGTGTCCACGACGGCCCGGACGCCCGCGCCGCGCAGCGCGGCGGCAACCTCGTCGGCGTAGGCCGCCACCTTGTCGGAGACCGGAAGCACGCGGGCCTGCTCCGGCGCGAGCCAGACGGGAAACGCCCCGGCGAAATGTTCGATCAGGACGCCGACGAACCTCTCCATCGAACCGAAGGGCGCGCGATGGATCATCACCGGGCGGTGCGGCTTGTTGTCAGCGCCGGTGTAGGAAAGGTCGAAACGTTCGGGCAATTGGAAATCCACCTGCACGGTGCCCAGCTGCCACTCGCGCCCGATCACGTCGCGCACCACGAAATCGATCTTGGGTCCGTAAAACGCCGCCTCGCCGGCCTCCTCGGTGTAGGTCACCCCGAGTGTCTTGGCCGCTTCGCGGCACGCTTCCTCCGCGGCATCCCAATCCTCGGCATTGCCCACATATTTGTCCGATCCACGCTCGCGCAGCCCGAGGCGCACACGGTAATCGGTCATGTCGAATGTCTGGAAAACCTTCTTCACCAAATCCAGGCATCCTTGGATTTCACGCCCCACTTGGTCGCGCGTCACGAAGAGATGGGCGTCGTCCTGGGTGAACCCGCGCACGCGGGTCATGCCATTGAGTTCGCCCGACTGCTCCCACCGATACACCGTGCCGAATTCGGCCAGGCGCACGGGAAGGTCGCGGTAGCTCCGTGGTTGCGAGGCGAAAATCTTGATATGCATCGGGCAGTTCATCGGCTTGAGCAGATAACCCTCCGTCTCGCCCTTTTCCAAACGGCTTGCCAGATCCGCGCACGAGCACCCCTCCTCCGCGAGGCGGTGCAGTGTTTCCCTCTCGACCAGCGGAGGATACTGCGAGTCGGCATAGTAGGGGTAATGCCCCGAAGTCCGGAAAAGCTCCAGACGCCCGATGTGAGGGGTGAACACTTGTGCGTAGCCCTGACGCCGCAGTTCCTCGCTGATGAAATTCTGCAGTTCCTGACGCACCACCGCTCCCTTCGGCGTCCAAAGGATCAATCCCTGCCCGACCACCTCGTCGATGTGGAACAACTGCAGTTCGCGCCCCAGCTTGCGGTGGTCGCGCTTGCGGGCCTCCTCCTGCATCACGCGCCATTGCTCGAGCTCCTCCTTCGTGGGGAAGGCGATGCCGTAGATGCGCTGGAGCTGCGGGTTGCTCTCGTCGCCCTTGTAGTAGGCGCTTGCCACCGCGGTGAGCGCAAACGCCCCGATCTTTCCCGTCGTCGCCACGTGAGGCCCCGCACACAGGTCGGTGAACTCCCCGTTGCGGTAAAGCGTGATTTCCTCGCCGTCCGGGATGCCCTCGAGGATATCCAGCTTGAAGCGGCTCGGCACCCCGCGCTCGCCCAGGGCCGCCAGCCTCCCGGCCCGCCCGAGTTCGATCGCCTCGGCACGCGAAACAACGCGGCGCTCGAAGGGCTGGTTCTCCGCCACCACCTTCGCCATCTCCTTTTCGATCTGCTCGAAATCCTCAGTCGAGATGCGATGGGACAGATCCACATCGTAGTAAAATCCCTGCTCGACGGGAGGACCGGCCGCAAACTGAGCCTCGGGCCAGATCCTCAGGATCGCCTCCGCCAGCACGTGGGCACACGAGTGCCGCAATGTCTCGATCTCCGTCATCGCCCCTCCTCCCGCGCTTCCTCCGGCAGAAGCACCGGGATGCCGTCCTCCACACGATAGGACAGCGAGCCGTCCTCCGTCACCAACCGCCCCCCTTCGGCATGCAGGCGCTGTCCGCTGCGCGGGCAGCGCACCACATCGAGCAATGCTTCCATTTCAATAGCTGAATCCATTTTTGCGGACGCGGATCATCGGCTCTCCCTCCGCGCGGTGCAAGCTGCCAGCGAGGACCTCCGCCACATAAATCTCATGGTCGCCCGCCCCCACCGAGGCGCTTGGACGGCAGGCAAGCCACGCCATGGCGTCCGCCAGTTGCGGCAATCCGTGCTCATTTTGCACCAATTCGAAGCCGGCGAAAGGGTCCTCCAAACGGCCCGAGGCGAAAGCCGCGAGCAGCTTCTTGTCCCCGTCACCGAGAATATTCAGCGAAAAAAGCGCCCCCGCCTCAAGGGCGTGCCTCATGGGGCGATCCGCCCCCAAGGCGATGGAAATCATCGGCGGTTCGAACCCCGCCTGCTCCACGAAACTGCACAACATCCCGATCCTCCGCCCCTCATGGACCGCCCCGGCGGCGAACAACCCGCTGGGAATCCGCCCCAGGGCAGCTTTCAACCCGTCCACCCCTGTCACCCATGGTTTCATAATCCACGAATCTAACCCGAGTTCCCGACCCTGCACCAGTCTCAGCCCGAAGTCCCGGATCTGAAGGTGGCCGTCGTCCGACCGCATCTACCCGCTTGACCCGGGGTGCCCGGAACATCACGCTGCCCGCGTCATGCGATTGATGGTTTGTCCTCGATCCGATGTGCCCCACTTCCGGGAGGCTCCTGTGACTCATTTTGTCAGTCTGATCGACCCCGACGAAGCCCAGACCCCCATCGCGCTCCCGAAGACGACGCGCGAGCAACTCCAGTTGGTCTTCCATGATCTCGACGATGTCGAAATGAACATCTCCAAGTTCCGCCGCTACGATCCACCGCTGCCCGAGCATGTCGAGAGAATCGTGGCGTTCGGAAAGCGTATGGCGCCCCTCTCCGATTGGGGCCTGCTTGCACATTGCGAAGCAGGCATCAGCCGCTCGTCCGCCGCGGCCATCACGCTCCTCGTTGCTGCAGGATACCACCCCGGGCAGGCATTCGGTCTCGTGCGCCGGGTCTGTCCGGAGATGCTTCCCAACCGCAGGATTCTCCGCCTTGCCGACGATATCCTGGGCACCGGCGGCCTGATGCACCGCATGGCCGACAATTACCGCCGCAAGGCATTCGGACGGGCGGGCTACGAGGACCCCACGAACGTGCTCCTTGCCAAGGAATTGGAGCAACAGAACGGACTGTGGAAAATGATCCAGCGCTTTCTGCGGGTCCTTGGTTGGAAACACCATCTCGCCATTGGAACAGGTGCCGCCATGCGAGGCGTCCATCTTGCAGAGCGGGGCCGTCGGGCGAATCGCGGGGCCTGACTGGAATCGTCCGGGCCGGAACCGTCAGTAAGCTGGCACGGAGGCATCGATCTCCCGCGACCAAGCCGCAATGCCTCCGCGCACGCTGTGCACCCGGGGAAAGCCGGCTTCGGCGAGCAATTTCGCCGCCGCCGCACTGCGCACCCCGGCGTGGCAAATCACATACACCGGCACGTCCCGGGCGATCTCCTGCATTCTCGCCGGCACTTGCCCCAAGGGGATGTGGACACACGGTTCCAAACGGGCCGCGGCCAACTCCCATTCCTCACGCACATCGAGCAGCACATGGGGCACCCCGGACTTCCTCACCCCGGCAAGATCCTGCACCGAGATTTCCTTCGTTGCAGGATTCACGACCGTGCAGGCCGTTCCCTCCTCCTCGATCGGGAGATTTTTTCTCCCTTCCGAACAACGGGCGCAATGGGGATCCCGCCGCAGCGAAAACTCGCGGAACTTCATCTTCAATCCGTCGATATGCAGCAGGCGCCCGACCAGTGGATCTCCCATCCCCGTGACCAGCTTCATGGCCTCCAATGCCTGCAGCATCCCGACCAACCCCGGCAACACTCCCAGCACCCCCGCCTCGGCGCACCCCGGCACCGTGCCGGGCTCCGGGGCGTGCGGGCTGATGCAGCGGTAGCAAGGACCTCCCCGTGCCGGATCGAAGACCGAGACCTGTCCCTCGAAACGCCATACGGATCCGTAAACATTCGGAATTCCGAGCCTCACGCACGCATCATTCGAGGCGTAACGTGTCGGAAAATTGTCCGATCCATCAACCACCAGATCCCACCCGCGGATCATATCCATGGCATTCGCGGCGGAAAAACGCTCCTTCATCGCGATAACCTCCACGTGGGGGTTGACCTCCCGCAGCCGCTCCCGGGCCGATTCGGCCTTGCTGCGTCCCGTATCCGACGTGCCGTGCAGAATTTGCCGGTGCAAATTCGACAACTCCACATCGTCCGGATCCGCGATCCCCATCGTCCCCACCCCGGCCGCCGCCAAATAGATGGCAGCCGGCGAACCCAAGCCCCCCGCGCCGATCAGCAGCATGCGCGCCGCACGCAGCCGCTCCTGCCCCGCCCGGCCGAATTCCGGCATCGCCATCTGACGCGCGTAGCGCGCCACCTCCGCCTGAGAAAAATCCGCCATCACCAATCTTGTAAATGCCGGACTCTGGACTCGCAACCCATCGCAGGCCAATCACCTTCCCCGCGCGCCAAAAAAACAACCCCGCAGCCGGATGCGGCCGCGGGGTTGACGGAAATCACGCCGGATCGCACCGGCGAAAACCGGCTTGGATTACTTGGTCGCGTTCGTCTCGATGTATTTCACCACATCGCCGACGGTCTGCAGCTTCTCGGCTTCATCGTCGGGAACTTCGACGCCGAACTCCTCCTCGAAGGCCATCACCAACTCGACCGTGTCGAGCGAATCGGCCCCGAGATCCTCGATGAACGAAGCCGTGGGCGTCACCTGTTCGGGATTGACGCTGAGTTCCTTGACAATGATTTCTTTGACTCTCTCTTCAATGGGTTTGTCGGACATAAGAATTTGGTTGGTTTGAGGGCACACGCATATTGGCGATGCGGGGCCATTGCAATAACGAAAATCACCGGCCCGTGGCAAGACCTCCGTCCCGGGATTTCCGGAATCCTCCCGGCGCCCTTGAGAGAAAAACCTCTGGCCCCTGCGCCCGTGCCGTGCAAAAGTCACGGTTTCCTATGAAACAGCACCTCCGCCGCTTCGCCGGCCTTCTCACCGTAGCCACTTTCGCGCCCATGGTTGTTCTCGCCGCGGACAAACCCGCCGCACCGGCCGACAACACGGCGGATCTTCCGGATCCCGTGGCCATCGTCGAAGGCGAGAAAATCTCCCGCGCCGACCTCCAAGAGACGTTCAACAACGCCCTCGCATCCTCCGGAATCAGCCCCGACGACCTCACCCCCGAACAGAAGATGGACGGCTACCGCGAGATCCTCGACGAACTCATCGTGGACAAGCTCATCTCCCGCAAAGCCTCCTCCGTGGAGATCAAGGACGCCGACCTCGAGGCCGAGATCACGCGCGTGAAAAGCCAGTTCCCGAACGAAGACGTCTTCAAGGCCGAGATGGCCAAGGCCGGCGAGACGGAGAGTTCCTTCCGTGACACCGTGAAACGCATGCTGCAGCAGCAGAAATGGATGGAGGAGCAGGTCGGGGACAAGGCCTCCGTCGCCGACGCGGACGTGAAGAAATTCTACGACGAGAACAAAAAGGAGTTCGAGCACCCCGAACTCGTCCGCGCCAGCCACATCCTCATCCTCGTCCCGGAGGACGCCACCGACGAAACCGTGGCCGAGAAGAAGAAGGCCGCTGAAGCCGCGCTCGCCCGCGTCACCACCAAGAAGGAGGACTTCACCGCCGTGGCGAAGGAGGTGTCCGAGGAACCCGGCGCCGCACAATCCGGCGGGGACCTCAATTTCTTCCCGAAGGACCGCATGGTTCCCGAATTCGCCAACGCCGCCTTCGGCATGAAAAAGGACGAGATCAGCAAGGAACCCGTCCGCACGAAATTCGGCTGGCACATCATCAAGGTCACCGACCGCAAGGACGCCGGCACGATGCCTTTCGACGAGGTGAAGGGTCAGGTCAGTTCCTACCTCCAAGGCAGCAAGCGCCGTGATGCCGTCCGCGGCGTCATCGACAGCGTCCGCGCCGACGCCAAGGTGGACAACAAACTGCCCGCCGCACCGGCGGCCCCGGCACCACCGGCCGGCAACTGATCGTCCCCGGCGTGTCCTGCGCCGAACCGTTCCCTCAATCCATGAACCCCGGCGCCGAGCGTCCCTCCGCCGGGGTTCTCGGCCTCGGCATCATCGGCTCGCGGGTGGGCCGGCGCCTTCGGGACGCAGGATTTCCCCTGGCTGTCTGGAACCGCACCCGCAGGAGTTTCGACGGGCTGCCCGAGCCTGAAAACAGCCCCGCGGATGTCGCGGCAAAGGCAGACATTCTCCAGGTCTTCGTGTCCGACGACGCGGCTCTGCACGGAACCGTCCAGGCCCTCATGCCGGCGCTCACCCCACGCCACGTCATCCTCTGCCATGCCACCGTCTCGCCACACACCGTGCAGGAACTGGCGGAGCAGGTCGGAGCGCGCGGCGCCGCACTCCTCGACGCCCCCTTCACCGGGAGCCGCGACGCCGCCACCATCGGGCAGATCACCTACTACGTTGCGGGTGATGGGGACGCCATCGAACGGGCGAGACCCGTCCTAGAAGCCAGCGCCAAGGCCCTCATCCCCACCGGTCGGGTCGGCCGGGCCAGCACCGTGAAGATCGCAACCAACATCATGGCCGCCGCCGCCGCCGTGTCCCTCGCCGAGGCCGTGAACCTCCTGCGCGCCAACGGCGTCGATCCCGCGATTCTTGCGGACGTCCTTGAAACCAACGCCGCCCGCTCCGGCGTCACCGACCTCAAGCTCCCCTGCCTTCTCAACAGCGACTTCGCCCCGCGTTTCTCCGCCCGGAACATGCGCAAGGACCTGCGCCTGGCCCGGGAACTCGCCGCCGACGGCCAAGACGCCCTCACCGCCGCCATGCTCGACCTCTACGACCGCGCCTGCCGCGAGGGCTACGGCGACGAGGACTTCGCCGCCGTGGCCAAAGTGGGAAGCCCCGCATCACCTCCTGCCGGCGCGTGAGCGTCCGCAGTTTCCCGGAAGCCGCTGCCGCACGCACTTCGCCCTTGCCTCGCAGCGGCCGATGGCCAAGTGTGTGCGCCATGATCGCACGCTTTTCCGCCGTCCTTGCGGCCCTGATTCTGGCCATTCCGGCCCCGTCTTCCGTGCAGGCACAGCAACTCGGGCCCGAGGTTGCCGTCGTCACCATCAGAGTCGGCAAGGAACGCGACCTGCGACGCGTGGTCATCGGCCTTTACGACGGTGCGGCGCCGCTGCACGTCCAGAATTTCAAGGATCTCGTCGCACGCCGTTACTACAACGGCATGCGTTTCCACCGCGCCTTTCCCGGAACCCTCGTCCAGACCGGCGACCCCTACAGCCGCCACGGCCCCTCGGACCGCACCGGCACCGGCGGTCCGGGCTACACCGTTCCCGCGGAAATCCGCCTGCCGCACACCAAGGGCGCGGTCGCCATGTCCCGCGTCGATGGCGACATCAATCCGTCCCGCGTTTCCAACGGCAGCCAGTTCTACGTCGCCTTGAAGCCGATGTCCGACCTCAACGGCAAATACACCGTCTTCGGCCGCGTCCTCGAGGGCCTCGAACATCTCGACGAAATCAGCCGCAAACGGACCGACCCCAACAACTTTCCGCTGGAAAAAATCAGCATTAAGCGCATAGTCCTCGAACCTCGCGGCGCGTCCTGAGGATCAGGACGCAGCAAAATCTTTCGGGCAGGTTCCGGAGTGGCCAAACGGGGCAGACTGTAAATCTGCTGGCTC
>JACSRX010000096.1 GCA_014879535.1 Chthoniobacterales bacterium
GATCCTGCATGTTCTCTATGCGGAGAAGGACAAGACGCTGGCGGGCGTCGCCAACTTCCTGTCCGATCCCCGCCGTCCGGTTGAGGCGACCTTGCGCGCCATGATGGACACACCGCATCTCGGCGAGGCGGGCGTTCATCCTGTCATCGCGTCGTCGGCCCGCGAGCTGCTGAACAAATCCGAGAACGAACGGTCGGGCGTATTGAGCACCGCCATGTCGTTTCTCGGCCTCTACCGCGATCCGGTGGTGGCGCGCGTCACCGCACGTTGCGACTGGCGAATTGCCGATCTGGTCGGCAGCCGCCAGCCCGTCACGCTCTATCTGGTCGTGCCGCCGTCCGACATAAACCGCACCAAGCCGCTTATCCGCCTGATTCTCAACCAGATCGGCAGGCGGTTGACGGAAGAATTGACCAGCTCCGGCAAGCGCCGTCGGCTGCTGCTCATGCTGGACGAGTTTCCGGCGCTCGGCCGTCTGGATTTTTTCGAGTCCGCCTTAGCCTTCATGGCGGGCTACGGCCTCAAGGGCTTCCTAATCGCGCAGAGCCTCAATCAGATCGAGCGGGCCTATGGGCCGAACAACGCGATCCTCGACAACTGCCACGTCCGCGTCAGCTTCGCCACGAACGACGAACGCACGGCCAAGCGGGTGAGCGACGCGCTCGGCACCGCAACCGAGCTGCGCGATTCCACCAACTATGCGGGCCATCGTCTCGCGCCATGGTTGGGGCATCTCATGGTGTCGCGGCAGGAGACGGCCCGGCCGCTGCTCACGCCGGGCGAGATCATGCAGCTTCCGCCGACCGACGAAATCGTCATGGTGGCGGGCACCCCGCCGATCCGCGCCACCAAGGCCCGCTACTACGAGGACGCGCGGTTTCAGGAACGCATCCTGCCGCCACCCGACCTGGTCGCCGCTCCGCTGACGCCCAGCCCATCCACCGATGATTGGTCCGGTCGCATGGTTACGGCGGATGGCAGCTCCGCGAAGGACGCCGCCAATGGGACCGAAGGCGATCCGGCCAACGCCGGCATCCGCCGCGAGCCGGAATTGCCCGAGCATGAGGAAATCATCCCGCCGCCACCATCGCCCGAACAGGAGTTCGAGTTTCTGGACGACGAGCCGGACGTTGACGCGGCCAAGGCCCGCGCCATGCGCCAGCGCATGAGGATGGTGGCGCGGCAAGTCTCCATGAACCCCGATGACGGAATCGACCTTTGAGGACACGCCCATGGCAACCCGAACCCGCCTGAATCTCTATTTCGACCCGGCGCTCATGCCGCAGATCGAGTCGCTGGCGCTGCGCCGCAAGGTCTCGAAATCCGCCATCGTCGAGGCGGCGGTCATGTCCTACCTGTCCGGCGATTCCGCCGACCGGCTTGAAGCAGCCATGTCGCGCCGTCTGGACAAGCTCGGCCGTCAGATCGACACGCTCGACATGGACCTTGCCGTTCTCGGCGAAACGGTCGCGCAGTTCATCCATTTCTGGATGACCCTCACGCCGCCGCTTTCGGGGACTGCACAATCCGCCGGCCGCGCGAAAGGCGCGGAACGGTTCGAGGGCTTCATGCAGACCCTCGGCAAGCGGTTGGCGACGGGTGACAGGTTCCTCAAAGAGTTGTCGCGCGACCTCGACTCACTCCACGATGATCCATTGGCAGATGAGTCCGAGACCAACGGCGATCAAGGGTAAGTATTCGGACCCATCCTATTTACCGCCGATAGCCGCCGATCACCGCACGCACTTAGATACTTGTTGAACCGACCGGATTTCGGCCTCTCTTAATCGACCCCGATCCGGGGATTGCCTGTCGCGTCCCCGCCAGAAGCCGGGGCCGACATGACCACCAACCACCAAAGACCGGAAGCCATAGCGCGCGGCGCACGCATGTTGCGCACCGCGCTCGGCCCCGCCATTGCCCGGCTGCTCGAAGACCCGGCCGTGGTCGAGGTGATGTTGAACCCGGACGG
>JACSRX010000095.1 GCA_014879535.1 Chthoniobacterales bacterium
TTTTCGACCGCACCTGTGGCGACTTGATCGCGGGGGAGATCGCCGACGCCATCCGCGCCAAGCTGGAGGGGGTGTAGATGGGCTGGGCTCCTGTCGATCCTCCGCCGCCGTCCCCCGAACCGTGCCTCAAGATTCCTGCGGGCGGCCGGTGTCGGTCGCCGTATGCCTGCGGCCACTTCGGCTATTGCCGGGAGCGGAACAAGGGGGCTGGTCCGACGCCGGAAGAGGTCGCGATCTATCGGATCGAGGCCGCATGCCGCCGTGAAGAGCGCCCGGAGGCGCCCACCTGATGGGAAAGGTCTATAGCCCCGCATCCCTGGCTGCCGAATGGGATTGCTCTGCGCAGCATATCCGCAACCTGATCAGGCGCGGTGAATTGGAGGCGGTGCGGTTCGGCCCCAAGCTCTATCGCATCACCGAAGAAGCAGTGGGAGCATTCACGTGCAAGAACACCGCCTTGTCAAATACCGCGGGAAGTGGGCCGTCACCTTCGCAGACGAGGCAGGACAGCGCATTCGCCGCTCGCTTGGCACGGATGACCTAGACGAGGCGCGGCGGCGCCTGCCGACGTTCCTGCGCACGTTCGAGATGCCGGCGGACAGGACCGTGCGGCACCTTTGGGAGGCGTACCGGAAGGACAAGGGCGCGAAGCGCATCGCGGGGAACATGGCCTTCAGCGGCAAGCCCATCCTCGCCGAGTTCGGCGCTCTTCGGCCTGGTGACGTGACGGTTGCCGCGTGCCGGGCCTACGGGCGCAAGAGGAAGGCGGCGGGGAAGAAGCCCGGCACGATCTGGACCGAATTGAACCACCTGCGCATCGTGCTCAACTGGTCCGTCAAGATGCGCCTTATCCCGGAGAGCGTCTACGTCGAATTGCCGCCTAAGCCGCCGCCTCGGGACCGCAGGTTGACGCGAGCGGAGGCCAAGGCGCTCCTGGACGCGGCCCAGCCGGCGCACGTGCGCACAGCGATCACGCTCATGATCGGTACGGCCGCCCGGATCGGCGCCATCCTGGATCTGACGTGGGACAGGGTGGATTTCGAGCGGGGGCTGATCACCTATGCGGATGGACAGGAAGACATCGCCCGGAAGGGGCGCGCGACCGTCCGCATGAACGCCATGGTCCGCCGGGAAATGCTGGCGGCCAAGAAAGGCGCCCTGAGCGCGTTCGTGGTGGAGTGGGCGGGGAAGAAGGTTGGCAGCGTGAAGCGCGGCTTTGCGGCCTCTGTCGAGCGGGCCGGGTTGGATGGCGTGACGCCCCACGTGCTGCGCCACACCGCTGCAACCTTCATGGCTGAAGCGGGGCGCCCCATGGGGGAGATCGCCGCCGTGCTCGGGCACAGCGATAGCTCAATCACAGAGCGGGTTTACGCCCGGTTTAGCCCGGCCTACCTGAAGGACAGCACCGACGTTCTGGACATTGAGGAAGTTCCCCTTGGTGGCAGTGAACCAGAAGACGGGAACAAATAGAGAAACGTGTTTGCTTTGTGTGCGAAAAAGGAGTTCCCGCTTGATGAAAATGTGGTAGTTTTTCTGTAGGGGTGTTTCTTCACACGGGAGGGGTCGCAGGTTCAATCCCTGCATCGCCCACCATTCAAATCAACCGATTTGGCACCTGTGAAAGAAGCGCCCCTTGGTTCTTATGAACCGAGGCGTTCACGCGTGTCTTTTCGGCTTGAGGAGATGGGAATGGAGAAGCACTGGACCAAAAGCCTCAAGGTCGGCGATGAGGTGTTCGCCATGTTCAAATACTCGCGTGGGAACGGGGTGCCACTTTACGTCTCCAAGATCGGGCGGAAGTGGCTGACCCTTAAGCATGCCGGCGATGGGTGGTGTGACAACCGCGTCGCGATCGGCACGGCAGAGATCGACGGCGACGGCTATTCCTCTCCTGGCATGATCTATCGAAGC
>JACSRX010000077.1 GCA_014879535.1 Chthoniobacterales bacterium
TCCCTGCTGCGCATCCTTGACGGAGCCGCCCGTCTCCGCCTTCTTTTGGACCGCAACGTGAAGGAGGATCTCGCCCTCGAGGCGGGCTGCCTCGCCCTTGTGCGATCATGAACAAACCCGTCGTCCTCAAATTCGGCACCGGCATCCTGACCACGGATGCCAGCGGCCTCCAACTCAACCGGGCACAGTTCAACCGGCTGGCCTCGGAAATCGCCGCGATCGTCGACTCAGGTCAACCCGTCGTCGTCATTTCCAGTGCCGCCGTGGCCGCAGGTGTGGCTGCACTCGGGCTTGGAGAGCGCCCCTCCTCGTTGACCGCCAAGCAGGCATGCGCCGCCGTCGGCCAATCCCAGCTCATGCGTGCCTACGAGGAGAGCTTCGCCGCCCACAACCTCACCGCCGCACAGCTCCTGCTCACGCACGGGGACATCGACAGCCGGCAGCGCCGCGCCAACGCGGACAACACCCTGCGGGAACTCCTCGCCTACCCGCGCGTCGTGCCCGTCATCAACGAGAACGACTCCGTCGCCGTCGAGGAACTTCGGTTCGGCGACAACGACCGCCTCGGAGCCGAGGTTGCGAACCTCTGCGGCGCGGCGCTTTACCTCATCCTGACCCGCACCGACGGGCTGCAGGCCGGCGGACGGCGCGTCCCGGTCGCCACCGACATCGACGAGGCCCGGCGGCACGTCACCGGGGACAAGGGCCTGCACAGCACCGGCGGCATGGGCAGCAAACTCGACGCGGTCGCCTTCGCGAGAGATGCCGGCATCGAAACATGGATCCTCGACGGACTCCGGCCCGGACAGATTGCCGCGGCCCTCGCGGGAGGCGACGTCGGCACCCGGTTCCCTCTTCCTGCCTGATGCGCCGCATAGCCGCCATCGCCGCCGTGACGTGGACCGAACTGGTCCGCATGAAGGTATTTTACTTCCTCATCATATTCGCCCTCCTCGTGATCGGGAACTCGTTCTTCCTCGCCAAGTTCAGCTTCGAGGAGGAGTTCCAGATGCTCAAGGACATCGCTCTCGGGGCGATGAGCATTTTCAGCGCGCTCCTGGCCATCCTCGCCACCGCCACCCTGCTGCCGAAGGACATCGAGGACCGCACGATCTACACCATCCTTGCGAAACCGGTTTCCCGGACAGAATACCTGCTGGGCAAACTCGCCGGCGTGTTCCTGCTCCTCACTTTGGCCGTGCTCCTCATGGGTGCCGTCTTCGGCGTCGTGCTGCTTCTCCGCACTCAGGCGCTGCTCCATTTGACCGAACTCGAGATGCAGGGCCTGCCGGCGCAGGAATTGCAGGCGGCTCTCGGCAAGATACGACGGGCCGGCCATGACCCGAACCTGCTTGCGGGAGGCATCGTCATCCTCGTCAAAGCATGGCTGCTCGCCGCCATGACGATGTTCATCTCGACTTTCTCCACCTCGGCGATCTTCACCACCATCTCGGCATTCGCCGTGTATTTCATCGGACACCTCCAAGCAACCGCCCGCGAGTATTGGCTCGCATCGAACGAGTCCGCCCTCCTCACGAAGGTCGCCCTCGGATTACTCGCCCTGATCTTCCCCGACTTGCAGGCCTTCAACCTCGTGGACGACATCGTGGCCGGCACGGCGATCCCCCTCCCCATCCTGCTCAAGACCGTCGCCCTTGGATGCGGCTACATCGCCGTCTATTCCGCGCTCGGCGCGGCCATCTTCCACCAGCGGGAACTCTGACCATGCGCTTGGCGGGATTCTGGGCCCTCATCATCGGCGCGCTGCTGCTTTTCGGCCTCGTGAGGCTGCCGTTGGAAAAATCGCTCGACGCCAGCCAGCGCGAAGTCCACCTGCGCACGGCGACGCTCGACATCGGCCTCCGCGAACAGATAGGTCAGCTTTCGTATGCCGCGGCCCTCAGCGGTTTCCGCTCGCTCGTCGCCGCAGTCCTCTGGATCCAGGCCCACACCGCATGGGAGGAGACTGCTTGGGGTCGCATGGCCGGTTTGTTCCAGAGCGTCACCTCCCTGCAGCCCCGCTCGGTCCTCTACTGGGATCTGAGTTCATGGCACATGGCATGGAATGCCGCCATCGCCGCCAGGGAAAACCCGAAGGAACCCAGTGAATTCCTGCGCCTGCGAGCCGAGCGCGAATATCACCGTCTCGGGCGCGAATTCCTCGAGCAGGGCATCATCAACAATCCGGACAGCTATCTCCTCCAAGAGAGACTCGGCATCCTCCTTCGCGACAAGTTCGCCGACCATTGCGGCGCCGCCGATGCCTTTGCCAAAGCCGCCGCGATGGAGGGTGCCCCACCCTACATCAAGCGCATGGGCGCCTACGAACTCTCCCAGTGCCAGGGACGGGAACGGGAGGCCTATGATCTCCTCCGGAAAATCTACGCCATGGGCAAGAATGAACATGCACCCCGCGTCATCGCCCTCATCAATGAACTCGAGGAAAAGCTCGACATTCCCTCGGGGGAGCGGCTGGCCCCCGTTCCGAGCGGCCGCGATTACCCTCCCTTCCATGACGGTGAGCACGGACATCCGCATTCGCACTGACCCCCCGCTTTGCCGCTTGCGCCGACCGCGACAATCTCCAAATTCCAATCTCCGATGACCAAACCGTTCAGCCTTTTCCTCGCGATGCGCTACCTGCGCCCGAAACGAACCTTCCTGAGCCTGATCACCGTGATCTCGATCCTGGGGGTCACACTCGGCATCATGGTGCTCATCCTGGTCATTTCTGTCATGACCGGCTTCGAGCAGGAACTGCGCCGGAAAGTGCTCGGCTTCGATGCGCATCTGGTGGCCGGAGGGGAAACCGTCATGGTTGACTGGCAGGACCAAGCCGGAGAGATCCGCAAGGTGGAAGGCGTGACCGGCGTGGCCCCGTTCGTGCAGGGTCCCGTCCTCATCGAGTATCTCGGACGCCGCATGGCTCCGAAAATCCGGGCCATCGACCCGGAAGCGGAGAACACCGTCACCACCCTCAAGGACTTCATGGTGGCCGGCGACCTGCAACTCGAAGGCAATGACACGGTCATCGGCTCCGCGCTCGCCCGAATCCTCGGCGTCGGCGTCGGCGACACGATCACCGTTTATTCACCCGGCAACCTCGAGGAAATCGTGGACGGCATCAACCGGCTCGAGGAGGGGACGGACAGAACCCGTTCCGCCGCCGAACTCCGCGAAATGGTCCTTCCCACCGAGCTCACCGTCACCGGCATATTCGAATCCGGGCGCTATCTCTACGATTCCGAGTTCCTCCTCGTCCCCCTGCACATCGGCCAGGAAATCTACGGCTTGGGCGACGGCGTGCACGGACTCACGATCAAGACCATCCACCCCTACCAGGCCGCCGTCGTCCGCGATGCCATTCACGAGGCGCTCGGCTCCTCCCTCCAGATCGCGACATGGATGGACATGAACCGGGAACTTTTCGAGGCCATCCACATGGAACGCAACGTGATGTTCTTCATCCTGCTCTTCATCGTGATCGTCGCCGCCTTCGGCATCATGAACACGCTCATCACCGTCACCGTGCAGAAAACCCGGGAAATCGGCATCCTCAAGGCGCTCGGGGCCCGCACCGGGCAGATCATCGGCGTGTTCGTGGGCCAGGGGATCGTCGTGGGCATTTTCGGGACGCTCATCGGCCTCACCCTCGGCATCTGGCTCGTGCAATACCGCAACCAGGTCAGCCAGTGGCTCTCCGGCGTCATGGGCATCGAGATTTTCCCCCGGTCGATCTACCAGTTCTCCGAGATCCCGGCCGAGATCGTCCCTTCCGACATCGCCATCATCTGCGCCAGTGCGTTCGCCATCTGCACGGTGGCGGCAATCATCCCCGCATGGTTCGCTTCCCGCATGGACCCCGTGAGCGCCCTGCGCTACGAGTGAGGCGGTCAAGGAGGTTGTGAAGGGCTCGTTCCATTTGTTTTCAGCCGTGCTCATCCGAGGTTTCCGTTCGTTCAGGGGATCAGGAAATCTCGGATGACAGCCATGTGCTGCATGTTGGGCGCGGCGCTGTCGCCGGGCTGCACGGGAGGCACGTCGGCCAGCGGCGTGAAGACGCGGCTGTCGAAGACGAGGCCGCGGGGAAATTCCTGCGCGCCGATTTCCACCGGCACGGCGCATGCCTCCAACTCGGCGTCGGCAAGCACCCAGTCGTAGGGGCGTTTGCGCGAGGCGTTGGTGTCCTCGTCACCGTCCTGGTCGGCGGGGGGCCGGGCATCGAGGCGGAAGATGTCTCCGAGCAGGGTCACACAGTCCTCGTTGCGGGTTTGGGTGTTGAAGTCGCCACCGAGCACGACAAGGTCTTCGGACGGGATTCCCCGGATTTTTCTCACGAGTTCCAACACCTCCTTTTGGCGGATGCCGGGTCTTTGCGAGTAGAAGTGGACGCTGATGGCCCAGAGGTTTTTGCCGTTGGGCAGGCGGATTTTCGCCCACGCGAAATCGCGGTTTTCCTGCGTGGGGTCGTCCCACTCGCCGGACTCGACGATGGGGTGGCGGCTGATGACGCCGTTGGGGATGAAGTTCGGCACGTCCTCCTGCTCCTCGCGGAAGAACGAATACTCCGGCCCAAGGGTCGCGTTGACCCACTGGCGGGCGGGGATGGTGGTGTTGAACTCCTGGATGAGCACCACGTCGGGCTTGAGCCCCTTGAGGATGCGGGCGCCCGCGCCCTCGGGGTTCGAGTGGTTGCCGTTGTCGGGCGAATAGGTCTGGTGGCGGCCGGAGGTGAGGTTCGCGGCCACGACGCGCAGAGGCACCGGCGCGGGAGCCGGGTCTTCCGCGCGGACGCACGCGGCGAGCAGGAGGACGAGGAGCGGGAATAACATCCCCTACGGCAAGCGAAAGTCGTGCCGGTTTTCAAGCACCGGCTCGCGCTCTTTTTTGAAACAGGATGCTTGACGGCCTTGGCGATCTTGCAGCACGAGCCGTGTCCATGACGTTTTTTCAATGTGCTCGCCATGAATGTGGCGTCTTGAATTGCCCGGTGCCCCCGCTACGCTGCATTCGTGTCATCCGCGCCGCGCCGCACCCCCTTGTTCGAACTCCAGCACGCTGCGGGCGCCCGCTGCATCAACTTCGGAGGATGGGAAATGCCGGTGCAGTTCACCTCGATCCTCGATGAGCACAACACGGTGCGCACAGCCTGCGGCGTCTTCGACATCTCCCACATGGGGGAAATTTTCGTCTCGGGTCCGGAAGCATTCGACTGGCTGCAGCACATGCTGGCCAACGACCTTGCCAAGTGCCCCGTGGGTTCCTCCCAATACACTTTTCTGCTCAACGAACGCGGCGGGGTGATCGACGACCTCATCGTTTACCGCCTCCATGACGACGAATTCCTTCTCTTGGTCAATGCCGCAAAGATCGACGAGGACGCCGCGTGGCTGGCCGCGCACACCCGGGAGGGGGCCGTCATCGACAACCGCAGCAGCACGATGTGCGCCTTGGCCGTTCAGGGGCCCGCCTCGCCGGCCGTTTTCCGGGCCGTCTTCGGACGTGAGATTCCGGAACGAAACACGTTCGTTGCCTTGGAAAAATGCCGGGGTGCGGTGATTGCCGCCGGCACCGGATACACCGGGGAGACGGGTTTCGAGCTTTTCTTCCCGAACTCGCTCGCTTCCGACATCTGGCACTCGGTGATCGAAGCGGGGGCGACGCCCTGCGGGCTGGGCGCGCGCGACACCCTGCGCCTCGAAATGTGCTACCCGCTCAACGGCTCCGATCTCTCCCCCGACCGCACACCCCTCGAGGCGGGCTTGGGCATCTTCGTGGCCTTGGACAAACCGGATTTCATCGGGCGAGAGGCGTTGCTGGCCCAAAAGGGCGCCGGTCTCCCCTCCCGGTTGGCTGCACTGCGCATGACCGTCAAATCCCCGCCCCCCCGCGCCCATTACCCTGTTCTTGCGGACGGTGTTCCGATCGGCGAAACCACCAGCGGCGCCCTTTCCCCGAGCCTCGGGGAGGGCATCGCCCTCGCCTATCTGCCTCCGGATTTCGCCAAGCCCGGACGCAAACTGGAAATCGACATCCGCGGCCGGAGCTTTGAAGCCGTGGTTGAAAAGAAGCCGTTCTATCGTCCATCATCCAAGATCTCTGCCTGAACCATCACCCCCAAATCATCCCATGAACGTTCCGGAAAACCTCAAATACGCGGAAAGCCACGAATGGATCCTGATCGAGGGCGACATCGGAACCGTCGGCATCACGGACCACGCCCAAGCCGAATTGACCGACATCGTCTATGTCGATCCGCCCAAACCCGGCACCCCCGTCACCGCAGGACAGCCCGCCGCCGTGGTGGAGTCCGTGAAAGCCGCCAGCGACATTTACGCCCCGGTGGACGGCGAGGTCATCGAGGTCAATGCGGCCTTGGCCTCCGAACCCGCCCTTGTCAACACCTCCCCCTACGAGGCCGGATGGCTCTTCAAAGTCCGGCTCGCCAATCCGCAACAGCTCGACGCTCTCAAATCCCCCGAGGCCTACCGCGCTCAAATCGGCTGACCGAGGAGAATGAGCCGTTCATCCGACGCAGTCCAGTTGCCGGCTTTTGCCGGGCGCCACATCGGGCCCGACGAGGCGCAAATCCGCCAGATGTTGTCCGTCATCGGCTGTGGCGGCCTCGACGAACTCATTGACTCCACGGTTCCCGAGTCGATCCGGCGGCACGAGCCGCTCTCGCTGCCTTCGCCCGTGGGCGAGCATGAGGCATTGGCCGAGATCGCCGCCCTGGCCGCGGAAAACAAACCGCTGCCCTGCCACATCGGCATGGGCTACCACAACTGCCACACGCCCCCGGTCATCCTGCGCAACATCCTCGAGAACCCCGGCTGGTATACCGCCTACACCCCCTACCAAGCCGAACTCGCCCAAGGACGCCTCGAAGCACTGCTCAACTTCCAGACCATGGTCGCCGACCTGACCGGACTGGACATCGCCAACGCCTCCCTGCTCGACGAGTCCACCGCCGCGGCGGAGGCCATGACCATGGCCCACGGCATCCGGGGATCGGGTTCGAAGTTCTTTGTCGCCGACAACGTCCACCCGCAGACGATTTCCCTCCTCCGCACGCGCGCCGAACCGCTGGGATTGGAAATCGTGACCGGGCCTTGGCATGAACAGGCATTCGACGCCTCCACCTTCGGCGCTCTCGTGCAATACCCGGCCACCGACGGGGTCGTCGAAGACTACTCCGCGCTGGCCGACCGCGTGCATGCCGTCGGCGGAGTGCTGGTCGTCGCCGCCGACCTGCTTGCACTCACCGTGATCAAGCCCCCCGGAGGGTTCGGGGCGGACATCGCCGTGGGCAGCGCGCAGCGCTTCGGCGTTCCCCTCGGTTACGGCGGCCCCCATGCCGCCTACATGGCCGCGCGCGACGAACACAAGCGGCGCCTGCCCGGACGCCTCATCGGGCTTTCGAAAGACGCCGCAGGTCACCCGGCTCTCCGTCTTTCCCTCCAGACACGCGAGCAGCACATCCGTCGCGACAAGGCGACGAGCAACATCTGCACGGCTCAGGTCCTGCTCGCCGTGATGGCGTCGATGTATGCCGTGTATCACGGCCCGGAAGGACTCAAGGCCATCGCCCGCCGGACCCACGCCGCCGCCGCGGCCCTTGCGGATGCTTTGCGCCAGGCGGGACACACGATCCATCATGAGATCTTTTTCGACACCCTCCGGGTGACCCCGAAGGGGGGCAAAGCGGCGGCCATTCCCGCGTGCGCGGAAAAAGCCGGGGTTCTGCTTCGCGAGTTTGCCGACGGCTCGATCGGCATCGCCTTGGATGAAACGACCGATCTGGCCGCACTCAACACCCTGCTCACCATCTTCGGAGCCGGGCCGTTGGAGCAAATCCCCCCCCACCCGCTGCCGGACGGCATGGAGCGGACATCGCCCTTCCTCACGCATCCGGTCTTCAACTCGCACCACACGGAAACCCAGATGATGCGCTATCTCCGGCGCCTCGAAGGACGGGATCTGGCGCTCAACCACAGCATGATTCCGCTGGGATCGTGCACGATGAAGCTGAATGCCGCCTCCGAGATGATCCCGGTGACCTGGCCCGGCTTCGGGGCGCTGCATCCCTTCGCCCCGGCGAAATACGCCGCAGGATACGCCAAGCTCTTCCGCCAACTGGAAGACTGGCTGGCCGAAATCACGGGCTTTTCCGCCGTTTCATTGCAACCCAACGCCGGCTCCCAAGGGGAATACACCGGACTCCTTGTCATCCGCGCCTTCCACTGTTCCCGCGGGGACACACACCGCAAGATCTGCCTCATACCCACCTCCGCCCACGGAACGAACCCCGCCAGTGCCGTCATGGCCGGCATGACCGTCGTCCCCGTGGCCTGCGACACGCAGGGAAATGTCGATGTGGATGACCTCCGCCGCAAGGTGGAGCAGCACGGCCCCAACGTCGCCGCCCTCATGGCCACCTACCCCTCGACCCATGGGGTGTTCGAGGAGCGGATCCGGGAAATCTGCGACTTGGTCCATGATGCGGGCGGCCAAGTTTACATGGATGGCGCCAACCTCAATGCACAGGTCGGGCTGTGCCGGCCGGGCGATATCGGTGCCGATGTCTGCCACCTCAATCTCCACAAGACATTCTGCATCCCCCACGGCGGCGGCGGCCCAGGCATGGGGCCGATCGGGGTGGCGGCCCACCTCGCTCCGTTCCTCCCGGGGCATTCCGTGGTGCCCGTCGGCGGGAAACGATCCATCGGCGAGGTTTCCCAAGCCCCATGGGGCAGCGCGAGCATCCTGCCGATTTCGTGGATGTATATCCGGATGATGGGACCGGACGGTCTGCTTCAAGCGACCAAAACCGCGATCCTCAACGCCAACTACATCGCCCGCCGCCTCGAGCCGTATTTTCCTGTCCTCTACAAAGGCAAAGCCGGCTTCGTGGCCCACGAGTGCATCCTCGATCTCCGGGAATGGAAAGCCCGGGCAGGCATCGAGGTCGAGGACGTGGCCAAGCGCCTCATGGACTACGGGTTCCACGCCCCCACCATGAGTTGGCCCGTGCCGGGCACCCTGATGGTGGAACCGACAGAGAGCGAATCGCTGGATGAGCTCGATCGCTTCTGCGAAGCCATGATTTCCATTCACGGCGAATTGCTCGCCATAGAAGCCGGAAAACTCGACAAGACGGACAACCCCCTCAAGAACGCCCCGCATACCGCGGAATGCGTGACGGCGGATGCCTGGCCCCACCCCTATTCACGCGAAATGGCGGCCTACCCGCTGGCTTGGCTGCGGGAGCGCAAGTTCTGGCCGTCCGTGCGGCGGGTGGACAACGTTTACGGCGACCGACACCTGTTCTGCACCTGCGCCCCTGCGGACGCCGCGGCCTGAGCACCCCCCCCGGGAGGATCAACCCGCCGAGGAATTCCCAGTCGAAGGCAGGTGCTTGAGCTTGGCCTCAAGCTGCTCAACCATGCGCCGGACGTAGCCGGCCTTGGCCCGCGGCTTGAGGATTTTCAGGCTCTTCTCGTGGCTCCCCCACTCGACGATCTCCAAGTTCACATCACGCAGGCCCCAGCGATCCACTTGGCCGTAGTCGGCCATGAACAGATCCACCTTGTCCTTGCCCACCATGGCCGAGCCGTAATCGTCCACCTGATAGACCTTCCCGGTCTCCTTCACCCGGAACTTCGTCCCCACCGGAAACCGCGACCAGTCGGCCGCCGCGCTGTTGACCGCCCCGGCCTTGAGACGCCCGCCTATCGCATTCCGCGCGGGCCAGGCACCATTGCACTGGACCCCGCTCGAATAGGCACTCGCCTTCACCGGAACAGTCTGCGGCTGTGGTGCCTTATCCATGCTTCCAACACCCGCACCCAACGGGGAGGTGATGCTGGATGCCGAGGGCAAAAGGATGAAAACCGCGATCAAAAGAAAGCGGACAATACGGTTGGGAATATATCGGGTCATAACGGATCAGTCGTAAACAGGCCCTCCACCGGAGCAGCCCGAACTCGCCTAAGTGCGGTAGGCCGCAATATTCCACGGTTTCCGCCAAGCGCCACAAGGAATTTTGCATGGAATTGATGCTTGTTTCTCGTTTCTTGGGTTTTCCTTCTGTTCGCGGCATCGGCCAGCTAAATATTTCCGAGGATGTTTACAGGATTAGTTCGTGAAGTTGGGGAAGTCGGGTGGCTGCGGCGCACCGATCAAGCCGTGCAATTGCTCCTGAAGGCCCCCCGCACTGCCGCCCGGGTGCGCACAGGCGAGAGTGTCGCGGTCAACGGCTGCTGCCTCACCGTGACCGCCCATCGGGAAAAGCAACTGATGTTTGATCTTCTGGATGAAAGTCTGGCCCGGACGAACCTCGGCCGGTTGAAACCGGGGAGTCCCGTCAATCTGGAACGTGCCCTGAGGGTGGATGGCCGGTTAGGAGGCCACTTCGTGCAGGGGCATGTCGACTGCACGGCGGAAGTCCTCCACCTTGAGGAAAAGGGGCCCGACCTTCTGTTGGGACTTTCGCTTGCACCGGACTTCGCCCGCTACATGGCCTACAAAGGTTCCATCGCCGTCAACGGGGTCAGCCTGACCGTGACCGCCATCGAGGAGGACCGCTTCTTCGTCTGGATCATTCCGCACACACTCGAAAAAACGAACCTTGGCGACCTCGAGATCGGCGACCGCGTCAACCTCGAGTTCGACATCCTCGCCAAATACGTCGAGCGCCTCCTTGCCGGGCGGGACGAGCGCTGACGCGCCCCTTCAGCTCACGGAACTGTTGCGCTGACGATTTCCAACTGGTCAGGCGCATCGACTTTGATCTGGATCTGCTTGTCGCGGAATTTTTCCAAGGTGCCACGGACACGCACCTTTTGATGGAGGTATTGATCGAACCCTTCGGGAAACTTGCTGAACGAAGCCTTGAAAATCACGGCCACGAATCCCGTCCGGCGATCGCCGAAATTGAGGAACTTGATGCCGTCATTCGGCCCCGTGCCCACTTGCTGAACCATGCCTTCCACAATGACCTCGGAGCCGACCTTGGATTCCAGGGCCGCCGTATCCTGGGCCTGCAGGACCGGCACATCTGCCATGGGTGCGCTGGATGGGGTTTCTTCTTCGGCCCGCCCCCCCTGCGCCATGGCCAGGGCCA
>JACSRX010000078.1 GCA_014879535.1 Chthoniobacterales bacterium
CGATCTGCTGTTCAAGCCGGTGTCCGAAGGAGTCTTCGCCCGGTGGCTTGCTCTTGAGGATTGTTTGCCTGCCGGGGATGCTTGGGAAAGTCAGCCAGGAAATCTCGCGGGAATTCTCGAGAAGAACGTCCGCCCGTCATGGCGCAAAGCCCGCAATCCGCAAATCATCGCCACTTGGGATCTCCAGATGAACTTCGAGGCCGCCAAGGCCACCGCGACCCAACTCACTTCCGCAGCTGACCGTTTCAACAACCTCGACCGACCAAAGCTGCTTTTCGGCCGCGCACGGGACCGGCATCAAGTCGGCCAACCGAACAGGGCCATCATGGAGGTCATGCAACTGCTGCGGGAGTATCCCGCACATCCTGAGACAGCAGAATGGTCCGCCTTTGTCCGTCGGGCACTGGCTGCCGCCCCCTCCAGCCCAGAAGCGAACGACGCAGGTGGACGCGACACAGCCAAGCCGTGACACCGTCCCAGAACATCCCGGACAACAGTGCAACATTTGACTCGCCTCATGCCGGCTGATTTTCTTCGCGCCATGCCGCTCTCATTGCTCCTGTCCATGGCGTGCCATGCGCCATTCGCGGCGCCATCTCACATTCGCCAGCCGGAACCGCAATGATCGCCTACTGGATGCACAACCTCGATCCGTTTGCCGTGCAGTTCGGCGAGGGTTGGGGCATACGCTGGTATGGTCTGGCTTATCTCGCAGCCTTCGGCGCCGCTTACGGCGTCTACCTGCGCCTTGCCAATCGCGGCTATTCCGTGATCGGGGCCGGACAAGTGGCGGATTTCATCACCGGATGTGCCGTCTTCGGCGTTCTGCTCGGCGGCCGGCTCGGTTACCTTGTCTTCTACGATTTCTCCGGCTTCACGAGGGATCCCCTCATGGCCTTCCGCGTGTGGGAGGGGGGGATGTCGGCTCACGGCGGCATCCTCGGCGTCGTGCTTTACACGCTCTGGTATGCATGGCGCCACAATGTGAACTGGCCCGGCTTGGGCGACTGCCTCGTTGTGGGCGCACCGCTCGGACTGCTCTTCGGGCGTCTCGCCAATTTCATCAACGGAGAACTCTACGGACGCGTGACGAACGTGCCTTGGGCGGTGAAATTCCCCGCGGAACTCCGGGAGTTGCCTGTGGAAACACAACGCGAAGTCCTCTCCCGCGCCCAATCCTTGGCCGGCACCCCGGTGGGAATCGATCAGATCCTGTCCGGGGCGCAGACCTCCCAGCCATGGCGCGAAACCATCGCCGGTTTCCTGCATCCGCGCCACCCATCCCAGATCTACGAGGGTCTGATGGAAGGCCTCTTGCTTTTCGCCATCCTCTGGGTTCTGCGCACGCGTGTCCGTGCGGCCAATGGCGTCCTCACCGGGCTGTTCTTCATCGGCTATGCCATTCTCAGAAGCTTCGGAGAACTCTTTCGGGAGCCCGACGCCGGATACATCGGCTTCCTCACGAGGGGCCAATTTCTCTCCATTTTTCTCCTCGTGATCGGGGCCGGATTCCTTCTGGCAGCTTGGCTCCGACCGGCTTACCCACCGGCATTCATGCCCCAGAAACCGGGGGTGGGCAAAATTCGCCACAACACATGAGTGGTGTCGAGAATTGCCCATATGCATGGCATGGAACAGTTTCAACACAGCGCTGGCATGCTTCATGCTTAAACCATATCCTTGATGGCTTCCCGCCCCGCCGACCCGCGGGCGCGGGAAGCCGTCTCAGTCCCAAACATCAACACTAAACGAATACCATGAGCAACATGTCAGCCCGCGCGGCCGCGATCGCCGCGATCGCCGCCCGCAAATCCGAGCGCGCATCCGTGAATTTTGTGGAGGAGACTCCCGAAACCGTCTTCGGATCGAACACCTTCAGCCTCGCCCTGATGAAGGAGACGCTCAAGCCGGAGACCTACAAGTCCATCGAACAGACCATCCTCGAGGGCAGCAAACTTCCTGAGGGCATGGCCGATGAAGTCGCCGAGGCCATGAAAAATTGGGCTGTCAGCCGCGGCGCCACCCACTTCGCCCACGTTTTCTATCCGCTGACCGGCGCAACTGCGGAAAAGCACGACTCGTTCTACGATCCCGGCAAGGACGGCCGCACCACGATTTCGAAATTCAAGGGCAAAACCCTCATCCAAGGCGAACCCGACGCCTCCTCGTTCCCTTCCGGCGGCATCCGCGCCACCCACACCGCCCGTGGTTACACGGCTTGGGATGTCACCAGTCCCGCCTATATTGTCGAAAACGCCAACGGCACCACGCTCTGCATCCCCACCTCGTTCGTCTCGTGGACAGGCGAGGCATTGGACACCAAAACCCCGCTCCTCAAGTCGATGCAGGCGCTCGACAAGCAGGCGCGCCGGATCCTGAAAATCTTCGGGCACAAGGATATTGCCCGCGTCACCGCCACGGCGGGCCCCGAACAGGAGTATTTCCTCGTGGACAAGATGTTCTACTACGCCCGGCCCGACCTTCTCTCGGCCGGCCGATCGCTCTTCGGTGCGGCGGCCCCCAAGGGACAGGAGTTCGAGGATCACTACTTCGGCATCATCCCCGAACGGGTGATGGCTTTCATGTATGAGGTTGATCGCGAACTCTTCAAACTCGGCATCCCCGCCAAGACCCGCCACAACGAGGTGGCACCCGGCCAGTTCGAGATTGCGCCGCTTTTTGAGTCGGCCAACTTGGCATCCGACCACCAGCAGATGGTGATGACCGTGCTGAAAAAGACCGCTGACAACCACGGTCTCGTCTGCCTTTTGCATGAAAAGCCTTTTGCCGGCATCAACGGTTCTGGCAAACACGTCAACTGGTCCCTCGGCAGCCCCACGCAAGGCAACTTGCTTGATCCGGGCGACACCCCCCACGAGAACGCGCAGTTCCTCGTTTTCGCGGGTGCCGTGATCCGTGCCGTGGACAAGTTCGCCTCGCTCCTGCGCGCCACCATTGCGTCGGCTGGCAACGACCACCGTCTGGGCGCCAACGAGGCGCCCCCGGCCATCATTTCGATCTACCTCGGCGACCAGTTGGCCGATGTGTTCGAGCAGATCAAAGCCGGAGGGGCCACCACCTCGAAACAGAGGGGCACGCTGCAAATCGGCGTCGATACGCTTCCTGAGCTTCCGAAGGACGCGGGCGACCGCAACCGCACGTCGCCCTTCGCCTTCACCGGCAACCGCTTCGAATTCCGCGCGGTCGGCTCGAACATGTCCATCGCCGGCCCGCTCACTGCGATGAACACCATCCTCGCCGACTCCCTCGACTACGTCGCAGGCAAGCTGGAAGGTGCGGCAGACCTCAACAAGGCCATCCAGGCCGTGCTCAAGGAGATCATGGACAAGCATGGGCGCGTGATCTTCAACGGCAACGGGTATTCCGAGGAGTGGCACGCCGAGGCGGCCGAGCGCGGGCTGGCCAATCTCAAGACCGCGGCGGATGCGCTGCCGGCCCTCATCGCCCCCGAGGTGATCGAGGTTTTCGAGAAATACGGTGTCCTTTCCGAGACCGAACTCAAGAGCCGCTACGTCATCCTCTGCGAACAATACGAGAAGCATGTCAACGTGGAGGCCAAACTCGTCGCGGAAATCGCCCAGACGAAGATCTTCCCGCTGGCAGCCTCCTATGCGGCAAGCCTCGCCGAGGGTGTTGCGAAAATGAAAGCCGCCGGCGTCGCCACCAGCACGGCCACCCTTGAAAAGGTTGCGGCCCTCGTGTCACAGCTCGAAAGCGACATTGCCATGCTGCAATCGGTCCATGGGTCCGCCCACGAGGTTGGCGACTGGACCTTCAAGGTGCTGCCCGCGATGGCGAAAGTGCGCGCCACTGTGGATGAATTGGAAGGCCTCCTGCCTGACGACATCTGGCCGCTGCCGACCTACCAGGAGATGCTGTTCATCAAATAGGGCGTTTCTCACTGTAATCCCGCAAAAACCAAGCACGCCGCCGGGCATCCACCCGGCGGCGTTGCTTTTGAGGGAAGAGTCCCCTCCCATCAGGCCGAAGCTCCGCCTTCGGTCGCGGGGAACACCTTTCCACCGCTCAGCCCCGGGCCAGAACCATCACGTATCCCCGGGGGGCATCCATCACGCGCACCCGCAGTTCTGCGCCATCCACTGTTGCTTCAGCCTCCGCTTCGGTCAAAATCGCGGGGTCAATGCGCGTCAATGCAATCCCGCGGGCCAGTCCGATTCCGAAGCACTTCATGGCCGCCTCGCGGGCGCACCAGAGAATGAAAAAGCCCACCATGCGCGCTGCGGACTCGAGGGCCGTCCATGCCGCAACTTCGTCGGGGTGGAAATAGCGCCGGACAATTCCCTCCATCTCCCTCACCTCCCGGATCTGCTCCAGATCAATCCCGACCCCCCCCGTGCCTGCCGCCACGACGACATAATCACCGGCATGCGACGTGTTGAAGTCGAGCTCTCCCGCCATCCTGAGCCGCGGCTTGCTTCCCTCGCCCCCGACAAAAACCAAGGCATCCGCGGGGCGGCCGGTCAGATCGGAGAGAAGCTTCCGGCGCAAGCCGCGGGCGACGACGTGCCGGATCCGCACCGTGGGATTTACCGCGGTTTCGGCGAGCATTCTCTCGTCATCGTTCAAGAATGCGCCCCAGACCCGTTCTTCGTCCAGATGAGCGAGCCGGACAGTGACTTCATCCAAGTGCATGGCCTTTCAATCCTCCTCACCCTGCGTCGCAGCGAATGCCTTTGATGCAAAAGCCTCGATTTCCGCGTGGGTCGGACAGTTCCCCTGCATGTAGGGCATCACGAAAGCAGCCACCTCATAGCTGTGCACACGAGTTCCGGTGCGGACGAAGTGCCAGAGGTTGGCCGTGCCGAGATACACATCGGTGTTGAAAGATATCTCCACGGGCTCGCCATTCAGGAACGCACCCCAAAGCAGCAGGGCACTGCCTCCCGGACCGCGGAGGGGAAACCGGTTGAATACAAAATCCCGCCCCCCCAGGCGGATTGTCTCCCTCGTCACCTCCCCGTCAATGCGCCACCCGGCGCCGGGCATGCACCGGTCCGGGCGGTGATAAAGCTGGTTTGCATTGCCTGCTCTCGGCTTCCAGTAGAAGTGGTAACCGATCACTTTGGGGACGCCACGCCCCGATGTCTCCCGGATGTAGCTGTATTCATCGGGCTGCAGGACACTCAGAATTGTCGGGGGCACATCAGCATCGACGGCAAACCCACCGGTTTTTGCCGGCTGCAAAAGTGCCGGCGCTGGCTTTTCAGCGAAATGTTCCCTCATCCAGAACCATGCATGGGCTCCCAGCATCGCGGCGCAAGCCAAGGCAAAAACTGACCAACCCGCAACATGCCCCCTCCATTCCACAGGTGAACGTCCAGCCTGGGCGGATGGCCCCCCGTCCGAGTTGGAATCTGCAGAACCCGCACCTCGCTGCCACCGCCTGCCGAACGCGGCAGCGATGCCGACTCCTCCGAGCAGAATTGCCAAAACCACATACCCCGCTGTGTCATGAAAGCGATCCACCGCGGCCGAACCTCCGGATGCCCCAACCAACGCGAGCAGCAGGACCCTCGCCTGATTGCCTGCAACGGCCATGACAAAGGCCACGGCCAGCAACGCCACACGCCACACCGCTGTCAACCGCACCAGTTCGCCCGCCGCCACACCGACCATCAGCGCCGTCTGAAGGGAGCGCAGACCGCTGCAGGCCTCCTCGACGCCAACCGTGCAGTTTGCCAGTGCGATCGTGGTGCCGGATGCCGTCGCGGGGTGGCCGGCGATATGAAGCAACACAACAGCCCACCGGGCGACAAGTTGCATCAGCGGAAACGAGACCATGTTCTCCGCAAAAGTCGGCCACGGAATCCCGAGCAACATGAAAAGCGCCGGGAACCAGATCAACTTCAGCCCGCTTCGACCGCCGGTCAGCCATGCCACGGCCATGGTGTTGGACGCAGCCAGCACTCCAACGGCCCACAGGTTGGGTCTCCAATGGATCGGCGTCTGGCGCACAACCTCCAAGGGCATGATCACGAGCAATGACACAATGATCACCGCCCATGCGAAGCCGCACCCACGGGCTCCACTTGGCTGCACCGCACCGGGGGAACCCTCCATCCGCTTCCACAGAAAATACAGCGCCAGCGGCGGCACGAACCAACCGTAACTGTAGTCCTCCGACCCGAGCCATTCCCCGGCACAAGCCCATACGAGCCAGAGCCAGTAGCCTGCGACCAACAACCACAACGGCTGCCGCCAAGGCCGCAAAGATTCTGCGGTTCCGCTCAAGACCATCAGACGTTCAACCCGCGCTGATCCGCAGCCACTCGGGATGTTCCCGCGCATGCTCTGCAATCTCGGCACAAATCCGAGCCGTGGATATCCCCGGCCTCCAGCCCCAGACATCCTCCGCCTTGGACGCATCGAGAACCACCCAGGGAAGATCAAACGGACGCGGTGTCAGGTCCGCTGCAACCGTGCCGGGGCCGAATTCCTTCTCGCACCATTCCGACAATTGGCGCAGCGACATCGCGGAATCCGCTCCCCCGCCGACGTTCACGACCCTCGGTTTCGCGCGGCCATCCCGGGAAGCCCCTGCTCGTCCAATCTGCAGAACCACCAGTCCGAGCAGATCCCGCGGATGAAGACAATCGCGCACCTGATGCCCGGTGCCTCCGAATCCGATGTATTTCAAAGGCGCCCTGCGTGCCCAGCTGTGGATCCAAAAACTGAAAATTCCCTGATCCGGTCTCCCGAACTGCCCCGCTCCCGACATCACTCCGCAGCGGTTGACCCAAACGGGAAAGCCGAAAGTCGAACCGTATTCCAAGGCGATCTGCTCGCTCGCCAGCTTGCTCGCCCCGTAGAGAGAAACCGGCGCGTCCGTGGAGAATTCCTCGGTCACCCCTCGGGGCCCCGCAGCGTCCCCCCGCTCATCCAGAACAAACGCCCCGTCACTCACCTTCACAGGAAGCGAACACAGGGCCCCGATGGAATAGACGCGGCTTGTGCTGAGCAGAACCATGCCCGCCGACTCGCGCTTGCACAACTCGAGGAGGTTGACCGTCCCCCACAAGTTGTGCTCGAGGAGCTCGCGACTGCTCGTTCTGCCGTCCACACCGGCCAGCACGCTGGGATTCGCAGCGGCATCAATCACCCAATCGATCCCGCGGAAACGCTCCAACGCCTCCTCTCGCCGGACATCACCGTGGGAAAAATCCACCCCTGCGGATTCGATGCGCGGCTTGTTCAACTCGCTGCCCGGACGGCTGAAGTTGTCGCATCCGCACACCTCGTGTCCGGCCTCCCGGAGGCCGAGTGCCAGCTCCGAACCCACAAAGCCGCAAACACCACTTATGAAGATTTTCATGGATCCCTCATGATGTCATTGGAACAATCCCCGCCACTTTGCCATCGCCTTGGCCAAGGTGAAATCTCGGGATGCTTCCTGAGCCCCTGCCGCCATGCGATCCACCCGGGAACCACTCCCTGCCAGTTCGCGGAGGACCTTGGCCAGACCGGCTCCATCTCCGTTTTTGACGACAATTCCCGCCCCGGCCTCCGTGATGACACGCGCCACCTCGTCCGTGGGGCCTCCGACGTAAATGATCGGCCGCCCTGCCGCCAGAATGCCGTAGGTCTTGCTCGGAACCACCAACCCGGAGAGCCCCTTCCCCACCGTCACCAGATGGATGTCGGGCGCCCCGAGAAATGCCGCCAGATCCTGCTTGGGCTGCGGCGGGAGAAATGTCACACGCGGGAAGCCGGCCATGGCTTCACGCAACTGGTCGAGACGCGGGCCTTCGCCCGCAATCACAAAACGGATGCGCGCCCCCTCGCAGTGCCGGACGGCATCAGCCACCGTGTCAAAGTCGTGGGCCAATCCGAGATTCCCCGAATACAGCACGACAAACTCCTCGCCCCAGCCGTGACGCCGGCGCATGGCGGATACCTCGTCGGCGGACGCCGCCTTGATCGCGCTCCAGTTCGGAATGACTTCAAGACGGCGGGCGCTGATTCCACGGCTGATCAGCGCCTCCCGCATGCACCGTCCGGGCACGACAACATCATCATGGCTGCGCAGGGCGTGGTTTGCAAAATACGCCAGGAGCTTCGCAAGCAGGCTGCCTTCCGGAATCACCCCAAGCTTCACCGCCAGATCGGGATAGACATCCTGCGCCCAGTGGATCTTCCTCCACGCCCGCATGCCGGCCCAAGGCGCCAGGATCATCTGCATCGGCGGATCCGTCATGGAGACCACCGCCTCCACGCTTCCCAAACGCGCCACGTGCCATGCGAACTGCGGGTAAAGCACGGCGTAATCCAATGCCCGCTTCCAGTGCGAGGATCTCCGCAGAGGGGGGCTCCATACGCGGACGACCTCGACGCCGTTGACCGTCTCGCGCTGCAGCTTGCCCGGGCGCTCTCCGGCCGAACCGGTGACCACCACCACCCGGGCGCCGTCCGCCACCAGACCCTCGGCCATTTCCCGAAGCAACTCACCGGTCGCGCCGCCCGCCGGAGGATACACCCGGTTCACAAACACATAGACAGGTTTGTTCATGACTTCTGGCGATTGGGACTTCGTGCCGACCTGCTACGCGGAATTGCGGGAGGTGGATGATGCCGCACGTTCCCTGATTTTTGCACTGATCAGAAAATCGTAATAGCCGTTCAGCATGCAATAGGCGAATCCGGGATACCCGTCGCGGAATCCCCCTTTCCAAACATACAGATAGGCGAATTTGCAGAACCAACGGACTGGCAGCCGCGCATGCAGCCGCTTGCGGGCGCGCTTCCGCATCAGCGGATCGGCCGCAAACATCTCTCCCGGAGCAAGCCGTTCTTCGCGCAGGGCCGCCACTTCGGCCGCCTCCTCGCTTGAGTAGCGGTTGTGGCGGTCAACCCAATCGGAAATCCCCTTGCTGAAATTGAAATGGTCGTAGGGCGTCCGGAGATATCCCGTGCCGCGCAACGCAGCATCCTCCCGCTGCCCGTGCCCCGACTTTGCAAACCTCGCCTCCCCGATCTTGACCAAGCGCACCTGCGGATAAGGATACTGCGAGCTGTGCCGGATCCAGCGCCCCATGAAAATCAGCCGGTTGGCGACGAAATAGGCGCTGTGTTCCCCGGAGGCGATGGCCTCCCCGCACTCGACCCGCAGGGCGGGATTGAAACGCTCGTCGGCATCGAGATGAAAAACCCACGGGTTTTTGAACCCGACGTGGTCGAGGGCGAAATTGCGCTGCGCCCCGAAATCGTCGAATGCCCTCTGGAACACCCTCGCCCCGCTCTCCCGGGCGATCTCGCAGGTCCGGTCGGTGCTGAACGAATCCAGAACCACCACATCGTCGCACCACGACACGGAATCAAGGCAGTCCCTGATGTTGGACTCCTCGTCTTTGGTGAGAATCAGGACGGAAAACATCCGGGCTTTCGATTTGTTCACCTTGCACCGACAACGCGTGCGGGGTTGCCCGCAACGACCGCCCCCCGGGGCACGTCTTTGGTCACCACCGCACGGGCCCCGACCACGGATCGCTGGCCGACCGTGATCCCCGGCCCCACATAGGCATCGGCGCAAATCCACACTCCGTCCCCGATGGTCACCGGGGCCTTGATCAACGGCATGGCCTCATCCCGGAAATCATGCGTTCCGCCGCACAGATGCGCCCGTTGCGAGATCGTGACCTTCTCGCCGATCGTGAGCTGCCCCAAGTTGTAGAGCAACGCGCCGAATCCGACCGACGAACACTCGCCGATCCTCAAATTCCACGGAATGAACACCACGGCGGAGGGATGGATGTGGACATGCGGGGCAACCTCCGCGCCGAACAGGCGCAGCAGGAACCTCCGCCAACCCCAGCACAGACGGGGACTCCAGCGGAACAGTGGACGGCAGGCAGCCCACAGCACCCGGCCCGCCAACTCGCGCCGCGTCCATTTATGTGCCGCCCTGTTTTCGTGAATATCCATGGGATGTCCTGATGATCGCCCAGGCTACAGCCTTTCGAAGACCTCAAGATACTCCGCAGCCACCGCGGAAGCCGAGAATCGTTCTGCTGTCGTCCGGGCCGCCGCCGACATCGCCGTCCGCGCTTCCGCATCGCCGATCAACCTGCCAAGGGCGGCGGCAAGTTCCCCGGAGGGATCCGCTGCATGATGGTCGAATACGATGCCGTTGACGTCGGCATCCATGTATTCCATGAACGCTTCGATATTGGAAACCACCGGGACGACACCGCAAGCCATCGCTTCCAAAGGGGCGACCGGCATGGCCTCTCCGAAATCCGCGAGCGAAGGCAGGCAGAAGATGTCCAGCGACTGGTAGAATCCGGGCAACTCCCCGGCCTTCAACGGCCCCTCAATCTCCACCGGGAGTCCTTCCGCCATCTGCCGGATCGTGCGCCAGTATCGCTCGCCTCCGCCGCCTTGGCTTTGCTCCCAAGGTCCGGCGACTTTCACCCGCACCGGACACCCCTGCCTCACCAAGCGCTCCGTGCCCTCCAACAGGAGATGCACTCCCTTCTCGGGATGGATCCTCCCGAGGATCCCCACCACGACTTTGTCCCCAGGCTTGCGCGGGATGCCGTGGAACATCCCGGTATCGACCGGGTTGTTGATCGTGAAGACACGCCCGGCCAGCGCGGGTTCCTGGACCTTGATGGCATTCGCCACAGGTCGCGAGACGGCAACCACGGCATCTGCATGCCTGTAAAGGCGGTATTGACGCTTTGGAAACCGGTGCGCCGCCACCACGAGCTTGCCGCGCATGCCGCCACCGAACTGCATCATGAATGGCAGCCAGAAGTCATTGGTGACGACAATGTCCGCCGGAGGCACGCGGCGGCATGCGCGCGCTGCATACATGAAATCTTTGGCGAGATCGGACCAGATGTTCAATCCCTGCGCATAGCCACCCCATCGCACGACGTGGATTCCGTCCAAGACCTCGTCATCGGCCTGCCCGGGCCATGAGCGGGCGAAGATCGTCACCTCGTGCCCGCAACGGACGAACTCGCGTGCCAGCGCGAGAAACACCTTCTGCACCCCCGCCGCCCCCACGGG
>JACSRX010000097.1 GCA_014879535.1 Chthoniobacterales bacterium
AGATGTGTATAAGAGACAGGCCGCGGACTGCGTGGAGGGGCACACCGAGACTGCGGAGTTCGTTGAGGATTCCTGCGGAGCAGATGTCCCCGAGGTGCCAGATTTCATCGGCTCCGGACAGTGTGGCGAGGAGGCCCGGCGGAAGGCGGCCGTGGGTGTCCGCAATGACGGCGATGCGCATGGATGCAGGATGCTTCCCCGCCGAAGCTCTCGCAAACCCGGATTCCGGCGGCTATAGATCCTTGCATGTGGAAATACGCGAACCCGCAACTGCGCGATCTGGTGTCCTATGAACCGGGCAAGCCGGTCGAGGATCTGGCGCGCGAATTGGGGATTGCCCCGGACAAGATCATCAAGCTGGCCTCGAACGAGAATCCGCTGGGGCCGTCGCCCAAGGCGCGCCAGGCGATGATCGACACGATCGAGAGGGCGCATTTCTACCCGGATGGCGGCGGATATTATCTGCGGGAGGCGATCGCGGAGCATGTGGGCCTTTCGATGGCGAACGTGATCCTCGGCAACGGATCGAACGAGATCATCGAATTCCTCGGGCATGCCTACCTCCAGCCGGGCGACGAAGTCGTGGCGGCGAAGCATTCGTTCGCGGTTTACCGCCTGATGGCGCAGTTGTTCGGCGCGAGGATGGTCGAGGTGCCCGATCCGGGGTTCGTGGCCGATCTGGATGCGATGCTGGCGGCGATCACGCCGCGGACCAAGGAGGTCTTCCTCGCGAATCCGAACAATCCGACGGGCACCATGGTGTTCCAGGATGCGATCGACCGCTTCATGGAGCGCGTGCCCGGGCATGTCATGGTGGTTTTCGACGAGGCCTATTACGAGTTCCTCGACGAGCCGCCGGATGTGCTGAAATACGTGCGGGCCGGGCGGAACGTCGTGGTCTTGCGCACCTTCTCGAAGATCCAGGGCTTGGCGAACCTGCGCATCGGCTACGGATTGGCGGCCCCGGAGATCGTCGAGGTGCTCCAGAAGACGCGCCAGCCGTTCAATGCCAACGGCATCGCGCAGGCGGGGGCGCTGGCCGGGCTGCGCGACACCGCGCACCTGGAGCAGACGCGGCGGGTGACGCACGAGGGGCGCAATTTCCTGCAGGCGCAGTTTCTCGACATGGACCTCGAGTTCGTGCCGAGCCATGCCAACTTCGTGCTTGTGCGTGTCGGGGACGGCAAAAAGGTTTTCGAGGCCCTTCTGCGGCGCGGGATCATCGTCCGCGCCATGGGCAGCTACGGTCTGCCGGGGTGGATTCGTGTGTCGGTCGGAACGATGCCGCAGAACGAGGTGTTCATCGGCGTGCTGCGGGAACTCGACCGCGAGGGCGCGGTGGACCGCGGCACGCTGGCCGCGGTCGGCTGATGGTCCGGGGCGACACGATTGCCGCCCTGGCCACGCCTTTCGGGGCCGGGGCGGTGGCGGTGGTGAGGGTCAGCGGACCGGGGGCACTTGCGGTGGCAGACCGTGTTTTCCGCGGACGCCGCCCGGCCTCCGGGGTTCCTTCCGGCCGTGTGATGCACGGACGGATCGAGAGGGGCGGCAGCGTGCTGGACGAGGTGCTGCTGAGCGTGTTCCGTTCGCCCCGCAGCTACACCGGGGAGGATGTCGTGGAGATCAGCGGCCACGGCGGCGTGGTGGTGGCGCAGTCCGTGCTGCGCGCCGTCATCGACGCGGGGGCGCGTCCGGCCGAGCCGGGCGAGTTCACACACAGGGCATTTTTGAACGGCAAGATGGACCTCACCCAGGCGGAAGCGGTGATGGACCTGATCTCGGCGCGCGGCGAGGCCTCGGCCAG